>NZ_JBFTKO010000003.1:0-386231 GCF_056395985.1 Pedobacter sp. 05T44
GTATAACCATAGCCTCCAAAAATCTGCACTGCCTCTGTTGCCGTTCTTACAGCAACTTCCGAAGCAAAATATTTAGCCATAGCAGATTCTTTGGTCATAGGTAAACCACGATTCTTTAAATCGGCAGCCTGTCTAATCAACAGCTCCGCAGCCTCAATCTCAGTAGCCATGTCTGCCAGCTTAAAGCTAATGCCCTGAAAACTTGCTATGGGTTGCCCGAATTGATGTCGTTGTTTAGCATAAGCAACAGCTGCCTCATAAGCACCTTTTGCAATACCTAGTGCCAGCGCTGCAATAGAGATTCGTCCACCATCTAAAACTTTCATTGCCTGCTTAAAGCCTCCGCCTATATTCCCTAAAAGATTTTCTTTTGGAACACGGCAATTGTCAAATATCATTTCAGTTGTCTCCGATGCTCTCATACCTAATTTATTCTCCTTCTTGCCTGCTGCAAACCCTGGCGTTCCTCTTTCAACAACAAAAGCCGAAACCCCATTAGAATCTCCTTTTTCACCTGTTCTGGCCATAACAACTGCAATATCTCCGGTCTTACCATGAGTAATCCAGTTTTTAGAGCCATTAATAACATATTCATCTCCATCCAGTGTAGCAACTGTCATCATCCCCAAAGCATCAGATCCTGTATTTGCTTCGGTTAAGCCCCATGCTCCTATCCATTCTGCTGTTGCTAATTTAGGCAACCATCTCATTTTTTGTTCCTCATTAGCAAAAGCCAGGATATGACCAGTACATAAAGAATTATGAGCCGCTAAAGAAAGACCTATTGAACCGCAAACTTTAGATACCCCTACAATCACATCTACATATTCCTGATAGCCCAAACCAGATCCACCATAAACCTCAGGAACAAGAACTCCCATCAAACCTAATTCGCCAAGTTTTTTAAAAACATCTATCGGAAAATGCTGCACTTCATCCCACTCCATTACATTTGGACGAATATTCTTCTCCGCAAAATCATGTACCACCTTTCTTATCATTTCCTGATTTTCTGAGATGCTAAAGTTATAGCCTACAGAATTATCCATTGTTTCTAACATAATTTTATCGATTGAATCCCGACAATTATAAACAAATAAAACAACAGAAACACAAGTTTAAATTTGCAGAATAATAGAACGAAATGGTATTTAGTTCATTAACCTTACCTCCTTATTTTAAGTAAGTCAAATACGCTAAAAACTTTTTTTATTTTTTTTTAGCTTTACCCCCTTAGAACTATCTAAATAAAGCATCTCATGAAGTCCATTACCGTAAAAGCTCTTGTCGCTCAATTAAAGAACGACCTTATAGGCAAAGATTCTTACAGAGGAGTAACGCTTACTTACTCCTGGCTGGCAAACCAGTTTGGTCACTTTTCTTTAGGTTTTATTCCAACAATACTGCTTTATAATGTACTTAAAGCAAAGACAAATATGTCTCAGCCTGAATTGTGGGCGGCATTTGGTGTTTGGGCTGGCTGGATTTTGTTTGAACTTTTTAATTTCCTATGGCCGTTATTGTTTAAAACAGAATCAATACGTAAGGCTCTTGGAACAGGCAAATACACATTTCAGCCAGCATGGACAAATGTTGCGTTCGATACTTTAACAGATCTGGTTTATTTTGGAATGGGTGCACTTGCTGCAAGTCTCATCTGTGAGTTTCACAAAGGTATGTTAATTGGTCTTATTGTGTTAGTATTATTGGTTATTTACCCCTTCTACTATTGGTACACCACAAAAATGTTTATCCAAAATGCCGATTATCCTTTTCAGTTACGACTAAGTCAATGGAACCAACGAATAAAAGAAGACAACAAAGCATTGATTTTAGACTTCCTCAAGCACAATGAACCAGGAAAACATATGTTGCTATTTGGCTCCAGAGGCAGTGGCAAAACAATGCTATCAGTCGGAATTGCAACGGAGTCATCTATTAAAAATAACAGTTGCAGCTACATTACTGCCGTAAAACTACTCTGTTTATTTTTCGAGAATGAAGATAACCCGCCGATTACAAAGCCTGGGGCTTGGTCGTGGAGAAACTCTTCTTTATTAGTTATTGACGATATTAATCCTGGCGGAAATGTACAAGACGATATTTTAAGCGCAAAACAATTCTACACGATACTTAATAATTTAAACTGTGGCGAATTAAATAAAAAAGCTATCAAAGAAAAAAGTATTATCTGGGTTATGGGTAATGATGACCCAGACAGGCACGCTGAAGAACGCTGGGAAACATTATTAGAAAATATAGGTGTAGAGAAATCAAATATTACAACCGTAAACCTCGATGCAGTTTAATTAAGGAAGTATGTTATTGTCATACGCAAAGCTTACCAGGTGTGTTAAACTTTTAACATCAAAGCGCTTGTACAGTGGAATTATCCTTTTTTCAATTGCTGAGTGCGAAACACCCAATTCATGGGCAATTTCTTTGAAGGAATAGCCTTTTGCCACAAGCGAAAGTGCCTCCTTCTCTTTATTGGATATAGCCAGATGGTAAAACAATATCTTGTTTAATTCCTCTTCAAATTTTTCCTTATCAGGGCCATAAGCCGCATATCTCATTATTTTTCCAAAAATAAGACTCCTGTTAATTTGAAAACGACCGATAATAGATTCGATTTTACCATTCTCAGAACTAAAAACACCTACCCTTGCAGAGATAGGAACTTCCTGACCGTTTTTATGTATCTTTTTAAGCTCTATAGTAAAGCTATACTTCTCCAGGTCTTTTGACTTGTTATGAATAAATTTGAGGGCCTTATCATTAAGGTCATGTGAGAAGGGAGCAAATTCAGGGGCCGACATATTTACTATTGCCAGCATATTTATTTCATCATCTTTATAACCAACCACCTCTTCCCATCCGCTGGCAAAAATCATTCTGTTCTCTTTAAATGAATAGATATAAATGGCTTCTTCAGCAAACCTGGGGATAGTTTGTTCAAAGAACAATGCTTGTTCGCTCTCTAAGTCGGCAGGAACATCTGTAATAAAGTTCCTTGAATAGTCTCCAAAATTCCCTTTTGATTTCATTTTATATCAATTTTGAGAAATCCTTTCATTAAAACCTGCGTATTTACTCAGTTGATTTCAATTAAAAGCACTGCTAATTTTGCAACAAGTTTAAAAAAAATACCTCTCATTTCAGCATACAAAAAAAAGCTGCAAAATTATGCCTAGTCTTACCCCTCGCTTTTCTATTCTAATTTTAAAATTAATTGCAATTTCTCTACTGATCTTATGTTTATATCAAGCCAGCAATTTAATCGTTTAAGAGAACTAGTAAGAGGCTAAAGAAAAAACCTCACTTCCATAAGGGGTCAATCTCTTCCTGCCATTTAAAAAATCCAACGATATAATAAAAGAATAAGCGGCTACCGTTGCTTCCATTTGCATCACAAGTTTTGATGCCGCTACAACCGTTCCCCCCGTGGCCAGTAGATCATCATGAATTAAAACCCTTTGTCCTTTAAGCAATGCATCCTGATGACACTCTATGGTTGCACTGCCATATTCCAGATCATATGATTCCTGCATCGTTTTGTAAGGCAACTTCCCTGCCTTTCTAATAGGGATAAAAGGCACATTTAACAGCTGAGCCAAAGATGGGCCAAACAAAAAGCCCCGGCTCTCTATACCTGCAACCACATCAATGGCCACATTCGAAAGTTGTTTAGCCAACGCGGCTGTAATATCCATGCACAAGCCCGGATCCTTTAGTATCGGAGTTATATCTTTAAAAATGATTCCTGGTTTTGGAAAGTCTTGTACATCGCGTACAGTTTGTTTTATTCTTGATTCTATCATGACTAAAAAGTAAGGTAAGGCGCCAAACGCTCAACCGTTTCCGGGTCTAAAATAGCAACCTTATTTAAGTCAGCAATATTACTATAATTTCCGTGTTGTTTTCTATATTCAATAATAGCATTTACCTGTTTATACCTTATATATGGATGTCCTTTAAAATCCTCTAACCTTGTAGCATTAACGTTAATTCTTTTCAATTTTTGATCATCCACAGAAACCTGATTCCTGATCTCCTCATATTTTACTGAGTCCAGTCCAAATACTTCAAGCAGCTGCTCCTTTTTATAAAAGCCTCCAATACGTTCCCTGTATTTTATTATCCTCCTGGCAAAAGCCGGCCCAATTCCTTTTATCTCAATAAGGGCTGCACTATCTGCCCCATTCATTTCTATTATTTTGCGCGCTCTGGAAACTGGGCTGTTGACATTATTCTTAAAACTCTTCTCCGGCACTTTAGTATTTCCAGCATACTTATCCTCAATTCGTACATAAGGAGATAACCTTTCGTACATTTTCTCAGTAATCGTATACATTTTCTTCAGATCTTCTACATTTCTAAACTTCCCTCCTTTCTCTAAATATTTTAAAATAGCTGCAGATTGCTTAAAAGACAGGCCCAGTCTTTGCCAATCATCAACATTTATAGTATTCGGATCAAACACGAACAAAGAATAATGATGTTCTTTTTTAACATTGTACTTTAATTTTCTACTGTTAAAAACGGAAGACTTATTAACCGGTAGCACTAACCTTTTAATGGCTAATTGTTCGGCTACTGAATTATCCGGTTCTGGCGTCACAAAGCTGTATAAATAAGGAGTAGCACTAATTAATACTATAAGCACTATTAGAACTAAAAGACCATTAAATTCCTGTTTACTAAAATCAAAATAAGCATTCAACCATTTTCTCATTGCCTAATCTATAGCAGAATATTATAAATAACAACCATAATAGGATTAGTATTATATTTTAGTATGTCGCCAACGATTAAAAATATAAATCTTACTTTTGAGGTTGGATAATGTTTCACAAACTGGAATTTAAATGAAGATCATAACTACCCAAGAGTTTGCAAAAGCTACTAAAATAGATAAACTGGGCGTACCCGGACTTGCTGCTTTACTCATGGAGATGATGAAACTTAATGACATCAACAAAGTTTTTTCGCAGAATGAGCATTTTAGTGGTTTAGAATTTGTCGATAAGATTTTAGAAACCATAGGCGTTAGTATCGATTTTGATGAAGACGACCTTAAAAACATACCCAAAACCGGAGGTTTTATTGCAATAGCAAATCACCCATATGGCGGTGTCGAAGGTCTTGCACTTGTAAAATTACTTTGTACCGTAAGGCCCGAGGCAAAGGTGATGGTTAATTTTATACTTAAAAAGATTCCCAATCTAAGTGAGTTCTTTGTAGCAGTAAATCCTTTTGAAAACGTTCAGCACACCTCAAGCATAAGTGGCTTAAAAGCTACTTTCGACCTCCTTCAAAGCGGTACACCAATAGGAATATTTCCCGCAGGTGAGGTTTCAACCTTTAGTTTAGATAAGCAGGAAATTACAGATAGGATATGGCACCCGGTAGTAGGTAAATTAATTGCCAGGGCTAAATTACCTGTAGTACCAATCTATTTCCATGGCAACAACGGGGTTTTATTCAATATCCTTAGCTTTATCCATCCTACGTTAAGAACAGCTAAATTACCTTCAGAATTTTTAAACAAACAAGGTTTAAAAATAAAAGTAAGAATTGGTAAGCCTATTAATATAGAAGATGTTTCTTACAGAAATAACACCAATAAACTACTTGATTTTCTTAGGGCACGTACCTATGCCCTTGGAACCGGTTTAGAACAAGAAAAGAAATTGTTCAACCCAATCAATCTGTTTAAAATAAAGAAAAAGCCAGAAGAAGTTATTGTTGAAACGGATAGGAATAAAATTGTAGAAGAAGTTGATCAGCTCGAAAACTTCAGGGTATGGCAAGAAAAGAACTACGAAGTATATATTGCCCCTACGGTAGCCATTCCAAATATTTTAAGGGAAATTGGCCGTTTAAGGGAAATAACCTTTAGAGAAGTTGGAGAAGGAACAAATAAAAAGATTGATCTCGACAACTACGATATTTATTACAACCATCTTTTCATCTGGGATAAAGACCTGCAAAATATCGTAGGTGCTTATCGTATCGGTAAGGGAGATGAGATTTTAAATACCATGGGCAGACGTGGGTTCTATCTATCAGAACTCTTCAAAATCAAAGAGCCTTTTTATCCGATCTTAAGACGTGGAATTGAATTGGGCAGATCGTGGATCCGAAAAGAATATCAGCAGAAACCACTTCCTCTTTTCTTGTTATGGAAAGGTATTTTAAAATACCTTCTGGATAATCCTCACTATCGCTACATGTTTGGCCCGGTAAGTATCAGCAATAATTTCTCAAAGTTCTCCAAGTCTTTAATTGTAGACTATATTACAAAGAACCACTTTGATTATGAGCTGGCGCATTATGTAAAGCCTAAAAATAAATTTAAAGCAGATCTTTCTGCGATTGATAAGGATCTGTTAATTGAAAGCAGTGATTCCTTAAAAGACCTTGACAGCTTAATATCTGACATTGAGAACTCTCACATTAAGATACCTGTATTACTTAGGCAGTATATGAATCTTAATGCCAAAATCATTTGTTTCAATATTGATCCTAAATTTTCTGATTGTCTTGATGGCTTTTTAGTAGTGGATATGCAAAATATCCCACCTGAAATGCTAGAGAAGATTGGTAAGAATTTTTAATAACAAAAGCCCTGACATCCATCGGGGCTTTTTGTATCAACTAAACCTAAACGTATATAAATACTAACCAAATATTTATGCCACAAAAGTACTGGCGTGATGTTAAGTGCTTGTTAACTATTGATTACTATATAATTTTTTAAAGCCGAAAACTTAATATGCAACTACTGTTAATTCTGTGTATATTTAATGTTACCATAATATT
This sequence comes from Pedobacter sp. 05T44, assembly GCF_056395985.1. Taxonomy (NCBI): domain Bacteria; kingdom Pseudomonadati; phylum Bacteroidota; class Sphingobacteriia; order Sphingobacteriales; family Sphingobacteriaceae; genus Pedobacter; species Pedobacter sp. 05T44. Next base: position 6,826 of record NZ_JBFTKO010000003.1, read on the forward strand.
AATTAATCCACAGAGTCATGGGCCGTTTGCTAAAAATATTCGGTACACTAATTTTACTACTGGTTACGCAACTTGCGTACAGTCAGAATAATAGCTACAATATTAGTTTTGAGTTTTACAATGACACCTTCAACCTTGAAGTCGATTCATCTATAATTGTAAATGCCCCCACAGACCTTTCAGAACAATACATTAAATCGAGCTACAACAAAGTAAATGCCGGCAAGTACTCATCAATAATAAAAACGCTTACTGATTACAAGGGGAAACACCAGCTAAACGATTGGCTTTATTATCAACTAATCAGAAAAACAGCTCAGCAGATTAGCCCTAAAAAAGATAACTATGAGCGCTATACTTTTTACAAATGGTTTCTTTTAGGTAAATCGGGATACGACGCCAGACTTACCATTGCAGATAACCGGATCATATTCTATGTTTTTAATGATGAGGATATTTCTGATATACCTTTCGTCATGTTCAAAAACAAAAAATACATGTGCTTAAACCATCATGATTATGCATATGCAGATTTAAATAAGGTACCTCCTCACGATATGATCAGCATCCCTGAAGCTAAAGAGGCCTTTTCTTACAAAGTAACCAGAATGCCTGATTTTAAGCCTGAAGACTATTATGAAAAACAGATTCAGTTCAGCTATAAACATAAAACCTATCATTTCAACATTAAGCTAAATCCTGATGTAGAAATTATTTTTGCCAACTACCCGGTGGTTGACTTTGAATCGTATTTTAATATCCCCCTTAGCAAAGAAACTTATGGTTCCTTAATTCCCCTCCTTAAAAAAAATGTGAGTGGAATGAAACAAAAAAAAGGGATTGATTACCTGATGCGTTTTACCAGATATGCATTCTTATATGAAAATGATGAAGAGAATTTTGGAAAAGAAAAGCGACTCTCTCCGGAAGAGACGCTCTTCTCTAAATATAGTGACTGCGATGATAGAGCAGCCTTGTTTTTTTATCTGGTAAAGGAGATCTATAATGTTCCAATGATTGCTCTGCTGTACCCTACCCATATCACTATGGCAGTTCAGTTTGACACACCTGTAGGCGGCGACCCTATAGTTTATAAAGGCAAGACCTATTCTATTTGTGAACCAACACCACAGAAAGAGGATCTTGGTATTGGGAAAATGTCTGCCGAACTAAAAAAGATCCCCTATCAAGTAGTTTATGCTTATGAGCCGAAACACTAAAGCCTAATTAAAAACAAAATTTGGGTCAAAATATTGCTTTACATGTAAAGTATCTCGCTTTGCTGGCTGTCCGATTGCTTCCAAAATAATCTCTGCCTCTAATAACCACCTTGTTTGGTCTGCTTGTTTATCAGGTCTTAAATTAATTCCTTTAACATATCCATCTTCTATTAGCCTAAACGGTGTCATCAGGCAAGCTGCACAACTCCTGATTAACTTTACTTTTCCATCTAAAATAGCTTGCTTGTTAAATGAAAAAGTTTTTCCTTCCATTGGCGCCTTTATGTAGAGCGTTGTTCTAACACCTGGGGTCTGTATATCTGCCCAAAATAGTCGATAAGGGCCGGTTATTAATCCTGAACCAGCTTCATTTAAATCTGCATCTTCAGTAAATAGATATTGACAACTTGCTTTTTCGGGACAAGGTGTTAGATTTTTTTCATCTATTTCATCCTTAATAATTTTTCCTTTGTCTTTCGTGCAGGAAACACCGATCAAAATGGTTGTCATTACCATCAACAGTTGAATAGTTATTTTTCTCATAATCTTATTGTTTACAACTATACGCTCAGCCATCTATTACCGCTACAGAATTCAGGTTAAGTTTATGTTAAATAAAAAGGCCTTTTTGCGATGTGCAAAAAGACCTATCAAAAATGTTATGATTTGAATATTATTTTACAGCTCCAGGAGTTGTATAAGGTAATACCTGAGGATTATAATTAGCCCAACCAGCAGTCCAATCAGTTGTACCAAAAGCACCTCTATAAGCAACTTTCTCGAAAAAAGCATCAGCAACTTTTACATTTGTGTACAAAGCTCCGTTAGCAGCGGCAGAACCTGCAACTACAGTAAAGTTAGGAGTACCTTGTTTAGCTGCAGCAACTAAATCAGGTGAAAACTTGTAAGGATCAGTAATAACTGATGAAGCATAAGCATCAGGAGTAAAAGTATTATTTGAAGTCAAAGAAGTAGTTAATGCAGCCAATATACCAGCAGCACCTTTAATTTGATTTGATTTACTATTACTTCCTAATACTAGATTGTTAGCAAATACAGATTTACCTGCCACAAAGTTAGCATAAGTAGCACCAGCTGTAGTAACCTTCGTATCATCATAATAAACACCCTCTGTATATCCAGCTAATACTGAATTAAAGATGCTTATTGATGAGTTACGACGAATTTGAGCAGCATGTTGATAGTTAGCATTTATATTTCCAGCACCAGCTACGTCAACAGGACCTAATATAGTTACGTTAGAAAAAATAGCAGATGTTTGAGGAACATTATTTGATCCATTTCCATCATTATCAGATTCAAAACCATTTGAGCCAGAGAAGTCAGCAATTGTAGCCACACGTTGTGCTAAAGCAAATTGAACCTTTCCAGAATAGCCATTATCAGTATCAAAATCATCATCCCATGTTCCAACTGAAAGTAAGTGTTTTGCATTTACTGTTCCACCGAACCATTCAAAAGCATCATCTCCTGAACGATAAACCTGAACATAATCAATAGTAGTACCTGAACCAACGCTTCCAAAAGTAAGACCGTTGATTTCATTATCAGGACCTAAGGCAATACCAGCATATTCAATACGAATATATTTCAGAGTTCCTGAATTATCAGCATCATCAGTACCTCCGTGTAGTGCCTTATCAGTAGCATCAGCAATACCTTCTATTTTAACACCTGTACCGATATTGTTTTTTGCTTTTCCTAATAAAACTAATCCACCCCAATCACCTTGAGCACGACCACCAGCAGGTTGATTTGAAGTAAATACAATCGGCTTGTCAACTGTACCTACAGCCTCGATTTTAGAACCACGTGTAATAACTAATGAACCTTTAGAAGCTTTATCACCTTTAATGATTGTCCCTGGCTGAATAGTAAGAGTAGCATTTCCAGTTACATAAACATTGCCTTTTAAAAGATATATTTTATCAGCAGTCCATGTAGTGCTTGTAGCAACATCTCCTGTTACGGTAACAACTCCTTCTGTAGTTGGAGGATTTATGATTCCTTCATCTGAATCATTCTTTGAGCAGCTTGCAAAAAAAACAAGCACACTTAAAGCTGATATTAATAACTGTTTTTTCATTTCTTTATTTTTAATTTGTTGTTTCAAAGATATTAAGCGTGATTTACCTGTATATTACTATATGTTTAAATAAACATTAAGCATTATTAAAGTCAATTAACAATGATTTAACATTAAAGCGTGTAAGAGAAAGACAAGGAGTAATTGCTACCCAATTTATATCTATTGATTGTTTCATCCTCTCCATTCATTTCATACTTCTTGTTCATGTTATTATCGTAGTATAAAATATTATTGTTGTTTAGGATATCTCCGGCATTGATTTTAAATTCACCCTTATTTTTAAATACCTTCATTCCTAATTGTAGATCTAAAACATTTCTTGGTGCTTCCCAGATGCTAGGGAATCTAGAGCCCCCAGCTGCTATAATTCTACGGCCTACCTTGTTATACAAAATATTGAAGTTCATTTTATTATTAAGAAAAGCATGTTGCAAGCCAGCATTTATAGTATAAGGAGCCTGTCCTACCATTTGGCGACTTTTTTCTAAATAAACTACCCCTGTATTTTCCGGATTTGTTACTTTAGATTTAATCAAAGCTAAATTGGCATAGGCAGTAGTATTTTTCATAAATTCATTCTCTGCTATAAAATCAAGAGACTTTCTAACTTCAAACTCTAACCCATAAACATCCGCCTTATCAGAATTGAAATAAGTAATTGTTCTTGTAGAATTGTAATCCTCATTTAGAGATTCAATGGCATTATTAAATTGCTTATAAAATGCGGATACAGAAATAATCTGACCTGCCGAAGGATATAGTTCAAAACGAATATCTGCATTATTAACCTGAGCACGCTTCAGATTTGGATTTCCTTGCTGAAAGGCAAGTTGTTCATAATCATAATATTGAAATGGGGCAAGTTCTCTAAATTCAGGACGTGCCAATGTACGGTAATATGATGCCCTTAAATTTATTTTTTCCGTTAGGCTATAAGTAAAATTCAATGAAGGTAAAACGTCAAAATAATCCTGTTTAACTGGTTTATTACTTGGGTCAAGTGTTTTTAAGTTTACATTGAACATTTCCGTTCTTACTCCCCAAACTAATCTTGCCTTCTCGCCAAATTTATTATCTAACATAGCATAGCCTGCATTCGTAAGTGAATTAGCTGTATAGATATCTCCAGAGTTTGGAATTTCACTTAGCGTATAAGCACCACTCTCAATTAAATCCTTGCCAAATAATGTTTTTAGTGGTCTTGCTCTTATGGCCTCAACATTTTCGTTATTGAACCCTAACTGTAATCCAAGGAAGCGAACATCAAAATTACGATCACGGTAAGATGAAGCTAGTCCAACTTTAAGTGTCGATGTCTCTTTAAATAAATTAACGGGTAAAGAATAATTTACTGAACCAGTGTATCCATTCTCTTTTAGGGTAGAGAACAATCTTGTGTTTTCTTTACCAATATTTAAAACGTTAGCTGTGTAAGCAATTTCAGGTTTATCCAGATCAGAAATATTTTTAGAATAATTGATCTTACGTTGATCTGGTTGATCATTTAATACGTTACTGAAGCCTACTGACCAATTAATCTTTGCATTTCTTGCCCCTAGCTGATGATTACCTTCTAGTGTTGATTTGAATAAAGATTTCTGAATTAGGTCAAAAGCAAAAAATTTGTTATCTGTTCCAGAACTTCCATTGGTTCCAGTTCTACTAGTATATTGGTCGTCAAATATTCTATTATAAATATTTTTGAAGGTAATTTTACTCTTACCATAAGTGTATGCAAAATTAGCAAGGGCACCTACGTTTGTAGAGAATTTATAAGAATTATCCAAATAATTATACTCATAAAAATCACGTACAGCGTCTCTAGTTATGCTTTGTGCATTACGATAAGTTAATGAAACTATAGCTCCGAATTTCCTATTATCCTTTAAATCCTTAACCCGACCTAAAGTAAACTGATAGTTTTGAGTTGGCAATGCGGTCATGTTATAGATCGACCAGTCTTGAGGAAGCGTTCTTATCGCTTTGATATTTTGCTCATAAGTAAGGCCTGCTGCTAGTCTATTTGTAGAAGGAAAACTTGATTGTAGCTTTCTTTTACCATCATCAAAACCAAAATAATCGGTTGCATTTCGAGGGCCACTAAAGAAGTCTTTAAAAGTCGATGCTGTATTATAGCCAACCCCACCACTTAATGTAATATAATTCTGATCAGGTATATCTTTAGTAGTAATCTGAACAGCTCCACCGGTAAAATCTCCTGGAAGATCTGGTGTGGCTGTTTTACTAATAATTAGATTATCTACCAAGTTCGAAGGCACAATATCAAACGAAAAAGCCTTTCTATTTGGTTCAGTACTTGGCAATGAAGCTCCATCAAGCATCGCAGTGTTATACCTATCACTTAAACCACGGATAACAACAAATTTATTATCCTGAATTGTAGCTCCACTTACCCTTTTTAGAACATCCGAAGTATTTTTATCTGGAGAGCGTTTAATTAATTCTGATGAAATACCATCAGAGATTACCGCGCTATTCTTTTGCTGAGCATAAAGTGCATTTACACTTTCCTTTTTAAAACTCCCCTGAATAACTACTTCATTCAGGTTTTGACCGCCTGCTTCATCAAGGATTATATCGAATATTGTATTTTTTCCAGAGGTTACTTCAACATCACTGATCTCTTTTCCATTGTAACCAACATATTGAAATATTAAAGTGTATTTTCCAGTAGCCAATCCTGTTAATGAATATTTACCATCAACATCTGTAGCCATACCTTTGGGGGTATTTTTTATCTTAACCGTAACACCAATAAGTGTTTCACCGGTTTTCTTATCAGATACCTTTCCTGAAATTTTGCCCGTTTGTGCAAATACTGCTGTGCCGATAATTACAAATAAGGCCGTAATTATTGCCTTTTTAAGATTTAGTTGTGATTTCAATTTGCCGTATATTAATTTCCAGCAAAGCTATTACCACAATGTTAGGTATATGTTAGGTGTAAATTACCATTCGTTTACCAGAGTGTTAACCCTATGTTAAGTAGCATTAGGCTCAGTATCTTAGCCCTACTTTTTTGCAAATAAAGTGCAATAACCAAATCGGTCCGATTAATAGAAACTTAACATCATCTAAAAACGAAGGCTTCTTTCCTTCAATCTTGTGCCCTATAAACTGCCCTATCCATGCAATTACAAAAATCACCAAACACACCAGCCACAATGCTGGTCCACCACTGGCCTCCCATTTCTCTAGCTGAACAATGATCATACTCATTCCAAAAATGAGCAACAGCATCAGGTACGACAATACAGGAGAAAGCTTTAAATAGTAATAAACAGAAAAGGCGATTAAGAACGAAGCCCAGTTCAGGTATCCATTGTACCTTCCCAAAAATCCGATATGCGGAAAAGGAATGGCCCAAACCAAACCTAATAAACTAAACACAATTAGAGGAACACAAATCCAGTGAATAATTTCATTTGAAGGGTTTTGATGGCTTTCGGCATATTTATCAAAAAGGACATCTACCTCACTTCTTTGCTCCGTTTTCATATCGTTATAAGTTTACTGAGTAAAAATAAAAAAAGCGACAGAATAAACCGTCGCTTTTATAAAATATTAATAGCCTGCAGTAATAATTGCAGGTTCGCTTATGCTATTTCGCAAAAGAAACAGATCTGGTCTCTCTTATTACAGTTACTTTAATCTGACCTGGATAAGTCATCTCTGTTTGAATGCGGTTCGAGATGTCAGCTGCCAATAGTTCTGCCTGCTGATCAGTTACCCTTTCACTTTCAACCACAACCCTAAGCTCTCTACCTGCCTGTATCGCAAATGTTTTCTCTACACCCGGATAAGAAAGCGCAAGCTCTTCCAACTCTTTTAATCGTTTAATATAGCTTTCAACTACCTCACGTCTAGCACCCGGACGTGCACCTGATATGGCATCACAAGCCTGTACAATAGGAGATATCATTGAAGTCATTTCTATCTCGTCATGGTGAGCTCCAATAGCATTACAAATTTCAGGATGTTCCTTATACTTCTCAGCCAGTTGCATACCTAAAATAGCGTGAGGTAATTCTGGATTATCATCTGGCACCTTACCTATATCATGTAACAGACCTGCACGTTTTGCCATTTTTGCATTTAAACCAAGTTCTGCCGCCATAGTAGCACAGAAGTTAGCAACCTCACGTGAGTGATGTAATAAATTTTGTCCGTAAGATGAACGGTAACGCATACGACCAACCATTCTGATCAATTCAGGATGTAACCCGTGGATACCCAAATCAATTACAGTACGCTCTCCTATCTCTACAATTTCATCCTCAATCTGCTTCTTGGTTTTAGCAACAACCTCTTCAATACGGGCCGGATGAATTCTACCATCAGTTACCAAACGGTGTAAAGCCAAACGCGCTATCTCTCTTCTTACCGGATCAAATCCTGATAAGATAATTGCTTCAGGAGTATCATCTACAATAATCTCAATACCTGTTGCAGCTTCTAAAGCGCGGATATTACGACCCTCTCGCCCAATAACACGTCCTTTAATTTCGTCACTTTCGATATGAAAAACTGAAACCGTATTCTCAATAGCAGCCTCAACTGCAGTACGCTGTATGGTTTGTATAACAACTTTCTTTGCTTCTTTTGTTGCAGTAAGCTTAGCTTCATCAACAATATCCTTAACCTGGATCATTGCTTGTGTGCGTGCCTCCTGTTTCATTGTTTCAACCAACTGGCTTTTTGCTTCATCAGCACTTAAACCTGCAATAGTTTCCAATTGCTTTACATGTTGGTTTTTCAACAATTCAACTTCTTCTTGTTTCTTTAATGCAATTTCAGTTTGCTTTTCAAGGTTCTTTTTATGATTATCAAGTTCTTGATCTTTGCGGGTAGCGTTTTCAAGCTTCTGGTTTAAAGACTGTTCTTTTTGTTTTAAAGTATTCTCTCGTTGATTGATCTGGTTATTTTTGGAATTTACTTCTTGCTCGTGCTCAGATTTCATTTGGAGGAATTTCTCTTTTGCCTCTAGCAATCTGTCTTTCTTTAAGATCTCAGCGTTACTTTCCGCATCCTTAAGTATCTTCTTTACCTTGCTCTGAACTGCAATTTCCTGCTTCTTAAGCAGGCTACGCAGCAGATATCTGCCTATTAAAATGCCGATTACTAATCCGGCAAGTACGTATCCTAATATTTCCATTCTATTTTTCTATATAAATCAGCTCATACACGCTGCATCACTGTTAAAAATTCGTTTAAAAAAAAACCGCAACTAACTTTATTGAGCCCCAAAGTTTTAAAAACCTCAACTAATTATAATTAGGATTTAAGTCATTTTCAGGTACATAAATGCAAATGAAATACACCTTCTTAATCCTATAAATATTGAAGTGTTAAGTTTTAAAAATAATGAAACTCAAAAACCTAGCTGCGGCTAATATCTTTGTTGTCTTAACTAATATAAAGAACGATCTTATTTCGAAAAAAAATCATTTAATAAACTATCCAATTCTTCCACCTTCTCGGCAACAGCAGTATCTTGATCCTGGACTTTGTTTTCTACTCTCAACACTGCCGTTGCATAGTGCAGTACTGCCATAGAAAGCAAATCCTGTTTATCGCGAACGGCATAATTTTCCTGATAATCTTTTATGCGCTCGTTAATAATCTTGGCTGCTCGCCTTACAATTTCTTCCTCTTCTGTATTGACCTTTAAGGGGTAAATACGATCGGAAATAGTTATTTTTATAGAGATTTCTCCCATTTTTTAGCTTTGTTTCACTTTTTCAAGTATTCCTTATTTCTTAAGTAATACAACACACTTATCTATTTCACGCACAAAATCGTTAATTTTTTGCTTTATATCAAGTGTCTTTTCACTTGTTCCTTCAATACTTTTCGCAAGCTTCAAAACTCTAAGCTTTTCCTCAAGCTCAGTGTTCTTGTTTTTTGATGTATCAAGGGCAACTTTTACTGACTGGTTCTCAAGCTTTAATAAATCATTTTCTTCCTGCAAAGCATTACAAAGCTCTATTAAACGAGTTGTTTTTTGCAATACTGAATTTAACTGATCTGCTACAGAAGACATTCTACTAAAGTTGTTTTTTATTTAAAATATTATTTTTTCAGAAAACACTTACTTATTTTCTGATTTCTGCTTTCGCTGTTTGCGCTAAGTTAGATATAATCTTTTGCATAACGGAATCAATCTGCTTATCCGTTAATGTTTGCTCTTCATCCTGAAGGGTAAAATTAAGTGCATATGATTTCTTTCCTGCAGGTAGTTTATCTCCAACGTACACATCAAACACCTGTACATTCTTAATCAATTTCCGCTCTGTTTTGAATGCTATGGTCTTTAAATCATCAAAAGTCACATTAGTATCTACCAGCATAGATAAGTCTCTTCTTACTAATGGATACTTAGGAACTTCTTTATTTATAATTTTATTTTTCTTTATAATATCTAAAAGCTGTGCCCAATCAAAATCTGCATAATAAACATCTTTATCAATATCAGCTTTCTTTTTATCAGCAGCTGTTGCAGCTCCAAAAGTTACAATTGCTTTATCACCTCTAAAGTATTTTAAACCAAAAGCAAAGCTTTCATTTTTAACTTCTTCAGTTTGATAGTTTGTTATGCCAAGGCGACCAATAACGGCATCAACTGCAGCTTTTAAATTATAAAAACTTACCGGCGAGGCTTTATGGTTCCATTGCTCAGATTGATTAGAACCTGACAACACAATTAATAACCTTGGGCGCTCTACATATTTCTCATTTATCAAATGGTAGGTTTTACCAAATTCATAAAATTTAATATCAGCAGTTTTCCTGTTTAAATTATAAGCAACACTCTCCAGGGCAGGCAACAGCAATTCCTGGCGCATTACATTTAAATCTGAACTTAATGGATTTAAGATCTGTACTGCTTCTTCAGGCACTTTTGAATAAGCTCCCTTTGTTAATGAATTACACCAGATCTCTAAAAAGCCGTTAGCAGTTAACATATCAGCAATAACATGCTGTGTTTGCTCTTTATCTGGCTTAGTGCCATAAGATAGTGATGCATTTATTTTACTAGGAATCTCAATATTATTATAGCCATAAATCCTTAAAACCTCTTCAGTAACATCGCATTCGCGGGTTACATCAACTTTAAAGCTTGGCACTTTAAGCTCCAAACCTTCGGTGGTTTCTTTGGCCACTTCAATGCCTAATGCAGTAATTATATCTTTAATTTCTGCATCGGGAATATTAGCTCCAATTAATTTATTGATGTTCTGATAGCTAACTTCAACATCAAAAGGCTTTATAGGATTAGCGTAAACATCTGAAACCGACGAAGCGATTTCACCGCCTGCCAATTCCTGAATTAATAGCGCTGTACGTTTTAAAGCAAAAGTTGTTATTTCTGGATCAGCACCACGCTCATACCTGAACGAAGCATCTGTTTTTAAACCATGGCGTTTAGACGTTTTACGCACAGAAACAGAGTCGAAATAGGCACTTTCCAGGAATACATTTTTAGTGGCATCAGTTATTCCCGAGGTTTTGCCTCCAAAAACCCCTGCAATACACATAGGTTCTTCTGCATTACAGATCATCAAATCTTCAGCAGAAAGCTTACGCTCAACCCCATCAAGCGTTACAAAAGGTGTTCCTTCAGCACATTTCTTAACAAAAACTTTAGCACCTTTTATCTGATCAGCATCAAAAGCATGAAGTGGTAAACCCAGATCATGTAAAACATAATTGGTTATATCTACAATGTTATTGATGGGTCTGATACCTATTACTTTTAATTTATCCTGAAGCCAATCTGGAGAAGCTTTGACAGTAACTCCACTTATGGTAACACTGCTATAACGCGGACAAGCATTCGTATCTTCAACCTTAACTTCAATTTTAAGGTTTTCATTATTCGTTTTAAAGCCAGAAACGTCAGGCATCTGAATACTTTTACGCAAATAAGCAGCTAAATCTCTTGCTACACCTAAGTGCGAAGCAGCATCTGCCCTGTTAGGTGTTAAACCTATTTCAAAAAGATAATCATCTTCCAGCTTAAAATATTCTTTAGCAGAAATACCAATTGCAGTATCGGCTGGCAAAACAAGTATTCCGTCATGAGAAACGCCCAAACCAATCTCATCTTCTGCACAGATCATCCCTTCGGATACTTCTCCTCTTATTTTTGATTTGTTGATTTTAAAAGGCTCCCCTTCATTTGGGTAAACGGTAGTGCCAACAGTAGCAACCACAACCTTTTGGCCCTGAGCTACGTTTGGAGCACCACAAACAATTTGTAAAATATCTGGTCCGCCAACATCAACGGTTGTAACACGAAGACGGTCTGCATTAGGATGTTGTACGCAAGTTAACACATGACCTATAACCAATCCGGCTAAACCACCAGCAACAGGCTGCACGGTTTCTAAGCTTTCTACTTCCAGTCCAATATTTGTTAATATAAGAGAAAGTTCCTGAGGTGTTTTATCAGTTTGTATGAATTGTTTAAGCCAATTGTATGATATCTTCATTATCTGGTATCTAGTATGAAATACTGGGAAAACGCAAAGATAATATTTTAAAGGGGAATGCTAAAAGAGAAATGCCATTAATGCATACCTCCCAATCCCGATAACATAATGGCACATGCTCCTGCTCCTATTACTAATAAGATAACTGATAGAATAACCAATCTGAGACCCGGCTTTACAGGTTTGTTATTTGCTGTCGCTACAATCATCATGATAATACCAACTATAAATATGATGGCAACAGCTGCCCAATACAATAAAAGAAGAGCAATCATAATTACTGTATTAATTTAAAACGTTCGTTTAACTTTTCTCTGATATCATCGATTTTATTATCTCTGTAAAAAATATTCATTGTTTCAAATGGGATGATCTTCATTTTATCACTCACAATATGAACACATGATTTTTTTACTGCCCGTACATCAAAATCCAGAGGATCCATAAAGTTCATTATAATGATGCGAAACAGGTTATTATAATTCAAATGATCTGATTTTACTCTTGGCAAACAACACATAAGCTCTCCAAACTCTCCCTCTGCACAATCAACAGATATTCCTGTACTAAACAAATTCAGCAGATGCTCCTTCAGTTTCTCATCATGTTCAAAAACGATGGTGTTTTTTGAATTGTTCAGCAAATCTTCTGGATTAATTAAATGTGTCATAGGTATTACGTCATCCCCAATTTTTAACGCATAAGCCATACAAAGTGCATCAGGGTTACAAGGCACCGGAATCAGGTCCTGCGGGGTAAACAATGGGTACTGTTCATATATTTTCCTACGAACCTCTGTAAGCGTTATCCTTCCCTGCTGATCGTTATAATTGTCATTTCTGCCGGCAACCTGGGTTGGCTGAAATGTTACTCCACGCACGCATTTTTGTTTTAAAGCGTAATCTAGGATATCACCAATTTCATGGTCATTCAAGCCTTTTTGTAACGTTACCACCAATGTGGTCGAAACATTAAACTTATTTAAATTATCTATCGCCTTTTTCCTTACTTCTGTAAGGTCTTCTCCTCTTAACTTTGTTAAAACGGCTGCATTAAAACTGTCAAACTGAAGATAAATTTCAAAATCAGGCATATATGAGGCCAGCTTTTCAACAAAATTAATATCCTTTGCAATTCTAATTCCATTTGTATTTACCATTAGGTGTTTAATGGGCTTACTCTTTGCAAGATCAAGAATTTTAAAAAAGTCGGGATGCACAGTTGGCTCGCCTCCAGAAATCTGAACCACATCCGGCTCCCCTTCATTCGCCACTACCGTATCCATCATTTTATTGATTTCTTCAAGAGTTCTGTGCCTACCATAACTCGGAGAAGACATAGCATAACAGGTTGGGCAACTTAAATTACATCGGTCTGTTACTTCTATTATTGTTAAACACGAATGCTGTTCATGATCTGTACAGAGGCCACAATCATATGGGCAACCATAATGTACCTTGGTATTAAATTTCAAAGGCATCTCAGACTGTTTGTTGTAATTTCTGATCTGCTTGTAATACTCTACATCGTCGGCAATCACAACTTTACTATCGCCATGGGTTTTACAATGTTTTAGCATATAAACCTTCTCATCCTGAAAAACAATTTTTGCATCTATTAGTTCCAGACATTCCGGACACAGACTTTTTGTATAATCGTAATAGATATAATTTCTTATTTTCATTTGAGGATGCTATTTGAGATGCGAAGAATAAATTTGTAATAATAGTTGAATATAAACAATGAAATCCAATGGATCACACTTAAATCCAAAAACAATGGGTGATACGGTTTAATAAATTCTACCAGAAATCGATATAAAAAATATAAAACCATAAACAATTTAAAGTGATCGCCATTGATCAGCCTCTTTTTCAAAAAAATAAAGAATAGGAAAAGAAACACCATATAGATCATTTCATAGAGTGCCACTGGATGTCTTTTTAAACCATCACCCAGATCCATCCCCGTAAAAAAATGTGTTTCAACACCAAAAGTGGGCTCATCTATACCCATTAAAAAACAACCTATGCGCCCAATAAACAAGGCAACTATAATTGGTATTACATAAAGATCACCGGAGGCAATCTTTACGCCTATAATTTTTTTGATAAGCTCTACGCCAAACAACCCTCCAATAAAACCTCCTGCGATAGTTTTATTACTGAAGAATGCCAGCAAACTTAAATGTTTTATTGATTCCGGATCCTCAAGCGCAGCAATGACCCGGGAGCCAATAAGTGCACCAATCATTGCCCCCAGCATAATCCACAACCTGTTTTCATCAGAAATAGGATCAACTATCTTTTTCTTTAAGAAATAATAAACCCTAATGCCTATAAGAAAGGCTAGTGTTTCAAAAATATAATGCCAATGATATAACTCACCAAAAAGCTCAAAACGAACGGGAAAATTCATGTTTATCAGATTAACCCTTGATCTCCGAAGCTATAATATCCCTTATCTGCAAGAATAAGATGATCCAATACTTGTAAATCAAGCATCTTCCCTCCCTCTACCAGCTTCTTTGTAAGCTGTAAATCCTGACTGCTGGGCTTCAGATTTCCTGAAGGATGATTATGAGCAAGAATAATAAAAGCTGCGTTATGTTCAAGTGCAGTTTTAAAAATAATTTTTGGGTCTGCTACCGTACCTGCCAACCCACCTTTGCTAATAATCTGCTTTCCGATTACCCTATTTGCCGTATTTAAGATCAAGATCCAAAACTCTTCATGATTTAAGTCGGCAAAAACCGGCATCATTATTTCAAAGGCATCCTTTGATGATGCTATATGCACCACCTCTGTTGCTCCTGTATCCTTTCTCCTACGACCCAGTTCTAATGCGGCAACTATAGCTATTGCTTTTGCTTCTCCAATGCCTTTAAAGTTCGAAAGGCTTTTAACAGAAACTTTGCCTAGTGCATCCAGATCATTTCCATACTCGGCAAGTATTCGTTTGCTTAGATCAACAGCACTTTCATTTCTGTTTCCAGAACCAATTAAAATAGCTATAAGCTCGGCATCGGTTAAATGCCTGCGGCCGTTAAGTAATAGTTTTTCGCGAGGCCTATCTGCCTCTGCCCATAATTTTATCCCCAGTTTTGGTTGATATGGTTTCATTGGAACGCTTTTTTGAACATAAAAAAAGGGATATGCAATGCATATCCCTTTTACAATATTGTAAAGCTATGTTTATTTTAAGCTATTAACAAACTTAGTTAATTTAGATTTGTTGTTAGCTGCTTTATTTTTGTGAATAACGCTTTTTTTGGCTAAACGATCTAACATAGAAACTACTTTAGGAAGTAATTCTAGTCCTGTTTTTTTATCTTCAGCAGCACGCAGTCTTTTAATAAACGTACGAGTTGTTTTTGCTTGATATCTATTACGTAAACGTTTAGTTGCGTTTGCTCTAATTCTTTTTAATGAAGATTTATGATTTGCCATTTTTTGTTATTAAAATATTTTATGTTGAGACCAGCTCTTTTATTTCTTCTTATTTTTCGGACTGCAAATATAGAACTAATGTTTTTAAAATGCAAAATCAGAACATAAATATTTTTTTTAATCTTCTCCAACATAAATACTTGTATCATCAATATACCACATTAATACATGTTAGATATTAGATAAATCGAATTTAGAGCACCAATTGTTCGAAAAAAACACCTGTTTTGCGAAGTAATGTCGAACCAGCGTCGAACCAGCAACATTCTAACACAGTGCCGATCAATACCAACAGCTATATTTATCAATCAAAAAACCGAATTAAAAGCTTTCATTAAACGCTTAAAATGCTATTTTTGGACATAATGATAACATTACTACCTTTGAAAAAGAATAAATAGCCTCAATTTATATTGCCCCATGAAAAAACGTATAGCCATATTTGCCTCAGGGTCAGGATCTAACGCCCAAAAGCTAATGGAGCATTTTAAAAATAACCCTGAAGTAGAAATTGCATTGGTGCTTACCAACAACCCTGATGCCTACGTTCTACAGCGTGCAGACAATTTTGAAATCCCTTCTCATATTTTTGACAGACATGAATTTTATCAAACCGATAATATTATTGATCTGCTAAAAAATCTGGATGTGGATCTGATTGTATTAGCAGGATTTTTATGGCTAATCCCTAAAAATTTAATAAATGAATATCCGGGACGTATTGTAAACATACACCCTGCTATATTACCTAAGTTTGGCGGAAAAGGAATGTATGGAGATCATGTACATAATGCGGTACTGGCTGCCAAGGAAACTGAAGGTGGCATAACAATACATTATGTTGATGAAAATTACGATGAAGGAGAATATATTTATCAGGCAAAATACCGTATTGACAAAGACGATAATTTGGAAATGATTAAGTTTAAAGGCCAGCAATTAGAGCACCAGCATTATCCCCGTATCATAGATGGGATTATTAAAAAGATAAAAAAATAGTATATTTTTATTATTTAGGCATACTAATTTCTCGGTTAAAAAAACTAATTTTGCGGCTCAAAATTTTTCTCTAATGAGTCAATCGATAAAGATCAAAAACGCTTTAATTTCAGTTTATTACAAAGATGGTTTAGAGCCTTTAGTTCGCCTGCTGGCAAAACAAGGTGTTCAATTGTTTTCTACCGGAGGTACAGAACAATTTATTAAAGATTTAAATTTACCTGTTACCGCAGTTGAAGACCTTACGGGTTATCCTTCAATTTTAGGCGGAAGAGTTAAAACTTTACACCCTAAAGTTTTTGGTGGTATTTTAAACCGCAGAGCTTTAATTTCAGATCAGGAACAAATTTCTCAGTATGAGATTCCAGAAATAGATCTTGTTATTGTTGATTTATATCCTTTCGAAGAAACACTAAAAGCTGGTGGTTCTGAAGAAGAAATTATTGAAAAAATAGACATCGGTGGCATCTCACTGATCAGAGCAGCAGCTAAAAACTTTAATGATGTAGTAATCCTTGCTTCTAAAGATGATTATTCAACTTTACAGGAGCAACTGGAAAATCAGAATGGAGAGACTACTTTAGCTCAACGTAAAGCATACGCCAAAAAAGCATTCCATACTTCTTCTAACTACGACACTGCAATCTTCAATTATTTCAATATTGAAGAACCGCTTAACGTATTTAAACAAAGTATCAGCAAAGCACAAATCTTAAGATATGGCGAGAACCCACATCAGCAAGGTGTGTTTTATGGCGATTTAGATGCAATGTTCACTAAATTAAATGGCAAAGAGCTTTCTTACAACAACCTTGTTGACGTTGATGCTGCTGTTGCATTAATTGACGAATTTGAGGCGCCTACATTTGCTATTTTAAAACATACAAATGCTTGTGGCGTAGCTTCAAGAACAAATCTTTTAGATGCCTGGAACGTAGCTTTAGCTTGTGATCCGGTTTCTGCATTTGGTGGTGTATTAATTGCCAACAGAGAGATTGACCTTGCTACAGCAACAGAAATTAATAAATTGTTTTTTGAAGTATTAATTGCTCCTTCTTATCAGCCTGAAGCTGTTGAGCTTTTCCGTGCTAAAAAGAACAGGGTAATTTTACAGAGAAACGATGTAGAATTGAGCAAAAAACAATTTAAAACTTTGTTAAACGGAGTTATTGAGCAGGATAAGGATTTAGTTATCGAAGGTCCGGATCAAATGACCGCTGTAACAGAAAAAGCACCTACTGCCCAGGAATTAATTGATCTGCATTTTGCAAATAAAATTGTAAAGCATACAAAATCAAACACCATCGTATTTGTTAAAAACGATCAGCTATTATCTAGCGGTGTTGGTCAAACTTCAAGAGTTGATGCATTAAAACAAGCAATTGTAAAGGCAGAGGCTTTCGGTTTTGACTTAAAAGGCTCTGTAATGGCTTCAGATGCATTTTTTCCGTTCCCTGATTGTGTAGAAATTGCTGCTGAAGCAGGAATTACTGCAGTTTTACAGCCAGGTGGCTCTATTAAAGATGCTGATTCTGTAAATATGGCTAATGAAAAAGGTATAACGATGGTTACTACTGGCATCAGACATTTCAAACACTAACTTTATTTGTCTCTCAATACAATAAAAAGACGTAGTTTTACATTACTATAGTACACAGAATTTTTAATACTTAAATTATCACCTATAAATGGGTCTATTTAATTGGTTTACACAAGAAGTTGCTATCGATTTAGGTACGGCAAACACCTTGATTATACATAATGACAAAGTAGTAGTTGATGAACCTTCAATTGTTGCTTTTGACAGACAAACAAATAAAATTATAGCAATTGGCAGGCAGGCCATGCAAATGGAGGGTAAAACCCACGATAACATCAGAACAGTTAGACCACTTAAAGACGGTGTTATTGCTGATTTCAATGCTGCTGAAGCCATGATCAAAGGTATGATCCGCATGTTAAATGGCGGTAAAGGCTGGATGTTCCCTTCGTTAAGAATGGTAATCTGTATTCCCTCCGGTATTACTGAAGTTGAAAAACGTGCAGTAAGAGATTCAGCGGAAATTGCAGGTGCTAAAGAGGTTTATCTGATCCATGAGCCTATGGCTGCTGCAGTAGGTATAGGTATTGATGTGGAAGAACCAATGGGCAACATGATCATTGATATAGGTGGTGGTACAACTGAGATCGCGGTAATCGCTTTATCAGGTATTGTGTGTGATCAGTCTATCCGCGTTGCGGGAGATAACTTTGACTCTGATATTGTAAACTACATCCGTCGCCAGCACAACATTATGATTGGCGATCGTACTGCTGAAAAAATTAAAATTGAAGTTGGTGCTGCATTACCTGAATTACAGGATCCACCAGCTGATTTTGCGGTACAGGGAAGAGACTTGATGACTGGGGTTCCTAAACAGATCACCGTATCTTATACTGAGATTGCGCATTGCTTAGATAAATCAATTTCAAAAATCGAAGAGGCTATTCTTAAAGCTTTAGAGATTACTCCGCCAGAGCTTTCTGCTGATATTTACCAAACAGGTATTTATTTAACTGGTGGTGGTGCATTGCTTCGTGGTTTAGATAAACGTGTAGCTGCTAAAACGAAATTGCCTGTTCACGTTGCAGAAGATCCTCTTCGTGCAGTTGTACGTGGTACAGGTATCGCCTTAAAAAACATTGGCGGTTTCAAATTTTTAATGCAATAATTAAATGAAGATAAACTAAGGGCTTCCCTCTTATATTTAGAATATGCGTAACCTTTGGATTTTTATAAGCAGATATAACGCATTTTTCTTCTTCATCATTTTCTTTACTGTTGGAGTTGTTCTTACCGTAAGAAACAACTCCTACCAACGAAGTGTAACCATTAACTCGACAAATAAAGTTGTTGGTGATGTGTACAACAACCTTAATGTATTAAAAAAATACATTAACCTGGGTTCTGTAAATGATAGCCTGGCAGTAGAGAATGCGAAACTGAAGACGGAGATACTTGCCCTTAAAAATATAGACACGGCTAAGGATGTTGTAGTAAAAGACACGGCCGGAGTACCTCAATACACTTATCTTTCGGCCAGGGTTATTAAAAACTCCATTACCAACCGGAATAACTTTATCACTATTAATCGTGGCAAAGCCGATGGCATGGAAACTAATATGCCTGTCATTTCGCCAGGAAGGGGCGTTGTAGGCTTTGTACAGGATGTTTCTGAGCACTTAGCTACTGTACGTTCGCTACTACATAAGGACACGCACATTAGCGTGAGCCTAAAGAGAAACAATGCGGTAGGATCGTTAGTATGGGGCGACAGAAATTCCGATTACAGAAAGGCCTATATTAAAGATATTCCTAATCACTTTAAAGTAAATCTAAAGGATACGGTAGTTACATCGGGGTTCTCATTTTTTCCTTCGGGCATTCCTGTGGGCACAGTTAGTAACACTGGCATATCCACCGGAGATAACTTCATGACCATTGAAATCAATCTGTTCAATGATTTTAGTACCTTACAATACGTTTACGTCATTAAAAATAAACTAGCAAAGGAACAAACAGAATTAGAAGCGAAATTACCCAATGAGCAGTAGATTAGTATTAACAAACGTAGTCAGGTGGTTTATACTACTTTTATTTCAAATCCTTTTACTAAGGAATTTGAGTTTCTACAATATGGCAACTCCTTTTGTTTACATATTGTTTTTGCTATTGCTTCCATTTGGAATTCCCAACCTGTTACTTTACTTAATCGCCTTTGTTACCGGTTTAACTCTTGATGCATTTTATGATACATTGGGTGTTCATACCGCAGCTTGTGTAACTTTAGTTTTTGTAAGGATACTGTTTATTTCTGTAACGGTAAGCAGGGATGGCTTTGATGAACCGGAACCTACTCTGGGAAATATGGGCATTAAATGGTTTCTTCTATATGCTTTTTTATGCACTTTTGCACATCACATTGTGCTGTTCTTTTTAGAAACATTTAGATTAACTGAATTTTCATACACGCTACTAAAGTGTCTTTTAAGTGGAATTTTCACACTGTTTCTTGTTACCTTGATCGAGTTTATATTTTATAACAGAAAGGTACGCTAATGGATAATCTGTTTAACCGAAAATATATTGTACAAGGATTATTCATTGTTGTTTCATTGATATTATTAGGTACACTTTTTTATATACAAGTATTTAGCGACAAATATTTCCTTTCTGCAGAGAGTAATGTGTTGAGGAAGCTTTACACTTTTCCGGCCCGTGGGGTTATTTTAGATAGAAACGAAAAGATTCTTGTACAGAATGAGCCGGTATACGATTTAATGGTTATACCTAACGACGTAAAAGAATTTGATACGCTTGCTCTTTGTGGCATTATTGGTATTGATACCATAAAATTCAAAAAGAATTTTAAGAAAGCTTTAAACCAGTCGAGATACCAACCTAGCATATTTGAAAAACAACTTTCCGTAAGTATTTATCAATCGCTGTCAGAAAAACTATATCGTTTCCCTGGTTTTTTTGTACAAAGCAGAACGATAAGACAGTATCCCGATAGCATAGCCGGTCACTTTTTAGGGTATATAAAAGAAGTAAGCCCTACCGATATTGAAAGATCTGAAGGCTATTACAGACCTGGAGATTACATAGGAAAAACAGGTGTAGAGAAAGCTTATGAAACTGCGCTAAGAGGTGAACGGGGTGTAGTAAATATGCTTTATGATGCGCACAATGTACCAAAGGGTAGTTATGCGGAAGGGAAATTCGATACTTCGGCGGTTTCAGGAGAGCAATTGATATCTTCTCTGGATGTAAGAATCCAGAAACTAGGTGAAGAATTACTGAAAAATAAGGTAGGCAGTATAGTAGCAATAGAACCTGCTACTGGCGAAATCCTCGCTTTTGTAAGTAGTCCGGGTTATGATCCGAATTTAATGGTTGGCCGCCAACAGGGCAATAATTATATGGATTTACTTAAAAATCCAAACCGTGTGCTTAACATTCGTCCTATACAAGGTTATTATTCGCCAGGATCTTCTTTTAAGCCTTTAGATGCGCTGATTGGGCTACAGGAAGGCGTTATTGATGAGAACACCACATTTAATTGCCCGGGCTATTTCCGTGTTGGAAACCACACTACTAAATGTGAGCACGTTGACGGAAATATTGCATTGCGAAGAGGTCTTGCCAGATCATGTAATACTTATGCATGTTATGTATTTCAGAAACTATTAACACAGAAAAAATTTAATAGGAATCAGCAAGTAGCATATGATTACTGGCAAAAGAAAGTAAAGCTCTGGGGCCTTGGCGATACCCTTGGTATAGATTTACCGGGAGAGCGTAAAGGAAGGCTATACGACGCATCTTATTATTCAAAAAAGTACAGCAAGTATTGGGGCTATTCAACTGTAATTTCGTTAGCCATTGGGCAAGGCGAGATGGATGCAACCCCTTTACAGATGGCAAATATTATGGCGGCCATTGCTAATAAAGGTTATTATATAAAGCCTCACCTGGTTAAATCTATCGGAAAAGATCATGTGATTAGAAAGGAATATCTAAAGAAAAACTATGTTGGTGTTGATGCAGCACACTTCGGGCCTGTAATTGATGGAATGCAGGAAGCAGTAAATTCGCCGTGGGGTACTGCTTTGGCTTCGAGAATAGATGGAATTATAATGTGTGGAAAAACAGGTACTGTACAAAATCCACGTGGCAAAAACCACTCCGTATTTATTGGCTTTGCCCCCAGAGATAATCCAAAAATTGCCATCGCAGTTATTGTAGAAAATGCTGGCTACGGGGGCACTTATGCGGCGCCAATTGCAAGTTATATTACAGAGAAGTATCTTAAAGATAGTATACCTCCAAACAGAAGAGGTGGAGTAGAATGGATGAAAAAACAAGTTATTCTTCCTGCGCTACCAAAACCAAAAGTGAAAACCAAAGCAGCCCTTATTGATTCTGCTAAAAAAGCGGATTCACTTAAAAAAAGCATTAATGCTGTTGAACCAAAAAAAGTGATAGATAAAAAAAATGACTAATCAGCAAAGCAACAGATTCTTCTTCAATGTAGATTGGATTACTATCCTAATTTACATTGCTTTGTGTGCGGTTGGTTACGTAAATATTTATGCTTCAGTACATAACACGACTGACACCTCTGTGTTTAATTTTGGCAGCAATTACGGAAAACAATTGATCTATGTTATTGCGGGTCTGGTGTTGGGTTTTTCAATTTTGCTATTGGATGCCAAGTTCTTTAGCGTCTTCTCGCCTATTGTATACGGTGTTACAGTACTACTACTCATTATTGTTTTGGTGGTTGGTAGAAATGTCGGTGGTAACCAGGCCTGGATATCACTAGGTGGTGGGTTTCGATTGCAACCCTCTGAGTTTGCGAAGTTTGGTACGGCTCTATTGCTCGCCCGGTATATTAGCAGCTTCAGTCCTAAATTCAGAGATTTAAAATCTATAGCTTTTGCGGGATTGATTATGGGCATTCCTCTTGTGCTTATCATGCTTCAGCCTGATGCTGGATCGGCTCTTGTATTTTTGGCTTTCATGTTTCCAATGTACAGAGAAGGTTTATCTGGTTACTTTTTGCTGATCTTTTTAGGAATGATTGTGTTATTTGTGGCCGACTTCCTTGTTCCATTAAAAGTATTAATTCCTACTATTCTGCTTATTGGAGGTTTCTTTGTTTATCAAAACAAGCGAAAACAGAAGGTTATGTTTTCTGCAATTCTTGTAACAATAATAGCAATTGCTTATTTATTTGTGGTAAAACTAGCCTACGAGAAGGTTTTGAAACCGCATCAACGTACAAGGATAGAGCTGATATTAGGATTAAAGATAGACCCAAAGGGTGTTGGTTATAATGTGATACAATCTAAAATAGCTATCGGTTCGGGCCAACTTACAGGTCGTGGTTTTTTACAGGGGACCCAAACTAAATATGGTTATGTTCCAGCTCAGAGTACTGACTTCATTTTCTCTACAATTGGAGAAGAATGGGGTTTTGTAGGTTGCTTTGTAGTGATTGGATTGTTCTTATTCCTCTTACTTCGCTTAATTAACCTTGCAGAGCGACAGCGATCTACATTCTCCAGAGTATATGGTTATTGTGTTGCCAGTATCCTGTTCTTCCACGTATTCATAAATATTGGTATGGCCATAGGCATTGTGCCTGTAATTGGCATACCCCTACCTTTTATCAGTTATGGAGGATCATCGCTTTGGAGTTTTACAATATTGTTGTTTATATTCCTTAAGCTGGACTCAAACAGAATGGGCTTTATCTAAGCCTATGAAAAACGCTGACTTAGCAATTCGTAAAATTTATCTACAGTAGTCTGTTTTGAAGCCCAGTTGTTCTTCTCTGCATAGTTATTTTTTAGGAACGTATCTGCAGTCTTTAAATCAGGCATTTTATTGATCAGGTCGATGGCTTCGGAATAAGCAAGATTATAGCCATTAAACAAATCCTTAATGTATAATAGTTTTTCATTAAGAGTTATTCCTTTTTTAAGATCTGTTATTGTGGGCTTGTTGCTTTCCAAATTCAAATTAACAGAGCTATTATTGTTCTTGCCTGCCAGAATATCGTTTAAGGTAGGCCTTACATTACTTACAGGCTCTTGTTGTATTGGTTCTGGTGTAGTTTCATTTACAAAAGCTTTGGCTGGCTCAGGGGCTTTAAAAACAACAGGTTCAGGAGTAGGTATTGGAGCAGGTTCTAGCGCTTCTGGTTCTTCCTGTACTTGAACGACTGGTTCTTCTTTATAAACAACGGGTTCCTGAATTGGTTCTGGTTCCTCGTCAATTGTTGCTTCTTCAATTCCGCTAGTCACAAGAGCAGGTTCCTGAGTTACTTTTTCAGTCGGCTGCTGATCAGTTGTTTCAAACTGCGACTTGCTTTCCATTAACCTCTGCTTTTCAGCAATAATGCGTTCTTCTTCTTTACTTAATGGCCTGTCAAAAATACTATCAACAGATTTTTCTTCGAAGTCAAACTTATCAGTTGATGAATTATCATTTAAAATAAATTCAAAAGACGGAACGTGGTTCTTAACTTCTTCCACTTCCCGAACATTCTCTGGTTCTTGAGAAATTAAAGGCTCTTCCTTTTCTACAACACTGTCTAAAGTATGTTCAGGTATTTCCTTTACAGGCTTATTGTTATTTAACTTCTTTACAATTTGAACATGATCCGACAAAAAATTGGCATTTGCCATAAACAGTTCCAGTTCTAACTCATTCAATTGCTCTGGATTATGAGCTAAAAACTCGTACTGATCTTGAAGTTCGTTTAGTATTTGTCCTATTTTTTTGAAAATATCACCTTGGTTCATCATAATTTAATAACGGAAGAATTGACTTTTTATGTTGGTAACTTGCCATTCAAAAGTACTACAAAATTCTGATATTAGCAGGCTATAAGTACTACAATACGATGTTATTCAGCGAACAAAATTACAGAAGAGGAGAGTTTTGCGGTAGCATAGAGGTAATTTGCGGCTCTATGTTTT
This sequence comes from Pedobacter sp. 05T44, assembly GCF_056395985.1. NCBI lineage: Bacteria > Pseudomonadati > Bacteroidota > Sphingobacteriia > Sphingobacteriales > Sphingobacteriaceae > Pedobacter > Pedobacter sp. 05T44. The sequence continues at coordinate 31,652 of NZ_JBFTKO010000003.1, forward strand.
CGGGCAAAACAGAAGAATTATTAAGGAGATTAAGAAGGGCTCAAATTGCTCAGCTGAATGTTGAAATCTTTAAACCTAAAACAGATACCAGATATGACGAAAATGCAGTGGTGTCTCACGATTTAAATTCAATTCAATCAACACCGGTAGAAACATCATCTTCAATACTACTTTTAGATGCCAATACTCAGGTTGTCGGTATTGATGAGGCTCAGTTTTTCGATGAAGACCTGCCTGACGTATGCAACAAACTTGCTCAAAAAGGAATAAGGGTTATTGTAGCCGGGTTAGATATGGATTTTCTTGGTAAACCTTTCGGTCCCATACCAGCGCTAATGGCTATTGCAGAATTGGTAACAAAGGTAAATGCAGTTTGTGTTCGTTGTGGTAGTCCGGCGATGTACTCTTTCCGTAAAGTTGCTAGCGAATCGAAAATATTATTAGGCGAAAAGGACAGTTATGAGCCTCGTTGCAGACGGTGCTATCATTTGGCCGATAACGTTATCCTGAATTAAAAAGCATAAAGTGATTACAAAGCTAGGCCAGGGGACAATTTTTACATCGTTTTCCTCTAAGGTATTTCTCACAGCAGTCTTTTTTCTTTTTATCCTTTTTTTCCTGCTTAGAGTGTTTGTTCTTTTTATGTTTCTTTGACATGGCCTATATTATCAATAAACAAAAAAAGGTACATACTGTTTCATCAGTATGTACCTTAAAATACCAGGGTAAACTGGCTAAATTAGATTAAGCCTCGCTTTCGTATTTAATCTGGCCAACGTGTTTGTCAATCTGCCATCTTCCAGTTCCTTCTTCTCCGATTACATCAAACAATTCAAGGGCACGACGAGCTTTATATTCTTCTTCTCTTTGTTCTCTAAAGAACCAGTTTAAGAACTCAAGAGTTACATAATCCTGTTCTTTATGGCAACGAGCTGCAATGCTTTTAATAGATTGGGTTACGCTAATTTCCTGATCCAAAGCTTCTTCAAAAACCTCACGGAAAGAGTTATATTCAATTTTGATATTTGTGATGTCAGGAGAAATTGCTGTACCTCCCATATCTAAAACATATTTATAGAATTTAAGCTGATGGGCTCTTTCTTCTTCGGCTTGCTTGAAAAAATAATCAGATGAAAAGTCGTATCCATTGCGATTACACCATGAAGCCATAGAAAGATAAATAGCTGATGAGTGGGCTTCTTTTTTTATTTGCTGGTTAATAAGTGTCTCTACATCTGATGAGAGTAAGCACTTTGCGCGAATGATATCTTTCATAATTACTATCGTTTAAATGATATTATAACATCAAAAATAATGCAATAAATTAAGAATAGATAATATTAGAGTAATATGGAAAGATTCTAATTCTAAGTTAATCAGGCAACTATACGATGCAAACGATCGAATATGATGTGATTAAGCTCTAACATTACAAATGTACCTTGTAATAGCTCTTTTAAAGCAATAATTTCCAGGATAGAAAGTACATAGCAATGATCGCAAGCGCAGATAAAAATGATTTCAAGATCTGGTGCTTTGGTGCTATTTAAAAGCAAATTTTCTATATCGATCTGATAAACTGCTTTTTTAAGTTTAAGTAAGTTACGATAATCGAAACGAGCAAGTTTACCGGCAAAATCTATATACCAGCAGTTCTCACTGTCTGATTGATAGATGGCACCTTTGTTAGTATTAAATACTTCTGTAAAATTGATTGAAGGTAGTATAACTAAATCCTGCATGTTCACATTTAAACTCTTGATATTGCAAAGGTTACTATTATTTAGAATTAATCCAAATCGTTTGGTAATTTATTTTAAAAAAATTAAATGATTGGTATTCTGAGCGCCTGGCATTAAAGAGATGAAACCATCATAAGAAGACTTTCTAAAGCTACTACTTACGATGGTTTCTTATTCAGATTTGGCTTGTGTCTCGGTTAATTCAAAGAAAGCATGATTTGCTTATAAAAAGATTTACACAATTGTCTAAATATTAAGCGATTTTGACATAACCAATTTGCGTCTTAAGGCTTATCCCACCATAATCGCCCAGTTAAATCATCGGTACCATTAAATTGTCGCTGGATCGCTTCAGAATAATGTGCTTTGTTGTTAGATGATTCTTCTGTTGGATACGCCTGCCTTCTAGGAATTGCTTTAGCTGGATTACCTACGGGTGAGCTCAGTTCAGGATAACCAGTCCTTCTCCACTCAGCCCATGCTTCAAAGCCGTTCATAAATAAATGAACCCAACGCTGGTAGGCAATTTGTTTAAGGCCATTTGCAGGATTATATTGAATTTCGGCATGTGCTTTCATTTTTGCCAGACCACTAATATCATCATTGTTCCATTGCCTAACGGACTGTTCAATTCCCATGTCGTAATTTGTTTTAGCTTCGACATCTGCCCCTGGAATCCAGTTCATTTTTGCAGCTTCAGCTTTAGCAAAAAGAGCCTGCGCAAAAGTAACCAGGTAAACCGGGGCGTCCTGTTTACGAATAGCTAACCCCAGTAACGAGGGGTCCTTTTTATCAACGCCCTCTACAAGTCCAAACTCTAACCCTGTATAGTCTCCGACTTTATTGGCATCCCCATAAACCTTGAGTCTTGGGTCGTCAAGTGGTTTTATATAATCTACCAATGGTTTGCTTAAAGCCCACCACTTACGGTTTTGGTTTGAAATCTGATCATACCAATAGTTTTCATTAGCCGCATTCGCCAAATGTTTGTAGACAAGATTATCTTCATTAGACTCCATAATACCCGCAGCTAAAGCCTTATTGAATTCCACTTTTCCTGTATTCGGATCTATCTTTGAAAGTCTGAGTGCTATTAATAAATGAAGGGTATTTCCCAGCTTTTTCCATCGCTCCATGTTTCCGTTATAAACAATATCGTTTGAGATATCACCTGCAACAATTTGTGAATTTGCTTCATCCAGTAACTTAAAGAGACTATTATAAATTGACTGTTGTGTATCATAAGCGGGGGTATAATTATTTTTTCCCTTTAAAGCCTCACTAAATGGAACATCTCCCCATCTATCTGTTATATGCCAGAAAAAATAAGCTTTTAAGATCTTGGCAACCGCAAGCTGGTTACTTATGGGCCCCTCTGATGGCACTAAAGATGGAGAAGTTAGAACCGATTCCAGGTTCTGCAACGGGCCTGTATACAGCGTATAAAAGCTGAAGTTAACATTATTATAAAGAGAGAGATCGGGATATAATGCTTCTGACAGAAATTGAGCATAATACTCTCCCTGAGGGGATGAGCTCAAAGTAGGCAAACTAAGCTCTGAGTTTGCTATTAATTGGGTACCAGAGGCAACCGTTGGATTATTTGTATCTCTGTTTATGGATTCGTCGAATTTATTACAACCAGAAAACAAGAACACGGTTGCCGCTACGAATAATACTGATTTATTTATCTTTTTCATGACTGCCTATGTTAAAAGTTAATATTCAAGTTAAGGCCATATGAACGAACTGTGTTCAGTCCTCCCGTTTCAAGCCAGCTGATGGATGAACTTCCACTTGATAGTTCTGATGGGTCCAGTCCTTTTGGTGCTTTTTGCCATATCATAACAGGATTACGTGCAATAAAAGCAAGCTTAAGTGATCGGAAAGGCAGTTTAGAAAACATTTTTTTGTCAAACGTATATCCTATACTTAATTCTCTTAATTTAATATATGAGGCATCATATAGATACTCTTCATACACATTTGTTCCTAGAGTGTTTCTGTAGTAGGCCCTTGCCTCAACATAAGGACTGGCTTCCTGTCCACTAACATCAGTGCCATTTATTACAGTGCCTGGAGCATACACGCCATTAATCTTTATCCCTCCACCCTCAGCTACAGCATCACGAATATTATGTCCCTTGTCATTCATAGCAGCAGTCTCTTCCGCCTGTCCTGATTTTTGGGCAAGCATTTTGGACCAGCTAAAGAATCGGCCTCCTTTTTGGAAATCAATCATCGCCGCTATACTAAATTTCCAGAGGTTAAATGTATTTAGAAATCCGCCAGTGTATTGAGGTAGCACTGTTCCAAAATTATGAGTAGCGGGTGTGTAAAGTGGCATATTATTAGCTCCTAGCAGAATTTTACCAGTTGCAGGATCACGCTGGTAGGCCTGCCCGATAAGGCTTCCGTACGAGCCCAGTTCATAAGAATTAAGGAACACTGACTTACCGGCATAGGTATTTGAGCTAATTGGATAAACCTTTGAATCAGTACCCAACTTTTTAATCAGGTTTTTACTATGTGCAAAGTTAAAAGCAGCATCCCATGAGAAATTTTGAGATCTTATCGGTGACCCATTTAAGGTGAGTTCAACCCCTTTGTTTTCTATCTCACCTGCATTAATTATAGTAGTATTAAATCCAGTTGTACCCGAAACTTTTAACTCAATAATCTGATCCTTATTTTGCTGTTTATACAACGTAAAGTCAACTCCTAAACGATTATTCAAAAACTTCAAATCAAGACCGGCTTCATAAGAATGAGCAAATGATGGTTTTAATTCAGGATTTTTAATATCATCAGGGACATAAATAGTATTTATAGTCCCTAGAGGACCATCATATATACCACCAATTCCATATACAAATGACGTTCTATAAGGACTAACATTTGATCCGGCAATTGCATAACTAAGTCGTACTTTTCCATATGAAAGCGGTTTCCATTTTAACAATTCGCCGAAGACCATGCTACCCGAAACCGATGGATAGTAGTAAGAATTATTCTTTTTAGGCAAGGTGGATGTATTATCATTTCTGATTGATGCATCTAAATAATAGATGTTTTTATATCCAAAAGATGCCATTGCATACAAGCTTCGTATCTGTTGCCTAAGTAGGTACGACGTAACAGTAGGCCTATCCTTTGAGGCCGCAATATTATAAAAGTCGGGACTAATTAAACCCCCTTCTGTTTTTTCAAGTAAATAGTTATACTTACGGGTATAAATATTAGAACCAATATTGGCAGCTAATGAAAAGTCATCCCAGCTCTTATTATACTGACCAAGAAATTCATAATTCATTTCTTTGTTCTGGTATTTGCCAGTAGAGAATGAACTTAAATAACGACCACCTACGGCAGACCGCTCCTCAATATTCTGAATATAGCTATCAGTTCTGACAAAGCCGCTTAATTTCAATTCAGGCAAAACCTGATAAGTTAAACCAATATCACCAAATATGCGATCTCTATCATCATTATTTAGGTTCTCATTCGCTTCAAAATACGGATTATTCCAGTATAAAGGCTGGTAGCTATCTAACGAACCATCGGAATTAGGCACATCCAAGTTCCAGTGCAGAAACGTGCCGTCAGCGTATTTATAGTCTTTCAAACGTTTCATATCTATATTCCGTTGAAACCACTGCACAAAGTTTCTTGACCCTCCATCATATCCTTGTGAAGGTCTTTGACCTTTATTACCTGCGTAATTTATGTTAGCAGATGCCGTAAGCTTAGTTGTTACATCAAGGGAAGCATTTAGTCCTAGATTGTTTCTTCTAAGCCAGGTATTTGGTTCAATTCCATTTATATTTCCATTGGTATAACTTAGCCTGAATGTTGAATTTTCTCCACCTCCGGAAACAGATATGCTATTCACCGCATTGTTTCCTGTTTCAAAAAAATCCTTAATATTATTAGGATGAGGAACAAACGGAGTTTCCTGTCCGTATGTAGGATCCTGAGGATAGAAACTGAATACTTGCCTAACTGGTGTACCATCCATTTTTGGGCCCCAGCTCTCATCATAATCCATCTGAACATATTTCTGGCCATTATCAAGCGTATTCCAGGTTTGTTTAGAACCTGCCCCATATAAATTTTGCATTGGCATCAGATTCCCAACCTTTTCAATTGAAAATGCAGAACTAAATTGAACATCGACTTTTTTAGGTCCTTTTGCTCCCTTTTTTGTAGTGATCATTATAACGCCATATTGCCCGCGTAACCCATAAAGCGCTGATGCTGCTGGCCCTTTTAATACGTTCACTGATTCAATATCGTCAGGATTTATATCCTGAGCAACGTTTCCATAATCAGCACCGGTATAACTTCCATCACTACCTGAAGCACCTCCCCCACCATTAGAGAAATTACTGTTAGATATCGGTGTTCCATCAACCACTATTAAGGGTTGATCTGAGCCTGCAAGGGAATTAACCCCACGGATTTTAATCTTTTGGGTACCCCCCATGCTGGCTCCTGATGACCCTACAACTTGCACTCCTGCAATTTTACCGGCAAGGGAACCAATTACATTCTGCTCTTTGGTAAGCGTTAGGTTATCACCTTTTACCTCCTGAGTGGAATAACCAAGAGAGCGCTCACTTCGTTTAATACCCAGAGCAGTTACTACCACTTCTGATAATGACTCAGAGTCTTGCATCAATGAGATATTGATTTCGGTACGACCATCAATAGCTACTTCCTGACTAATAAACCCAAGGTATTTTACAACAAGAGTTGTGGCATTTGCAGGGACTGAAATACTATAAGAACCGTTGGATTGGGTTGAGGTGCCAGTTGAAGCACCTTTAACGAGCACGCTTGCGCCCGGAATTCCTGTTCCGTTACTTGCATCCATTACCTTACCCCTGATAACTTGCTGGGCAAAACTATAAAATGCGAGAAAAAAGGAACAGGAAAAAATTAGGGAAAATTTCTTCATGTCGGTTAGTTTTTAGGTTTGTTAGAGAAAAATACTAAAAAAAATGAAGAAAATGCGACTAACCTGATCAACTCAGATCAAAACAGGGTTAATCTTTATTAAAATACATCACAAATTGATTGTAGCTATCAATTTTATTACAATCTGGAAGCCATTATCTCACTGATCTTTCCATTTACCTTAACTTTTACCCTTTTTGGATGGTTTGAGCTGATGCGATAACTGATAATCTTACCCTCTTTCCAACTCATATCAACTGTAAAATTTCCTCTTGCTCTTAGACCTTTAATCGATCCGTAAGCCTTCCAGGCATCAGGCACAGCGGGCAAAAGATCAATAAAGCCGTCATGACTTTGTATTAGCATCTCTGCGATTCCTGCTGTTGCGCCAAAGTTTCCATCAATTTGAAAAGGAGGACCTGCCGAAAGCATATTAGGATAAACACCACCACCTGCACCGTAGTTGATATCAGTTCTCAAGGTGGGTTTTAAAATCTCTTTAAACAGCTTAAATGCGCGATTCCCATCATGTAGTCTGGCCCAGAACAATAGTTTATAAGCAATGGTCCAGCTAGGGCCATCATCGCCTCTTACTTCAAGTGTTTTTTTTGCTGCCTCAGCAAGATCTGGGGTTGAAAGAGGTGTAATTAATGACGCTGGGTATAAACCATATAAATGTGATATATGACGGTGCTGTAAATCTGTTTCTTTATAATCTTCTATCCATTCCTGAATTCTTCCATCCTTACTGATTACCCCTGCCGGAGGAACAGATTTCAGTTTTTCCTGCAGTTCGTTTCTAAACTCTGCGTCTACATTTAAAAGCTTTGAGGCTGTAATTACATTAGTAAACAATTCTCTTACAATCTGATTATCAATGGTAGGTCCCATGGATATACTTGCCGTTTTACCATTTGGAAGATAGAACGTGTTTTCGGGCGATACCGATGGCGAGGTTACTGACCAACCAGTTTTTGGGTCTTTTATCAATACACTTTTATAGAATTTAGCAGAGCCTTTTAAAACCGGGTAAATACTTTTTAAATAATTAACATCCTGGCTAAAAGCATAGTGATCCCACAAATTATTACACAACCAGCCTGATCCCGCATTTGTTGCCCCCCATGAGGCACTCTCTCCTGGCTCTGTAAAGCCCCACACGTTGGTAATAACGTGGGCAATCCAGCCATCGGCATTGTAATATGCCTTTGCGGTTTTCTCTCCTGGTTTTACAAGACTCTTAACCAATTCTGCCAGTGGCAAATTCAATTCTGAAAGGTTTGATACTTCAACCGGCCAGTGGTTCATTTGCACATTCACATCTAAATGGTAATCGCCATTCCATGGTGTATTGATTTGGTTTGCCCATAACCCCTGAAGGTTTGGGGGAAGCAAGCCTACTCTGGTACTGCTTATACTTAAATACCGACCAAATTGAAAAAATAAGACAGGTAAAGATTTATCATCTGCAAAGTTCTTATAAAAGAGGTCTAACCTTTTATTAGTGGGAAACTTAGCTGATTTTCCCTGTCCCAAATCTATATTTACTCTTTTAAAAAGCTTGGCATAATTTAAGATATGTTTCCCTTTTTGGAGTTCATAAGGAGTTTTTAAAGCAGCAGATAACAATTGCTTTGTTTTCTCTTTAAATGCAAATCCTTTAAAATCTGTTGCAGCAGAAACGTAAATAACTAATTCTGTTGCATTTTTTACAATAAGAACATTCCGATCTACTGTAACCTTTCCCCCCTTCAACTTTGTATTTACCCTGGCCTGATATTGCATCCCCTTGCCATCAGTCCCATTATCAAGTTGACCATACATTTGCAATTCAGTTCCCTCGGTTTTTACTACTGATTTTTCTGATCTGCTAATAGAGATTTTGCAATTTAATTTTCCGGGTTTATCAGCTGTTATTTTGATCACATCAATATCCCCACTAAAGCTTGTAAAATACTCTCTTCTATAGTTTACTCCATCTACTTTATAGCTGCAGTTGGCTATCGCTTTATCCAGAGATAATTCTCTGTGATATGCTTCAGGAGTTATTTCGTCAGGCTTTAGGTTTCCGTAGTTAAAGTCAATTTCGAGATTTCCGAGCACCTGGTATTTGCCCCATTTTTCGCCTCCAGAACCCAGTCCTTTACAAACAAAATCTTTATTTACAAGATCCTGGGCTTCATCGTTTTTTCCTTGAAGTATCAACTCTCGTATCTTCGGCAAACTTTTGTAAGCTTCGTAATTATTAGCATCCTGAGGACCACCCGACCAAAGTGTAATGTCATTTAATACAATCTTCTCTTTCGATATCCCGCCGTCTGGAGTCATACCTAATCTTCCATTACCTAGAGGCAAAGTTTCTTCCCATATTTGTGCAGGTTTGTCGTACCATAAATTTAATGGCTTTTGTTGCGCGCTAACTTTTAAAGTAGCATAGGCTGTTAAAAAAAATAGCGAAAATAGTCTTCTAGTCATTCGGTTTGTTATACTTGGTTGCTATATGAAGGTAAAAGTAGCTGGTCTTGATTTCTTTTAAAATGTACAAACTTTAAAAAAGAATGGATTAAACTATCTTATCTCTGTTGAAAAAGTTAAGGATTAAACAAAAATAGACGACAGACACAAATAAAAAAATAGCAAAAACATTCATCGACATGAACTATTCACTTATCAATAGCATTATCATATCTTAAGAATACACTAATAAAATACTATTGCTAGACTAAGAATGATCAATCCCATCAAATAGCAAACCCAAATAAGAAGAATAATCCCTATACTTGTTAGATACATGACACATGAACGAGAAAAAAATACAAGATGGATTTGAGGGAGAAAAATACATCAGTATCCCAGCCTCTGCGTGGAAAAGTGTAATTAAGGGTAATCGCGTAATGAATCAACTATATGTTACCTATATCGGTTATTTCCCAAAAGCGGCTTACCATTATAGAGAAAGACCCGAGGGCTGTACCGATAATATACTGATCTATTGTACCAGAGGAAAAGGATGGTTCATCATCAATGACAAGCGCTTAGATGTTGGTCCGAATGAGTTTATTATTGTACCAGCTACAAAAGTAGCCATGAGTTATGGAGCAGACATAAATGATCCATGGACAATTTATTGGGTACATTTTAGTGGGAAGGACATCGATACTTTTAACAAGGAATTTAACATTAATCTTTATGATGGTGCACAGCAAATTTTATTGAATGAAAAGGGCATCCAAATTTGGGAATCCATGTACCAAAATTTAGAACTTGGTTATAGCAAAGAAAATCTAACAAATACAAATTTATGCATGTATCATCTTCTGGCTACTTTTCTTTATCCCGAAAAGCATAGTAGCGTTAAAGTTCAGGATGAAAAGAATATGATTAAGGAAACTGTGGCGTACATGAAGAGCAATTTAAGTGAGAGACTTACGGTCGAAGATCTTGCGAGTAAAAACAACTTGTCTACCTCACATTTTTCAAAAATGTTTAAAAAGTCTACAGGTATGTCTCCAATGGATTACCTGATTCACCTGAAATTGCAAAGGGCATGTGTACTCCTATACAATTCGGAAACCAAAATAAAAGAGATAGCTACTTCTCTTGGTTATGACGATCCTTTTCATTTTTCACGATTATTCAAAAAAAGTATGCGCATTTCTCCAAATCAGTACCGGACCAACAGAAGGAAAAAGCTTGGATAGAGAATAACAAAAAAAAATAAACACACAGATAATCAACTACTAATGCGACAAAGTGAAATTATTTTAAAAAAAGATTTTGTCATCCAAAAAAAGACACTACATTTGCAATCCCAAACGGGAAGTAGGTACGGTAGCTCAGTCGGTAGAGCAATGGACTGAAAATCCATGTGTCGCCGGTTCGATCCCGGCCCATACCACTACTTAGAAAAGCTCAATTTCATAACGAAATTGAGCTTTTCTGCTTTAAAAGGCACATTTCCGCTCCAATTTCAATGGGATCAATCCCAAAACTTGTGGAGCGAGAATGATTTTTTGCTTGCTAAGCATATAGTTGAGTTAGTCTGTACAGGAAGAATTCTATGTTTTTCACACCCCTAAATAGATTTCTAAACGCCTTTATTTTTGCGTTAAAAGATTCCGCTGAAGCATTGGTAGATTTGTTGTCAAAGTAGTTGAGAATAGTTTAATAGTGGTTTTGTATCGAGCGAGCAATTGTATTAAATGCTTTGAAACCTGTTTGCCTGAGGAAAACAACGTTTGCAGATCAATTCCATATTACCTGCCCTATCCAGGGTAACTTCAGTTACTTTTTTTCTTGCTCTTTCCGGAATCTTTTTCAGTACTGAAATGACGGTTTCCGCTTTGGTGCCTGCTACAATGGTAACAATGGCTCCTTTCTTACCTTTTGCTGCTTTGTTGATAAGGATCGTGTAAAGTTCACCATGAGAAAGACTAGTTTCGTCTATAGAAAGCTGTTCACCCAGGTTTTCTGGATATAACAGCCATTATTTTGCATGTGATTTCTGGTCCCAGCTCTTAAAATCACTAAGGTAATCACGATATTGCCGAAGTAGGTTTTTAGCCTTTACCCCATAGAATGAACTGATCGTATCAACCCTATTCGGGGCTGTAACAATTGCGGAATGCAGGTCATTTGCTGAAGTTTTCAATTTGAAACCGCGAATGCGAATCATGATAAAGATGAAATAAGGGAAGAAAGGAAAAAGCAGTTGTTCACTCCTTAAGCTACATAACCTCATTCAGAATTTTGAGCTTGCTAAATACCTCACTAAAAGTGATATAGATCATATTTATTTCCATACCTTCTTTCCATATTTGATTTAGGATACGCTTATATAAGAATAAATAGCTGGATTAAACAAACATCAATATGGCAATTGTTTACTGAAAATTAAATTGGGTTTAAAATTTATCAATCATAGAAAATGTTAGGAGACCTTAATAAAAAAGAGCTTATTGATTTACTGGAAAGCCAGGTGATTGGCAGGATCGGTTGCCATTCCGATGGTGAAACGTATGTAGTACCGGTTAATTATGTGTACAAAAACAACGCGGTTTATGCGCATTCGGGGAATGGAAAGAAAATTAAGATGATGCGTGCCAATCCAAAGGTATGCTTTCAGGTAGACCAGATCAAGGATACCTTTCGCTGGAAAAGTGCTATTCTTTGGGGAGATTTTGTTGAACTGACTGGTGAGGAACGTCAGCAGGCCATGCAGGGTATTATACACCGGATTATGCCTTTAACCAGCCGGCCCTCACAAGAAACCTCGCATGGAATTCAGACTGAGGAACACACCAGCCTTGTCGTATTCAGAATCGACCTGACAAAAGCTACCGGAAAATACGAAACCCATAACTTATGATCATAATTTCGTTTCACCTGTGATAGGAGAACATTTAAATGCCTCTATTTTCAAATATTTATGGTCATACCAGTCCTCCAGGTCCGGTAAGGTCAAACCCTTAAATGGAATATAAGCCGCATCTGTCTAAAAGGGATCAATTGCTGCCGGACTTCCCGCTTTTTCTTTTTCCCGGAATAGAAACTATCCTAAAACATGATGTGCAAGTACTTTCTGTACCTCAAAAACATTCACTGATTTATTGAATTTCTTACGGATACTTGGAATAGTTTCACTGGATACCCAGATTTTTAATTCCGCATCCAGGTCAAAAGTACCAGCTGTTTCCACACTAAATCTGCTAATCGCTTTATATGCAATAGAAACATATTCCGTCTTGCTTCCCGTCAATCCCTGAACATCAACAACGATCAGTCTTTTATTGGTAAAGATGAAAGTGTCCCTTATCAATTTAAACCCCATTTCGATCTCTTCATTAGCTGTAAGCAGTGTCCCGTAGTTTTTCCTTACCTCGTTCTGACTTACCGCGCCGGCATTGCCCATTAATGCTGAAAATAACCCCATATTGTATATATTTTTAACTGATTTAAAATTAGAGGTAGCAAGAGGAATAAAGTTACAGTACGTCCGATATTTTGAATTTATTTTTCATAGGCTACCACTTGATAGGCACAATTAAAAATGGCAAACAAGTCCCTCTAACACTTTCCGCTGAAGAACTGTTTGAGGGTTATCTGGCTTGTTTTACGATTCATTGTATCATCGTATATACTGATCAGTTTGAGCATCCAAACCTGAAGTTTACTTTGACGGTTGAGCTGCTATTCATTACGAAATTCCCGCTCGGTAGTTTGCCCTTGGCATCGGCATACAATATCCCCGAAAAACACTAAAAAACCATTGTGCCCGCCATTGACCTTCGTAGCCTTCCACAAAAGCCTGCTCGTATTCGCATCCAGTTTGTAAACAATCGGCTTGGCAGCTGGCTGCTGCCTTGCCATAGTTGTATTTGCCAAGCAGAACAGTACGGCCAATAACACTAAATATTTCTTTTTCATTTTTTTAAGGTTTAGCATTTAATTTTTCCAGCGCGGCATGAGCCTCATTGTCTTTACTGTCATTTGATTTTACCGACTGTTGATACGCGGCTATGGCACCAGTATTATTTCCAACCGCCAGCTCCGCTTTGCCCAGCAAGTTATAATTCTCATAAAAATGGAGGTTCACTTTGATGTTAAACTTCAGGATCGCCACAGCATCTTCATTGCGCCCCTCAGCCAACAGCTTTTCTGCAGTTTCCCTCAGGCCATTGCGGTTTGGGCTGCGCAAATTGTACACATAATAATTCTTTGGATCTTTAACCAGATTCTGATACAGCTTGGTCGCCGCCCCAACACCATCTTTGATTACTGTATTGTAAACCAATTCCCCATAATCCTTTTTTGGCTCATTAAGCCCCGGTTTGTTATCCAGCACATCCTTTAGGTATTCATTGGAGATCGCTACAGAAACATTCCCAACCTTAGAACCCGCACTGCCCGTAATGATCCCGATCAGGTAACCATTGGCATCAATTACCGGCGAACCACTGCAGCCGCCCTTATGCGTCTTCATGTCCCGCTCAATGAGGATATCCATTCCGTATTTCTGATATACTTTTCCTTCATGAACCGTACACAGGCTGTCATCATAGGCACAACTCAGAATATAGACCTTCTCTCCCGGCTTCACTTGTGTATAGCGGGGTTTCAAGGGGTATAAATTTGACGAACTCTTTTTCACTGTAAACACAATCCAGTCCCGGTCCTGTATGGTAGAGCCCTTAGCCTCCAGCACTTCATTCGGGTCTTCATTCAGCAATTTGCCGATCACCGCCGAATCCTGTGTATCACCTTTTGGCCTCATCACCCATTCCTTAAGCGCAGCATTGACTTCAGTCGCCTTGCTTTGTTTATTTTTTGCGATCCAGAGGATGTGCTTGCCAGTCGCCGCCAGCGTGTCCTTACCATTGTCAATTAAAAAACCCGTACCCGCATACTTAAAAGAAGGATGAACGTAGCGGTCACCATTTTTAAACTGCACCTCGTTGATCAGCGCAATCTTCGGCCACTCAGAAATCGGCTTGTCTACCCAGCTTTCCTTTTGCTGGCCATAACCCGCCAGCGAAAAGCACATTAGCATCTGAAATAATAAATTAGTTTTCATCTGAATATAGTTATTTACCCAAACCTAATTTAAACAGCCCATTTCGGCATCAACAACATTGTAAAAAGAATTGTAAAAAATGTAAATTCAGATTAAATAGTGCCGCTATCATCTTTAAGAACCAATTTCGGTATGTTTCTCAGCTGAGTGACAGCAGTAAGACACAAGAGAAACAAAACAAATAAATAATACTACTAAATATAAATATCTCAAATCTATCTATTTGATCTATTCAAAATCCATTAGCTATCGCAAGTATCGACCTCCCCATTCGTCAACACCTAGGTAGTAAAGTTTAACAAAAAATTATATAAATCCGATCCAAAGATCGTCTGGTTCTCAAAAGGTTATAAAAAAAACTTAAGCATTTAAAGAACCGAAAAGAATATCTAAATTCATTTCCAATATCCTATCTTTAGTGCATGAAAACGCTTTTATTGATTTGTTTATTGGTGTCCACTTCCTTTGGGTTAAAAGCTCAGGAAGTCGAGATCGATCAGGTGATTGGCCACTGGGAATTAAAGGATATTCCTAAGGCTGCCGGGAAAGAAGTTGTTCTGGTAGATTCTGTTTATGATGGACGAGCTTTTGAAAATCATACTTTACTGAATGTTGGTGGCAATTTCCCAAATCAGCTGATTTCGGTGTTCATCGATAAAAAGGATTATGACAAATTTGGCGGGGATGTCTTGAAATTATACCAGCACAAAAAGATCAGTGTACACGGTAAGCTATCTCTGCATAAGGATAAACCTCAGATAGTGGTTACCGATCCTAAGCAGCTGAACAACCACCTGAGCTGGAAACAAAAAGTGCTCAATGTGATCTTCTAATTATTGCTGTCTTTTTATTTTTCTGATACATGCTGGAATCGCTCTCTGCCTATTTGCAATATTTAAAGTCCCCACGCTTACTTGTTTTAAGTAAGGACAAGAAAATGCTATGGAAGGATTTGTTATGGTTATTAGTTTTAGATATAGCATTTGCTACGCTCATAGGAGTAATCTACTATACGCTACTGCATTTCAAATTAATCAGGGAATATGAAGAATTCGACATCTTTAAGTATGGGTTTCTCCTGGCTATGTTCTTCGGTGTTGTATTTGCCCCGATTTCTGAGGAATTGCTATTCAGATGGCAATTGCGTAAACCTAAATGGAGTATCTTATTTGTATTGATCTCTCTTGAAATCGTAGCCTGGACTTTTACTAAGAATGACTATGCATTATTTTTTACTGCCATTGGATTGTTGCTGATTGGCCTAACAACTGTTTTGGTAATGAGCAAATTGAACAGATTGAAGAAAGTGAAGGTCTTCAGGATGTATTATGTTTTCTTATTTTATTATACAGCCATATTATTTGGATACGTACATATCACAAATGCCAAGGGATTGACCCTGGCAGACCCAACATTCATTTTTTACATTGGCTCCCAGATTTTTGGAGGTTTAACCATGGGGTATCTTAGAGTGAAGTATGGTCTAAAATACGGCATCTTACTACATGCAACCTTTAATTTGATTGCGGTTCCCCTGGCTTGGTGGATGTCTTAGAATTTGTCTAGTTTATTGTATTGACGCGAAGCCGGATTTTTTATTAAGCAGTGATAAGATTTTCGCTGAAGAACTGTTTGAGTGCTATCTGGCTTGTTTACGATTCATTGTATCATCGTGTGTCTTGGGGACTATTCCATATGTGGCCACCTCTTTCGCGGAATGTGGCCTAATATTACGGCCCAAAATGATCAGTCGATTTCGCTGAAAAGTGGTCAATAGGCTCATTTTAAGCTGTTTTTAGCCTCGAGAAAAGCACTATGGAGATAGCTCATTTTGATCATCAACAATCAAAACGCTAAAAACAAAAAAGCTTGTCTAAGAAATGGCTAAGGTTGAATTTTAAATCGAAACAAGCTTATTATCTCGATGGTTCCTTTGTGTTTTTTGCGGGAACTAACATTGATCATGATTCTCGTCTATATGTTAGTGGATCCGACGGCTTTAATCATCAGCAAGCTTTAATGAACACTTAATTCATTGATTTTACATTACTCGCCTCATTTTAAAACCACCAAAATTGGGGAAGAACCACTATCTGAGAAATATACATGTTGCTTTACATAATCTTTTACTTTCCATAATTACCGTGATGCAAAACTTTGCAGGTCAATTTCAAAACGACAACAATTCGGTTCCTTTTGATAATGAACCGGCAGGTCTGCGGTGTCAGTCAATTTAACTATTCCTAAAAAATTAAATCCCGCCGAGGTATAATGCGCTATAAGTTTTGTGTTGTTACCCAGTGTGTCTAAACGTACAAATCTTTTGCCCAGTTGTCTTGCATACTCCCTGGACCATTCTACGATTTTCTCTATGTATCTGTTCCCGCGTAATGTCGGGTTTGTGCAGATCCGGTGGATGTAAATCGCATCATTCCTGTCTTCTTCTCCCCAGATCTCCTTGTCTTCAAAGGTAATGGCCCAGTTGCAGGCGATTAAATTGTCCTGGAGGATTTTCCATTGCCGGTTTTCTGTGATTTCATTTTTAATGAATGTGTTTTTAAAAACTGGCCAGACTACCATTTCTTTCTGAATTTGCAAACTCCTTGCCGCTTCATAAAGCGATTGAATTTCAGCTACGTCAGTTATTAAACAATTCTTAATCTCCATATCTTATATTTTTTCAAAGGCAATATCTGTATAAATGGAGGATTTATAAAATCCGTATCTTGCTAAATGTGATTTAACTACGGGCTGGGGTACAGGAAAACTTTCAGAATAATCAGGGGAATCTATAAGAATAAGAAGCGAATAGAAGAACAATCGACTTTTAATGTGGCGAAAAAAATTGCGAGGTTAAATTACATTTCAATACCGATCAGGAAACTCATTCAATATCAATAATTGATTATACTTTGGCGGGAATTGTATAGGAGAATACTGCCCCGTGTGGCGTTGCATTCTTAGCCCAGATTCGCCCACCAAGCTTTTGAATAAAATCCTTACACATGGAAAGCGCTATTCCTGCGCCGTGCTGTGTAGATGAACCGAAATTGCTGGATATTGAAAATAGTTTGCTGATGGTTTGTTCATCCATCCCCTGACCCTGATCTGCAACAGATACAATCATTGAATTGTTTTCCAGTGTATAGGTAATCACAATTTCGCCGCCCTCCGGGGAAAATTTAATGGCATTGGACAGTAAATTCCGGTTAACAAATTGTAGCATTTCTTTATCCGATGTTGCAGTTACATGCTTTGGAATTTGATTAAACACTGTTATTTTTTTCGCTTTTAGTTGTTCCGAAACAATATCTGCTGATTCGCAGAACAGATCATGGAGCACGAGTGTTTCTGCTTTATACTGGTAACCAGACAACTGCTGCTTGATCCATTGCAAGATGGTGTCAAATGATTCCAGCATACCCCTGGCTTGCCTTTCTATATCGCCATAAAACTGTTCCATTTCTGTTTTTGTAAATTCAGGATTGTCTTTCATTAAGCCTGCAATGCCTATTGTAGAGACAAGTGGTGTTCTGAAATCGTGAGCTAAAATAGAAAAGAGTTTATTTTTGAATTCATCAGCTTGCTGCAAGGTTTTATTTTGCTCCAGAATTTTTAGATTAAGCTGCTGCAGCTCACGCTCGTGTTTACGCGAAATCTGGTATAAACGATAAATGAAAAGCAGTAAGAATAAACCGGCCACACAAACCGAAACCAGCAACCATATTTTGGTCTTGTTATTTTTGTTTACCATACTTAAAACAGCATTATCACCTTGCATCGCGTTGTACTTAATGTAGTCCCCAACAAATTTTTTCAGCTTCTGGTTCTCTTCTGCCATCGCCCCTTCAAGTAACTTCTGAACATTGATGATTTGATCTTTATTACCCTTCAATGTAGTATGGGCTAAAATATTCGTCAGTATAGGTATTAATTCCAGGACATAGTCCTTTTCTTTGGCCAACTGATAGCTACGCCAGGCATAATGCAAAGCGCTGTCGGGCTGGTTAGCATAATAGTTGCTATAAGCGCTAAGTATGTAAATTTCCTGATCATCAAGCTCATATTTTTGTGCTTCGGCCAAAGCACCGCCAAGCAGCTTCAGTGCTTCTGCAGAACGGCCTTTTTTTACTAAAAAATCGAATTCTAACTCCTTTACAGCAATTAGCACCCGGTGATCTTTGTACATGGATGCAATTTCCCTGGTTTTGTTAATGTAATACTGGGCACTGTCATTTGAAAGAGACGGATTGCTCATGCAATAATTTGCGTACACCAGGCTCATGATGCTATCTCTTCTTCCTGTCCTAATAACCTGTCGAAAAAGATCAAGGCCTTTTGTAGAATCACCAAGACTCAAATATACATTCCCCATGTTCATTACGACCTGACTCATATTTGCGGTATCCCTTTGAATCTTGTAATCAGATAAAGCCTGAGTGTATAGTTGAAGCGACTCTTGATACATTCCCCTAATATAAAGTACAGAAGCGATTACATTATCCGCATCTGCCTTTCCCTTAGGATATTGCAATCTGGTAGCCATAGCTTTAGACATCATACCATAATAAAGGCTACTATCAACATTCTTCATGTGATAAAGCATCCCCAGACGATTTATGGAATTGACATAACTAATGCTGTCTTTAATGAAGGGCAGCTTTTGCTTCTCTGCTCCTATTAGATTAGACTGTCCCTGCACGGTGCCATAACAAAATAGCAGAATCAGTAAAAGATTGTGTATTAATTTTGATGGGCGCATGATTTCTGTACAAATAGCTTAAACTAATTTATTATTAATTTCAACAAATACTGCCAACTAAAAATCCTGGCGTCTGTTCATTTCATTTATTTACAGGTATTTTGTCTTTCTATTTAGGTTAATAAGCAATAATTTTCCATCATAAAAAATTCCAGATAAAAATCGGATAAAAAAATGGTTACAGAATTTGCACACGCTTATTTAAAAATGGCCTAATAAGGAATATTGCTCTTTTTTAACCGTAAAACGACCTTTTGAATCTGTGGTGTAAAAATCAGAATAACAATTACTATCAGGACGCCAACGAGCATCAAATCATAATAATCGCGTGTAGAACGAGTCAATATCTGTTCCCGGACAAAATTATTGAAGTAACCTGTCGATACGCCTTTCGCTGTATAGGCGTCGCTACCGGCATTCATATAGCTGCTTTGTATATCCAACAAAGTAACAGGAAGTTGTGCGGCCGTCTCGATCAGCGCTTCACGGAATTTCTCCCTAACCGCAGATCTGGTATATAATTGGAGTTCATTATTAATAGCGAGACTGGTAGTAAAACCGATAAAACGCGCGAAAATACCAATCAAGGAGGCGTTTATCGCAATTTTTGGTGGTGCTGCGGATGTGGTGAATGAAACAATTGGAACAAATAATACGCCTGTTGCAATACCGTATATAAACATAGGGAGGATAAAATCAATCGTTTCACCCTGAACGGATATAAAATTCAGCATGTATACGTAATACAATGCCATGATCCCAAAACCGGCTATGATCATCCTTATCAGGTTATAGCCCATCAAGATCAACCGGGAGGTAACAAACATACTCAGGACGGTTCCCGCGATCACAGTTAACCATATTGGGATAGTGCTGAGGGGATCATTGCCCAGGACATTTTCCAGATAACCATAAGTAAGTCCCGTACTTCCTTTAAAAATATAAAATGTGAAAAGCAAAAGTAGTCCGAGGACGAAATTCTTTGCCTTGAAAATTTGTAAGTTGATCAATGGCCGCTTGATTTTTCGTTCCCTGATGATAAAAAGGATTAGGATCATTGAACTACTTAAGCTCAGCAGAACGATTATCCGGCTGCTGAACCAGCCCAGCTGCCGTCCGTAAATCAGGATGTATCCCAATCCTAAAATAAAACATACATAAAAAAGATACCCCATCCAATCTATCTGGTAAAGCGGAACCTTTTTTGTAAACCTGGCTTTGCTGCTCATCGTCAGCAATACAATAAGGGCCAGGATGATGAGCAGGATATTGAAGCCATAGAATAACCAGTTGAAATCAAAATAATGAAGTACCATACTGGAATAGATCGAATAAAGTGGAACGGATATCTGTATACCGCAATACAGAATGGAATAAGCGATGACCCTTGCACGTGTAGATTTTAATCTTGGAAATATCAGATTCAATACGATTCCCGACATGAGTGCACAGGTAATTCCCTGTACGAACTGACAGATGATGAACGATGTCCAATTCCTCATATGAAAGCAGATGACGGAACACGCCGCGTTGATGGCAAGTGCGACCAGCAGGCATTTCCTTGGCGAAAAGTATTTCACTATACGAAAATCCAGTGCCAGGAAAGCCACTGTTGAACCATAAATAACAATCATGGCGTATTGAACATCATTAGGTTGTATGCCATAGAAACCCATTGCCGCGGCAGGGCTGCTGTATAAAGCAAAACTAAACAGGCAGGTCATCAGGATGGCGAATATTACAGATCTTGCCATCCATTCTGGTACCCAAAATTTAAAGACGGGGATTTCATGTGGCTGCATCACTAATCCCTTAAAATGTAAACATTGGCATTCATTCCTGCAGAGAGTTTAGCGAGTTTTTCCGGCTTGTCGGTGAACCTGATCCTGACTGGTATACGTTGTGTGATCTTGACGAAATTACCGGTCGCATTGTCCGGAGGGAGAAGCGAATAACGAGCGCCTGTGGTTGGAGAAAGTGATTCTATGGCGCCGTTAAATTTTTCACCCGGAAAAGCATCCGTTTCTATCATAACATTTTGATCCGTCCGGAAATGGCTGATCTGTGTTTCCCTGAAGTTGGCGATCACCCATTTTTCTTCTGATCTGTTGACTAAAAATGCCAGCGTTTGGCCAGGCTGTATCAATTGTCCTTCCTGAATGGCTTTTTTCCCCATCTGCCCGTCAAATGGAGCTGTAACGACCGTATATCTGACATCAAGCTCCTGCCTTTCAAGCAGGGCTTCCTTGAGCTTGATTTCCGCTGCTATAGCCGCACGCTGTGCTTTAATGTCATTCAGCTTGGATAGAGATACCTGCAGGGAAGCTTGTGCCTGATCAAGATCAGATTGCGTGATCAACAAAGAGGTGCTAATGTTATCGAATTTTTGCTGAGTAGTAGATTCATCAGCCAATAACTTTTTATAGCGATCGAATTCTCTTTGCTGCTGATTTAGCTTTGCTTTTGCCCCTGAGAGCTGCGCTTTGATGACCTGAATGCTTCTGATTTGCGTTTCCTCATTGGAAGCTAAAATGGGTAATTTGGCCCGCGAACCCATTAATTCTGCTGAAGCGGCATTCCTTTTAAGTGCATATTCGTCAAGCGCAATGATCACAAGCGTATCTCCTTTTTTAACTTGCTGATTGTCTTTGTAATAAATTTTACTGATATAACCGCCGACTTTTGCATTTACAGGTGATAGATAAGCGTCTATTTGGGCATCGTTGGTGTATTCGTAGCGGTATCCTTTTAGAAAATAGATGACGCCCCAGGAAATGATTGCCACCAACAGAAAGATGCCCAGCCACTTGGTTATCACTATGATCATTTTATCTATTTTAATTTTGTCCATGATATATTGTATTAGAGAATTCCTATGATTGCCAGTAAGCGGATATGGCTGAGTTTTAAATTTGTTTGTGCAGTTGTTAGGTTGAACTTTGCTCCCAGCAAAGTATTTTCTGCATCCAGAAGATCGGTCAAAAGCGATTCCTGATTGAGGTAACTGTTTCTGATGACCCGAACAATTTCTGTAGTTTTGATAATATCCTTTTGTGCCGTTTCTACGCTTTCCAACGACTGTTGCTGCTGTAAGTAAGCTTCTTTCACCTGAATAGAGATTTCGTCCTTTTTGATGCGTGCGTTTTCTTTTGCTTCGTCATTTACGACTTGAGCGCGTGCAACAGCGTGTTTGTTTTTGTACAGGTTATCAATCGAGAACTGCACCTTGATCCCGGTTTGCCCAAACCCCCATAGATCATTTGAGTAAGGATAAAATGAGATCTGGGGGTAGTTGTAATTGTAATTGGAATACAAGGAGACTTTTGGTAACAAAGTCGCCTTCAGCTGCTTAATACTCATCTCTGTCAACTTAATATCACTATTCACGATCTTGTAATCCGGTGATTGATTTAACGCGATATCAATATAATCGGCATAGGCCGAACTTTTAAAAGCACCGGTTTCAAAACCGTCTTTATAGGAAATAGAAAATTGCGCTTCACCTTCGCGCCCCATTAGCATATTCAGCCGTTGTTTAGTGATGTCAATTTTCTTTTCAACATCTGAAAGGCTTAATTCCAACTGGGACAGTTTGACCGAGGTTCTAAGCACATCACTTTTTAGTACAATGCCATTTCTGTTCATATTTTTAATGAGCTTTAGCTGTTTATTTTCTGCAGCGATCTCTGCCGTTATAAACTCCCGGAAGTGCAGGTATTTATAGAGATCGTAATAAGAAACAGCAATATTGAATTTTACACTGTGCTTTTGCAGATCCTGCTCATATCGGCCACGTATTTCTTCTTCCTGCTTGATCTTAATAGTTCTTCTCTCTTTTCCTCCGCTAAAAAGGCCCAGGTTAAAGTTATAGCCAAGTCCATATCCGTACTCGGAAACGGGCACATTCTGTGGAGAGGAGAATAATCCATTGTTGTAGATCAGGAACTGTGAATTAAGCTTGAGATCTCCGCCTACGGAGAGTTCCGGCAGCAAACGGTCCTTCGCTTCAAGCACCTCTAATTTACTTTCAGCAACATTTAGATCAGAAAGCTTTAACTGCCGGTTATGGCTTTCTGCAACTGCCCATATTTTTTCTAATGAAAATACATTAACAGTATCAGGTAGTTGAGCTTTAACAGGCTGCACGAACAGAAAGATGATCGCTTTTAAAATCGCTGCAATTTTATATCGTTTCATCTGAGTGTTTTTTTATATTGGTTTTAATCGATCTGCGCTGCCTCCAGGTTTTGATCATTCTGCTCAACTCATCGATGACAGATGAAAAGTCCATCACAGGCATTAAACCGCCTGAGCATGCAGGAAAAAAAAGATTGAAAGTAATGAGTTGTTCCCTGAGCGCTCGTTCATCATTGTTATGATTTATGTCCTGCTTTTCAAGAACTAAATTAGGGTTGGTTTCAATTGTCTTCTGCTCCATAATGACATTATTAAATTCATTACAAAAGTATCCCGACTGGCGTTTAGTGTTTTTATATAATAAGCCTAATATTTGTTAAATTTGGCCAATGAAAACGCTTCAACAGCTTATCGACAATGTTGACCAAAATCCCGGCTCGATCCTGGTAGTGCGACAGCAAACAGAACAGCGGTTACCATCGCACCAGCATGATAAGGCTCAGTTACTCTTGGTCTTTGGAGGTATCGCCTACCTGCAGACAGAGGAAAATGATTTTTATATTCCGTCCAACCATTACATCTGGATACCTAATAATTATCCGCATAACCTGATGTTTAATGCGCAGGACCTGTTTATAATCAATATTTACTTTCCGAAGGAAAACGGGGACAGTTTCTATAATGAAATGGGAATTTACCCGGTAAGCAAACTATTGTATGAAATGCTTTCTTTCAGCGAAACCTGGCACGGGGATTATTATGAAGGTTCATGGGAATATGAGTTTTTAAGAACACTGAGGAACGTGCTTTCGAAAGAAAACCTTAAAAAGTTTTCGATCCAGCTCCCCACCACCAATGATCAGCGGCTCAATGCTGTTGTTGACCGGCTCCGAAGTCAATTGAATGAAAACCTTACGTTGGAAGCGACGGCCAGTCAATTGGGCATGAGCGTGAGAAGTCTGACCCGTCTATTTCAGGCAAAACTGCATATTACCTTTATCCAGTATGTAAAAATGCTAAGGATTATTCGTGCGATGGAATTGATCAAAGGCACCAGCCTGAATATGACAGAAATCGCCTATGAGATCGGATATTCTAGTATATCAGCATTCAGTAACAATTTTCATCAATTGACAAACATGAGGCCTACTGAATTTAAATCAATGGCTGGAGTATAAGGCATATATATCAGTATTAAAAACATAAAACACAATTCCTTACTGATGTCTACGCGTTGCCTTTAATATAAACTTTTCACAAACCTTACCGTCTTCGATTCCTCGAAAATAAAGTTCAAAACCATACTGTATATTTCGCAGATAGTGGTTCTTCCCCACTTTGGTGGTAGAATAAATTTGTAGTCAAACAGAGCATTCCCATAGCTCCTGAATCACTCGCTAAATAACTGATTGAAAAAACTAAAGATATCAAAGCTGAACTTCTATTGTTGGGAGGGGCTAAAAGCCATCATTATCTGTCCATCGAATTGGATCACTTGGAAAATTCTATACCACATGTACCGCGTATGCAATTTGAGAAACTTAGTCATTTGGCATCAGATAATAGCGAAAGTCCGTTGGTTATCGCAGAAACACTATGGAAATTCTTTTTAAATACATATTCAGAGAATTTGATTATTAAGTGATCGAAAACCGAGTCGAGCCGCGTAAGAGACTTTGCCAGCCCCTGCCGAGCCACTCGGCCTTTAAAATTATGATAATTAGCTAACAAGTCCAGCCTACAAAAAGTTTAGATTTTTTTAACAGAAAATGAACTCGAACATAACGAACGACGGATGTCTGGCTTCTTTTCAGAAACCGGATTTGTTTTTTAATTAATTTGGAATCTACAGGCAACTGCATTCATGTTAACTCCTGCTCCTACGGAAGCATAAATCTTATCATTTCAACTTCTTGCCTTCATTAATCACTGCCTGATTAACCTCTTTAATTCTCTCAACATCCATTTTCTCAAAGGCACGGTCATAGGTCAAAACACCATTGACTTCATGCTCCACATCTGTCGTTTGTGTATAGACGGCAACACTCAGGCCTTTATATTTCATGAGCTGTTCAACCTGATCTAACAAGAGGATGTAACGGTCTGTAAGCGCAGTTTTGGTAGGCTCATAACCATACGCATTATTTTCTACAGGCCACATATGTCCCCTCACAAACAGACCTACGCCTCCAAATTCACCCAGTGAGGCGGCTCGTTTATCATCAGGCACAGAAGCATCGTTAGGTCCGATGTAAATATGGGTATCTACAAAATCTCCATTTCCAGGATCTCCGGCTGCTTTCTGGTACCCTGGATTGTTGTTGAAGCCAGAGTTGCCATTTACAAGTCTTGACGGATCATATTTTTTTACCCAGTCAGTAATTTCTTTTACGTCAAATGCACCCCAGTTTTCATTAAATGGAACCCAGGTAATGATAGAAGGGGAGTTGTAATGATCGTCCATTATGGCTTTTAGTTCCTTACGGAAAACTGTTCGTGTTCTGGCTGTATCTTCATGTTGGTACCAAATGGCCGGCATATCCTGCCAAACCAATAAGCCAAGTTTGTCTGCCCAGTAATAAAATCGTTTTGGCTCAGTTTTCATATGCTTCCTAATCAAATTGAATCCTGCCCTCTTGGTAAATTCCACATCATATTTCAGCGCATCTTCTGTTGGTGCAGTCAGAATTCCGTCCGGCCAGTATCCCTGATCAAGGAGGCCGACCTGCATAACGAATTTGTCATTCAATAATGGCCTAATGACCCCGTTCACTTTACCAAGTTTCACATCACGCATTCCGAAATAGCTGGTTACCTCATCGGTAACTTCGCCGTTTTTACTTCGTAACGTCAACTTCAAATCATATAAAAAGGGCTCATCTGGAGACCATAGTTTTGGATTTTTAATTGGAATGTAAAATGTAGTTCCAGCTTCGGATTTAATCTCGGAAACCATCTTTTTCCCATCAAGTACCACCGCAGAAACTTGGGCAGCGTCTGCATTCACCTCTACCTTCAGGCGACTATTGGCTAAATCAGGCATCAGGCGGATGTTCTTGATGTAATTTTTATTTACCGGCTCAAGCCAAACCGTTTGCCAGATTCCCGATGAAAAAGTATAATCGCCACGAGGACCATTCTTACCTGACGGCGCCCGGCCATCGTTTGGATCATAGGAGGCAACAATAATTATGTTGGCGCCCTTTTTCAAAAAAGGGGTAATGTTTAGGCTGAAAGCATCGTACCCACCGGCATGTGATCCGGCTTTTTGTCCATTGACAAAAACAGTCGCGTCGTGATCAACAGCATCAAAATGGATAATGATTTGTTTATCTTTCCAGGAGTCTGGGATTTCCAGACTCCTGCGGTACCACATATTTATTTCCTGTTTTCTTTCAATTCCGGACAGTACAGACTCCGGACAGTAAGGAACAAGTATCTGCTCACTTTTGTCACCGAAGTTTATGGGTTTTGATGGATTGAGAGCATTCATGACATCTTTACCCCCAATATAGTCCCATTTTCCATTCAAACACAGCCAATTCTTACGCTCAAGCTGAGGCCTGGGGTAGTCCGGGAATGGAATTTTTGATTCTATAGCCACCTTCGTCCACGCTGTGGGTAATTTAGCAACCTGACCCGCTGATTTCTCAACTGAAGCAAAAATCACTAACAAAAGGACGGCAAAAAAGAGAATTTTGATGTTTTTTTTCATCATTAAGAACATTAGTCTTTAATTAGGAGTAAATTCTTTTATAAATATATAAATATGCTTTAAAAATCTTGTGGTTCACTACAGTTTTAATGATCATCAAGAGAAGATTCTGATCATTTCCAATATACTATAGCAATTCTGGAAATTAGCTGTGGGTTGATTACTGAAAAAACGCCTTATTAGGAAAGCAATTTCCTCCTGATGCGACTCAGACTTTCCGGTTTCATACCAAGAAAGGAGGCAATATAAGTAATGGGAACATTGTGTAAAATTCCGGGATAGTTCTCTATCAGCTTTCGGTAGCGCTGTTCAGCTGAAAGGGTTGCCAGTTCCATAGAGCGGGTTTCGTTATAGGCAATGGATTGCTGAAAAACGCCAATACTAAAGTCTTTCATCGTCAGACTTTTTGAAGTTAAGCTTCCCAGGTCTGCCTTTGTAATCCGCAACAATTCACATTCCGTAATACATTCTACATTGTCATTGGATTTAGCCTCATTCACAAAAGAGAAGTAGGAGGTAAAAAAACCCGGAGGGCAATTGATGTGCGTGGTAATCTCATCACCGGTTTCATTGTAATAAAATAGGCGCAAGTAACCGGAAACAATATAGTAAAGGTATTTTGGCACTTTTCCTTCTTCTTCAATAATACGATTTTTTGGGAAAAGTACCGGCTCAAAATATTGGACAATCAGGTCCATATCCGCTTTTGAAAGCGTATGACCTGATTGGATAAAGTCAATTAATTTCTGTTGCAGCATACCTCTAAAAGTCCTCCAAATTTACAATAACTATTTTAATAAAGCTTTATGCGCCATTAAGTATGCCAGGGCATCCGTTACTGCCCTTTCCGGTTTTTTGGGATTAAAGCCCAATTCCTTTCTGGCTTTGCTGATATCGAAATTCTGTTGCAAACCTGAAAACATGGCGATGTCCTTTCTTGTCAATACGGGTGCCTTTTTGCTTATTTTGGCTAAACACTCCATTATCCCTGCAATAGCAAATAACATAAGTTTTGGAACAGCACCAGGAATTTTAAGCTTTAATTCCGGATATAGCTCATTGGCAAGCTTAGTAGTATCGGTGATCGTCATACATTGTTCATTGGCCAGTATGTAACGTTCTCCACTCCTTCCTTTTTCTGCAGCGAGCCAACAGCCCTCTGCTACATCTTTTACATCAATCCAGTTCAACGTTATTTTGGTGTCGACAGGAATTTGCTTGTTCAAAATAAGTTTAAGTACTCCGTAGGATACATTAAGCGGCAAAAAAGCTTCGCTGCCAATCATAGCGCCAGGCATTACGGCTACAAGTTCTATACCTAAATCTTTTGCCAGTTGGAAAGCTAACCTTTCACCATCATTTTTAGAGTTGTAATACATATCCCTTCGATCAGGATTGTACCCATAACTCTCCTTTGTTGGTAATTTCGCATAATCCAATGCGGCGATTGAACTGACATATACAATGCGCTTTACACCAGCTTCCGCAGCGGCCTCTATGGTGTTCTTTGTCCCCTGAATATTGACATCATAAATTTCTTTTTTGGCATCTTTAGCCCAAAGCTTGAACGAGGCACCAACGGCATAAAAGGTTTCTACACCTGCTAAAGCTTTTACAAAAGAGGGTTTGTCGGTAATATCTGCCTGTACTACCTCACAGTCCAATCCTGTAAAAGGTATTTTGTCATTGATCTCGCGGACAGAGGCCCTCACAGGGATCCCTTTATCAATGAGCAGCCTTACCAGGTTATTCCCCAAATGTCCATTTGCCCCCGAAACCAGTGCTAGTTTTTTCTGTGTCATCATGTCTTATAGTTATTGAAGACACAAAGTTCCTACAGAAATTCCCCGATACACTTGACTTTTGTTAGGAAATGGATCTGGGTGGAGATAATTCTACAATGGTCTAAAGCAATCCTATACAATAGAGATATTGTGTTTCGTTTTACTTGCTCCTTTGTGAAAACAATGTGTTCTTATAGTAAGCGCTGGTTAGCATTTTTATTGTGAATAGATGTAAATACATATTCTGAGAAATAACAAAAAGCTATCTAGTAGGGCAATAAAAAGAGTTTTGTGTGATTTTTCCGTACTGGCATCGTACTGAGAACCCTAAATCAAAGACTTTTTTGGGTATAAAAAACCCCTTTAAAGCTAATTAAAGGGGTTTAAAACTATCTGGGTCAGTGATGACGCATAATTTGAGTCATTTTGTGGACGAATTGATTGAAATTGGAGTTTTTTCGAAAATTCTGCAAAAGTAATCAACCTTATAGTTTGTCTATTATATTTTGCTATGAATTTAAGCAGATACTAGTTTACAGGAGTGAGCTTGCCCATTTTTGTTGATGCTGGTGCAACTTTTGAGGTGGATGCATATTTGATGGCAGGGGCAATTTTTGCATCCTTTTTACCAATTGCTTTATTACTTTGTTGACCGACACTACTTTTAGCCAGTGTATCAGCTTTTGGTTTTACTGTTTCTTTTTGTACAACTATTTTTTGTGCCTTAAGCCCGGTTACAATTAACAAGGCACTTAAAAGGGTCAATATCTTTTTCATGATTTCTTACTTTTATGAAGTTACTTATTCTCGTTCTTAGGTTTGATTGCTGTTTTATTTGAGTCAACAACGGCGGATGGCACGCTATCAGTGCGTTTTTTATTTTTCTTTTTAAATAGGCTATTCAGTTTTTCGCTGACTTTGTTTATGGCTTTATCTGTAACATTGTTGGCAGATTTATTGACAGCCTTGTCCACAACTTTATCGGTTGATCGGTCAACTGAGCTCGCTGTCGCAGTTTTTGCTTTTTCTTTAAGTTTACGCAATACCTGTGCTTGTGCTATCCCCCCTATACCAAGAGTAAGGAAAAAGATAAAAATTACTTTTTTCATGGCTTTAATTTTTTCATGATTTGCTTTCTTCTGGTAAAATTAGGCCAGGCGCGGACATAGGTCAATCATTAAAAAAGATGATTTTTCAATTAAAGGGGAATGATTTCCCTATCTACAAACCATTTACTATAATCTTTACCGTATTCGCCCCCATAATTGATGCATATCTCCGTATGCGCCTTTATCTGCTCATGAGCTGTAAATACCATCTGTCTTTCTTCCCTATTGAGAAGATATACGGCATTGGGATATTGCCTGTGGTTATACATGGATCCAAAACCCATGGTTAACGACAATGTATTCTCTTCTTTATTGAAATAAAAACTATAATCCATCAGTGGTGTGGTACTTAATGCGGTAAATTCTTCGGCTGCGATAATGATAACTGGACAAACTTCTATAATATCTCCTTCAGAAATAGCTGTATGGCAGAAAACACCCCTACCCTTTCCCTTTATCGTTTTTAAATACAGTTGTTTCTTCATTGTTCATCCGAATTGGGAAAGTATACTTCAGCCTTATCATCTGGCTTACCATTATAGTTAATGGTTATTTCACAGCCTTCTTCAATGGTTTGATAGGCATAGATATTAAGGGCATTTTTCTTTCTAGAAAAAGTATAAAAGGCATTCGCGACTGAGGAATGATTGTAAAAAGAGGCATAACCAAAACCAAATGCAGTCTTTTTTTCGGGATTGCCCAATAAAAAGTAATAATGAAAGAGCTTGGTAAACCGTAAGGTCTCCCTCTCGTCATTTGACAAGAAAATAACAGGAGCCTGTTCTATCAGACTTCCTCTCCTTATTTTGCTTTTCGCAAATACACCACGCCCATGAAGCGGGCTTTCCTTAACTTCAATATGCTGTGGTTGCTCAATGTTGCAATTGAACAGCATTAGTTTCCTTTTTGTTGGGCAATTTTTGCGTCTTTGGCTGCTCTTTCTTTTGCGGCTTTATCTGCTGCTTCCTTTTTAGGATCAGTAGCAGCAGCCTTCGGGTCTTTTACAGGGATGGTTTTAGGATCAGCCTGCTGCGCAATTTTTGCATCCTTTGCAGCCCTTTCTGCCGCTGCTTTAGCTTCAGCTTCCTTTTTGGGATCGGTAGCCGCAGCCTTAGGATCTTTTACTGGTGTAGAAGTACCAGTAGTTTGGCTACTTCCGGGATTTACCGTTTCTTTTTTCACCACGGTTTGCGCTTTCACTGCTGTTACCAATAGCAATGAACCTAAAATGGAGAAGATTTTTTTCATGACATTTTTGATTAATGAGTAAAATTTAAATAGCAGGATACGTTCCTACTCTAGCATATTCCTTACAGCATCGAAATCGAAGTTTTCGGTAAAATTTTCTACCAAACTTTTCCCAAGAGGAGTTTTTACGTACCTATAGGTCAATTCTATCATATAAGGCTTTACCGGATTTCTTTCTGAACCCTTAAAATAGTCGGGATTATATTGATAGAGCGTTGAACCACCTTTGTTATCCCAAAATCCATCAAAGGTAAATGATCCGGTTCTTTGGGCGGCCTCTTTGGTATCGGCATTGTAGGTCTCTACCCATACCTCATCGTTGGGGGCCGAGCCATAAGTCCTTTTCCAGGAAAAGGTTTCAGCTTTGGGTTTTACAACGGCAGACTGGGTCAGCCAGGCCGCTGTATTTTCTTTCAATACCTTTTCCACCGTGGTTTTTTTAGCTTCTATTTTTTCTTGCCAGTCCGGGTATTTGGCCTTTTTCACGATCAGGTTCCGTTTCCCGTTTTCATACAACTGAGGGTACTTTTTCGGATCTTTCATCATGCCAGCGCTTTCGCTTTCAATCTCTTTTATTTTGTCGGCTATTAAAAGCCTTTCTCTTTCGTAATAGACCAGCAGGGCTTCGAGGTATTCTTTACGCGAAACAGGCATAAATACCAAAGCACCAGGTTTTGTGCAATACCAATGACGGGTCATATATACATTACGGCTACCTTCTTTCACAGTGTGTTCCGGAATATCCTGATAAAATCCCTTACTGTTATTGATATTTTTAGTGGCATCCATTTTAATAAAATTGTGCAGGGCGATAAATTGCCCATTGTATTTTTTTGGTGTTTCGTAATAATATGCTTCGTCAGGAAAAGAAAAAGCAGTTTCTATCCCGGTATAACGATTAACGTAGGCACGAAAAACATTTGCATATTCACTGTTGACCATCATTTTATTTTTGACACAGATATATTCGTAGCAGCCCATATTAAGGTCATAGCTTGCCAATGCATATTTGCCAACTATTGTAGTAGCGGTATTGCCCGAAAACGCAGTTTTAAGCACACACCCTTTAAGGATATAATTGCTACGGCTTTGTTTTTCGAGCGTTTCGATTTTAGTAAGTATGGCATTGGCAGCAGCTTTATTAGCTGCCGTACCCAAGGCATCCAGCCAATGTGCTTTCTCTTGCGGCCATTCGCAATGGGCTGCATCTATATGCTTTCCAGGAAGCGCTTCCAGGTCTTTTGACGACTGGCAATCTTGTGCATTAACCTGCTGCGTTAAAGCAACCGTTGCAATTAATGTGGCAATGGTCGATGTATGTATTCGTTTCATGGGTCGAATTTAATTTTAGATAATTATTGCAACATCTTTTTCAATGCACCAATATCAAAATGCTGTTCCCAGTTGTTAAACAACCTTGAAGAGTAGCCATAATCTTTTGTGATTTCATACCGAAACTGTACTTCTATCAACAAAGGTTTTGCAGCCTGCCCGTTATTGGATACAAAATAGGCTGGATTTAAAACATATAGGGCACTTTTATACTCTCCTTCTGCATCATAAAACCTACCCAAAGCTTCCAGGATTTTATTTGCATCTTTTAGCAATCTATCCTGGTCTACCACTGCCGGTTTTTGTAACCATTCTGGTTTTTGTTTGGCAAGTAGGTCATTCACTTTTGCTTTTTTTGCTTCATATATCCTGGGGTAAGCAAGTTTGTCTGCTTCCAAAGCTGCCATTGTTCTTTTTGCAGACTCAGAAGTATTATTTCCTATATTTTTAATTTTTTCCGCGTTGTCATACTCAAAATTGGCTTTTTCAATTTCAAAATATTCCAGCATATCCTGCAGGTATTGCTTGCGGCTAACGGGGATCAGTAAAGGCACTCCCGGTTTGGTGAGGAAATAACGACGATCTATAAATTGATACGAATTAGGTCCGTGATTGTCATACCTGCCGCCCATTTCCCAGTGCTCAACATAGCCATTGCCATTGTTGAGTTTTAAAAAATCGCTATGAAAATCTTTATAATTATCAGAGCGGGCAACCATCAGCGTTGCTTCTGAAATATATTGTGATACGCGGCTGGGATTGTTGTTTTTGTCTTTTTCAAAGTTGGGCCCCACTTTTGCTTGTACAGGAATTTCGTACATCGGATTCCCATTTTTCATATTGAACTCGCCAGTACCTACTGCATGTACGCCTCCAGGCATTATATAAGGATTAAACTCAACCCTGAAAACCGTTCTGTATTCATCTACGATTTTGGTTGCGTGTTGGGACACATTGCAGACAAAAGCATATATACCCATGTTGTACCCATAGCTGGCATAAACATTTTTACCGTAATCACTGCTACCATGCCTGGCAAAACTTACTCTGGCGGCACATCCCGTCAACTTAAAATCCTTACGGCTGGCTTCTTCCAGTTTTTCTGCTGCGATGAGGTTTTTCATCATCGTAGTTTTTTCGGCGGGTGTGCCTTTTAAACTAAAGCCATATATTGTATTGTTGTGGTCGGTATAAATACCGGGCATACCGTCAACTTCTGCACGTGAACCACAGGGCGTTAATGGGTCAGTTATTTTTTTTATTCCTTGCGAAAAACCTGCAATGCTCCCCAATACCATTACTGAAAAGATCAAAAACTGTTTCATTTGTTTATAATTTTGTTTTTAGTGGTCAAATGTTCCTTACCATGATTAAATCATCATTCCTATGTGAGTTTAATGATGATTTAATCATGGACGGTTCATCGTTTGTTGTTTATTTAAAGATACCTGTTCCGTTTAGTGAGCCTGCGCCGCTATTAAGGCTCATTCTTCCTTCCATGCCTGCGCTTGCACCGGCAGAGCCAACTCCGGCAGCGGCTTCTGCACCCGCAACCACCACTACATCGGTTATACCGGTTCTGTCAATTTCAATATCTGCACCTACACCAGCGCTTACACTGGCCTGTAATGGCCCCAATTTGCCGCCGGCACTTACTTTAGGTCCAATGCTAACTGTGCAATTCTTAAAGGAATCGCCAAAACCTGCATGATCCAGATCCTGGTTCAAAGTACCGCTGATCACACCTGCATTAACAGTAGTAGTTAAGCCACTGCAGGTAAGCGTCATCGTGAAGCCGAGCCTCGCACTACCAAATTCGCTATTGATATTGCAGTTGGGATCTTTAAACTCGGTAAGCTTACCTTCTTTTATTTTACCCGGACTTGCACAGCCGTAACTTACCTGAAGCACTTCGGCTTTAAAGGCCAGGTCTTTTAACCATTGTTGTTTTAGGCCAGCATTGATACCAGGAATCAATTCGGGATAAGTAGTGTACAATGATAAATAAGCCATTTCATTCAAAAACTGCTTCTGCACCTCCAAATATTCTTTGTACAATTCTTCGCACTTTGTATTGTATGCACTCAGGTAAACATCTATTGCTTTTATAGATTCGTTGCAAAGCACCCCATTATTTTCTGTTCCGCCCTCTCCAACGTTTTTCCATCTTTCGTTGATCTTTTTCATAGTGGCTTCATACTCTTTTTTGTAAGTGGCACCATCTCCTTTCGTAAAATCGGCCATTTTTTGCAGTACCTTATCCTTTTTTAGCTGAAGGTTTTGCAGCACTATTTTCTCTTTGGCGTTCATTTTTTCCGAAAACATGGGTATACCCACAGTTTGCATGGCACTACTTTGGTTTACTGAACCAGGATTGGCCAACGTTTTGTTCATGACGTTCATCAACTGTTTTTGCTGCTCCTCCAAACGCTTGATCGTTTGCTTATTCGACTCTTCGCTAAGTTTTTGTAAGGGTTTTATTGCCTGATCAATAGCTACGCTAAACTGTTTCCATTGCGTTTCGTACATTTTCATTGCCGCATAAGATTTTGGAAATTCCATTGGTGAAAAGTTACCGAGATTCAATAGATCGTTACTTTTGTTAGTACGAGGAAAACCAGTATAATCATCTGCTCCAGGTGTATAGCCTAATTGCTTTAACTTGTCTTTTCTTGATGCGGTGTTTCCCTGCTTAAATGCGGCTTTGGCATATGCAAGCGCTGCTGCTTTATCACCTTTGTGCTCAGCTATCAGACAAAGGGTTTGATTGGCCTGCGCGTGTGATGCGCCAAGTGCAAGTGTGGTATCCAGGTATTTTTGGGCTTTGTCCACATCGCCTAGTGCAAACCATGCCTGGCCAAGGTTGTTGAGTATGGTACTGTTCTTTTTAAATCGGCCATTGAGGTTACTGAGAAGAGGAATTGCCATTTCAGGAGCCCCCGTCATCGTTAACATAGCTGCATAATTATTCAAATTATCGGTGTTATTGGCATCATCTTTACATACCTGTGCCATCAGGCTCAATGCGATTTGTGTACGGCCACCCACCCACAATGCGACAGCAGCATTGCCCATTTCATCAATGCTTGCTCCTTTTTCTTTCAGGTCTTTATAGAGATTGTTGGCTTTATTTTTTGCAGCAGGAAGTACAGCGGCAAAAGTTGTATTTCCTGTATTGCCGATAAATGCACCCATGTTTACTTTGGATGGTGTAGCAGCAATACCAGCAATGGCTTTGATGTCTTTTGCAGGAATAAGACCGTTGGCAACACCGCCACTTTTTGTTGGCTGACTTTTGTTTACCTGTTTTATGGCATTGTCCATCTTTTGTCCCACACCATATTGATTGAGCAGACTGTCGTATCCTTTTTTGGCCTTAGGGTCCATTTTAGAAGTCTTTTCATTGAGTTTTTGCATGGCCTCAGCCAATCGCTTTTTGTCGGCTTCCATTTGTTCTTTAGATGGCTTTTGGGCAAAAGCAATAAATGGCAGTAGTATAAACAAGGAGATAAGTATTTTCGATTTCATAGCAATAATTATAGATTATCACACCATAAACCCAGCACCGATGATTTCCCAGCATCGTTTGTACCACCAGTTGCGGCATTACCAATTTTAATTTGATTGGCTTTTGGCAATTCCAGTGAATTTACAAATGCCAATATTTCTTCCTGATATTTACTGGTGTTGGTCAGGATTACAACGCTAACCGTTTGGCCGTATCCCGTTGCCGTAATTAGTGTTGCCAATCCTTTGTTATTGCCATCTACATAATTTGCCTGTCCGGTAATGCAACTCCAGCCTGTTTCTATATTCATATCCGAAATGCTTGGCGCTGTGTCACCGCTTACTGCTCCTTTTACCAATTTATCCCAATCATTATTAAAATTTTCATTAGCTGATGCAGAAGATGCCCTTGCTTTGGTGATCACCGCAATTCCATAAACACCTGTTTTTTTATCGGTAATGGAAAGTTGAATACCTGCTTCACTTTTTTGTTGTTGCCAGCCTTTTGGAAAAGTAAAAGAAACCACATCAAAAGTCTGTTTTTGTGCAAAACTGGTACAGCTCATCACTATTAGCACACTCAATAAAATAAAATATTTTACGTGTTTCATTGTTCAAAGGTTGATTAAGGAATTTCACAAAGAGTCCATTTAGTACCAGCTACATTACTTTGAGCTCCTGCAAATGCCAATAATCCAAAACCAGACGAATAGTTTCCTGCACCAAAGCCAAATGCAAGAAAATTGCCAGTTGGTTTTTGTTTTATAACGGAATACGTTTTAGTTAAATTTCGTTCTGAATATAACACAAATGTTATCGGGGAACAGATCCCTACTTCTGTTTGCCATTCTGAAAACGATGCCCCAAAAAAAGGCGTTTCATAATAAAAACCTAAACTGGTGCCCAATACAGAAATAGCATAAGCACTGCCATTCCATTTATAACTTTTTGTAACTTGCAGGCGCCTGCTATCTGATGGAAATCTACCTGGTATGCTAACAGTGTCTAAGGTAATACCCGCATCAGAGTACCTTCCCCATGGACCATCAGCAGTAGTGAAGGTATGAATTGCTTTTGTAGGGTCTGTGTCAGTAAACTCTCCATACCAGTGGTTAGTGAACCCTATACCCGATTTACTTTCATCAAAAAGAACTCCCGAACTTGGGATTTCGTCAATACACCGGAACGGGTTAGGATCATCAGGCTTAGTAACTATTGGAGGGGTATTAGACGTTTGCAAGCCACCTCCACCAGGTGTATATCCCTGCACTGGTTTAGCCAATTCATATTGAAATCTCAGAAACTCGCTAAACTTAATCTTATCCTTTACATTATCGGGAAACACGGCTCTTATTTTTGCTTGATAATCCCGCTCATCAATGTTTGCCTCTTCCCAAACTTTCTTAATAAACGGATAGTATTTTTTGGAAACATTTGCTATCCCCGATCGTTTTTCTTCGTTTGTTTTTGCATCGGCTATGGCCTTAATATCTTGCTGGTAGGCTTTATAAGTGGCTGGGTCGGCATCCATAAGCTTGCCCAGTTTGTCAATAACTGGTTTCACTATTTCTGCTATTTTCTTTGCTATTTCTGTTTTCGCATCATCCTGGGGTAGCCTTAATTCTTTTATACTTTTTAGGATGAATGCACTCTCGTCTTTAACTCTTGGTTTGATTTGTGCCTTAGCTGTTATTGTTCCTACAATGAACAGGAATAAGATGATTAATTTTTTCATAAGTATATAATT
Organism: Pedobacter sp. 05T44; assembly: GCF_056395985.1. Lineage (NCBI taxonomy): Bacteria > Pseudomonadati > Bacteroidota > Sphingobacteriia > Sphingobacteriales > Sphingobacteriaceae > Pedobacter > Pedobacter sp. 05T44. The sequence continues at coordinate 69,267 of NZ_JBFTKO010000003.1, forward strand.
TGTTTATATCGGTAATGAAGCTATCAAGAGCAATATTATTCATTTCTGTTTGTGAGCGTTTGCTCATAATGGTTTCATTAATTTTGTGATATAAAAGTAGCTTGATATAAAAAAATGGTCAATCATTAAAAAAGATGATTTTATGGCTTGTTTAAACCCAGCACATTTGCAATATAACCGCTTGCTTTTATCCCTTCATTTACAGAAATATTAGTGGAGGCAATATTGGCTTCTCCACTAACCGCACCGATATTTCCCCCGGCCGAAACGCCTGCAGAGATTCCCCAGTCTGTTACCTGTACCCCGCCATTTGGCCCGGCACCAACGGTGATGTACTCCACCGCAGATGCGCCTGCTGAAACTGCTGTTACATTTTGATTGCCAATATGCCCTTCTATTCCTATGCCTGCACCAATTGTTGCCTCTTTAAAAGTGCCATTTTCATTGAAATTCAAATTTAATTCTCCCACAAAACCTTCGCCACCGGATATGCTCATGGAGTTACAATTGAACCCAATCTTTGCAGGGCCAATGCCCAACGTTCCTTTGAAATTGGCACAATAATCTTCTTCCCATGGCTTTGGCTTGGATGGCTTCTTATCTTCTTTTGCTTCTTGGGATGGATAGATACAGGGCTCTGCAACAGTGTATACCGAAAGGATCTTCCTTACATCAGTAATATATTTTACCTGTGCATCCAGAAGAAAGCGGTTGCTGTTATCGTTTAATTGAACCGGCATCCAGTTAGCATAATCCCTGAAATAAGTACGGCTTACCAGCTCGCTTTTTTGAGCAAACTGGTTGGTGAGCTTTGCCAGGTCAGAAAGATATATCTGACTTTCTTTATTGTATTCTTCACAACGGGCTTTCTTTAGGCGCTCCATTTCTTCCTCTTCTTCTACCTTGCCTTCACCGCCTTCTAATTTATTCAACAGTGCATTATATTTTTTGGTGATCGCACTTATCTTTTTATTGTAGGCGGTTGTTAATGTTCTTTTGTTCTGTGTAAAAATCTGCTCCAGGTCGCTTTTCAATTTTATGTACCACGCCGCACTTTGATTTACAATATTGGCTGCTTTCACCATCATCATTGCTGTTCCTTTGTTCTGGTTGATATTTGCGATTACTTGTTTCATATCCGCTTCGGGAATCTTTTTATAAGCGGCCCTGATATCATCGGCAGTTTGAGACAAAGCAGTTTTTTCTTTTTCTAAAAATCCGTTGAAAGATTTTGCCTGCGCCAGGTCTTCGGTCATGGCAGGCAGCTCCAGCCGGCGAAGCATGGGGAATTCTTTAAAGTTTGTATTCGCAAAATCTTTTTGTTTTTGATGATTGCCTTCAATTTTATTTAATATTTCAGCTGCTTCATTATCATACCGTGATTTAAGCACTTGTTTTAAACAACCAATAGCTTTATCGGCTTCAGCTTTGTTATTGGTTGCCGATGCTTTGCCCAGGTGTACAAAAGCGGCCACTTTATTTCCGTTAGCGTTCAAACTGTCTTTTGCAATGCTTTTATCCGCAAACAGGGAAGCATTGTTCATATCGCCAAGGTTATAATAAGCAGTTGCCATATTGGACAATACATCCGGGTTGTTATTGATTTTACCATTCACATATTGTAAAACAGGAATTGCTTTTTCTGAATAACCATAAGCATTCAACAGCGAAGCCAGGTTGTTGGCAGTATTCATAACATTGTAGTCTGCCTGCATGGCTTTGCAGAATAAATACAAAGCTGCTGTTGGTTTGTTGCTCAGCCATGCGCCAATAGCTTCTGCAGCAATTGCTTTTGGTGCCGTTATTTTTTTTGCTTTGAGGTAACCGTCTATCTTATTTACATTATCTGTATTCAATTTGGTGGATACAGTATTTTTCAGGTCATCAATTAATTTTTTAAATGCAGCATTGCTCAACACTGTATTGGGTATAGCATCTAATAATGCAGAACGTGAAGGCGCTTTGAATGGGGGTAAGGTTGCCACTGCTTTATTGCTTCCTTCTGCCTGTGCCGGAATGAGGGTAGCGCTTTTAAACCCTGTAGGATAACTTATCGGCGGCATATTACCTATTTTTTCTAATGGTTTAAATGCATAGTCCGATGTTTCAAATGTAGCAGCATCGGGTGTTGTGGATTTTTTGTCTTTTACCACTCCGGCAAATTGCGGCTCCTGCGGAATAGTATTTTGCACAGGGCTGCCACTTTTTACATACACATTACTGAAATACACACCCGGTTCGCTGCAATACCAGGCGTATCTTCTAAAAGATTTTCCCGCAGGGATTGCATTATCATCATGCATTAGTTCTTTGCCATTTACAGAAACAGCTATTGCAGCGCCGTTCACGGAAATTGTTACATGTGCTACATCGCCTGCTTTGGCAGTGGGTATCCTGGTATTAGTGAACGTTTCTTTGTATTCAACACTCATGTACCGTTTGCTTGTTTCGGTTTCGCCACTCATGGCTAATGAAAATTGGAAGCCTTCCCTGTTTATATCGTGCAAATCAATTGGGTTACTTTTCTTCGGGTCTTCCGTATCTATCCTGAAGTAAAAAGGCGTTCTTTGGTTTTTTACATTTTTTCCGAAATACACATCGTAGTTCACGGTAAAATTGGCGCCAAGCGGTTTATTAAAATTGGGATAGAAACTAAAATCCTGCGGTACAGAAATCCATTTGCCGGATTGTCCATTCACTGTGCTTACCGATGCATTTGCAAAATCATGCCCGTTGTGTCCATAAGTGTGCCATACTTTTGCAGACAGTGTTCCATCGGTATAACCGTTAAAATCATCGTACAAAATAGTGTAAGGGTCTTTATTTTTTGTAGATGCTGTTACCGAAACCATTGCAGGCGCTGAAAATATATTGCCCGTAGATTTTGCCGGCGCTTTTACGGGCGTATAAGCCATACTCTTTCTTGCATCAGGCTGCGCAAGCCACCTGGCTACATAATCAAAATTAAAATTGTTCAACAGAGAATACACCATATGCGATATATCGGTACCAAACTTTGTATCAAATTTTGCAGGGTTTCCTACTATCGCCCTATTCAGTGGTGTAAAATTAAAATACACCCAAAGCGGGTTATCTGTTTTTGATTGGTCGATGGTTTGTTGCGTGGTGCTAACAAGGATGCTGTGTTCAGGAAATGTTTTATTAATAGGGTTTCCGTTTATGATTGCCCCGGGGTCCAGCAGGTAATGATCATTATTATCATTGATAGCATTGTTTGGATTATAATTAGCTCTTAATTTCACCACTTCATTGTAATAAGGCTTTAATCTTTCCAAAGCTTTTTTTACAGGCTCTGCCGAGTAAGGATTTTTTTGAAGGATAGCGGGATAAGCGGCCAATTGTTGCTGAATGTATGCAACGGCATCCTTTACCAGCACGGGTTTAAAAGGCCAGTCTCCATTTTTGGAAACCACCACGCCAACTTTAAACATCTGCTGGCCAGCATCGTGATAATGATCTAAGTAGGTACGATAGTTATATAGATTGGGCTGAATTTTTTTATCTATTCCTTCTTTTGATAATTGTGCATCATCATCGCCACTGCTGAACTGTGCCTCCTCGGCAAAGAAATACAACCCACCGGGATTAAATTTTTTGATAGCTACGCCCGGAAAATCATTAAACCCTGCAATTAATTTCAGGCCCTGTTCACAGCACTTGAGGTCAATTTTACCATTGACAAAATGAGCAGAATAGCCCAGCAAATTGATACCATAACTATGCAGCGGGCTATAATCATCTACATACCAGCGTTCATCGTTTTTGGCGATGGTGCGCACTATCAAACCCCGTGGCAAATAGGATTGTTGTATCCAGCTTAGCAATAAATCCGATGCCTGCTGTTGCCATGCAGAATAGGCCCCGCCTGCATATAGGCCTTTTACGGGTTTATAAATCGCCTTTGAATTTATAGGATTGCTTACATATTGCCATCCGATTACGGAGTCCCTGTTGAGTTCCTGATCGCTTTGTGCCTGTGCGCCAAAAGCGATAAATAGAAATACTATTATTGCTACGTATGATTTCATAACTATATTCTCTATGGCTTTATTTCCAGCTTCAACTCTCCTGTTACTGTTCCAGGTGTATAACCCGCTGGTGCATTAGTAACAGGAAGTACTTGCAGGGTATAAGTACCTGTTAGTGTTTTGTTGCTGTTGTTATAAATAAGATTGCAGTTCATGGTTACATTTGTATTCTTTTTTAAAAGGATAGTTACATTATTGCCATGAACGGTGTAAGTACCAGATTCGAGCCTTGTTACAGCTTCGGGGGTAGTGAGACTACAGCTAACTGTGCCGTTACTGAGAAATTTAAAAGAAGGATCGGTAATCGAATGGCCTGCATTGGGTGTAACCCACCAACGAATAAGGTTCCAAGTATGTGTTGTTAAAGAGGTAGTTATAGGGTCTGGTTTGCTCGGTAATTTAATAGGCCTACCTCCAGGAATTTCTATTGGTTGTTGTGGCAATTGCGGCAACTTTGTATCGATTACATTTTTTATAGGTGGCACCTTCGGTGGCGCTTCCTGTGCATTTGCAGCAATAATGGTTACTGCCAAGCTTAGTAAAAGAATAATTTTTTTCACGTATAACGAGATTTAATGGTTTGGAACAAATGTTTTATTTAATCTGTAAAACAGATTATTGTTGGTGATAAAACCACTATTATTGGTATTATAATTAAATCTTTTGAAAAGGAACAATCGTTTCTATTCTGTTCTTATCATAATTAAAGGCATAAAAACCCATTAAATTTCTCCATTCATTATTACCAGATTTTCTTGAATAAAACCGTATGAAGTATTTTGTTACCGGGCCTGAACTAGTTTTTCTTTCCATCACATTTCCTTTAAAGGCAAATACACCTTCACCTTTAAATTGTTTACTCTTAATCAGGTCATTATAATAATCATAGCCCACCGTATAAGAAGATTGCGCCAATACATAATATTTCCCTTCCACAGTGTAACTGGTCGCAAAACTTAAACTATTACCATACGATCCACTGCTTGAAACCCATGTGCCTGTTAACTGCTTTTTATAATCCATATTTTTTTCAGCCACCCCATTTATTTTTAAAGTGAATAAAAGAAAATTCAAGCCCATCTCCATCTCGCTGCCCAGTATTATATCAGCCGAATTAATTACAGCTACATTTGTTCCTACCTGTATAAGCAGCACCGTACCTTTTACAACCGATCCATTTTTACTAATGCTATTACTTAGCATATAATATGGCAGGCCCTGGCTGGTAACTCCTTTTTCATGATCACCTTTTTCGAATAACTGGTTGTTAGAACTGTTATACAGACCCCAACCATCAAAAACCTCGAAGAAAATATGTTCCATATCTTTTTCTAAACTGCCAGATGATTTTACCATACTCATCAACTCAATAATTTTTTTTCCAGTAGTTGTATTTTTTTCTAGTGTCAAACTATTTCCACTTGCATTTAAACTCCACGTAGGTGGAACAGTGATGGAATACCTATTTTTGTTTCCTGAACTGGTTGTATAGTTTGTTGGCGAATTCTGTTGTGTATTATTGTTCTGTGCAGTTGCCGTTTCATTTAAGTCGAGGCTTTTTATAAAATCCAGTATTTGGTTTTGATATTTATCGGTGTTGGTCATAATTACCACGTTCGCCATTTTGCCGTTGCCTGTAGCGGTTATTAGTGTTACCCATCCTTTATTCGAGCCATCGGTATAGCTGGCTTGCCCCGAAATAACATTCCATCCTTTTTCAGTAGCAGGATTTTGCATGTTTGGTTCTCCGGAAACAGACACCGTACCTTTCACCAGTTTTTCCCAGCTGGTCATAAAGTTTTCGTTTGCTGGTGCCTCGGTCGCTACCGAATTTAAAATAACAGCAGCGGCATAGTTTCCTTTACCATCGTTTTTGGTGGACAGTTGAATGCCATTTGCCATTTCCATTTTATCCCAACCGTTGGGTATAACATAGTTTATTACGTCAAAAGCTTGCTTTTGGGCAAAACAAGTAGAACTTACCATCAATAGCAGGTTCAACAGGAGCATGTTTTTTATAGGTTTCATCTTTTTAAGGTTATCATTTCTGAAAAATCATTTCAAAATGCCAGCAGGTATACATTAATAATAACATCAATCTTTTACACAGCGTACGGAATAGCCATTATATTTAAATCCAGATGAGATATCAACTTCTATATATGAGTGATACAATCGAATTTCATCGCCGGCTACTCCACCAGATACTCCACTATCCTCTGTAGAAGCCCAGTAATAGCCAATCAAAGACAAGTTATCAAAGTTCCCATGGGCGAAACGGTATCCACCCGGAAGAGCCGAAAACCCGCTGCTATTGGTTGCACCCACATTGGGTGTACTCCAATAAAGTAAGTCTTTTAAGGGGCCCCCTGCTGAGTATTTGCCATTTAAGAATGTTATCAATGTTATCCATTCATCCTTTGTAGGTACATGCCATCCTGCAGGTGCTATATTGTTGCTGTTGTTTACGGCATACCAATTATACAGCTTACCATAAGGATTATTATTTTTACTGTCATTGTTATAGTAACAATAGGCTCCTTTTGTAAAGGCATCCCATGTTTGCGAATCAGGAGCAGTTAGTATCTCAGCGCCGTTTCGGTAATGCGTAGTTTTCAGATTCTCCACCATCCAGCATTGTGTACCGATAGTAACGGTATGATACACGTTACCGTCCACATCAGTGACAGTTCCACAATTAGCCAAGCCTGTTGTGGTAAAACTTATTTCGTTACCATAAGCGGTGCCAATGCTGTTGGTTGCATATGCCCGTACATAGTAAGTAGTATTACTGTTTAGGCCTGTAAGGTTGCTTGTAAAATTGCCTGCGCCGCTCCCATCTGTTGTTTTATCATTGACAATAGAAGGATTGTTGTTTGTACTCCAACACACACCTCTTGCGGTAACGACACTATTGTCTATGCTACTGATCGTGCCGCCTGAAACGGCTGTCGTATTGGCAATGCTGCTGATGGCTACGGTGCTTACCATAGGCAACTGCGGTGCTACACTTACTACAATATAGCCGGTTTTTGTTTTGGTATTGCTGCCGTCGGCATTTGTTACAGTAAGCGTTACATTGTATGTTCCCGCAGCGTGGTATTGAATATTGACCGGATTTTGCAAAGAAGAAGAAGACGGCGTACCTCCCGCAAAGCTCCACGACCACGATGTAGGATTGCCGGTAGATAAATCTGTAAAGCTGGCCACCGAATCTGTTTTAATACTAGTAACACTTGCAGAAAAATCTGCTGCCGGTAAGATTGCATTATCCTTAATCTTAGTGCAGGAAATAATTAGCGTACTGCATAACATCAAAACAAACGGCAAGAATTTTAAATCTCTCATGATTTCATTTTTTATGCAGTAAAAGTAGATAACTTACCAAACCGACGTAATCATTAAAAAAGATGATTTTTTAGTATACGCTTTTAAAAAATCATTAAAAAAGATGATGGAAAATATGGACCCACAACATTTTATTTGCGTAGTAGAAAAATGTAAATTAGGGTATGAGAAAATCACTGCTGATATTATTTGCAGGCTTTATAAGTTTCGCCTCTCAGGCACAAGGATTGAATAGAAACAGTCTAAAACGAACTATTAACTATAACAAAAAAGATAGCAATACTGTAAATGTTTTATATCAATATGGAGAAACGTACAGGCAAGACAACCCTGATTCTGCCACTTTTTACTATAACAAAGCAAAAGAGCTTTCTCAAAATATAGGATATAAAAAGGGTGTTGCAACTTATGCAAGCTATCAAATAGTAATATTGAATAATAAAGGTTTATTTAAAGAGGCTTTGTCTCTTACTCTTGATGCCCTTGATATTTTTAAAAAATATGGGAACAAAAAAGACTTGTCGGTTGCCAATTTAAATGTGGGTAGTGAGTGGGAATATCTTTCCGATTTTTCTACTGCGTCGGAATATTATTTAATTGCAAAAAAATATGCAGAAGAAATTGACGACAAAAAAATGTTACGAATAGCAAACAATAATTTGGCTTCTGTATTTATAAATTTACAGGAATATGCCAAAGGTCTTGAGTATGCAGAAAAAGCATACAAACTCGCTGTAGAATTAAATAATAAAACTGCGCAGGCTAATACACTCTGCAATATCGGAACCGCCTCTAATAACCTTAAAAATTATGATAAAGCCATAAGCGTATTTCGGGAAGTAGGAAAAATAGGTAAAGAAGAAAAGGACAACATTAACATTGTAAGTGGGTGGTTAGGTATAGCAGATGCCTTAAAGGGTAAACAAATGTATGCATTGGCAATAAAATATTATGATACAGTACTTTATTTTTCAAGACATGAAGAGTTGCCTGAATATACTTTGTATGCCAATATGGGCATGGGACAAACTTTAATTGAATCAAGAAAATATTTAAAAGCAGTCCCTTATCTCAATGAGGGAATCAACTTAGCTCATAAATTTGGTTCAAAAAATGAGTTAAGCAGCTTATACGAATATCAGTCTAATTTGTACAAAGGAGTAGGAAAACTTGATAGCGCATTGGCGTATCGTCAAAAGTTTGAGTTACTACGAGATACTATATTAGGAGAAAATACCAAAAATACTGTAGCAAACCTAGCAGCCAAATACGAATTTGAAAAAAAAGAAGCACAGATTAAACTACAACAAGCGCAGCTTCGCCAAAAATCTATCCTCAATTATATTCTTATCGGCAGTGCGCTTGCCATATTAATTATTTCACTGCTAGGTTATCGCAACTATATTCATCGCCAAAAACTACAGCAATTAAAAATTGATGAATTAGAAACCGAAAAACAACTTACCGCTACAGAAGCAGTACTAAAAGGTGAAGAACAGGAACGTACCCGACTAGCCAAAGACTTGCACGATGGGCTTGGCGGGATGTTAAGTGGAATAAAATTTTCATTAAATAATATGAAAGAGAATTTAATAATGACCCCGGACAATGCTCTTGCTTTTAATCGCAGCATCGACATGTTAGACAGCTCTATACAGGAAATGCGCCGCGTAGCACATAACATGATGCCCGAAATACTGGTAAAATATGGACTGGATGTTGCATTGAAAGAATTTTGCATGGAGATGGATCGTAGTGCTGTGTTACATGTAAACTACCAGTCGGTGGGGATGCAGCAAACAAGCATACCGCAAACTACATCAGTCGCCATTTATCGCATTATACAAGAGTTGCTGAACAATGCGATTAAACATGCCCATGCCAAAAATGTATTGGTGCAATTGCATCAAGCTGATCAGGAAAAACTATTAGCCATTACGGTAGAAGATGATGGAAATGGTTTTGATGTCAATCTTTTAACACAATCTGGTGGAATGGGCTGGCATAATATTAAAAACCGCGTTGAGTTTTTAAAAGGCAGGATAGATTTGCAATCCGGTCCTGGCAAAGGTACTTCAGTAATGATAGAGATTAACATTTAACTACAGGCAATGAAAATAAGCATTTTCGTAGTAGATGACCATTACATGGTGACAGAGGGTATTCGTTCTTTACTGCAAAACGAAAAAATACTTGATTGGATGGGCCATGCCACCAACGCAGCATCCTGCCTTAGTTTTCTTAAGCTACACGAACCTGATGTGATACTAATGGATGTAAACCTTCCTGATAAAAGCGGAATAGATTTATGTAAAGAAGTTAAGCAACTGTATCCCTCTTTAGCTATACTTGGGCTTAGTACATTTAACCAGCAAGCCATTATCAAAAACATGATGGATAATGGTGCTTTAGGTTATGTATTAAAAAATGCCACAAAGGAAGAACTGTTAGAAGCGATAAACACCGTGATTAAAGGCAAAGTATATTATAGTTTCGAGGTCTTAAGCGCAATGAGAAAACCAGAGCCCAATCAGCTTCTAATCACCAGAAGAGAAAAAGAGGTTTTATTGTTAATTGCAGAAGGACTAACCAATGCAGAAATATCAGAAAAACTTTTCATCAGTATTCCAACTGTAAACACACACCGCAAAAGCCTGTTAGAAAAATTTGAAGTAAAAAACACAGCCATGCTAATCGGTAAGGCTTCAAAATTGGGATTGATTTAATTGTCTTGCAATATTATTTCTAAATCATCTATTTGACATTAAGAAAGTTGGGTTAATAAACAAATAGTGTTACACCGCCAGGGCATGTATTTCGCAAATAGTAGACACTTTAAACACAGCGTCGATGGATCAGTGAGTACTGGCTATATTGATTACGATATTTTTAATAGCGAGGAGAAGGCACTTTTATTATTTTTGTCGCAAAAAATAAAAAGTGCCTTTCCTGTTTTTAAATGACATTTACTAAAGTTAAGATAATCCCCGTGGCGGCTAGTTTTTCACTCTTTCCAATTCATTTCCGGCGCCACCGGTATTGCGCTTCTTCGCAGCAGAAGCTCCTTTGCTGAAACTATAGCTGAAAGAGACAAGGCCTATTCGGTTGTCAAAAATGTTGCGGTAAGTGGCCCGGGTCTGCGGAATGTTGAGTATTTCGCCCTGTGGCCTGAAGCGGTTCAGCACATCACGTAAAGTAAATTTCAGGGTACCTTTATCTCCGAGGATTTTCTTTGAGACGCCGGTGTTGATGTTGTAAAGCGCGCGCTTTTTAAACTGAGCGCTTTGGTTGGGCGTCACGTACATGGCGCTCAGTTCTGCGCTCCATCCTCTTCCGAAATTGAACTGGTTATTTGGATTGACATAAAAATAAAAGCTCTGTATGGTATTGCCATCATTGCCGGGCAAGCCACTGAAATCAATTTCGACTGCTTCACTGTACATATTCAATGTGTACCAGTTTCCCGCCTTCAGGTTCAGGTTAACAGAGCCCCCGTAAAAATGCATTTTCCCAATGTTTCCTGTCCTGCTGATAAAAATGCCTTTTTCCTGCTCAATGACTTCAGAAATCATTGATGAGGTAACGTTGTAAAAAAGGTCGATGCTGAGCTTATTGTTGTGGTTAAAATTGAGGTCGATCTTGTGAGCAAACTCCGGTCTGATATAAGGATTGCCGGCAAAGTAAGTGAACTTATCCAATAGAAAAATAAAAGGATTCAGGTCCTGGTAGTATGGTCTTCTGATTCGTTTCCCGTAATATAGTGTGAGTTTATTTTTGGCGCTATCCAATTTGTAGGAAAGATAAACTGTTGGAAAGAGATTGGTATAGTGCTGCGAAAAGGAGGAATCCGGGCGGAGCCCATTGCTTAGTTGGTGTCCTTTCATATTTGTCTGTTCCATGCGCAGTCCGGCCTGTATGCTCCATTTCTTCCATTCCTTGCTGAAATTCACGTAAGCTGCATTAATGTTCTCCTTGTACCGGAAGTGATTGGTCTTTTCATTGTCCACCAGCAACACATCTCCCCGACGTATAAAGTAATCTGCAGTATTATCGGTGTTCACAAAGCTGGTCTTTGCACCTGCAGAGAATTTTGCTTTATGGGCCAGGGGGTGCTCGTAATCGCCTTTTGCAGCATAGATGGCAATGTCTGAGGGAAGTTGAGCCACGAGGTTCTCTTCGTTGATACTATTATTGGTGGTATTAAAGATTCTATTTGCAAAAGACTGGTCCGTTCTGGCACTATAGCTGATGTGGTCGAGATCGAAGCTGAGTTCGCGGCCCAGACTGTCAAACTTATGACTGTAATTGAAATTGATCCCGTTGCTGTTCAGTTTCGACTGTTCAGAATTGAGTGCCGTAATCAGAGAGTCCGTCTGTCCTGCAGAACCCGTTGCGATAGCCCCCACTTCTTTTCGGTTACGGCCGCTGTTGTAAGATCCGGTAAACACAAAACCCAGCGTGGTCTTCTCGCTGACATAGAAATCCATGCCTGCTTTGATATTCGGGGTTTTGTTCCGGTTGCGGAACACAGTACTTTGCATAAAAGCAGAGGTCAACTGCTGGTCCTGGTCATAAAACCAGCGGTTGATGTCCAGATCCCTCCAGGTGTCGGTTTTATTGTAACCGAGAGTGGTAAAAAAGTTGAACTTATTTTTGCGGTAGTTCAGGTCGATGCTCTCATTGTGGCGCCAATTCGGTGAGTACCCTGCACCAGCATTTATAGATCCGTTCCAGCCACTGATCAGTGATTTTTTCGTGCGGATATTGATGATCCCGGCGCCTCCCGCCGCATCATAGCGGGCGGGGGGATTTGGAATAAGTTCAATCTGGCTGATGCTGCCCGAAGGAAGCGATTTCAGGTACGCGGTAAGGGCGGCTTCCGAAAGATAAGTAGGGCGGTTGTCAATGAATACGACCACACCCTGCTGACCTTTCAGGCTAATTTTCCCGTCCTGATCAACCATAACCCCAGGTGCTTTCTCCAAAACCTCCAGCGCATTGCTGCCGGCATTGGAGATCAGGGCGTCTACATTGATGACTGTACGGTCTATTTTGTGTTCTATAAAACTTTTTTTTCCACTGATCTTTACTTCTTTGAGGTCTACCGGCTTTTTTAAGGTATCAGTTTTATTCCCCGAAGTATCCTTTTTTTGGGCAGGCTTGGATTGCGCTGCGGCCAAAATTGGGGCAATAGCTATCCACAGGGTGAATGTCACCCTCAAAAATGAGTTCGTCATATCCCTTTTTAGTTATTTAAGATAGTAGCTGCTGGATGTGCTAACTCCTTTGCCATTCCTGTTGTAAGAAAAATCAATGGTATCTTCTGGAGACTTAAGGAAATTTTTTAATACAGCATCTTTTACTGCCTCAGCTTGTTTTTTGCCGTTTACAGTCAATTCTTTGTTGCTGATGTGGAAACGAAACTGATCACCTTTGGTATCGATACCAGCTTTTTCCAGGGCTTTGATCAAATTCTGGGTCAGATCAGAAGACTTAGCTTCGACTTTTGGAGATGGTGAAAGCTTTACCCTTGGATTAGGGCTGGCTATAGGGCTCAGTTTCACCTGGGGATCCGCATTGAGGGTTGAGGAGTACTGCTGACTACTGTCCAATGCCATATTTAATGCACTTAGTACTGTTGTAGTTATGTTCGAAGCGAAATTCTCGACCAGCTTATGGTCTACGTTTAAAGTTACATGACCAGTGTTATTGGTGTTTGAATTGACGTTTACCGAAATCTCCGGTTCAACACTGTCTTCAGTATTGGCCGTTTCTTTAGTTACCGTTGCCGGGGAACTTGTTTTTGCTGCTGGAGGTCGTACTTTTGATTTTACAGTGGTTCGTTTCTGAGGTTTAGCAGCAGGGCTGGTCTGAGATTTTTCCTTTTTTGCAACGGGTTCCTGGAAAATGGACTTTGGAGCCGGATCAGTTGTGCGCAATAGTGTAAAGCTGCAGAGCAGTAGCACAGCGATCAGCATACATCCCTTTTCTATGGAATTTAACGCGGTGTTCTTTTGGTAGACCATTCGTTTTATCCTGCTGACCAGGTTGCTTTCTTTTGCAAATGCCATGGCATATGTGGGCACCTTTAGCTGGTATTCCTTAAAGGAAAGCAATGCCTGGATATAGTTGTGTTTTTCATCCGCATTTTGGAGTACCAGTTCATCGCAGCAATTTTCCCGTTCTTTTCTGATTAGCGCCGATAACCATAATACTGCAGGGTTAAAGAAGAAAAGCAGTTCCAGTACATGTTGTAAAATATTTACCAGGAAATCCATTCTCTTGATGTGAGCAAGTTCGTGGAGCAGCATCATTTCTATTTCCCGGGGTTTAATGGCGGTGATCATTCCCAGGGGGATTAAGATCACTGGCTTGAAATGACCGATGACCAGCGGTACCTGGGTGAGCCCTGACTGCATGATCCTGACCGCTTTAGACAGGCCCATTTGTCCAGACAGCCTTGCCAACTGGTCTTCCCAGTGTTTACCAGCCGGATACACCTGGCGGGTTTTCAGGTAATGAAGCTCAAACAGGTTGCTGGTCAGCTTAATGCTTTTTGCGAAGACAATAAATAACCAGATCAGGGTGATGGTTCTGGCATTATCGTTCATAAAATCCCTGCTTGAGGCGATCAGATCTGTTGTCTCCGTATTTATTGTGTTATTGATACCAGCTTTCCGGAAATCCGTTGTTACTTGCGGAGTTCTTATCAGGCGGTTGAATGCGCTCGTGGTTGGATTGGTTTCACGAAGTTTGAAAACAACGGTAACTGCTATACTTGCCGTGAATAAAGCCAATAGTGTCACCAGTATACGGTAACGCAGTAAAGGACTTGCTGAACGGGTGAGCAAGAGTGTAAGACCGGTCAGCAGGGCCAGTATCAGGCCGAGTGCCAGGGAATATAGTAAAACGGTGTTTAAGATCTGTTCCATAATTTAGGTTTTAATAATAATGGTTTACTTTTGTTGATCCAGCTTATTCAGGATGTCCCTGATGGTCTTTAGGTCTTCAGAAGAAGCATTTTTACTGTCGAGCAGCTGCATTACCAGGTTGCCTGCAGAGCCGTCGTAAATGTGGTTCACAAACCTGTCCAGTAAATGGCTTTTGGTTTTGCTCGGATCTTCTGCAGCCCTGTAGATGTGAGTCATGTTACTTTCATCTCTGGTCAGCATCCCTTTTTCAGCCATAAGCTGCATTTGTTTTAATGTGGTAGTGTAATTTACCTCCTTGATCATCGCTAACTGGTTGTGCACAAACCTGACTGTATTTGGCCCATGTTTCCAAATGACGGTCAATATATCTAACTCTGCTTTCGAAGGTTCTATCTTAGGTTCCATAAAACAAACATACGATTAAAATCGTACGATGCAAATTTATTTAGCTTTTTTTTAGAAAACCCTTAATTAGCAGATCATGCCCTATATGCTTTTATCACCATAGTTACATTAACCATTATTATTTTTAGAATTCAGCAGCGCCATTGTATTTTTTTTGCGAGATGCACCACTGGTGCAACAAGTAAAAGATCTGATAATTGATCAATCTTTCAATTCAAAGCTGAATAAATTGAAAAAGGCGAATCATGAAGCTTTTTATTATTGGATTAAAATAAAAGGCCTTCCATTACCATGTTTATTGTACCGGTTATTAGCAAGTAGCTTGATAAGCAATTGTAATTGGTTTGAACCTGAGGGAGCCTGGCTGTGCTGTTCATCATTTGTGGCTTTACTTCATTTTAACCACAACTTTTCCCTTGGCACGTCCACGCTCTACATATTCCAAAGCCTCATTAGTCTGCTCAAATGGAAATACTTTATCTACTACAGGCCTAATCACCTGCTGTTCAATTAGATCCGAAATCTCTCTCAATTGCTTTCCATCTGCCTTCATAAACAGAAACGAATAATCTACACCTAACTTCTTTGCTTTTCTGCGGATACCAGAACTGAGTAGCGACAGGAGAACCTTCACAAACCATGGCGTTCCAATTGCTTTAGCAAAGTCAGATGTTGGCGGGCCAGAGATGGAGATCGCCTTTCCTCCTGGTTTCAATATTGTTAGTGATTTTTCAAGTGTTTGATTGTCTTGGCTGTTTAACACGACATCATAATCTTTCAGGATGGCTTCAAAATCTTGTTTCTTGTAATCAATTAGCACATCCGCTCCTAGGTCTTTCAGCATTCCAAAGCTCTTTTCACTTGCAGTTGTAGCAACGGTTGCCCCCAAATGTTTAGCCAGTTGTATCGCAACTGTACCTACCCCTCCTGAGCCTGCCTGGATAAAAACTTTCTGTCCTTTTTTGAGATTTGCTTTTTCCACCAAGGCTTGCCATGCAGTAAGTGCAACCAAAGGAACAGAGGCAGCTTCTTCCATAGAAAGGTTTTTTGGCTTTAAGGCTACGTCCCTTTCATTAATCGAAATAAATTCTGCAAATGTACCGATTGCGAAATCCGAAGGGCGTGAATACACCTCATCTCCTATTTTAAAATACTTTACATTTTTTCCAACCTGGATAATCACACCCGCCACATCATGCCCTAAAATAAGCGGCATTTTGTAAGGCAGTATCAATTTAAACTCTCCAGTCTTAATTTTCTTATCCAAAAGATTTACGCTTGCTGCATAAATCTCCAACAGAACCTCATTATCACCAACTTCTGGTGTTGGAACATCTGCAAGCTGAAGACCATGTTTGGTATATTTGTTAATGATAAAAGCTTTCATTTTAATTTTTTAAAAGATGATGGTTCTTTTTCGGATTAATTATGTTAAAAGCAATTTTAGGCAAAATCCTATTAACCAGATTAAAAATTTTTGCGTCGCCCACGCGAATAGTATATTGGTTTTTTGATAGACCTTTGATCAGCCCCTTAACCATTTCTTCAGTCGATATTTTTTTATCATTTCTATCTGCGGTCATTTCCGTCGCTACAAGTGGTGGGATCAATTCAAATACTTTCACTTTACTCCCAATGATCCTTAAGTGTTCACGAAGTGATATTGTATAGAAAGCCAGTGCTGTTTTTGACGAAGAATAGGTAGCTTCAATTAGGGAGGGAGCCTGACTCAGAATTGATGTGGTATTGATTATTGCAGCTTCATTTCTGGATTTGAGCATATCGAGAAATAGATTGTTTAGCCTTAACACACCCAGGTAATTAACTTCCATTTCGTATCCAGCGCCTTCAATATGTTTCTCATTTGCAACTCCTAAATTTGATGGTGGAACCAGGACCGCGGCATTATTGTACAGGATATCTATACCGCCCAATTCTTTCACTTTATTAAAAAGAGATTGCGCATCTGCCTTATTTCCTGCATCACTTTGTATGGCTGTTATAGCAGGGTATTTATTTTTAGCAGCATCTAGTTTTACCTGATTTCTTCCTGTAATGATAACGTTCGCGCCAATTGATAAAAACTGTTTAACTGCTTCTAGCCCTATCCCTGATGCCCCACCTGTTACCAGTACAGTTTTTCCTTTTAAGTTCATATTGATTAAGTTTTATAAGACAAAAGAATTAATGGTTTACCTCTTCTTTGATTAGATTTGCCAAGGCGTGCATTTTTTTACTGTCTCCAACCGGAACTTCGAATTGATTTTTTTCCAAGGCTGTAAACAGCTCATCGGCGACCTCTGATGGCGGAATGCCGTTAGCTCCACCAATCTCTGCCGAAAAATCAGTGTTAACCAAAGGAGGATAAAGTTCAAATACATTTAGACGGTCATTTTCAGAAAATGTATCTCTCAATCCCTGGGTGTAACTGTGGAGCGCTGCTTTGCTCGCAGAATAGGTTGGCAAGTACTTATTTGGCCTAAATACAGCTATTGAAGATACGTTTACAATAGCCGCTTCTGTTTGCTGCAAAAGTAATGGTAATATTAAAGCTGTAAAATCTATAACACTAATATAATTCGTGTTGATTTCCTGATACGCTTTTTCTGCAGCATTATTTTTTTGGCCGCTTAAATCATTTATAAAGGCAGCTCCAGCATTGTTTATGATTATATTTAATTCCGGATGGTTATTTCTTAACTCTTCTACAATCTTAATCCTCTCCAATGAGATAGATAAATCTCCCTGTATGGCAACTGCTGTTTTATCTAACTCTTTTAAGGCATTTTGAAGACGTTCTTCACTACGCCCATTGATAATAACTTTATTTCCTGCTGCACTCAATTTTTTAGCGATAGCCAAACCAATACCCGCGCTTCCACCGCTGATGAATATTGTATTTCCGGTTGTTTTCATTGCATCTCTGATATAATTGTTTAAATTTACTTGCGTTTTGCAAGTACAAATATACAAACAACTTTCATTTTGCAAGTGATTATATAAATTATTTTTATGGTGGATATAAAAAAGAGGTCTGAATGCCCTATAAGTAGCTCTCTAGATATTTGGGGAGACAAATGGTCATTGCTGATCGTTAGAGATCTTATGTTCTTTAAACAATGTACTTACGGCGACTTTTTAAAATCGGAGGAAAAAATAGCCACTAATATTTTGGCCTCCAGATTACAAACGCTGGAAATAAATGGCATAATTACCAAACAGAATCATCCTGAAAGCAAGGCAAAAGTTTTATATAAACTAACTCAAAAAGGGATTGATTTGCTCCCGCTGATGATTGAAATAAACTTATGGGCAGATAAATATTTTACGTTACCAGCAGAAAGAAAAGAAGTGCTCGAAGATTAAAGCAAAATATTTTGATCAAGTTACCCTTGATCAATTTTCAAGGCAAGACTTTGCGAAAAAAAATACAACCCGAGCGCAGCGAGTGTGGAGATTTTTTTTCAGCAAACCCTAAAGGGGCTTGGTCTTGACGGAAGCGCCCGAACCTATCAGCAGTGCCAGAAGTTCCCCATCAGACAAAGCATAAGCCCCACGGGCAAGAAACTTCTCCCTCGGCCGAAGTTCAGATTCCATACCCTTAATCCTCTTTTGTTGTTGAATTCTGGCCTCACGTAATTCATGTACATCAACCTCCTTTCTCGGCATTTACTAAATCAAACTGGTACGGCTGCCCTTCGTGAAAGGGATAGCAAAGGATACTGCAACTCCACCTTCTTTATCTATCTCGATCCGTAGTTCTTCACCGAATTGATTCCTCAGACGTTTGGCTGTATTGTTTAGACCTATTCCGTCACAGGCAAACATCTCCTCGACAGTTCCCCTGTAGGGTATTCCGGTATTATGGATATAGAAATGTGATGCCTTTTCATTAGTGTGGCATTTGATGTATATCCTACCGCCATCAATGGCTGGCTCAATCCCGTGTTCTATGGCATTTTCCACAAGCGGTTGAAGCAACATGGGAGGAATCATTGCTTGACCATCGCAGGAGCGGACATCAATTTCAAAATCAAGTCTGCTACCAAAACGGCTTTGCTCCAACAACAGATAGGACTTTACAAATTCGATTTCCTGCCACAGTAGAACGAGCTCTTCCTGCGTAGAACGCAATGCATAACGGAAGGTGTCGGCAAGTTCGGCAATCAGTACACGGGTGTGCTCATTCTCCGCGGGCACCGATGCGCTGATGCTGTTTAGGGTATTGAAAAGAAAGTGGGGCTGTATCTGAGCCTTGAGGCTCTCGATCTCTGCCTTGTGGGCAAGTTCACGCAGTTCACGTTCCCTGTGCTGTTGAATTTCCCGCTCCCGAAAGAAAAGATCAATGTGAAGCGAACTGAATACCTGGATGTAGAAAAGGAGATTGGGCCCGATATTTTGGAGCATTTGCTGGCTGGTCATCACCGGTAGGCCTGCAAACTTGTTGTACCACCGATAAAGGACAATCCAGATGATATAGTATATAACGCCGGTAAAAAAATGCAGGGCGAACCGTTTCTTCATAGGAAAGCGGGTCCACTTCCGGAAATGGAGCCACCAGACTGGAAAACATGCGATGGCCATTATCGAACAATCAACCAGCAGCTCCCTGATAAATGGTTTGGAAATGCCTTGAGAAAACAGCCGCGGGGTAGCATACAGGATACTCATCAAAATCAGGCAGAAAAGAAAAAGCAAAATTTCCCTTTTCGCATTTCCCATATGTTTATGCTTTGTCATTATCAGTAAGTTTAACCTGAGTTGAATTTATGTGTTTTTTTAATTATACTATTTTTTCTTTTACCGCTCAAGCTGGTAATTCGACCAGCTTATATGTCGTTTGTCCGAAAAATTCCACAGAAGTTTCTTTCTCGCTATATTGCAGTAAAAAGATACCATGGCAAAAATGTCCGTTTTGATCATCGATGATGAAGAACCTGGGAGGATACTGGTACGACAATATCTTGACTCTTATGCTGAATATTTTGTCGCCGGCGAATGTGCAAACGGCCTGGAAGCCATCTCTCTGATCGACAGGCTCGAACCTGACCTTATTTTTCTGGATATACAGATGCCCGGCGCTAACGGATTCGAAGTGCTACAGCGGATCGGGCATGTCCCAAGGGTAATCTTTACGACAGCCTATGACAACTATGCTATTCAGGCCTTTGAAACAAATGCTACAGACTATCTCCTGAAGCCCTATACCAAGGGTAGGTTTGAAAAAACCATGGCGAAACTTCAGAACCAACCTTCACAGCTGCCATTTGCCGTTGCTGATTCTTATCGGGGGAGAACAAGCTTTCCCGAACGGATCCTGGTAGAGTGCAAGAAGCGCTTCCGTAACATCCAGGTAAATGAGATCATTTTTCTCAGGGCCTTTGGGGACTATACCGAAATACATAGCGAAACTGACATGTATATTAGTTCAACAGGCATCACCGTGCTTACTGCAAAATTAAACCCGGAAAAATTTCTCCGGATCCACCGTTCTACTGCGATCAACGTACAACACATTGCAGAGCTCTATCGGGACATCGGTAAAACATTTATCGTTATGAATAACGGCACCGAATTGACTGTGGGCAGAAATTACCTGCCCACAATAAAGGACCTGATCATTTAAGATGGTATTCGGCTGTTAGCTTGTGATCTATTCCGTCGGTGCTTGTGAACCGATGTTCCAAAACCAGCTTTTTTGAACTGGACTCCAATACTTTAGCCTCGTCCTTCTTGCCATCGCTGTGAAATATGATCTTCGCATTATTTCCTGCCAAAGTCCAGGTCCCATCCTCTTTTTGGTCTGCTTCTTCTTCATCACATCTTTTCTTTTCGGCAAACCGGATTACCACGCCATCGCGACGAAGAAGTAAGAGGTCGTCCTGATCACAAGGCTCCAGCAATGCAAAGATGTCAGTGTCCTGTTTTCCATCAAGGTCCCAGTCAACACTTGGGCTGACCGTAAATTTCTGCATTTGCCACTTCTTATCTATAAAAGACGTCTGAGTTTCCTTCTCCCCTCCAGCAACATGGCATGCTCCGATCAGGATAGCCATCGGGCTTAACATAAGCATGATGGCCGGTAGTCTAATAAATTTCATATCTGTTTTTATTTTCAAAGATCATAGGAAAATGCATACTAATATCAAAAATACGACGAACGGTATACTAAGGCCATGAACGGCTGTCTGAACCGTTGAGCCTTCAAATACCACTTCTTACCCAGCATTATTACGGTTCATCGAAAAGAAAACCCGGGCGTTTCCTATTCCGGTAACTTCACGGTCAACAAAAATCAAATACTTTAAAATCTCAACTTATGAAAACTTTTCTCCGAACATTTATATTGCCCGGTTGCTTATTCCTCTTTGCATGCTCAAAAGGAGTCGACGGTAAACAAGAGGAAGAAATTCCTTTCGGCCAGGACGAAGTAAGAAAACAGCTTTCCTTCTCGGACCTGCCTGAAAGGTCTAAAACGCTCATCGTGTCTGGCACCGGTACTTATGTTAACCTGATGGAAAATCAGCGTCCAAAATTGCCTGATTTCAGATCTCTGGATAGGAACCCCAATATATTACGTGGGTTTGTGAAAGATATATTCGGCAGGCCGGTGAAAAATGCAGAGGTCGGTGTACGCTCCTCTATTGCGGGAGGATTCTATAGTTCGGCAACAGGACTGTCTGATCAGAACGGTTATTATGAAGTGAACATCCCCGTTGGCAATACAGAAATATGGGGATCTAAAGTAACCATCGAATACCAAGGCGGTCGGGCATTTGTCTCATTATTTCCTGCGGACAGTACTTTAAGTGAATTCAGATCCTCGGATGGTGCTGTGAAAAACTTTGTATTGCTGCCATATGGTAATGGCCGTCCCGATGAAATTGCCAAGGCCCCTCAGTGGCCAACAAGTTATGTGGGAGGATCGATACATCTTTCTTATAATCTGCGGACAGAAACCCTTCCCTTACCAGGCAGTTTCCCTATCGGGTCGGTCATTGTGGTCAAACTCATGCCGGTTGATCTGGTCCATGCAGAAGAAAGGATTACGTTCATCATAAAAAAAGAAGTCCTTAACAACAGTCTCTACATCAACAATATTCCATTAGGCAAGTATAACCTGGAGCTTTCCCTTTCTGATGGCAGAACGATCCTTATTCAGGAAGGAATCAATTTGAAACAGGAATTCGGACTCAGCCCCAAACAGGCTGAAGGAAAAGCTGCGCTGACATTCATCCCCGGTGATCCGGAATGTTTGACCTGGTTTGGAAATTGGAAAGAAGTTCCATTGAACATTGAATTAAAATAAACGGAAACAACATTCGCAATAGGAATTCGCTTATGCATGCAGTAGTCTTGCCTCGGTGAGACAGTGCAGCGTACGAAAATATAACTAAAAATGATAATTAAAATAGAGAAAACAAGAATGAAAATTACAAGAAAATTAACACTAGCAATTGCGCTAACTGTATTAGGAGCATCATCAGCATCTGCTCAAACTTATAAAAAGGGAGACAAATTGGTAAATGCAGGACTGGGTATTGGTGGCGGTTTTGGAATTCCAATTGGTGTAAGCTACGAGCATGGCTTTACAGATAGAATTAGTGGAGGTGGTTATTTGGGTTACGCGGGTAAAAACGAGTCGTTTGGTGACTCGGGCAAGTGGAAATATACTTATGTGCTGGCTGCAGCAAGAGTTTCATATCATTTTAGGATTAAAGATGAAAAATTTGACCCTTATTTAGGCGCAATTTTGGGTTATAACATAGCTTCGGTAAAATGGCAAGGTGAGGAAGCAGCGCCAGCATCTGCTTCTGCAGGAGAGGTCATTTTTGGCGGACATCTTGGGGCCAGATATTGGTTGGCAGAAAAAATTGGCATCTTCGGCGAATTAGGTTATGGCGTAGGCCTGTTGAATTTAGGTGTAGCTTTTAAACTATAAAGGGATTCCGGTATTATCAATTAAAAAGGCCTTATACGCCTATCCCTTTATAATAAAGCTATAGGCGTATAAGACTAAAAGAAAAAATTTCAGCACGGGAAATTTTTATAAGCAACGAATATTCGCCATGTAGTTCGACCGCTGATTTAAGTTGTTTAACGATGTTTTAAGGGGTTCGAATATTTTTTTTATAACGAACACATTTAGAGGCTATTTTCACAAAATGAATAAGATAAATTTTTATATTGGATTAATAACAATCATGTTATTTGGTTTAGCAAGTTGTAAGAAAGGGGAAAAGAATATTCTTAAAGAAGAAGAACTTCCTTTTACCAATATTGGTAGTGTTAACAATTTGCCGGGTTTTGGCAATGATGATGATAAGCCTGAAGGTATTCCATTTGAACTGCCAACAGGACTAAGGTTTGTATCAAGGCCCGACCATCCATTTGACCCAGATTTAAGGAAACTACATGGCAACATGAATACCTTTTATGTTGATGTAAATATTGAGAGAGATAGTACCTGGAAGGAAGACAAACTTCTAACATTTCCCCCTGGTTTGGTAATGCTTAATGTATCACCTAGCAGAATTCAAAATGGGATGTTAATGGGTAGGGTAAGAATTAACGTACCACCTAACGGGAGAGGGCCAGGAGGTAAAAAGGACACTATAACTGTATATTTAGGTGTTGCGTGTATGAATTCTTCTAAAGGTTTACCCTGGGAGGATAATCAAGAACCAGACACCCGTAATTATGTTATTGGAAAGGGTACTCACACCCCGTATGTAGTTGTCACCAATGCCGAAGTTTTAAAGTTTTTGTCATTATTGGAAGATAAACCCCATTTGAATCTTACAAGGCATCAAAATCCTTTGGATGTTTATGATCCTGACTATGTAGAACCAGAATGGATGAAACCCTACAATACCATACAAACGATGTTCTGGAAAATAACCGATGGACAAGGATTGACCGAGGCAGACCTTAGGGAACTTCTTGAAGCAGTTAAAGGATAGTTATCAAAGTACCAGAGATCTGGATTTTGTCGGTGCGCTCATTCATACGCTACAAAGTAATCTGAATATGGGTAGATTTGTCTCATGTTGATCCCAGATAACAAGCTAATTAGCGATGGTTATATAATTTTAGAAAAGTACCTCAAAGACAATGAGTGTATACAAATGATAACATCGCTTAAAAAGCTAGGTGTGTTTGACTATACACATGAGGCAAGTGCAGGTAACCTGCTTTGTACGTCACCTGAGTTGTACAATTTTGCTGAACAAACTGCTAGACAATTGCTTGGTGAAGGGGGAATGCAACTAAGCCCTATCAAAGCATTTATCCTGGACAAGAGTATTGAAAATAACTGGTATATACCATGGCATCAGGATTTAAAAATTGCTGTAAAGCAGATTTTACAGGTGGAGGGTTATACGAACTGGACATTAGAAGCAGGCATCCCACATACAGAACCTCCCTTAAATATATTGGAAGGAATAACAACATTGAGAGTTCATCTGGACAATTGTACAAAACGAAATGGTGCTATCTATATTCTGCCTAAAACGCATAACCGTGGCAAACTTACTTCCAGCCAGATAGAAGAAGCAGTGACCAATGAAACCGCCTTATGTTGTGAAGTACAACAAGGAGGGGTTATGATCTTTAAGCCACTTCTGTTGCACAATTCCCCTCTTTCCCAACAGGAAATGCCCAGAAGAATTTTGCAAATTGAATATGTCAAAAAAGAGCTGCTTAGCCCACTATTAGAATGGCATTAGCAATAAAGCATATAGCTGAGTTAGCCTGTACAGAAAGAATTCTACATTTTTAACACCTCTGAATAGATTTCTAAAAGCCTTTATTTTTGCATTAAAAGATTCCGCCGAGGCATTGGTTGATCTGTTATCAAAGTAATTCAATATAGTCTGATAATGGTTTTGTATAGACCTGGCAATTGTATTGAAAGCTTTAAATCCAGTTTGTCTTACTTTTTCATGCCATTTGGCCAGATTAGCTAGTCCAAAGACCTTATCTTTTGTATTTTCAAAGATCCGACTAAGTCCCATACTGAGTCCGCAGGCTGTTCTAAGATCAGGAAATCTTCCAAATAAGAGCTCTGCGCGATCCTTTTGGCTATCTGTCCAGTCTGAAGGCTTTTTATACAGCACATATCTACTGCGGGCCAGCAATTGCTTGATGGTATCTCCATTGTGAAGTACTTCCGCTTGAAATGGACGACCAGTCTTTTGATTGTTCTATGGCTTCATTTTCTACATCCATAGCTTCCCACCTGTATTTGACCCGCATCTCTTGCAGTGCCTCCGTAGCCAGCTTCTGTACATGAAACCGGTCAGTCACTCTGGTTGCCTGCGGAAAACAACGTTTGCAGATTAATTCCATATTACCTGCCATATCCAGGGTAACCTCAGCCACTTTTTTCCTTGCTCTTTCCGAAATCCTTTGCAGTACTGAAATGACAGTTTGCGCTTTGGTACCTGCTACAATGGCAACAATGGCTCCTTTCTTACCCTTTGCGGCTTTGTTGGTAAGGATGGTGTAAAGTTCACCATGGGACAGGCTGCTCTCGTCGATGGAAAGCTGTTCACCGAGGTTTTCTGGATATAACAGCCATTTCTTTGCATGTGATTTCTGGTGCCAGCTTTTAAAATCACTTAGATAATCACGATATTGACGGAGCAGATTTTTTGCCTTTACTGCATAGAATGAACTGATAGCATCAACACTATTCGGGGCTGTATCGATTGATTTCTTTTAAAAAAGCCGCGAATTCCCCTGTCATTCGCGTTCCCTTTTCTACTAAAGTCCAAGTCCGGTAAATCAAAGTAGAGGTCTCTGTATTGAGCCATCGGCGGCGTCGGATATGAAAAAACACCTTATGCCCCCGGATAGGAAAGTCCTGGATCACAATCTGAGGAAAAAAACCTTTGGACAAAACTTTAATCCCATCCCATTCCGATGGAGGAGTATTGACTTCTTCAAGTTCGATACTCCTTTGAATTCAAAATTCTCTAGTATAAAATCCGGCAGAAATAATCTGAGCAATGAGGCAGTAGCTGAGCTGATCTATCAAATTAACACTAAATTAGTGGATAAAAAAAAGAGATTGAAAGTTTCGAAAAACGATCAATCTCCTTGCGTACTCCAAAATTCTTATTTAACGAACTGCTTCAAAGGCATGAAGAACATGAGGGACATTTATAAAATTCAAGACTAATAATACGAAAGCATCTTAAAATGACTATAAAATTAAAGTTCACTTAAAGTGTACTCGTCGAAAACCTTTGTCACACAGCTTCTTGAAGGATATGGAACGTTTAACCAACATTGCGGGTGGTTCTGTTTCAGATCCCCTTAGTAGGGACTGTAAGAAAAAATACCAGCAAGTCATCAGATTTCTTTCTCCAAATTGAGTTCTTTAAAGATTTCTTTGGTAATTATTTTTGTATTAAAAGCCAGATGCTCCCAATTACAATGCAAAATAGATATTGGATAGGGAATGCCCATTTGCCTCTTGGTCAAATCCATGCTAATTACCGAATTTGCCTTTATTTCCCTTTCTCCCTGCATCAAATTAAAAAGCCCTCTGGCGAATTTTTCATTAGACCCTAAATAGAAGCTCGCATAAGTCTCTAAGCCCTTAATGGTCTTCATATTTAATGAAATTTCAAATGAAGTTTCCATAACAATAGATTAAAAAAAGAGCTACCATCTAGGTAGCTCTCGAAATTCATCTTTGAAGAAATTATTTAATTTCTATCTGACGGCTTACTGTTTTTGCTTCTTCTCTTTTTGGAATATTGATCGCTAAAACACCATCAGTATAACTTGCCTGAATGCCGTTTTCATCGGCACTTTCAGGTAAGGTGAAAGAACGGACAAAAGAACTATAGCTGTACTCACGTTTGGCGTAATTCCTTTCCTCTTGTTTGTCGTCTGTTCGTTGCTCCACAGAAATACTCAATACATTCCTTTCAAGGTTGAGCTTGAAGTCTTCTTTTTTAAGTCCCGGAGCCGCCAATTCAACATGATAATGATCGGCACTTTCACTGATGTTTGCAGCGGGCACGCGGGTTACCATGCGATCCGCAAAGAAAGTGTCATTGAAGATGGAATCAAAAACATCATTAAAGCTTGGCATTAATGAATTTCTCTTGTTTTCTGGATTAAATTTAACCAATGTCATGGGTTTTCCTCCTTAATTGATTTAATGATTAAAACTTATAATTAATTAAACTCTTTGAACTTTCGTTCGCCCATAATAATACAACATAAATGCCAAATGGATTTTTGATTAATGAGGCTGAAAAAATTACAAGATCACTGAAAAATATTCAGTTTTTAACTGTCAAAAATTCCTAAATCAACTGAGATTTATAACCAAAATATGTTCTATTTATGTCTTGCCAGCAAACTAGTTGGGGAGTTAACCTATATATTTGTTTTAGAACCGGGGAGCTAATCGTGAAGGTCTCTGATGCCTTTCAGTAATTCCTGTAATGCTTTATATGCCCTGTTATAATCAAAGCCGCCTCCTGCTGACAAGGATCTGGCTAGATATGAATGCTCTTCATCCTCTAATTCGTTTTCTATGATCAGAATAGTTTTTTGGATCGCTTTAGGATTGTTCTTTAACAATTTGGCAATATCTCTACCTAAAATTCTCGCACAAGAGGTGATAATGTCCCAGTCTTCGCCATTAACGATGTCTTCATGTTCATCATATAGTACTTCATATTTGAGCTCTATGTAGTTAGCTAGAATAAATCCCTGATCCCTTCCGTCTTTGTCATCTTTGTATTTTCTGTCGTTCCAGGCATATATCTTCATGAAATAGATGGCATGGATTGGCGCCACAGAGAAAGTTAAATCTTCTTCATCTATTTTGAAAGTGATAGTTTCCTCACGAACCTCCATGAATCCGGCAACATTCATGGACCGCATAAAGTCAGGTGGCCAGTCATATTCTCCTTCTTCATTTTGGATTTCGCCAAATGGAACAATATCTATTTCACAAATTTCTTTGTAAATCAGTTTATGTGTCACTTTTGTCGCCGTAAATAATCCCGATTTAAGTAATTTATCCAGCACTGATTGATAGACTCCCCACTCAGGTACGTATAACGCGAAATCCACATCTAGCGTTTTTGGCCCCGCACCCAGATGATACTGCCCATCTAATATTAAATCTCTTGCTGTTGCTCCGATCAACATAAAATCATATGCCTGATCTCCAAGAATTTCCTGGATATCTCTTATCACTTCTTTTAATTGATCCGGAATTTTATCTGTCGGTAAATTGTATGTACTCATCAAAGATCTTTTGTGCGGTTTCTACTTTTCTACTGTCGTTGGACGTTATTAGGTCTGCATACGCCAGTATAGGAGGTACGGCATTTTTTCCGTCTATAACTTTTGTAAATTGATAAAATTCATCACTCCAGAACTGTTTTAGCACCTCGATTTCATCTTTATCGTTGGCCTTTATCAATTTGAATGCTGACATCCATTTTTTATCGTCATCCTCCACAAATAAAGTTATTTTTTGTGGACTTAAATAGTTAGTATAAATGTTGCCAGCAGCTTCGCCTCCCCAAGCCGCTTTCATCTCAGTAAGGTCGATCTTTTTAAAGTCTTGTGACAGCTTATAAAATTTTGAATAGTAATTGCCAATCAGGAGCTTAGGCTTTAGCTGTTCCTTATATGCTATAGCCCATCTGTCTAGCAATTCCTTTTTATGATTTAATATCTTTTTGTTTCGCTGGCCTAAATGCACATATTTTGTGTTCAGCAATTCGTTCAAAATAACAGTAATAGAAGCCATTGATACATTGACCGCTCCCGCCATTTGTCGATAAGGTAAATTAATGAAATCTGGATCATTCAGAATTCCAAACAACAGTTTTACTCCCGTTTCTGTAAAGATCCGATTTGTTTTGTCTTTTGGAACGGCTGTTGCACCTTTTTGCCCTAAGTGCACAAGAAATATCTCTTCATCTACAATATAAAAGTTCCCTAGGCTGTCCATGTAATTTATTCCTGCATTCACCAGCTCATCACCAATGTTAGGGTAAATAACTGGTGCCATGACCAGCAACTTCCGTGAGTCTTTTCTGAAAAGCTTTAGAAAGGAAATGGTGTTATGTGATGCCTTAGATAAGTTTATTAAGTTGTATTCTCTTTTTTCTTTGTTGAAGAGTATCGTTATAATTCCTGAATGTTTATCCTCATCGAACTCTATTTTTTTTAGACTTAGACGTTCGGCCATACTTTCAGGCAGTTTAGCTGTAGCCTCTTCCCATAGTTTAAATGCATCCATCGTTCTTATTTTATCAATATTTACTGTCAGTAAAAACATAAATATAGTGAACAAATTTGAATTAGCAAATTGTATTGCGAGAGGTTCCGATTAATATTTGATTTCGTACAGAAATATCTCTAATTGCGTTTCATTGCAAAATTCTGAAGTACATCTACGAAGACTTCTTTCATAAAACTGTCGGCCGGAAAAGCGGATATTTCTGTATCTTTACAATAACCTGATCAGGACAATCAGGGTTTTTATTTCCTGCTGTTCCGCAAATATTCCGCAAGAAATTAAGAACGACTCGTAAACATTTGAAAAACTGACACTTACGACATTGAGCAAATGGCCTGAAAATCCATGTGTCGCCGGTTCGATCCCGGCGCATACCACTACTTAGAAAAGCTCAATTTCGCTATGAAATTGAGCTTTTCCGCTTTTAAACACATATTTCCGCGCTAATTTCAATGTCAATCTATTCGGACTTAGTTTATGAGTTAAAGCAGGTCTATTCTTTAATTCACTGGATCTATTGCTCGAACATTAATGACGCTTAATTTCCCGAAATTTAAATATAGTTATTACATTTAATGGTGAAAAGTAATTTCACCCTTTCAAGATTTCCGCATTTCATACTTGCCTAGAAGATAAATTATGGGATTTGACTTGATCCTACAGAATATTACTAAGTATATCCCACTCGATAGAACAGAGGCTGACTTCTTTGTTTCTTTACTTCAATCAAAAACACTAAAAAAGAGAGATTATTTACTGCGCCAGGGTGATATTTGCAAGACCGAAAATTTTATCATAAAAGGATGTTTCCGCGTTTACAGTATAGATGAAAATGGTGTTGAACACATTGTGATGTTCGGAATAGAGAGCTGGTGGATAAGTGATCTGTACAGTTTTTTAACACAAGCCCCTGCCGATTATTTTATTGAAGCTTTAGAAGACAGTGAAATTCTGCAAATCACAAGAGAAAATTTAGAGCGGTTGTATGAGAAGGTACCGAAATTTGAACGCTTCTTTCGGATTATTCTTCAAAATGCTTTTATAACCCAACAAAACAGGATCAAACAAAACCTTTCCAGCTCCGCTGAGGAAAGATATTTGTATTTCATAGAAAGATACCCTCAGATGGCCCAGCGTGTTTCTCAGAAACAGGTAGCTGCATATTTGGGCATTACTCCTGTCTTCCTGAGCATGCTTCGCAGAAAACTGGTAAAAAAAGGTAATTTTATTAAACTAGTTTAATTTTTAAAATCTAGCATTTCATTTCATTTGTAAGAAAAAACAGAATGAAGCAGATGATTTTTAAAACAGACAACGATTGGACAGGACTAATCATACGTTTGACAATTGGATTGGTAATGTTTCCGCATGGGGCACAAAAAGTTTTTGGCTGGTTTGGCGGCCCAGGATTTTCTAAAGAGATGACTTTTTTTACCGAGACCTTGCATTTACCTTGGTTAATGGCTTTTCTCGTCATTTTTATTGAGTTTTTCGGTGCTATCTCGCTCATCATTGGATTTGCCACACGCCTGTGGTCAGTAGCTATGGTGATGCTTTTTATCGGTATCATTTTCACAGAACATCTGCAAAATGGGTTTTTCATGAATTGGTTCGGGAATCAAAAGGGTGAAGGGTATGAATATCATTTATTGATTATTGGTCTATCAATTACTGCATTCATAAATGGAAGTGGTAAATTTTCAATAGATAAACAAGTTACCACCTAAGTTTAAAAATGTCCAGAACCGTGTAATTCAAGGCTTTGGTAAAGATTAAAAGCTGCCCCAAGTGTTTACTTATGCAGAAAGCTTTTTAAAACCATTCTCAATTACCTTAGGCAATTGAGAAATTGCCTTTTCAGGATTGTTTAATTCTCCTGCCCAACCTCTCCAGATTACCTTTTTGGTCCTGCGATCAATCAAATCAATTATAATACTCACCTGCTTGACACCCACCTTCTGTTGTTCATTGCCCACATACACCGGAAAAGGATTACGATAAGCATAATAATTGTGCCTGGAACAGGATCACAATACAATTACCACCCCCAGTATCATTAAAATTTGCTTTTTCATTGTTTTTCTATTTGTATGAAGTGGAAAAATATCCCATATCTTGTCTCATAGCCTATTATAATAAAGTGTGACTAGATGTTTGCAACACTCGCTAAATATTTGGAATATACAGTGATGGAAAAGATTAGTCACGGCTGAATTATCGTCATGCTAAATTAAAAATCAGATCACAACCCTGAAAGTTAAATTTACCCTTGGTTTCATTGGTTTCATCGACTTTGCAATCCTATGTTCCCAATTCATCTGCAAATCTCCCTTCATGACCATCAGTGCACCACTTTCTAAACGGATTGAATACTTTTCTCTGTGATTGCTCTTTCTGCGAATATCAAAACACCTCACTTGTCCAAAACTCACTGAGGCAATCACAGGACGTTTACCTAAGGCCTTTTCATTATCACTATGCCAGGCAACCGAATCATTGCCATCACGATAATAATTCAACAACACACTATTGAACTGAACTCCCGCCGTTAATTCTACTTTTTGCTTAATCATTAACAGTTCCGGGGTCCAGAAATTTGGCATAGATCTACCTAAAGAAGTGTAATCATAGGCTTCAGCATCTGCATACCAGGCCGTAAGTCGTGGTGTAATTACTTCCTTGTCATAAATCTTTATTATCTTTTGGTTCCAAGGAGATTCCGCGATAAATTTCTTTAACAAAAACTCACTCTGAGTTTCGCTGAATAAATCGGGATGGTATTCCAACAATTCAACAGGCAACCCTGAACTTTGGCCCGATTCTTTAAACAAACTGGTCTGCTCCATATTAATATGCCAATACAGGCCCTTTTATAAAAACCTCAAAATCTTCAGACATTCTCGCATTATAAACCCTAAAACGTATCTCCCAAGGATCTCTAACTAAATTTATAATATAAGCCCTAAACAACCTTTCAAAACGTTCAAATTCAATCCCTTCTTTACAAATTACTAAGTATTGGTTCTCACCCTGAGCAATTGCTTCCTGAACATATGCTCCCCAATGTTGTTTAAGTTCGGCCGCCAAAAAATTAAAATGCTGCATATCAATTAAACGCCCCATGCTTTCGACAAGTGTAGGAGGCAGAATTGTTTTTCCTTTCACATACCAAAGACCATCCAACTTTTCCATACTACATATCATCTCCCCTGCACAAACAACCCGCCAAGCTTCACCAGTACGAAATTGCAGCACTTGGTAAACTACATCATTAACCCCATCTGGGAAATAATCCAACTCAATCATCTTTCCTCCGATCCTTTATACTTCCTTCATTTTTCTCAAACACAGCATCAGAATCTGTGTAATTCCTTTTGAACAGATCTACTTCTCTCATGGTTCAAAACTTAGGTAACAGCAAAGTTAGTACATTTCGAAATAAATTACTAATATTTTTAGTTTTTAATGAGTGCGATAGCTATATTTGCTAAAAAACAACAGCATTCCGCCCTTAAAATATAAGACCATGAAAAACACAGAAATTAAAATGAGTGCAGACCTAAAGAAATTCATTATCAGATTTGAACCTAACAAATTCAAAATGCTGACTAGAGGTATTGAAATCAGAGGCATCAACGACTTACACCGCAGCATAGAACTGGCCAACGCATTAATTGAAAGTTTGAAATTAAAGCTTGTTGTACATCATTCTGCTGAAATGGCTCAGTACAGAAGTTTTGAGGTTGTGAATGCTGAGCAGAATTAAATTAAGACGACGAATTTGTGTCTGAACGATGTTTACCACCCCAAATACTTAATTGTTTAAAAATAGGGCCAAATTCAAGTGCCATTTCAGTTAGCTCGTATTCAACCCTAGGTGGAATTTCGGCATAAATTGTACGCTTAACCAGGCCATCCTTTTCTAATGCCCGCAGCTGTAGTGCAAGCATGCGTTCTGTAATAAAGGGGAGCTCTTTCTTTAATTCGCTAAACCTATGAACTTTGCTTTCCAGCTTACTTATTATCAGAATTTTCCATCTCCCTCCAATCTTGTTAACAGCATATGTCAAATCACATTCAATAATCCATTTTTCATTGCTGCTATAAGTCGAGTTTTCCTTTCTTGTTGCCATTACTTACATGTTTGTTAGCACCGTACAATTGGTTGCATAAGCTGTAAAAATAGACGCTGCTATCTAATTTTGCAAGGAAAGAAAAGTTATGGACTTATATTTAAAAGGAAAAACCGCGATAATAACAGGTGCCAGTCAGGGAATTGGCAGAGCAATCGCAAAAGAATTGGCTTTGGAAGGCGTAAAAGTCTTGGCCGTAGCTAGAAACGAAGATTTACTTAATAGCCTCAAAGAAGAGATCAATACTTCCGGAGGCGTAGAACCTATTACTCTTGTTCAGAATATTCTAGCAGCAGGAGCTCCTCAAAAGATTGGAGCTGAGGGCATATCACTCTTAGGACACGTTGATATTCTTATTAATAATGCCGGCCGTAGTCGTCCCGTTGATGTGGTAGGATCTGAAAAGATCTGGATAGAATCGATGACCTTGGATTTTGATCGGCCCAGACAATTAACACAATGGCTTCTACCTCATTTTATTGCTCGTAAACAGGGGTCTATCCTAAACCTGGCAAGTACTTATGAATTACGAGCAGTTAATGTCTCGGCTGTTGCAAAAGCGTCTATTGTCGTGTGGTCTAAACAGCTCTCGGCGCAAGTTGGCCGTCATGGCATTACAGTAAACTGCTTGCAGCCTGGTCTCATAGATACCGAAAATATTCGCCCCTTCTTTGCTGGCGATGAGCGTAGGAAATTTGCCGACCGTGAGATTCCGCTCGGCGATTTCGGCGAGCCACAGGACATGGCCAACATGGCTGTTTTCTTAGTATCTCCTCGAGCGCGATACATAACCGGTACAGTTGCGGTTGTCGATGGCGGGATGCGTCACCATCCATTTTAAATACACTTTCTATCATTCCATGAATATATTTATCCCTAGAAGGAGGGATTATAGAAAAATATAATCCAACAGTTTTTGTGAATTGCTGTAATTCTCTAGTTTTGTATTTATGAATGCGTATAAGAAAGAATGGATCGACCTGCTTTTAAAGCAAAACTACCCAGGTTGGCTGATAGCCGACGATCGGGATAACATCTTTATAAATATCCCTGAAGATCAGGACCTGGAAATTGCAATGGCAGAATTCAAGAAAAAAATCCGTTCATTAACGTTAAAGATCAAGACCAAACCAGACAAATTAGGCTTCTTTATTGGAAACAGTAAAGACAGCAGGTTTTATGAGCTAAACGCTTAAGATTTTGCAGTTTTAAATCATCGCTTCTTATCTTTACCAGCATGACAACCTTTGCCGATAGGATTATTGCATTTAATAAGCAACTGGATTTTCATGGCTCCCTGCCCGATGACATCCGGATAATGAATCCTTACAAGGAAAATCCGCTGGCGCTAATCTGCTCGTCTGCTTTTTACAAAAAATACTACAATGATAATGAACCCAGACACCTCATTTTGGGCATCAATCCCGGTCGCTTTGGTTCGGCGATGACGGGTGTATCATTTACTGACCCTAAAAGGATGGTGGGTAAATGCGATATTCCATTTCCGGGACAGATGACACATGAGCCTTCATCAGAATATGTTTACGAAATGATTGCAGCTTATGGAGGTATACAAGAGTTCTACAGTAAGTTTTACATTCATTCAGTCTGCCCATTAGGCTTCACCATTAAAAGCACCAAAAGCAAGGAGGTGAATTACAATTACTACGATAGTGCTGAACTTTCAAAAGCGGCATATCCATTTATAATTGAAAACCTGGAAAAACAAATTGCCATTGGCTTCGAAACTGATATCTGCTTTTGTTTTGGAACAGGAAAAAACGAATCATTTTTAAGAAAACTTAACAACTACAAAAAGTACTTTAAAGAGATCATTGCACTGGAACACCCCAGATACATAATGCAATACAAATCAAAAAACAAATCAGACTATATCAAAAAGTACCTTGAGGCATTCAAGAAAATCTAAATTTATGCATGCATAGTAATTTATTTTGGCATATTTATTTTTAACTTAGCAACACTAATAGAAAATCAAATGGTGGCACAAATCATATTTATAGCAATTACACTGGCCGCAATAGCCTTGTTTAGCTATAATATCAAAAAAGTTATCCGAAATATACAATTGGGAAAGTCCGCCGACAGATCGGATCAGCCTCAAAAAAGGTTTATGACGATGCTTAAAGTAGCGCTTGGCCAAACAAAAATGTTTTTCAGGCCAATCCCAGCTTTTCTGCATTTGATAGTTTACTTAGGCTTCGTTATTATCAATATTGAAGTTCTGGAAATTTTGATAGATGGAATATTCGGCTCTCACAGAATATTTTCTGGAGTAGGCTTTATTTATGATTTTCTAATAGGCTCATTTGAAATATTAGCCCTTGGTGTATGGGTGGGTTGTGCCGTCTTTTTAATAAGAAGAAACATCCTTAAACTTAAGCGTTTTAGTGGCGTAGAAATGACTAAATGGCCCAGATCAGATGCCAATTACATTCTAATATCCGAGATTTTGTTAATGACAGCATTTTTACTGATGAATGCTGCTGATGCAAAACTTCAGGTTCTCGGATCCCAACATTATACAAACGCCGGAGCTTTTCCTGTAAGCCAACATCTACAAAATCTTTTGCCAAATTCAGAAGCAGCCCTTGTCGCCATTGAAAGGGGTTGCTGGTGGTTTCACATCATTGGGATACTTATATTTTTAAATTACCTGCCCTATTCTAAGCATTTCCATATCCTGTTTGCATTCCCTAATACTTATTTCTCCAATTTGGAGCCGAAGGGAGAGTTTACAAACATGAAGAGTGTTACAAATGAAGTGAAGGCAATGCTTGACTCATCATTTACTCCAGAAGAAGCAGAACCAGGACGCTTTGGGGCTAAAGATGTGAATGACCTTACATGGGTAAACCTAATGAATGCTTACACCTGTACTGAGTGCGGAAGGTGCACCTCAGTTTGTCCTGCAAACATTACCGGCAAGCTGCTTTCGCCCCGCAAAATAATGATGGATACCAGAGACCGAATGGAAGAGGTCGGAAAAAACATCGATAAAACAGGTAATGGTTTTGATGATGGCAAATCTTTGATTGATAACTACATCAGCAGAGAAGAAATATGGGCATGCACAAGCTGTAATGCCTGTACTGAGGCTTGCCCTATAAATATAGATCCTCTTGCAATTATTACTGAACTAAGAAGGTATGCAGTAATGGAAGAATCTCAATCGCCGGCAAGTATTAATGCGATGCTTGGTAATATTGAAAACAATGGCGCTCCGTGGAAGTATTCTCCGGCCGACAGGTTTAACTGGGCAAAAGAAAGTTAATTAAAGTATTTAAATCTATTATAGCTTAAAGATGAGCGAGCAACTAAATTTTGAAGTACCTACAATGGCAGAAATGATAGCCAAGGGCGAAGAGCCTGAGATATTATTCTGGGTAGGTTGCGCAGGCAGTTATGACGAAAGAGCACAAAAAACAACTCGCGACATCTGTAAAATCCTCCATCATGTAGGCATGAAGTATGCTGTATTAGGCACAGAAGAAAGCTGTACAGGAGACCCTGCAAAACGAGCCGGAAATGAGTTTTTGTTTCAAATGCAAGCCATGACCAATATTGAGGTTCTTAACGCCTACAACATAAAGAAAATAGTGACAGGCTGCCCTCATTGCTTTAACACCATTAAAAATGAGTATCCGGGTTTAGGGGGAAGTTACGAAGTTATTCACCATACACAGCTAATCCAACAATTAATTGACGAGGGTAAGCTAAAGGCCGAAGGAGGAGAAAGCTTTAAAGGTAAAAAGATAACTTATCACGACCCATGTTATTTAGGTCGTGGGAATGGTGTTTATGAGGCTCCGCGTAAGGCTTTAGAAGTTTTAGATGCGCAGCTGGTAGAAATGAAACGCTGCAAGTCAAATGGATTATGCTGTGGTGCCGGAGGAGCCCAGATGTTTAAAGAACCTGAAAAAGGCAATAAAGACATTAACATTGAACGTATTGAAGAGGCCCTTGAAACACAGCCAAATATTATAGCTGCCGGTTGCCCTTTTTGCATGACAATGATAAGTGATGGTGTGAAGCTGAAAGATCAGGACAAAAACGTACAAGTATTGGATATTGCTGAAATTACAGCTCGCGCGAATGGCTTGTAACAAGTTACATATTGCATCCTTAAATTCCGGAAGCAATGGAAATTGCTATTATATCGGAAACGACCAGGAAGCTATTCTTGTAGATACAGGTATCTCCTGCAGAGAAACCGAAAAGAGAATGTTGCGCTTGGGCTTATCAATGCATAATGTTAAAGCGATTTTCATTTCTCATGAGCATACAGATCATGTTCGCGGACTTGCCACCCTCTCTTCAAAATACAATTTGCCGGTATACATAACAAATGGAACTTTAAATGGCTGTAGATTCAATATCCGTGAAGACCTCATTAGAGTATTATATAGCACCCAAACAATATCGGTTGGAACTTTAGAAGTAACGAGTTTTCTTAAAATACATGATGCATCTGAGCCACACAGTTTCGTGGTTTCGTGTGGAAGCACCAAGGTTGGCGTATTTACAGATATCGGAGCGGCTTGTGATCAGCTTATTTTTCATTTTAAACAATGCCACGCAGCATTTCTTGAAACGAACTACGATGATGACCTATTAAGTAAAAGCGCATATCCGTATTTCTTAAAACAACGCATCAGCGGAGGTAAAGGTCACTTATCAAACAAGCAGGCATTAGACCTTTTTATACACCACAGGCCATCATATATGACCCATTTATTGTTATCTCACTTATCTAAAGACAATAACAATCCTGAGTTAGCACATAGTTTGTTCAGACAGCATGCTGGAGAAGTTGAAATTGTTGTAGCCTCTAGATTTGTCGAAACCGAGGTTTATACTATTTTTGAGCGAGTAAGCGAGCATTCGTCTTTCTAATATATTCTGAAAGCGCTGTAAGATCATTAGTTTTTATATTTTTTACCGGAATAGACATATAATTCGCCATTGTATCAACATCCTCTTCATTTGTATCATTATAAGTTTGCACAATTACATCATCACCCCTGGTGTATAAATATAAGGCGCCGATTGTATCTGTTCCCTGATAATCAAGATCTTTGAACTTCACCAGATTGAAAGAGAAATATTCAATCTTACCACTCTTAAAAAATCGCTTGTATCTACAAAAGCCACTGTTAGTAACATTAAGTTCGTAATGCTTTATTTGTGATGTTTCGAGCTCCTCATTATAGTGGCTCACAAGCAATTGCTGGATATAATCAGTTTGTTCATCAAGTAATTCAAGCTTAGAAAACCCCATGAAAAGAAGGCACATTGCTAATGTGAGGCATATTTTCAAGTTTAATGTAAACTTTTTCATGGCGTTAAGCATTTAACATCATCAAGTTAATTATTTTTGTATTTTTGATTTATGAGTTTTTCTCCACAATCCAGAATTTGGATATACCAAAGTAACCGCGCATTTACAAATGACGAGGTGCAGGCAATACAGGAAAGATTAAATGATTTTACTGTACAATGGAAAGCACATGGCCATCAACTAAATGCGAAGGCAGAAATATTATACAATTTCTTTATTGTGTTTTTTGTTGATGAAGCTTCTGCAGGGGTTACCGGTTGCTCTATAGATTCATCTGTAAGAATAATGAAGGAAATTGAGCAGGAATACAAAGTAGATCTGTTTGATAGATTCAATATGGCCTATAAGTTAGAAGACAAGGTTATTGTTACTAACAAAGAAGACTTTGAAACGTTAGTAAATATAAAAGCAATAGGCCCGCAGACTATTGTATTTAACAACATGGTACAAACATTACAGGAGTTTGAAACGAAATGGCAAATACCATTTGAACAAAGCTGGCACAGTAAAGTGTTTGCACATTTACTGTAACCAGCATACAATATTAGCTATTTTACGTAAAACACATCCCCTTCTGTAAACATATTAAAGCGAAGGCTCTCCATTTTTATATGTCCTGTTTTTGTGGTTTTCAAGTTTTTAGGATCTGCTATTCTTAGTACCTGACTAACTCCCGCAACCTCAATCTTCTTCCCTTGTACTATTATCGCCGTACCTTCGTCAATGCCAACACAATCAAAAGTAGGGTGCGCTGCCAATGCAGAAAGAAGCCTGTTAAACCTGCTTCTTTTAATAAAATGCTGATCAATAATAACTGAATTAAGCAGACCCAAGCCCTGCTCAAATTCAATGTTCTTATCAACTAGTTTATTAAAAGTTTCCCTATAAATAGTGTCTCCTGCCAACTGATTGCCAGTGATCATATACTTACTCATCACTGCAGCACCGGCGCTCGTTCCTGCTACAGTTGCACCGTTATTATATGCCTGATGGATCGCTTTATAAATCGGAGTATTTAGTACAACCTTCATAAAGCGGCTTTGATCGCCACCCGTTATAAAAATAAGTTTTGCACCTGATAAGGAATCAAGCAATTGCTTATTACCAGCGCTTTCAGCAGTAAAATTAAGATATCCGATACTATTTGCTGCCTGAGCAGAAAGCTCTTCTTTAATGGCATTAAAAGAACCGATAGGATCACCACTAGACATAGGGAGAACTATCATATAATCTTTGGGACCCAAATTTGCGGTTTTAATTAATTTCTGCACCAATTCCGGAGAACGGGAACCTCCCCCGATTATAAATAAACTTCCCTTTGGTGAAGTTTTTTGTTGCGCAATTGAAGAATAGCTACACAACATGAGTGCAAAAACAAAAACTTGCTTTAACCTTGCTTTCTCTAAAATATTTAAGACCATCATTTATAAATCAATACTTCTATTTTACCATCTTCTGTTACAGTACCTCTGTACATTCCTTCCGTATTAAAGGGCATCGCCACGTTCCCATTTTTGTCAAGCGCTATTAGTCCACCGTCTCCACCTAGCTTTTCCATTTTATCAAGCGCCTTCTTTGATGCATCCGCTACCGATAGATTTCTATACTCCATCATAGCTGAAACATCATAGGCTACTACACTTCTGATATAAAACTCACCCCAGCCTGTACATGAGATACCAGCAGTCAGATTATTAGCATAAGTACCTGCACCGATAATTGGAGAATCACCAACTCGCCCATACTTTTTGTTCGTCATTCCACCCGTTGAGGTTCCAGCAGCAAGATTACCCATCTTGTCAAGTGCCACAGCACCAACTGTCCCGAATTTATAATCTCTATTTATCGTTCCCAGCTTCAAAGATTTTTTATTACCATGATCAAGCACAGCTTTCACAGAATCTTCTTTTATAGCTTCCTGCAAACCATCCCAACGTTCTTTAGTATAAAAATATTTAGGATCAACTATTTCAACTCCGCACTGCTTCGCAAACTGCTCAGCTCCCCTGCTCACCATCATTACATGTTCAGATTTTTCCATCACTGCCCTTGCAGCGGTAATTGGATTACGGATTACACTTACTCCCGCAACGGCTCCTGCTTTTAAACTTTTGCCTTCCATAATTGCAGCATCCATTTCATTTTTACCATCGTGCGTAAAAACTGCCCCCTTACCGGCATTAAAGAGTGGCGAATCTTCAAGTACACGTATTGCTGCTTCAACTGCATCCAGACTCGTTTTACCTGATTTAATAGCATCATAGCCCTGCTGTAAAGCCTTTGTTAATGCTGCAGTATATGCAGCCTCCTTTTCCGGGGTCATGCTCTTCTTTAGAATTGTTCCGGCACCCCCATGCACAACTAATACATATTTCTTTTGTGCCTGTAAATTCAAAGATGCAAGCAGCAGTAAAATAGAAAAGTAATAATTAAGCTTAT
Source organism: Pedobacter sp. 05T44 (assembly GCF_056395985.1). NCBI lineage: Bacteria > Pseudomonadati > Bacteroidota > Sphingobacteriia > Sphingobacteriales > Sphingobacteriaceae > Pedobacter > Pedobacter sp. 05T44. Next base: position 110,225 of record NZ_JBFTKO010000003.1, read on the forward strand.
AGTTCATAGTATTCCGTTTAATATAATGGGTTCTGTTTAACGTTAGAATTGGCTTTAATTTCTGCGTTAGGAATAGGATAAGCATATTCTTTATTTGCAGTGGTTAAATTGATTGCACCCAAAGCATTAATTGCATCCGCAGGCTCGCGAGTTATTGGTAAATTGTTTCTTCTTAGGTCAAAAAATCTATGACCTTCAAAAGCAAGTTCTTTGTATCTTTCTAAAACAACGGCCGTTAACAAAGTTGATTTATCTGTAAAGGAAACATCTGCATAATTCTTAATTCTGGCCTCCCTTAGTGCATTCAAATCTTGTGCCGACAACTGAATGTTATTTTTTTCGGCATAAGCTTCAGCTCTAATCAGGTACATTTCCCCAGTTCTGTAAAGTTTTACATCAGTAAGATTTGGCAAGCCCGAACTTCCCTCAAGATATTTGTTTACACTATATTTAGATTTACCTGCACCACGCGTATCATCAAATTTCACGTAGACAGGGTACCTTACATCATTAACCTTGTCATAGGTATTTATCAATTCAAAAGCGGGAGCATATACAACGATATTTTTAATATCATAATAGAAATCACCAAGGCGACTATCTCCAGCTACTCTTTTCAGTTTCCATATCACTTCGTCATCTGTTTTATCTTTCCAGATATCAGAAAAGTCATTGATACCTGCTAAAGGTGTTGCATTAATCGCCTCTGTGCTGTATTTAATAGCATCATCCCAATTTTTTTCATATAGCGCTACCCTGGCCTGCATTGCAGAAACTGCATTTAGGGTGATTCTGGTATTGTCATCAAAATCTGAAGGGATTAGCCCTTTTGCCGCTAAAAGATCAGATTTAATTTTGTTTATAGATTCTGCAAAAGTTAATCTGCCGGGATTGGAAACCTCTGATACCTCCATATACGGCACTCCCATTGCAGAAGCTTCGTATTTAGAAGCAAAGTTTCTAAGTAACTCAAAGTGGCAATATGCCCTAAGCGCCAATAACTCTCCTTTATATTGATTTTTAAGTCCCTCTTCTGATGATTTTGACTTTACCTTATCCACATAGGCAAGCACACGATTTACCCTGTCAATAGAAATGTAGTTGTTTTCCCAACCTGCCGTAATTGTACCGTTACTTCCATCATACTGCCACCGATAGGTAGATACACCACGGCCAGTGCTATTTTCACTTGGCAAGGTACATTCATCAGAAGTAAGAGATACATTGGTTATTGTTGAGGCGCCTAATGAAGCATAAGCTCCAATTAAACCTCCGTTAAGATCTGAAACTGTTTGAAATGCTTTTGAGTCATCAATTGTATCGGATGGTTTTAAATCCAGCTCCTTAGTGCAGGACGCTGCTAAAAAGGCAATCAGGAAAATGACACAAAGAGAAAGTTTATTACTATAATATTTTAACATGATTGTACAATTAGAAATTAACATTTAAACCAAAGGTATATGTCCTTGAACTTGGATAATCAAACATGGCTTCCCCATTATTATCCTCGGGATCAAAACCCTTCCACTTTGTCCATGTAACAAGATTACTGGCCTGAGCAAATACGGTTACACCGCTGATGAATTTAGTACCCGCTAATAATTTTTTTGGCAGTGAATAATTCAAATTCACATTTCTCAGTCTGATATAAGAGGCATCCTGAATATCCTTAGATGAATAACTTCTTTTCGCACCATATCTTGGTAAAAGAGCCTGATCTCCCTCTTTTTTCCACCTGTTATAAAGCATCCTTACTGATTGTCCACTTGTTCCAAAACTTGGATTTTCATTGTAATAATCCTCATTATTGTATCTGTACACATGGTTTGCAAAACTAAACAGGGCTGTTAAATTCACTCCCTTATAGGTTAAAGAGGTATTAAAGCCTCCTGTAAAAGGTGGGTAAAGACTACCAAACTCCGCCACACTCATTGTTGTAGCATTATAATCTGAGGTTTTGGTTCCATCTGGATTATAATATAATGGATCACCCGTTTTTGGATCTACCCCTGCCCATTTAGGTGCATAGTGAGATCCATAAGGTAATCCTTCTCTTACAATCTCGGTTGTATTTTTCTCGAATCCCTCAGAACCAGCCAGTGAAGTGATTTTATTTTTGTTGTAAGCAAAGTTAAGTCCCACATTCCATTTTAAAGATTCATTTCTAATCACATCTACTCTAAGCTCAGTTTCTATACCTCTGTTACGCATTGAACCAGCATTTAAAGGCAATGCACCAACCCCCGAAGTAAGTGAAACCGGAAGATCTAAAAACAGGTTTGCTGTTTCCTTGTTATAAATATCGGTTACCAAATGTATACGGTTATTCCATACATCCAAATCAAAGCCAATATTCAAATCCTTAGCATATTCCCAATCATAGTTTGCACTACCGTAAGCATTAGGATAAATTCCGCTGTTACCTCCGTAAGAAGTGGTAGCAAAAGTAGGCAGGTAAGTAAAATTACCCGGAAACGGACTAGCTGTTGTACCGTAACTGGCCCGGAATCTTAAATCATTAATGAACTCATTGTTAGCGAGAAAGTTTTCCTTTTTAACATTCCAGGCAAAACCTACTGAATAAAAGCCATGCCATCTGTTCTTTAAAGGTAATGTTGAAGATCCATCATATCTATAACTCGCGTTAAGTGTATATCGATCGTCAAAGGTATAACGGCCAAGCGCTATATATGAGATCAGTGCATTTCTTGTTCTTCCACCATTAAATTCAGGAATAAACGAGTTTTCATCAGAACCCGGAGTTGCACCGGCAGGAGTTTCAGGTAATCGTGGATCTATACCGTAAGCAGTATATCCAAAGCTTCTGAAATGCTGCTTTGTAATCTCATAAAGTCCGGTTACTTCAAAATTATGTTTATCAATAACCTTTGAATATGTTATTCCTGAGGTAGAGATCATTGAAAAGTTACGTCGTAAATTCTCGCCAAAACTTCCTTTTTCTCCATTTTCGTTTGATCCGGAGTATGAATCAGGCCTAATAAACCGCTCATCGGTAGATTCCCTAAAATCTACACCCAATCGCGTTTTAATAGTCAAATCGTCGGTGATTTTATAGTTTAATGATCCGCTTAAAATCGTTTTGTACTGATTGGTTTTATTAGTGGTATTTAACAATCTTTCTAAAGCATTACTTCCCTCACGTTGGTCATAAATTTCATAATCATCTGAATTACCATAATGCACTAATGTTCCATCAGAAGCATAAGGATATTCATATGGAAGTGCATAATATACTGCCGACAATGGATTGCTTCCGCTACTGGATCCTTCACGTTCAATAAAGCTCGATTCTGAATAACCTAAACTTGTGTTTATAGAAGCTGAGAATCCGCCTGCATTAAAATCTACATTATTCCTTAAAGAATAACGTTCCATACCAGACCTAACTGCAATCCCATCCTGTTTATAATAATTTAAAGAGCTATAAAACCTAACATTTTCATTACCCCCGCTTGCATCCACCTGTTGTTCGGTAAACTTCCCGGTTCTAAAGAAGATATCTTTCCAATCCGTGTTTATTTTTCCAATGCTATCTAAAATAAGATCCGCCCTGTTTTGTTCTGTCGAGCTCATATTGGCATATTCTGGATTCTTTTTCGAGAATGTCCAGCCCGGCCCAATTTCTGATCCTGTTTCCAGTCCTATTTCTTCTTCAAACTGTAGCCTTTGTGCGGTATTCATCATATTAAACTTAGGCGAAGTTAGCTTGGAAATACCATATTGAGATTTATAATTGAACTGGACCTTTCCAGATTTACCTTTTTTTGTTGTAATCACAATTACACCATTAGCACCTTTAGAACCGTACTGCGCTTTTGAAGTAGCATCTTTTAAAACAGTAACACTTTCAAAATCGGACGGATTTAATGTTTGAAAATAGGCATCCTCAACAGGTATTCCATCTAAAACATACAATGGAGAGGTATTCCCGTTTATTGTTCCTATTCCTCTTAAAATAACCTGAGCACTAGTACCCGGCTGGCCAGATCCTGAAGACACTTGTAAACCAGCTACCCTACCTTGCAAAATCTGATCGAAAGTTGAAAGGGGAACCTGGCTCATATCCTTACCTGAAACCACAGATGATGCACTTGCAGATTGTTCTTTTGTATAACTTGTGTAACCTGTAACTGTTATTTCCTGCAAATTCTGGCTATCAGTTCTCAGTGTTATATTAATTACTTTCCTATTCCCTACGCTAACAAGCTGCCTTGCGTAACCTACAAATGAAAACTCAAGATTAGAAGAATTATCGGGCACACGTATACTGTAATCACCATTAGCATCAGTTACAGCAGCTATTGCCAGGCCCGAAACTTTAATCGAAACACCAGGTATTGGTAACCCCGTATCATCAACAACTTTTCCGGTTACAACAATATCTTTTCTATTGGCCAGTACTGTTGGATAAATTACCACCAGATTGCTTTCCTTTAACACATAGGTAAGTTTTGTATCCTTTAAAATCTGGCTCATTGCTTCATCTAATGATACATCCTGAACATTAAGAGAATTCTTATTACTACTCGAAATTGTGTTGTTGCTGTATACAAAACGATACTCTGTTTGTTTCTCAATTGCCTTAAGCAATTCTTTAATGCTTAGCTGCCTGGCATTAATTGTAATCTTTTGCTGTGCAAACCCGGCAGCAGATACCTGCATACATAAAACGAGCAAAATAAATCCTGTAATTTTCATACTCAATAATATCCTGTCGCTTAAAGAATGACTGCTGGAATGTTCTAAAAGTACATGTTTTCTCATATTTGTTGGTTTAGGTTCTTTTTTATTTGTTTGATAGCCTGATTATAGCTATTTTTTTATAGTGATTTTATTATTTTCAATCTCAAACTTAAAGGGATAAGATAGTTGTAAAGCTTCCAGTGTTTTAACAATAGTCTCATTTTCAAATGTTCCTGAATAGCGGTAATCCTTTACCTCTTCATCAGCTATCAAAACTTCTATGCCATACCAGGTCTGTAGCTTCTGGGCAATGGCCGACAATGGCAGGTTATCAATATCTAGCCTGCTTCTTATCCACTTAGTTTCTTCGGGTTTCTTGGAAAAAGAATCAGTTTGCAATACAGAAACCTTATACTCTTTAGTAACAGATTCATCTTTTGTTTCCGATTGATTATTGCTTACTACTTTTTGATTGGGTTTTAAAATCACAAAATTGCCAGGATTACTTTTAGAATCTATACGAACACTTCCATGTATTAATGATGTCTCCGTTGTTTTTGAATTAGGATAAGCCTTTATATTGAAAGTGGTTCCCAGAACTTTTACATCGTTAAAAGAAGTATGAACAATGAATGGATGGGCTGTATCGTGTTTTACATCAAAAAATGCTTCGCCGGTAAGCCACAACTCTCTTTTTCCAGTATCATATGCATCATCTAACTGAATTGAGCTTTCTTTTGCCAGCGTTATTACAGTACCGTCGCTTAGTATGATGGTTCTGCGTACAGCCATTCCTGACGAGTAATGTTTAAAAATATTGGGAGTGTTTTTATCTTTTAAATATGGATTTGAATAAAAGTATAAAAATAAGACAGCTACAATAGCCGCAGCTATCCCTATGGTATACTTTAGATATGCTCGTTTATGATTAAGGTTAGGTTCAGTGCCAAGTTCAATTTTTTCAACAAATGCATTACGATATTTTATTCCCTCTTTTAAATCTTTAATCTGACTTAAGCGACTGCCTTGTTTAACATTTAAGATGTTGACTATTTTTTTTGCTTCTTCAAAATCAGTTTTTCTATGTGGAATCTTTTCAATCCACTCATCCCATAAAATCTGATCGGCAAGGCTGGTTCCAAGACAATATTGCTGAAAGGATTCACAGCAAATTAGCTCTTCAATACAAAAATCATCCTTAATCCCTACCATAGTATTTACATTTACCATACAGACGGCAGAAACGACTCCTTTTCCTAAGAAATTCTGTAATATTTTCTAAAACAATTACTTTAAGAGCTTCTTCAACATCTTAATTGCATCGTAAATTGTATTATAAGCCGTTTTCACGGTTTGAGAGCTACGCTCGGCTATTTGTTCATACGTTAAACCTTCGAAAAATTTCAACTGAATCAACTCCATTTGTCGTGGAGTTAATTGTTTAATTGCCAGTTGTAGTTTGTGCTTCAACTCATCATCTTGCTGCACAGCAATCATAATCTCCTCGTACGATAGTTCAGCACGCTCTTCTTCAGCCCCCATCCTGCTAACTGCCGCATTCATTTTATCTGTATATGCCAATTGATCAAGCATACATCTTTTTAGTGAAGTCATCAGATATGACTTCACATTATCTACAGCGTTCAGACGAGATCTTTTATCCCACAAGTTCAAAAACACCTGATTAACACAATCTTTCACCAGTTCATCGTCAGCATTTATTTTTAATCCAAATCGGATCAAATGAAAATACATGTTATTGTATAATTCAAATAGCGCTTGCTTATCACCAAGGCGCATTTTATCCCAATAGCTTCTAACGTCTTCCTCGAACAGCATAGTCAAGGCTTAATATAGGGGTTTTATGAGAAATACCTGGAAATTAAAAATCCAAAGGGCCTAATCTTCTCATATTTTTCAATATAAGAAATTGTCTGTGTCTGATATATTGAGTAGCTTTTTTAGGAGTCCACCTTCTTGGATTAGGGAAACAAGCAGCGATTAGTGCTGCCTGAGCCCTGCTTAATTTAGTGCAGGACTTACTAAAGTAAGATTGGGCTGCAGCCTCAGCTCCGTAGATTCCATCTCCCATTTCAATTACATTTAAATACACCTCCAATATTCTTTCCTTGCTCCAAAGCATTTCAATCAATAGTGTAAAATAAGCTTCAAACCCCTTTCGAATCCATGAGCGACCAGGCCATAAGAATACGTTTTTGGCAGTTTGCTGAGAAATTGTACTTCCACCTTTTATTTTTTTTCCACTCTTATTTGAGGCAAAAGCTTTTTCAATAGCTTTTAAGTCGAATCCAATGTGTTTAAGAAATAGCTGATCTTCTGCAGATACAGCTGCTCGTTTCATATTATCGGATATATCTTCAAAGTCAACCCATTTTTTCTCCATTTTAAATGGTTTATCATCAGAACTACGCTCCAGATTTCTTTGGATCATTAAGAGTGTAATAGGAGGATTAACAAATCTGTAAACCAGCACCCAAAGCACAGTAACCATTAAGAACCAAAGGAATACTTTGGTAACAATGGTTGTAATTTTCTTAAATAAGGGAGATTTTGGGGTTTTTCTACTAGTTGCTCGTTTACGTTTTGCCATCGGCCAAAGGTAAGTCATAAGCCGATAATTTTAAAGCCTCGGGGAAGGTTGTATGCAAAAAAAAAGCGTCCTTATTTGGGACGCTTTTTAATATCAGAAGATAGATGATTACTCAGCTACAACTGCGAAAGGAACCTTAACTTTCACTTCTTTGTGTAAGTTTAAGTTAGCGATATAATCACCAACAAATTTAGGTTCAGTTTCGAAAGTGATACGGCGACGGTCAACATCAAAACCTTGTTGTTTTAATGCATCAGCAATCATGATAGTGTTTACAGCACCAAAAATCTTACCTGTTTCACCAGCTTTAGCACCGATAGATAACTTAACGTCAGTTAAACGCTCAGCAATACCTTCAGCATCTTTCTTAATTTTATCTTGTTTAAAAGCAGCTTGCTTTAAGTTTTCTGCTAATACTTTCTTAGCTGAAGGAGTAGCTAACTGTCCAAATCCTTGAGGGATCAGGTAGTTACGGCCATATCCTGGCTTTACAGAAACGATATCATCTTTTTCCCCTAGGGATTTGATATCTTGTTTTAAAATAATTTCCATCTCTCAGCTCCTATTTTAATTGGTCAGCAACGAAAGGCAACAAACCGATGTGGCGAGCGCGTTTTACTGCTTGAGCCACTTTACGTTGAAATTTCAATGAGGTACCGGTTAAACGGCGAGGTAAAATTTTACCTTGATCATTGATAAACTTCAATAAAAAGTTTGCGTCTTTATAATCAATATATTTAATACCGTTTTTTCTGAAACGGCAATATTTTTTCCTGTTATCGTCCACTTTTGGAGCAGTAACATATTGTATTTGATCCTTTGCCATTATACTGCAGCCTCCTGTTTAGGTTTTTTGTTAAAAGCACCACTGCGTTTCTTTTCATTATATGCAACCGCATGACGGTCTAATCTAATGGTTAAGAAACGTAGAACACGCTCATCGCGTTTTAGTTCTAATTCCAATTTACTAATTACTTCACCTGAAGATTTGTACTCTGTAAGGTGGAAGAATCCGCTTGCTTTTTTCTCAATCGGATACGCTAATTTTCTCAAACCCCAATTGTCCTCTTGAACAATTTCGGCTCCGCTATCAGCTAAGATCTTGCTGTATTTGGCAATAGCCTCTTTCGCAATTTCTTCTGACAACAACGGGGTTAGAACGATAACAGTTTCGTACTGATTCATTGTTATTATTTGTTTTTTAATTAATCCGCTCTTAATGCGGGATGCAAAAGTAACAATAAATTTCTAATAATCAAATGATTTAGTGTTTATTGAACAACTAATTCAGTCCCGCTTATTCACCAGGTTACAATATTAACGTGTGTGCAGCCTTTAATAGATATGTAGGATCATATCCTTCATATCAAGGCCGAAAGCTTCCTGACGTTACAAATAAAAAAAGGTTGCCCCAAAAGAACAACCTTTGTAAAAAAATTATTGTACCTACTTAGTACATTTGAACTGTTTTTGTAAAAACCTGGTTTGCCGATCTAATGATAAAAGTAAGCTCTTTCAGACCACGCGCAACGTCAAATCTCTTAACAAACTTTGTCTCTCCCTCAAACACACGTTCATATACAGCATCATTATATCGGTCTAAAATTTGAATTTCTAGGGGCCCCTTTGGAGCATTTTCAAAATTTAAAGTAATAATCCCGTTTTCTTTCGTTAACACTGGCCGAACCACATCAGCAACTAAAGGGTCTGAAACAGAAGCCTTACCGTCCTTAAGCTGTATCTTATACTCCGCCGTATTAGATTCTGTTTTCAGCTGAAATCTATAGCTCCCATCTGGAAGCGAATTCAAATCATATGTCTTTGTAGAACCTTTTAATGCATTTATCTTTTTTCCATATACAACCTCATTGTTAGCATCATATAAAGACACTTCAACAACCTGCGTTTCATTAATAAAAAAAGTGACTGATTTTTCGTTTACATCCTTAAGTTTAATCGAAAAATTACCCTCACTTGCATACAAACCAACAGAATTAATTAATAAAACTGCGATCAAACTGATTTTTATAAAATTTTTCATATCAAAACTATTTAAATTGAACAATTAATTTATAAACCAAAATTACCGCTGTTTTCAATCAAAAATTTATTGCATATTTCCATATATCTATGCTATATTAACCCTCAATTTGAAATTAACTTCAGAAATCATATTTTATTCACTAAAAAAACGAATAAAAAGAAAATGAGGAATACAAAACCAGGCTTTGAAATCATTGAATCTTCTTTCGGAAGCTCCTTTTACTATTCAAAATATGCAGAGAAACTAAACAATAAGGCACATGTATGGCATTACCACCCCGAAATAGAAATGGTCTTTGTAAACGGGGGATCCGGTAAACGGCAAATCGGGAGTCACCTTTCTTATTATACAGATGGGGATTTAATACTAATCGGCAGTAACCTGCCCCATTGTGGCTTCACGGACAGTAATACAGCCAACAAGAATGAAACGGTTATTCAAATGAAACCAACCTTCCTGGGGATTGATTTTTTAAAACTACAGGAAACAAAATACATCTCAGACCTCTTTAATAAAGCAAAGGGAGGTATTGCTTTCGGAGCCGAAACAAAAAAAACAGTTGGCAAGAGAATAGAAAGTATGGATAACCAACAACCTTTTGATAGACTTCTAACATTATTGAGCGTTTTAAAGGACCTGGAAAATGCTAAAGACTACAAAATTTTAAATGCCTCAGGTTTCTCCATGGAAATGCAAGTTCAGGACAATGACAGAATCAATATGATTTTTAACTACATTAAAGATCATTTTCAGGAAGAAATTAATCTCGCGGCTATAGGAGAGATGGCCAGCATGACTACCCCATCCTTTTGCAGGTACTTTAAGAAAATAACAAAAAAAACTTTTACCAGATTCGTAAATGAATATCGGGTGGTACATGCCGCAAAGCTTTTGGCAGAGAAGCAGATCAGTATTGCAAATATCAGTTACGAAAGTGGGTTCAATAACTTCAGCCATTTCAATAAGCTATTTAAAGAGTTCACAGGAAAAAGTGCGTCAGAATACAGAAAAGAACTGAAATCCGTTTTCAAGTAAGCAGCGCTCTACTTTTACAGTCAATTTTTCAACATTTCCAAATTACCACATTCCAACCTCAACAAAAATTCATATTTTCGTTGGCGAATGGAAAATTTTATAGTATCAGCCCGTAAGTACCGCCCGGCAACGTTTGAAACCGTTGTTGGACAGCACCATATTACAGGCACGCTAAAAAATGCCATTAAGAACAATCAGTTAGCCCAGGCATTTTTATTCTGTGGCCCCAGAGGTGTAGGTAAAACTACCTGTGCCCGTATTCTAGCTAAAACTATAAACTGTACTAATCTAACTGAAGATCAGGAAGCCTGCGGAACATGTGATTCATGTGTTTCATTTCAGACTGGTCATTCATTTAATTTTCATGAGCTCGATGCTGCATCAAATAACTCTGTTGACGACATCCGCAGTTTAATTGAGCAGGTGCGCATTCCCCCACAGGCCGGGAAATATAAAATTTACATTATAGATGAGGTACACATGCTATCTGCAAATGCATTTAATGCATTTCTGAAAACGCTTGAAGAACCACCATCTTATGCTATTTTTATATTAGCCACAACAGAGAAGCATAAAATACTGCCAACTATCCTATCAAGATGTCAGATTTTTGACTTTAATAGGATTCAGGTCGATGATATATCCAGCCATCTGAATAAGATTGCACAACGTGAGAATATTTCAGTTGAGGCCGATGGATTACATATTATTGCCCAAAAAGCTGATGGTGGATTAAGAGATGCACTCTCTATGTTCGACCAGATTGTGAGTTATACCAATAAAAACTTAACCTACAAATCTGTAATCGACAACCTGAATATCCTTGATTACGATTATTATTTTAAGCTTACTCAAAACCTGACCGGTGCAGATGTTAGTAATGCATTAATCTTATTTGACGAAATCTTAAATAATGGTTTTGATGGCAATAATTTCATAAATGGGCTGGCAGGTCACCTACGTAATTTATTAGTTGCTAAGGATCCTCAAACCACAAAGCTTTTAGAAGTAAGTGAAAATATTAAGCAGAAGTACATTTCACAAAGTCAGCAAACACCTGTTTCATTTATACTTACTGCGCTAAATCTTGCCAATCAATGTGATCTCAATTATAAAAACAGTAAAAACCAGCGATTACAGGTAGAACTGGCTTTAATAAAAATGTGCCACATCCCTTCGGTACTTCAACTCGCCCAGCAGCCTAATAACAACTCCGCCACTGACACAGATCAGATTAAAAAAAAAACTAATGTAAGTTCGTCTGCACCTACAAACACTGTCTCAGCAGAGACCCCAAATAAGATAGCTGAACAGAATTCATCTAGCCTGCCATCAATTCCTGCAGCAAAGATAGCGAGCCCGCCACCGGCCACGAAGATTGCACTGAAACCTCTCGCCGACGTTAAAAAAGTGGCGACATTAATACCATCACTAAATGACATTGGCCGTGTAGCGGAAGGCGAGGATGGCGACGAGCCGAAATACATTAGCGGAGATGCAAGAGAGGCTTTTACCTATGAACAGCTATCAGCATTATGGACCCAATATGCAAATAAGGCAAAAGATGATGGCAAAATAAACATATACACCCTGCTTAGCAGTTCAGCTCCAATACTTGATTCTCCTGAGGAAATTACTGTACACGTAGAACATAAACTACAGGAAGGTTTATTACAGGAAGAAATGATAGATTTCCTTAATTTCTTAAGGCCAAATCTGAAAAACTTTAACCTAACCATTAAGGCTAAACAGGTAGCAAGAACTGTAGTCAACAGACTTTATACCAATACTGAAAAATACCAATACCTGATTGAGAAGAACCCTAAACTGGAAGAAATGCGTAAACGCTTTAATCTCGACGTTAATTCTTAATGAGGCTTTCCCGGCGGCGTGTCATTAACAGGATACCCCTCTTCGTCCAAATCATCCCGTTCATCCTCGGGAGTGCGTGCCAGCAGCTGATCTTCTGGCTCAAGCTCAAGGCTCTCTAATGTGTCGATGTGCATAGCAGCACTTTCTAGGTTTTCTCCAATTTGTTGATCTTCATCATACGCTGAACCATTATATGGATTTGCTTCATCATATGTAGAAATACTATCCTCACCATTTGGCGCAGAGGTATCATATGGCAATGGGTGATCATACTCACTATCTTCACCCCTTACATCAAATTCAAAGCTGTTTCGGGTCTTATCGTATGATAAATTATTAAAATCTTTAGTTTCTCCCAGTTCGGTTGGATGAAGTTTGTCGAGTGCTTTTCTTGGTCCGGGAACATTGTTTTGGTCTGCGCTCATAACAGTAAATTTTATATATAAACTTAGATAAAATTGTTTTTATAAACAATTATAGTCTCTATGAATATGATGTGTAAATAAAACCTAAAAAGATCCTGAATTGTTTTCCGTTTTGGATTTAAATAAGAAGCCCGCTTACAAATGCAAACGGGCTTCTTATATAAACTTTTTTTATCTTATAAATTTGTCAAAGCAGTATTGAATGTTTCACTTGGGCGCATTGCTGTAAAAGCTAAATCGTCATTAGGATGATAATAGCCTCCAATATTTTGTGGTTTACCCTGCGCTCCTATCAACTCTCCTGAAATCTTTGCTTCATTTTCAGTTAAAGCCTTAGCTAATGGGGCAAATCTAGCCTGCAATTCTGCATCCTTAGTTTGCGCAGCTAAACCCTCTGCCCAATATAAAGCCAAATAGAAGTGCGAACCTCTATTGTCTATCTGGCCTACTTTACGGGCCGGAGATTTATCATTAGCAAGGAATTTCTCAGTTGCCAAATCCAAAGTTTCAGCAAGTACCAAAGCTTTTGGATTATTTTGAGTTTGCCCTAAATGTTCAAGGGAAACAGCTAATGCTAAAAACTCTCCTAATGAATCCCAACGCAAATAACCTTCATGAATGAACTGCTCAATATGTTTTGGCGCCGAGCCACCTGCTCCGGTTTCGAATAAGCCTCCTCCGTTCATTAATGGCACTATAGAAAGCATTTTTGCCGATGTACCTAATTCCAAAATCGGGAATAAATCAGTTAAATAATCACGCAGGACATTACCGGTTACCGAAATGGTGTCTTCTCCTTTACGAATTCTGTCTAGCGTAAACTTCGTTGCTTCAATTGGTGATAAAATACGGATGTCTAAACCAGTCGTATCATGATCCAATAAGTACTTATTTACTTTTGTAATGATCTCTCTGTCATGCGCCCTGTTCTCATCTAACCAGAAAACTGCCGGCGTAGCCGATAAACGAGATCTGTTTACAGCAAGTTTTACCCAGTCCTGAATTGGTGCATCTTTGGTTTGACACATCCTAAAGATATCTCCTTTTTCAACTTTTTGATCAAAGAAAACTTTACCGCTGGCATCTGTTACCCGGATTGTCCCGTTAGCAGTTGCCTGGAAAGTTTTATCATGAGAACCATATTCCTCTGCCTTTTGTGCCATTAAACCTACATTTGGCACAGAACCCATTGTAGTAACATCAAAAGCACCATGAGCTTTGCAATCATCAATTGTAGCCGTATAAACACCAGCATAGCAACGATCTGGAATGATAGCAATCGTATCTTGTTGCTTGTTATCTTTATTCCACATCTGTCCTGAAGTACGGATCATAGCAGGCATAGAAGCATCAACAATTACATCAGATGGCACATGAAGGTTGGTAATTCCTTTATCTGAATTTACCATGGCAATTGCCGGACCATTTTCAATTGCCTCGGCGATTGCAGCCTCAACTTCTGCCTGTTTAGGGTTCCCTGCAATTTTAGCATAAACATCTCCTAAACCATTGCGGGTATCTACATTTAATTCTTTAAATAAATCTGCATATTTAGCAAACACATCTGCAAAGTAAACTTCAACTATAGCTCCAAAAATGATTGGGTCAGAAACCTTCATCATCGTGGCTTTTAAATGCGCCGAAAGTAGAACTCCCGCTGCCTTTGCCTCTTCTATAGCTTTAGACACGAAAGATTTTAATGCAGAAAGACTCATTGCAGAACTATCGATAACCTCACCGGCTTTTAATGGCGATAAGCCCTTTAGTTCCGTAACAGATCCATTAGTGTCTACAAATTCTATCCTAAATTGAGAAGCTTCTGTTAAAGTAACTGATTTCTCAGATCCATAAAAATCACCTTCACTCATGCTTACAACTTTGGTTTTCGAATCTGCAGACCACGCTCCCATTGAATGGGGATTAGCCTTTGCGTAATTCTTAACCGCTTTTGGTGCTCTACGGTCAGAGTTACCCTCACGTAAAACTGGGTTAACTGCTGAACCTAAAACTTTTGCATATTTTGCTTTGATTGCTTTTTCTTCCTCTGTTTGCGCATTATCAGGATAATTAGGGATAGCAAATCCTTGCGATTGTAATTCGGTAATCGCACCAACCAATTGTGGAATAGAAGCCGAAATATTAGGCAATTTGATAATATTTGCCTCCGGTGTGGTTGCTAGCTGGCCTAATTCTGTCAACGCATCTCCAACTTTTTGGTCTTCCTTTAAAAATTCAGGAAAGTTTGCCAAAATTCTTCCGGCCAAAGAAATATCTCTGGTTTCTACATCAATACCTGCCGAGGCCGTAAAAGCTTGTACAATTGGTAATAATGAATAGGTTGCCAACATTGGCGCTTCATCTGTTTTGGTATAGATAATTTTTGATGTATTTGACATATTTTTATAAATACGATTATATGAATAAAAAAAATAAAGCAGTATTGTTTATGATAAACGTGCTTTCTATTAAAATCGCCTAAAGATATAATAAACAGATGAATTTCATGGTGTTTAACTGAATATATTAAACAGTAAATAGCCAATAGATGATGGTAATTATTAGCTGGTAAATTTTAGCTTTGTTAAAGAATGAAAACATTTTTAACAGGACTATTTGCCCTCATAGGAGTTACAAGCTTTGCTCAGGCACAACAGGATTCTATCAGAAGATTAAATCAGGTTACCATAAGACCTTATTTTTCCAACCAATCTTTAATCAGATCTACAGGTACAATTGGCCTTATTGATAGTGGAACCCTTAATAAACAATCCGGCAACTCATTTGTCTCAGCTGTAAATACAGTTCCGGGGGTTAGAATGGAAGAACGTTCTCCTGGAAGCTACCGGTTATCTATAAGAGGCAGCTTACTAAGATCGCCTTTTGGAATAAGGAATATTAAAATTTACATGGACGACTTCCCTTTAACTGATGCAGGGGGTAATAGTTATCTGAATGCTCTCGATGTCGCAGGCGCATCACAACTTCAAATTTTAAAAGGCCCACAGAGCAGTATCTATGGGGCTAACTCTGGTGGCGTCATCTTGATACAACCCCAAGGCACTAACGTACCAACGGACAGCACTTCTGTTGTGTTAAAACTGGAGGGTGGATCATTTGGAGCTTTTCATCAAAATGCATTATTACAACATCAATCGGGAAAGTATAAATTAAGCATTACACAAGCTTATCAGCGAAGCGATGGCTATCGCGATCACAGCAATATGGACCGCAAGTATTTTCAGGCGCTGCAAAAGTGGGATTATACAAAAAACGCGAACTTAAAAGCATTGTTATTCTATTCCGATCTACACTATAATACTCCTGGTGGATTAACTGAGGCTCAATATCAACAAAATCCAAAATTATCTCGTCCGGCTGCAGGACAGATCAAAAGTGCAATAGATCAAAAAGCGGGTATCTATAGCAAAACCTTATATGGCGGCATCTCCAACAATTGGATAATAAACGGTAATTTCAAACATGTTATCTCCGTATTCTCATCTTATACAGATTTTAAGAACCCCTTTATAACCAACTATGAAAAACGGAAAGAATTTACTCTGGGGCTCCGCTCTTATCTGGAATACACTAGAAACACATCTCATGTAGAATGGAAGTTTAACCTGGGGCTGGAAAGTATGAAAACTGGTACCGATTTTGATAACTATGATAATAATTACGGTCAGCGGGGTGCTGTTCAGGCATCGGATAAACTAAACGCAAATTCCAGCTTCGCATTCGCCCATTTAAGTATCGATCTTCTTCAAAAACTGTTCATTGAATTATCTGCAAGTGCCAATCTCTATGGATACAACTACAAGAGCATTGCTCCAGTTGCCATTCCTAAAAAAACGAACAGGTTTGATATCCAGTTCATGCCAAGGGTAGCTTTGTCCTATAAAATAGATGATCAATTGTCGTTAAGAACCTCCGTGAGCAAAGGATATTCTCCCCCAAGTCTTGCCGAAGTAAGGGCATCAAACAATGTAATTAATGTTGATTTACAACCTGAATATGGCTGGAATTATGAGACTGGAGTAAGATATGAAGGTGTGAACAAAAGGCTATTTGTTGATGTAACCGGATTTTATTACAATCTTAAAAATGCAATTGTTAGACGCACTGTTTTAGTCAATGAAAAAGAAGCAGAGTATTTTATAAATGCAGGAGGCACAAAACAATGGGGTCTCGAAAGTTCTTTAGCTTTCTGGATTATTCCTCTCAATAATATACATTTTGTTAAAGGTCTGCAGTTAAAAAATTCATATACACTTAGTCATTTTAAATTTGATCAGTACCTGGACAAGACCAATAATTTCTCTGGAAATGACCTTACCGGAGTTCCTAAAACAACAATTGTTAGTAGCACCGATTTACAATTACCTAAGAGCTTTTCTGTATTTTTACAGCATAACTATACTTCTAGTATCCCACTTAATGATGCAAATACAGTTTACGCAAGGAAATATCACCTGGTACAAGCTAAAATTGGGAAAAAGAACTTATACATAGGAAATGTTCCCTTTGAAATCTACATAGGAGCAGATAACATATTAAACGAAAAATACAGCTTAGGCAATGACCTGAATGCTCTCGGTGGGCGGTATTTTAATGTCGCAGCAACAAGGAACTTTTATGGCGGGTTGTTAATATGTTTATAACTAGTTAACAACTATTTTTTCCTCATCTTTCATTTTAAATTAAATGTTTGTAATTTGTTGTTAGACAATATGAAACATGAATCCTAACAACGAAACTCTATTTTCAGAAAAACAGCGATTTGGGCAAAAATGGATTTGGGCAATCCTTATTGGAGCTAACTCAATATTCTTTTACGGCGTTTTTTATCAGGTTTTTCAAAGAAAATCATTTGATGACAACTCTATGAGTAACATGCAGTTGCTAATAGCCTCTGGCTTAATGCTATTGTTTACACTTGCAGTTTTAACATTAAAACTAGAAACCTATATTAAAAAAGATGGCATTTATGTACGTTTTTTCCCCTTCCATTTAACTTTGAAAAAATATTCCTGGGATAATATTCAAAGATTTTCTGTGAGGCAATATGATCCTATTACCGAATATGGTGGCTGGGGATTTAGATTTGGTTTCCTAACCAAAGGAATGGCGTTTAACGTTTCTGGAAACAAAGGCATACAACTGGTTTTAAAAAATGGATCCAGACTATTAATTGGGACTAATAAACCAGATGAAGCATTAGAAACGCTAAAGAAACTGGAACAACGGTCTGTATTTAATTAGCTTATTTTTTAAATATGCTCTGAGTAGGATATCTTCTATGTCTTAAATTATTAAATATCAACGCTACTAAAAATAGAATCATTATCCCCGATAATACTGGAGATAATACGTACATATAACCTAAGGCCTTAATTTTTTCGCTGCCAATTACGGCTATTAATGCTGTTGCTCCACCAGGAGGATGCAATGTTTTGGTGATTTGCATTGCAACTATAGATATCGATACAGCTAAGGCACAAGCCAGCCAACTCTCGCCAGGAAAAAATTTAGCAATGGTTACTCCAATTATTGCCGAAATCAAATGACCACCTATTAAATTTCTTGGTTGTGCCAGGGGACTATTAACAATGCCGTAAATTAATACTGAAGACGCGCCAAAAGAACCTATCAGATACAAATTATCATTGGCCACCAGATACTTGCTATTTAACAATCCTATTAAGCCTATCCCAATAAATGACCCAATAAAAGTTAAAATGTGCTCTTTAGCATCAATTAAAGTTTCACGATATAATACATACCTTGCCCTACGATAGTGCTTCCTGATTCTCTTTCTCGGCATTGCTCTTTAAAATATGGCGCAAAAGTAAGATTATATCTAGCCATTTACTAGTAATTATCTAATATCAATACATCTTATAAACTATAAGGTGAGCAAAAAAACGCACCTTATAGTTTTAAATTAGTAGCCTAAATTAGTAGCCAGCTGTAAAACGCTGACGAGGATGTTTGTTATTTTCTAGTTCATCAACAATTGCCATTGCCAAATCCTGAACCGACAAAGTACTTCTACCATCTTCATTAAACACAGGGCTATTTGTTCCTAAACGATATTTACCAGTTCGACCGGTTGTAATGCCGGGGTGCATTTCAATAGCAGGGCTAAAGAAACTCCATTGCAAATATTCCTCTTGTTTAAGTGAAGTTAAATAATCTCTGGCCGCAGTAGCACCGGCTTTATAATCCGCAGGAAAATCAGGTCCGTCAACTAATTGTTTACCATCAATTTCCAAGCTACCTGCACCTCCAACAACAATTAGGCGATCCACTCCAGATGCTTTAACAGCTTTTTGAATGGCCTCGGAACCTGCTATAAAGTCGTGGTACAGATTCGGGTTTGTCCATCCGCTATTGTATGCACTGATTACTGCATCACTTCCTTTTAATGTTTCTATTAAAGCCAATGTATCATTTACATCAACACCTTTAACAAACAAATTATTGTTGTCAATTTTAATCTTTTCAGGACTCCGTACAATAGCGGTAACCTCATGCCCGCGATTAAGTAATTCTTCTAAAATGGCGGTTCCTACGAAACCACTTGCGCCAATTAATGCTGTTTTCATATCCTTATTTATTTTTAAATGTTATTGTAACATTTTTCATTACAGTTATATATAAAAAAATCAATCAAAATGATTGCTGAAATCCGCAAGTGTTTGAGACGAAAGTTCTTTTACTAATGCCTGCTCTGTCGAATTATACAAGTTATTCAAATGTGTATTCATTTGTTTACCTACAGAACATTGCGGATTAGGTGTATTCTTAGAAATACCTAGCAAATTATTTTGTTTTACTGCCTTATAAATATCTGCCAGATTAATCTCTTTTGCAGATTTACTTAAATAGCTCCCCCCATTTTTTCCCTCTTTACTATCAACAAATCCATGATTCCTTAAATTACTTAATTCCTTTCTTACCAATACTGGATTTATATTTATACTTCCAGCCATAAATTCTGATGACAACAGTTCACCCTTAGCCCTTTCAAGTAAAGTAAGTATATGTAAAGAAATAGCAAATCTCGAGTTATTCATTCTGTAACTAAAATTATTACAGTACAAAGGTAAGGTAATAATTGTAAATTCCAAATACCAGGATCCGTGCTAGATCGATGCTTGTTCGACGATGCTTCGACTTTACTTCGCAAAACAGGTACTTTTGCCGAACAATCGGCACTCTAAAGCCGGACATCCAGTACCTAACACAAAGCGTGTTGTTGCCAGTTACAGCGGGCCACCATAATTTAATGATTAGCAAGTTTCGGGTTTTATTGTCTGGCTTATCAGCGTAATTTTGTTATATTAAATTAAAGATCATGGAAACATTAAGCCAAATTGATTACAACAGAATTGCCGAGGCGATAGCATATTTAAAATTAAATTTTAAACAACAACCTTCGCTAGATCAAGTTGCTGAGCATATTAACCTGAGTCCATTTCATTTTCAACGGATGTTTAAAGAATGGGCAGGCGTTACTCCAAAGAAATTCCTGCAGTACCTTTCTATTGAATACGCAAAAAGCATCCTTAAAGATAAAGAAACAACCTTATTTGATGCAGCCTATGAGACAGGATTATCAGGCACCAGTCGTCTGCACGATCTCTTCATAAATATAGAAGGAATGACTCCGGGTGAATTTAAAAATGGAGGGGAACAGCTTACCATAAACTATAGCTATGCAGAAAGCCCTTTCGGATCTCTAATAGTCGCATCAACAAAAAAAGGAATTTGCTATATGGCTTTTGCTGATGACCAGATAGAGGCATTAACAATGTTAAAAAGCACATTCCCTAATGCTAAGTATTGTCAGCTATTGGATATGATACAGCAGAATGCACTTTACATCTTTACTCAGGACTGGAGCAGACTAAATGAAATTAAACTTCATTTAAAGGGCACCCCTTTTCAAATAAAAGTATGGGAAACCTTGTTAAAGGTTCCTATGGGAGATTTATCTACCTATGCTACCATCGCATCTGCAATTAACAATCCAAAAGCCAATAGAGCAGTGGGCTCAGCTATTGGGAACAATCCCGTTGCTTTTTTGATTCCATGCCACAGAGTCATTAAATCCACAGGAGAATTTGGGCAGTATCATTGGGGTAGTTCCCGTAAAACAGCAATAATAGGATGGGAGGCTGCAAAAACAAATTCTCAAGAATAAAAGACCTTATTCTTTATTTGCAAGACTTCTCCAAAGATAAAACACCAGATAACTCTCCCATCCAGGATAATTTCTAAAAAATGCCTGAATTTCCTCATGCTGTTTTTTATCTGTAATGATATTATGGTTTAACAAAGAATTTAAAAGCCCTGCATCGCCATAAGGAACACATGAATGTTCCTTTAAAGATTTCATAAGGGCATAGTTGGCAGTCCACACACCTATGCCCTTTATACTATTCAATGCTTTTTGTCTTGCGTTAAGGTCCGGCAAAGCAAGTAAATTATCTTTGCTCATTTCTCCACTGGCAAATGCCTTAGCAATAATAATCAGGTATTCGGCTTTACTTCTTGAGAATTGCATTTCTCTCAAATCATCTATAAAAAGTTCCGCAAGGACCTTGCAATCTGGAAACACATAATAATTGACACCATTAAAAGGAATATAAGTTCCGTACTTTTCTACCAGTCGTCTTTTTAATCTATATGCAAAAGTGAGATTGATCTGCTGCCCTATTATTGCCCAACAAATAGCTTCAAATAAATTAGGAATACCTATTAATCTTAACCCGCTATATGCTGTTACCATATAAGCTAGCCTTTCATCATTTTTTACTAATCGATAAAAGGATTCCATATCTTTTTCAAGGTCAAACCAATCAGATACAAATTGTTTGAGCTTTTTTACACCGTTTTCTTCCAGATCTCCTACAAGTACTTCGATCAGTAATTTACCTTCATAAAAGGCTACGCTAACCAATAACTGGCGACCCTCAATTTCAATAACCTTTATAACCTGATCTGCATCTACTTTGTGCATGCAATCGTCAAAGTTTCTATCCAAAAACCACAAACACTCTTCGAAATCAAAATTCCTAGGGACTTCAATAGATATGACTTGTTTATTCATATCTCAAAAGTATTCATTTGTTTATACAATAAAATCTGATTCTTGCTTAATATGTAGTACCAACTTATTCCCGCAAACCTTTTATAGCCTAACTTTAACCGACTTCTCATTTGCCCCGTTAAGGTAAACTACCTGCTGTTTGGCTTTTCTTAATTCGCCCCCATCTATATTAACGAACTCGTTACCTGTCCCTTCCAAACTAAGCAATACTTTACAGGGGGTTAAAACACGGACACCTGTAAGCAATATATCTTTGGAATTTGTGATCCGAAGCAATGAAGGAGCATCTAAACTTCCTTGCAAACTTAAGCCATTTATAGAAACATCCTGAACATTATCAAAAACTACAGCAGGCCGAAGGTCATTCTTCTCAAACTCAAACCGCACATTATGCAAGCTTAAGCCTTTTACGTTTCGGGCATATAAACCATAAGCTGGCGGCCCACCTGGTGTTTTGTCCCATACACCAAAATATTCAGCTGCAATATTGGGCACGTCTCGCTTTTCTGCCTGTTCTGCAGTTCCCCCACCCGCATACTTTATATGAACATCGGTAAAACTGATGTCTTCAATATAATATTCGCCCATTGCATTCAAGGTAATGCATGAGTTTTTTTCACCCTCCCATGTATGTAAATCAAAATGAATGTCAGGATGAGGAACTGGCAATGCTACAACATTAGCCCTTATGTTATTAAATGAAATATTTCGGAGATAGGGTTTCCCGGCAAGTTGATTATTTTCTGCATTTTTATTACTATTTACCCCGCTGAAGCCAATACCGATTGGACCGGTTACATTTTCCATAACTATATTTGAGAAGCTAAAGTTCTGTATACCTGCAGCACCGGCACTGATCTTTATTGCACAACCATAAGTATCATAAATAAGGCAGTTAGTAATAGCAATATTTTGTGATTCACCACCCCCAAAACGAAATATTGACCATCGTGTACTGAAACTACAATTAGTTACTGTAACGAACTTATTGCTACCAAATAAGGCACAGGCATCGTCCTGGCATTGAACATCACTGTTAATCAAATGAACATATTGACAGCTATTGAAATGAAAGCCATCATTATTTTTATTTACCCGGTTGTAAATCCGTACACCATCAATATACGCATGTTTGCACTTCAATAATCGCACGCAATGATATGCGCTTGCAGCCATAAAAACATCATCCATCCGCAAGTTAGTACACTGGTAAAATATTAAGAGATGAGGCCGATCAAAATTGCCGTTTACTCCGTTTTGTCCAGGCCCGGTATTGTCGCCCTTTCCTGTATAAAATGCGAGACCATTTCCATCTATAGTCCCCTTGCCTTCTATACTAAGTCTTTCAGCATTTACGGCATATAAGAATACAATATTCCCATTTCCTTCGGGAATTCCTTTTCCTGCTGTATAATCCTCTCTTTTAGGACTTCCCAAAAGTTTTGCTTCTGTAGAAAGGTGCAAAGTTACATTAGATTTAAGCTCCAGAGTTCCCGACAGAAATACGCCGGCAGGGATCATCACCACACCCCCTTTATTATCACTACAAGTATTTATAGCATTCTGAATAGCATTTGTATCGAGCACCTTGCCGTCTCCTTTAGCTCCAAAATCTCTGATATTGTAAACATCCGTTCTGCTTTCTGCCTGGGGTATCTTTGCACTAATTAACGAAGCTCCGGCTACCGTAAGTGCGGGCACAGAAACTCTTCCTAGCCATTGACGGCGGGATAATTGATCCATACTGTAGTTTGATTTATAAATGATTTTACTATCATAAATATACGGACGACGATAAAACAATAACTCTCCCGAATAAACTAAATGCTCAGCCGTATTGGCTTTTGGCAAGGCTATTGTAGATAAATAATTCCAACCAATATCATTATGAAAAAATCACTTCTACTTTTAACAGGCATTGCACTACTTGCCTCCGCTTGTAATAGCAGCAATACTGATGATAAAAGTGTCGACAGTACTTCAGTAACATCCATGGACACTTCTCTAACACCATCTGTACCTGTTCAGGAAAAAATATCTGAGTGCTATATCTACACTAAAAACAGAGATACTGCCAAACTTAAAATAAACACAGAAAATGACGAATTGACCGGTGATTTGAGTTATAGTCTATTTGAAAAAGATAGTAACAAGGGGACCATTTCAGGAGAGGTTAAAGGCGACACAATTCTAGCAGAATACAATTTCGATTCGGAAGGGATGCGCTCAACCAGAGAAGTTGTATTTTTAAAAAGAGACAGAAAACTATATGAGGGCTTTGGCGAAGTAGAAGAGAAAAACGGCAAAACTGTATTTAAAGACAGATCAAAATTAAAATTTGGAGACGCAATGGTATTTTCTTTAACAGATTGTAAATAGGCTAAAAATTTTCAAAGCGTTCCCAAAAACCATCAACAGGTAGCTTAGCAAAAATATTTACAGGCTCTTTTTTTACTGGATGAATAAATTGCAATCTACGCGCATGTAAGCAGATACTACCCTTTCTGCTTCCTCTGGGATAACCATATTTGTTATCACCAACAATAGGACATCCTAAAGTAGATAGCTGTACTCTTATTTGATGAGAACGCCCGGTAAGCGGATCAACTTCAATCAGGTAATAACCACCAAGTTCCCCTATTAACCTATAACTTAATTCCGAACGCTGACTTCCGGGAACTTCAACATTATGCGGAGTAACAATATTTTTTTGAGGGTTTTTTACTAACCAATGAACAAGTGTACCTGAAGCTTTAGCAGGCTTATTCCTAACAATGGCCCAATACGTTTTTTTTACTTCGCGATTTTTGAATACTGCATTCATCCGCTCTAATGCCTTGCTTGTTTTAGCAAAAAGTATTACTCCACTAACGGGCCTGTCTAAACGGTGCACAACACCCAAAAAAGCACTATTAGGTTTATTATACTTTTTAGCAAGATATTTTTTAACCTGCTCATCAAGAGGCTCATCTCCAGTTTCATCAATCTGCACAATATCACCTGCGCGTTTCAGTACCGCTATAAGGTGATTGTCCTCGTAAAGCACATCTTTATCAGTTACCGGCATTAATACTGCTCCTTTTCGTTCGGGAAATCCTTTGCTTTCACATCTTTAATGTACGACTGTGCAGCTCCCAATATACCATCATACAGATTTACATATTGACGCAAGAAGCGAGGTTTAAAACCTTTTGTTAAACCAATCATATCATTAACAACCAAGACCTGACCATCGCAATCAGGGCCCGCGCCAATACCTATAGTAGGAATTTGTAAACTTTCAGAAACTACTTTAGCTAATTTTGCTGGTATTTTTTCAAGCACAATAGCAAAACAACCAGCCTCCTGAAGCGCAATTGCATCAGTTTTTAACTTCTCTGCTTCATCTTCATCTTTTGCTCTTACAGTATAAGTTCCGAACTTATAAATAGACTGAGGTGTTAATCCAAGGTGCCCCATAACAGGAATTCCGGCCGTAATGATGCGCGATATTGACTCTGCTACTTCTGTTCCACCTTCAAGCTTTACGCCGTGTGCCCCAGATTCTTTCATGATCCTGATAGCAGAATTAAGTGCTTCTTTAGAATTTCCCTGATAGCTACCAAAAGGCAGATCGACTACAACGAAAGCTCGTTTTGCTCCTCTAACTACACCTTGAGCATGATAAATCATCTGATCAAGTGTGATAGGTAAGGTGGTTTCATGTCCAGCCATTACATTAGATGCAGAGTCCCCAACTAATAATACATCCAAACCAGCATCATCAAGAATAGTGGCCATCGAATAATCGTAAGCGGTTAACATGGCTATTTTCTCTCCACTAGCCTTCATCTCCTGAAGTATATGTGTGGTTATGCGTTTAACCTCTTTGTTTACAGACATAGTTCTATAGTTTTGTAGCGACAAAATTAGTTTTTACATTCGAAATAAAGACAGTTTTATCGTTTTTGTGACATTTTGTTAATGCCTGTCTAAGTTTATATAGTGCTATATAAACTTAGAGCGATTTATAATTGCCAAATGCCATTCGAAACAATCTAAAAAAAAATCTTGATTTAAATCCTCAAAAACGTATCTTTGTATCCCGAAATGAAGGGGTCACTTAACAGCACATTTGTTAACTACAAAAACGGCATCAAAGCCGCGCTAGAGCCATCATTTTTTCCTTTTTTTATCCCAATAATTTCTCTTAATAAATACCATGACTAATTACACCAAGTTACCTGCAATCTTGTTACTGGCTGATGGCACAGTTTACCACGGTAAAGCCGCTGGAAAAATAGGCACAACAACAGGCGAGATCTGTTTTAATACAGGTATGACAGGATATCAGGAAATTTTTACGGATCCTTCTTATTTCGCCCAGATTATGGTAACCACCAATGCACATATTGGAAATTATGGTATCCACAAAGACGAAACTGAATCAGAAAGTATAAAAATTGCCGGTTTAGTTTGTAAAAATTATAACATTGGTTTTAGCCGTAAAGAAGCTTCTGAGTCTATACAGGATTATTTTCAGAATGAAAATATTGTAGGCATTTCTGATATCGATACACGCGCTTTGGTTCGTCACATCAGAAATAAAGGAGCAATGAATGCAATTATTTCTTCAGAAATCACTGACCTTGAAGAATTAAAAAGCAAATTAGCCGAGGTACCATCTATGGATGGTTTAGAATTATCTTCTAAAGTTTCTACCAAAACACCTTATTTCTATGGTTCACCTGATGCTACCTATAAAATAGCAGCATTAGATTTGGGTATCAAGAAAAACATTTTACGCAACTTCGACGACAGGGATATTTATGTTCAGGTTTTCCCTGCTAAAACTACTTTCGAGGAAATGGACAAATGGGGTGCTGATGGTTATTTTATTTCTAATGGACCTGGTGATCCTTCGGCAATGCCGTATGCTATTGAAACTGTTACAAAAATATTAGCTGCTGACAAACCTCTTTTTGGAATATGCTTAGGGCATCAATTACTTGCAGAAGCAAATGGAATTGGCACCATGAAAATGTTCAACGGCCACAGGGGCTTAAATCATCCAGTTAAAAATATCATTAAAAATCATTGCGAAGTAACTTCACAAAACCATGGTTTTGGAGTTATCCCTGAAGATGTTAGAAAATCAGAAAAGGTAGAGATTACCCACATTAATTTAAATGATCAGTCTATAGAAGGTATCCGTATGAAAGGCAAAAAAGCATTTTCAGTTCAATACCACCCTGAATCATCTCCAGGCCCACATGATTCACGTTACCTTTTCGACGACTTTATAAGTATGATTAAGAACGAATTGGCCTGGTAATATTCACCGGTTCAAAATTATCATTTTACCGACATTTTAGAAGGTTTAGCAGAATAGCGTTTTCTATTCCTCTAAACCTTCTTACATTTATAACATGGATAAAACAAATGCCATTATCAGTGTAAAAGAACTGGTAAAAAAGTATGACGATTTCACTGCTGTGCAAGGCATTAGCTTTGAAGTTTATGAAAATGAAATATTTGGTCTTTTAGGGCCAAATGGGGCAGGAAAAACCACCACACTTGAAATTATCGAGACCCTTCGCGAAAAAACTTCAGGAGAGATTATTGTTGATGGCTATTCTGTAGACAAAGATGCCAACAAAATTAAAAGGATTATAGGCGTACAATTACAGGCAGCCGGTTATTACCCAAACCTAAATCTGGTTGAGTTAATGGAATTGTTTTCTGGTCTGTATGGCGTAGACATCAAACCGATGGAAATGCTTGAAAAGGTAAATCTTCAGGACAAAGCAAAAGCTAAATATAAAGCGCTGTCAGGCGGACAGAAACAGCGTTTTTCTATAGCCACAACACTTATTAACTCTCCTAAAATTATTTTCCTTGATGAACCTACTACCGGATTAGATCCTCAGGCACGCCGAAATTTATGGGATTTAATTATTGATATAAGAAATAACGGAACAACAGTAGTGATCACCACACACTATATGGACGAAGCAGAACAACTTTGTGATCGTGTTGCTTTTGTTGAACGTGGAGAGATCATCGCTTTAGATACGCCTGATAATCTGATAGACAATCTGATCAATAGTGGTTTTGAACGTACTAAAGAAGTTAAAAAGGCCAACCTCGAGGACGTTTTCATAAACCTGACAGGCAAAGAATGGCGCGAGGATAATTAATAAAGAACATGAGCAAACCTTACAATAATACTAAAGCTACGCTGGCCCTTGCAAAAGCAAGTTTCCGTTCTATTATGCGCAGCCCTTCAGCAGTTGTTTTTACACTTGCTTTTCCACTAATCTTCATTCTTGTTTTCGGCTTTTTAGGACGCGGAGGTGTTAAGGTTGACTTAGCCATTGCGTCAGGATCGGATTTACAAAATCCTATTATTAAAGCACTGGAACAAATCAGTGTTGTTCATATCATAAAGGATAAAGATCCTGCGGAATTAAAAACAGGACTTGAGAAAGGAAATATAGACGCTGTTATTAACGTTCAAAAAAACACTGAGGATAATACACCGGCTTACCTTGCCAATGTTCAATACACATCTGCTTCTTTAGACAAAGGAACTATACTTAAATCGGTGTTAAACAACCTGATGTATACTTTAAATTCAAAAGATGTAAAACCTACCATTGCGCAATTAAATGAAAGTACTGTTCAGGGTAGAATTTACCGCACCATTGATTTTATCCTGCCCGGACAACTTGGCTTTTCTTTATTAAGCACAGGTGTATTTGGAACAGCATTTGTATTTTTCAGTTTAAGACAAACCTTAGTTATTAAACGCTTCTTTGCAACACCGGTTAGCAGGGCAAGTATTGTATTTGGCGAAGGTATTGCAAGAATAGGTTTTGCGCTTTGTGGTGCAGTATTTATTATACTTATTGGCCATTTCTTTTTCCATTTCACCTTAATTCACGGTATCATCACGGTGTTGAATATGCTTTTACTTGCAATTATGGGCCTCATCGTTTTTATGGGCTTTGGTTTTGTAGTTTCCGGAATAGCAAAAAGCGAAAGTACTATACCCCCGATTTCAAATATTATAACATTGCCTCAATTTCTGCTGTCAGGCACTTTCTTTTCTATAGATGCATTTCCATCATGGCTTCAACCAATAAGTCGTGCATTACCTTTAACTTACCTTAATGATGCCATGAGAAAGGTAGCTTTTGAGGGAGCTGGCTTATGGGATGTAAAACATCAGATTCTTATTATGATAATTTGGGGCATCGGCGTATATGCCGTTGCTGTTAAGGTGTTTAAGTGGGAGTAATCCTCTGACAATCTGTACTTTTTCCTAGGAAAATTGAATAATTGTTTTTAAATTTCATTATAAAAACAAACATTCTTCTATTAATTTATTAACCAGGTAGTAAGAAAACCAAACCTTCATTACCACTAAACTAAATTAAACTCGTATGAAAAAACTAGCAGCAGAATTTATCGGTACATTTTGGCTCGTACTTGGCGGTTGCGGTAGCGCCGTTTTAGCCTGTAATTATCCAGGTGCAGGCATTGGCTTTGCAGGGGTAGCACTCGCCTTCGGACTAACAGTAGTAACTATTGCTTATGCTCTTGGTCATATTTCCGGGGCACATCTAAACCCGGCAGTTTCAATTGGTTTATGGATCGGCGGACGCTTTGATGGAAAGGATTTGGTGCCCTACATTATTTCACAGGTTCTTGGCGGTATTGTGGCTGCGGGTGTGTTATACGTTATCGCTACTGGAAATGGCAATCCTATTGGTGGATTTGCTTCCAATGGCTATGGAGATTTATCACCCGGAAAATATAGTATGACAGCAGCGTTGGTTACCGAAGTGGTAATGACCTTCATTTTTTTAATCATTATATTAGGTGCAACAGATGACAGAGCTCCCAAAGGATTTGCCGGATTAGCGATTGGCCTTGGGCTAACATTAATACACCTGATCAGCATACCTGTAACCAATACTTCAGTTAATCCTGCAAGAAGTACAAGCCAGGCGCTTTTTGTTGGCGGTGAAGCACTAAGTCAGCTTTGGTTATTTTGGGTTGCACCTATAGTTGGTGCCATTTTAGCCGGAATAGTTTATAAAGCTATCTTTGCGGCTAAGAGCGAAACTACATAAACTTAACTGACTAAAAAACAATACAATAACAGCAAAACAATTAAATATTCACCAATGAAAAAGTCGTAATTAAATTAATTACGACTTTTTTGCGTTTAATTTTTAACTTTGGATATCGCCTTAGTAATTGTAAATTTTACACTAAGGGTTATTTACAAATAAAAACCAATAAAAATGAGTTTAATAATTGATGTTCATGCGCGGCAAATACTTGACTCCCGCGGCAATCCTACGATCGAAGTAGATGTAATTACAGAAAATGGTATCCTTGGTCGTGCGGCAGTACCATCAGGAGCTTCTACTGGTATGCACGAAGCTGTGGAGTTAAGAGATGGTGATAAAAAAGTTTACTTAGGTAAAGGTGTTTTAAAGGCCGTTGCCAATGTGAATGATAAAATTGCTGATGAATTAAAAGGTATTGACGTATTTGAACAAAATGCTATCGATAGCTTAATGATCAAGCTTGATGGAACAGAAAACAAAGGAAATCTTGGTGCTAATGCTATTTTAGGTGTTTCTTTAGCGGTTGCTAAAGCTGCAGCTCAAGAAAGTCGTCAGCCTTTATACCGTTATATTGGAGGTGTTAATGCTAACATTCTGCCTATCCCGATGATGAACATCGTAAACGGTGGTTCTCACTCTGATGCTCCTATCGCTTTTCAGGAATTTATGATCATGCCTGTTGGCGCATCTTCATTCTCTGAAGCGTTAAGATGGGGAACAGAAGTATTTCACAACTTAAAAGCTATTTTGCATGACAGAGGTCTTTCAACAGCTGTAGGTGACGAAGGTGGATTTGCTCCAACTTTTGATGGTACTGAAGATGCCGTTGAAACCATTATTAAAGCTATTGAAAAAGCAGGTTACAAAGCTGGTGAGCAAATCTTTTTAGCATTTGACTGTGCTGCTTCTGAGTTCTATAAAGATGGTAAATACGACTACACTAAATTTGAAGGTGATAAAGGAGCTATCCGCACAAGTGCTGAGCAAGCTGATTATCTCGCATCTTTAACCGAAAAATATCCAATTATCTCTATTGAAGATGGAATGGATGAAAACGATTGGGATGGCTGGAAAATGTTAACTGATAAAATTGGCGATAGAGTTCAGCTTGTAGGTGATGATTTGTTTGTTACAAATGTAACTCGCTTGCAATCGGGAATCGACAAAAAAACGGCTAATTCAATCTTAGTGAAAGTAAATCAGATTGGTTCATTAACTGAAACCATCAATGCTGTTTCTTTAGCTCAAACTAATGGCTATACCTCAGTAATGAGTCATAGAAGTGGTGAAACTGAAGATACTACCATTGCAGATCTTGCAGTTGCATTAAACTGTGGTCAGATTAAAACAGGTTCAGCTTCTCGTTCAGACAGGATTGCAAAATACAATCAATTGTTACGTATTGAAGAAGAATTAGGTGCTGCAGCACGTTTTATTGGTAAAGATTTCAAATTCCTAAAGAAATAAATATCTTATATATATACTTTAAGATAAAATTTCAATAACAAACAACCCCATTACCCAGAAGTATTGGGGTTGTTTGTTAATATCAATTACCAGGCTCATACAACATTAAATTTTCAATTATTGTAGAAATCTTTTCATAAGGATATTTATGAGCTAGAAAATAATGTCCGGCATTAATATCCGCATCCCATCGATTAGATCCATCTTTATATACGATAAACTTCCCTGGACCGTTTACATAAAAATATTTTTCTGGATTTCTGACTGCACATAAAACTGCTGTTTGATCCCAAGATGGCCTATTGCTTAGTAGATTTTTATCATAAGTTGCTAAGTTATATTGATATGCCCATGCGGCAGGATTTTTACTAATATTTTGCTTTGCCACTTTTCCACCTGTAAGTATCTTATCTCCAATTTCAAAACCACTCAGCAATATCGGTTTCGGCCATCTACTAAAAGCTTCATAAGCCGCTTCCTTATGTTCATTTACATTAAATTCAACCCCATTTGGTATAATTCCAGCCATCGCGACCCAATTTTTCACTTTCTTTTTAACAAGGTCCATTCCCGAAAGGTTGGAAAATTTATCGGGCTTTGAGTTGAGAAGCTCTGCTATATTAGAGGTAAAGCCAACTGTAACTATCGTTACGCTATTGTCTTCCTGCCTGGCCAATACTTTTCGATAAACTTCTAAAGCATTGGGATATTCAGTGGGCTTTTTCTTAAGAAAATGTAAAACCAGCGAATCATTCCAATTATTATGGGCTATGAAGCCCGGGGCTTTTGCAGATGCTATGCCTATCGGAATATTGGGTTTGCCAAAATATTGATTAAAAATTTCTATAGTCGGTGCAACAGAAGCATGGCTATCACTGGATACTGTAGCAAGTATCTCACATTCGCCTTTAGCAGCCAATGCGTGCAAAACTGTTATTGCGCCTACATCATCAAAATCTGGCCCCATATCTGTGTCGAAGATGATCCTAGGTTTTCTATCCGCTTTCCCGTGTTCAACGATAAAGCCACAAAAAATGCAAAACACCAATAACGAGCAGAGAATTACTTTCATACATATATTAATTAACCTCCATACAATATCTGATCTTTTATCTAATACCTTACTATTGAAACACATAAATTACGACCAGCTAAAACCAACATGTTAATAAGTGGATAATACCCATTTGAATAAAAGGCAAAGGTTTTAAATCTTCGGGTGTTATTTTATATATTTGTCCATATGAATCGTTTTCTAGAACTTTTACGTAACAAATACTTCCTGAGCGTAGCTGCATTCGTTGTATGGATGTTATTTTTCGATAAAAACGATGTAATAGCACAATACGAATACAGATCGCAAGTAAGCAAGCTTCAGGAGGAAAAGGATTTTTATGTAAAGGAAATTGCTAAGGTCAAGAAAGATCTTAACGAATTAAATACAGATCTAAATACAGCAGAGAAATTTGCCCGCGAAAAGTACTTTATGAAAAAAGATAATGAAGACGTTTTTGTGATCATCAATGAAGCCCCAAAAGACTAATAGCCGAATTTAGGCAACGTAACTTTATATCTTACCACTACTATTCTTATTGTAAAAATAAACGCAATTACGGTAACCTTTGCCAGGTCTTCTTTCAAGTTAAAATATAGAAGAGTAAAATATAATATTCCTCCCATAATGCAGGCGGTGGCATAAACTTCTTTTCTGAATATTACAGGGATGGTATTTAATAGCGTATCTCTTATTATACCTCCAAAGCATCCTGTAATGGTACCTAGGGCGATACAAATACCCGGACTTAAACCAAAAATAATTCCTTTCTGAATACCCAGCATTGTAAAAAGACCAAGCCCTAAAGAATCGAACAAAAAAAGAGTTACTTTAAATTTCTTGATATGTGTTTTAAAAAAGACCGTAGCAATTGAGGTCAGCAAGATCAACAAGCAATAATTTACATCCCTCATCCATGCAACAGGAGTATCCCCTAGCAACAAATCGCGCACGGTTCCTCCACCAATAGATGTTACAAAAGCGATGATAAGTACCCCGAAAGGATCTAATCTTCTTTGCATGGCTGCAAAAGAGCCAGATATCGCAAAAGAGATAGTCCCCAAGATCTCAATGGCATCCATGGTATTTATTTGCATACTTTGCGCTTAAATTTCTCCGTTTCTTTTTCTTAAAAACCACTCCAGGGTTAGCAACATAACTATCAATGCAAACACCCACTTAAAGTTAATCAATTCCTCATATTTACGGTCTTCGTAACTCAGGGTTTTTACCTGTTCATTGGCTTCAATATCTTTTAAAATCTGCGATAAGTTCTGCGGCATATACATCTTACCGCCCGTTTGCATAGCCATTGTATTAAGCAGCTGATGATTTGCGATAGTTAGCTGATATTCTGCAACAAGTGTATTTACATAAAAAACTCCTTGCGCAGTGTGTTTTTTACCCCCAAGGTTAGTTGTGGCTGTATAAGTATAATTTCCTGCAGGCAACATCCCTGCATCAAGCTGATAGGCTGTTTCTGTTCTGGAGAATAGAAAATTATAGACCTTCCCCTCTTCATTCTTTATTTGAATACTCACATCCGGTGTATTTACCGAAACATAACTATCATTATAAAGACCTGCATTAATCGGCACATTTTCATTTTCATCAAAAGTGTTCTTGGCAGTGTAAACTTTAAACTTACGCCTATCATCCTTTGCAGAAACATATTGGACAGCATTTGAAATTAAAGTATTAAAAGCATTTGACTTCTGATCATTTTGAGCCTCTCCCAACCTCCAACGCCATATGCCTTCTCCTATTAAATAACCTGCTTTTTTCCCCTCGGCGTTCATAAAAAACAATTGTGGCGATTCAGTCTTGATCTTGCCTATTCGCTGTTTTAAAGCCACTAATGCCGTTCCGTTTATTCTTACCTCCCCAAAAGGAGCTTGAAGAGGATCAAATCCTTCAATTTGTTTATCGAATGTCGCGCTCATTTCAAAGGCAGTAAATCCAGTATTAGCAACAGCAAAAGCCTCTTGCAAAGTATTATTGCTTCCATTAAAATTTACAGCACTTTGCATCTTATTAAACGCGTACAAATTACTTTGAGCGCCCAAGATGTACCACAACGGCACATTACTTTGCTGAACCTTATTAATAAATGTACCCCCGTCATTTTGAAGAGCCGGAAACTGGTACAGAATAATTAAACTATAGTCCTTTGGATTAATCACACTCAGATCGTCTCCCAAAGCAATTTTCAAATCATAATGTTTGTTTATGGAAATGGCCTGTTTTAATGCTGCAATGTCGGGGTGCGGGCCAGCAGAGGCAATCAATATTTTTTGCCTTGCATCAATTACCTCAATAAAAATACTTTGTGCGTTGTTACGTTCAGATATCTCATTTTTTAACGGGCTGAGTTGAATGGTATATTTTTGAAGTCCTAACCTCGAAGCCTTTAACTTAATAGGAATATTCTTTACAAATGCATTTGAATTAATCTGAATCTGCTCATCGTAAATCTTTTTTCCTCCCTCCATAACTAAAACCCTCGACATTTCACCCTTACTTTCAAAGGCTTGTACCTGAACCTCAAGCGTAAATTCATTATCAAGATAAACCAGGCTGTTGTGATTTACGTTCGAAATCATTAAATCCTTTTTCGGAATCGTATCCCCCAATGCAATGGTATAAACCGGAGCTTTAAGTTTGTTTAAATCATAAAGTGGGCTTCCCCCGCGATTAAAAATACCATCTGAGGCCAAAATAACTGACCCCACATTCCGATTTAATAATTCATCGTTTAACTGATTGATGAACTTCGAAGCGTTACTTACCTGCCCCTTATTTTTGAAATCATAGCCGGATTTCACGCTGTCACTGAAATTATAGACTTTAACTTCATACTTTTCCGACAGCTTATCGGCTAAGGCCTGCATGTCCTTCTCATACTGTTGCTTATTAAAGCCATTAGGTTCAATAGCTCCAACCGACAGTGAATTATCCTGCCCAATAACAATAACAGGTTTTTCGAGATTATACGAGACGCTTCTTACCAAAGGAAAGAATAGCAATGCAGTTATTACCGTTACTGCAACGGTGCGTATAACGAACAATCCATAACGCAGCCGTTTATCTAAATGTTCCGTTTTACGGTACAATAACCAGGCGAAAAGAATACCTGCAAGCAAGCATCCCAGTAAAGCCAATAAAATGTATAAGCTAAAAGAATCGTTCATACGTATTTGGGTAAAGATGCTAAATTTTAAAATGCTCGCACAATTTTATATAAGTTTGTTCATAGTAAAACTAACGCCTTACAATGAAAAGCTATTTTTACATTATTCTTCTAATGATTATGTCTACATCCTTACTGGCCCAATCTAATTTCAAAGCACAGCAATTAACATTTGAGCGCGTGAAACAAGCCTATGGTGAGAAGTGGAATAGCCTGCAAAAAGAGCTTAAAAAAGATCAAATAACCGGAAAGTTCAGTTTATATATAGCCGCTTATAAAGCTGAAAGAAAGTTAGAGATTTGGTTAAAAGAGAATAACCAAAAACAATACAAGTTGTTCAAAGTATACCCCTTTTGTCAGCACTCAGGTGTTCTGGGTCCTAAATTAAAGGAGGGAGATCTGCAAATCCCCGAGGGGTTCTATTACATCACCGCGTTTAATCCTCTAAGCAATTTCCACTTGTCTTTAGGAATAAATTACCCTAACAGTATTGATTTGCTAAGAAGTGCGAATGAAAAACCGGGCAGCGACATTTACATTCATGGAAAATGTGAAACTGTTGGATGTATTCCTATAACAGACGACAAGATAAAAGAGGTTTATGTGCTAGCCACTGAGGCACGAAATGGAGGACAAAATCAAATCCCGGTTCACATCTATCCGTTTAAAATAACTGATACTAATCTCAATAAATACCTGGCACAATTTCCACAACACAAAGCTTTCTGGATAAACCTTCAGCAAGGGTATAATTATTTTGAAAAATACAGGCGAGTGCCACAGGTGATAGAGCTTACTAATGCCTATCAATTTAAATAAAAAGGGGTGCCAGAAATCAATTCCGACACCCCTTGTAGATTTTTATTTTAAGCTTACAGCATTCCGCCGCAAACTGACAATACCTGTCCGGTAACATAAGAACTCATATCAGATGCAAGAAATACGCATGCATTCGCTACATCTTCAGTCTCACCTGCTCTTTTCAAAGGAATACCTTCTTCCCAACCCTGTACTACTTTAGGATCTAACACGTCTGTCATTTCAGTACGGATAAAGCCAGGAGCAATAACATTGGTGCGGATATTACGTGACCCTAATTCCTTAGCCAGCGATTTAGAGAATCCAATTATACCTGCTTTAGACGCAGCATAATTAGCTTGCCCGGCATTTCCTTGAACACCTACTACAGAACTCATGTTAATGATAGATCCCTTGCGTGCTTTCATCATCACCTTAGAAGCCGCCTTAGACACATTAAATACAGATTTCAAGTTTACATTAATTACTTCATCCCAGTTCTCCTCACTCATTCGCATCAATAAACCATCTTTCGTTATACCTGCATTATTTACTACAATGTCTAATGCACCAAAATCAGCTACAATATCATTGATCAGCTTCTCTGCTTCATCAAATTTAGAAGCATCAGAGCGATATCCTTTTACCTTTGTACCAAAACTTTGCAACTCTTGTTCTAAAGCCTCACCCTTTTCTACTGATGATAAATAAGTAAAAGCCACATTAGCTCCATGCTCTGCAAACTTTTCCGCTATTTTGCGGCCAATTCCTTTAGATGCACCTGTAACAAGTGCTGTTTTTCCTTCTAATAACTTCATCTGTATTTCTTGTTTGGTTATATTCAATTAATTATATCAATTATAAAAAGCGATTAGATTGCCGGTTCTTGTTGACTAAGGCAATGAAAACTTCCTAATCCCCAAATAATATCTGTAGAGTCAATTCCTACAACTTTTCTATCCGGAAAAACGCCTCGTATAATTTCTAAAGCTTTTTCATCATTCACATCTCTAAAAGTGGGCACAATTACCGCAGCATTTGCAATATAAAAATTTGCATATGATGCAGGTAACCTGGTATCCTCGTGTATTACCGGCGAAGGCATTGGCAATTTCACAATATTCAAAGGTTTCCCGTTTAATAATCGTAAAGTCTTTAATGTCTCCAGGTTCTCCTGTAACAGCAGATAATTTTCATCCAGAGGATTACTTTCCACAACTGTTAAAACGGTGTCCTCGTTAACAAAACGGGTAATGTCGTCAATATGGCCATCTGTATCATCCCCAACTATTCCATCTCCTAACCACAACACCTGTTCAGCGCCATAAAATTCTTTTAGGTACTCTTCAATCTGCTCCTTATTTAAATGAGGATTTCTGTTTTCATTTAATAAACAAGCCGTTGTTGTAAGTATTGTTCCTGCCCCATTAAATTCAACAGATCCGCCCTCCATCACAATATCAGGATGATAAACAGATAAATTAAAATGTTCAGCTATTTTGGTTGGGATTACGTCATCAAGATCATACGGAGGATATTTGCCCCCCCACGCATTATATCCCCAATCCACAATTGCTTTTTTCCCGGTTGGCTTATTTAATAAAAAAGCCGGTCCATGATCTCTGCACCAGGCATCATTGCTTGGATTAAAATAAAACTCTATCTGAGTTAAATCAGCCCCCACCTTTTCCAATTCAGAAATAGCAAAAGCTTTAGTCTCCTCATTGTTAATATTAATCCTAACTTTTTCACCTGTTGCCACGATTTTAATAAACTGGCAATAAGGTTCATATATAGTTTCAATCTTACCTGGCCATGATTCTTCCTTATGGGGCCAACTTAACCATGTTGCATCATGTTTTTCCCATTCAGCAGGAAAGCTAAAGCCTAATTTTTTCGGACTGCTGTTAAATATTACTTCGTTAAATGATGACATTTTTAAATCTTAATCTTCGTCAATAAATCTTTTAGTAATTGGCTGATAAGAATCTATTCTACGATCTCTTAAGAAGGGCCAATGTTTACGAAAGAAATCAGACTCAGATAAATCTATTTCTACTACTTTAGTTTCTTCATTATCATGTGAACCCAAATAAAGCAATTTACCCTGAGCATTTGTTGCAAAACTTCCACCCCAGAACTTCATGGCTCCATCTTGTTCAAGTCCAACACGGTTTACACTCACCACAGGTACTCCATTGGCAACAGCGTGAGAACGCTGAATAGTCTGCCATGCATTATATTGATCCTTATTTGTTTCCTCATCCTGATCTGTAGCCCAACCTATAGCTGTTGGATAAAACATAATCTCTGCACCCATCAAAGCAGTAATACGTGACGCTTCAGGATACCACTGATCCCAGCAGATTAAGATACCGATTTTAGCAAATTTGGTTTGAAAAACCTTATAACCTAAATCACCCGGAGTGAAGTAAAACTTCTCATAAAAAGCAGGATCATCAGGAATATGCATTTTACGGTACTTGCCAAGATAAGTTCCATCAGCATCTAAAACAGCTGTTGTATTGTGATACAGGCCCGCTGTACGCTTCTCGAATAAAGAAGCAATAATCACTACGCCCAATTCTTTAGCAATGACTTGTAAAGCATCTGTGGAAGGACCGGGAATAGCCTCAGCCAAGTTGAAGTTGTCATAATCTTCAACATCACAAAAGTAAAGGGAAGTAAAAAGTTCTTGCAAACACACAATTTGTGCACCTTTTGCTGCTGCTTCCCTGATTTTTAAAATTGCTTTATCTAAATTTTCTTGTTTATTACTGGTACAGCTCATCTGCACCAATCCAACTTGTACTTTTGCCATTCTTTGTTAACAAATAATTTGACGCAAAGTTAGCCAAAAAAAATAAAAGATAGGAGGCTCAAAACCAGCTATACTTATGAAGCAACGGCATCCCTGTACTCCTGCTGAAGCTCAAAAAGACATTTAGCGCATAAACAACCATCGTGTAATTCGCTAATGTACTGTACCTCATTTAAGTCCAGCTGTACAACACTACACTGGCATTTAGTGTACGAGTTAGCTTTACACTCTATTGGTGTACCACAACGTTCGCAGGGTATGATTTCGTGTTTAGCCATTAACCACAAAGATACAAGATCAGAAACTAATGGCTCCTGATTGCCTGTTAAAAATGACAAATAGAATATTAAACATAAACCTCGTTGCAAATTATATTAAGAATGAAAAAAGAATTTTGTTAGACAATAGTCTAACCAAGTCTAAGAAGAGTCTGACTTGAGTCTGAGGTGAGTCTTATCTGTTTGCATCTCCAACTAGATTCCTACATGGTTAAATTCAGGATGAGGAAGCACAAAAAAAGAGCAGGTATTTGGTACCTGCTCTTTAAATATATTAATTATTAAATTATTATTAACCTGAACAGCTGATGCATCCTTCTTCCATTGAACAAACCGGTCCTTCAACAATCTCTTCGGCACTTTGTTCAATATGCTCAGGAATTACAGGCTCCATGTTTTTACCTGCCTGGTTCTCTACTGTAAATTTAACAGCTTGAGAGGCTGCTTGAGTACGTAGATAATACATACCAGTTTTCAATCCTTTTTTCCAAGCATAGAAATGCATTGAAGTTAATTTAGAAGTATTTGGTGCATTAATGAATAAGTTTAGAGATTGAGACTGGCAAATGTAAGCACCTCTGTCGGCAGCCATATCAATAATGCTACGCATTTTTATTTCCCAAACTGTTTTGTACAATTCTTTAATATAGTCAGGAATCTCAGCAATCTCCTGAATAGAACCGTTAGCTAAAATAATTCTGTCTTTCATAGCTGGGGTCCATAAACCTAAAGCTACAAGGTCTTTTAATAAGTGTTTATTAACAACAATAAACTCACCGCTCAATACCCTTCTGGTATAGATATTAGAAGTATATGGTTCAAAACACTCATTGTTACCCAAAATCTGCGAAGTAGAAGCTGTAGGCATTGGCGCAACCAGCAATGAATTGTAAACACCATCTTTAACCACTTTTTCGCGCAAAGTTTCCCAATCCCATCTTCCACTATCTGGTTTCACATTCCAAAGATCGAATTGGAATTTACCTTCAGATAAAGGAGATCCTTTAAATGTTTGGTAAGGGCCGTTTTTAACTGCAAGGTCATGAGAAGCAGTCATTGCAGCAAAATAAATTGTTTCAAAGATTTCTTTGTTCAATTCACGCGCACCTTCACTTTCAAAAGGCAAACGCATTAAAATAAACGCATCGGCTAAACCTTGTACACCTAAACCAATTGGTCTGTGGCGCATGTTTGAATTTCTAGCTTCTTCTACCGGATAATAGTTATAATCGATAATCTTGTTCAGGTTTAAAGTAGCCTGATAAGTAACATCATATAATTTTTGGTGATCAAATTCACCATTAATTACATATCTAGGTAGAGCTAAAGATGCAAGATTACAAACTGCAACTTCATCTTTAGATGTATACTCAATAATTTCAGTACAAAGGTTAGAGCTCTTAATTGTACCCAGATTTTGCTGATTAGATTTGCTATTCGCAGCATCTTTATATAACAAATAAGGTGTACCGGTTTCAATTTGCGAATCAAGGATAGCAAACCATAATTCCTGAGCTTTTATAGTTTTACGAGCTCTTCCTTCTTTTTCATAACGCTCATATAAAGCATCAAACTCTTCGCCAAAGCAATCAGCTAAGCCTGGTGCTTCATGCGGACAGAATAAGCTCCAATCGCCATTCTCTTCCACACGCCTCATGAACAAATCACAAACCCACAGTGCATAGAACAAATCACGCGCACGCAATTCTTCTTTACCGTGGTTTTTGCGCAAGTCTAAGAAGCTCAATACATCAGCATGCCAAGGCTCTAAATAAATTGCAAAAGCACCTTTACGCTTACCTCCACCTTGATCTACATAACGCGCGGTATCGTTAAATACCTTTAGCATTGGTACAATACCATTACTTGTTCCGTTAGTACCACCAATGTAAGATCCGGTAGCACGAATGTTATGGATACTTAAACCAATACCACCGGCACTTTGAGAGATCTTAGCTGTTTGTTTCAATGTATCATAAATACCTTCAATGCTATCATCCTGCATAGTTAACAAGAAGCACGACGACATTTGAGGTTTAGGAGTAGCAGCATTAAATAAGGTTGGCGTAGCATGAGTAAACCAACGCTCGCTCATCAGGTTATACGTAGCTATAGCACTTTCAATATCACCTTTATGGATCCCCACAGACACACGCATAAATAAATGCTGAGGACGTTCAACTATCTGTCCGTCTACCTTTAACAAGTAAGATTTCTCGAGTGTTTTGAACCCGAAATAATCAAACCCAAAATCTCTGTCATATATAATTGTGCTGTCAAGCGTGTCAGCATTTTCTTTAATTACTTCCCAAACATCATCAGCAATAAGAGAGGCTGATTTACCTGTTTTAGAGTCAATATAGTTATACAACATCTCCATCGTTTTAGAGAAAGATTTAGTTGTATTCTTATGAAGGTTAGATACAGCAATACGTGAAGCAAGCAAAGCATAATCCGGATGTTTGGTTGTCAAAGAGGCTGCGGTTTCAGCTGCAAGGTTATCCAATTCAGATGTTGTAACCCCATCATATAAACCTTCAATCACTTTCTTGGCTACATCTATCGGATCTACAAGTTCAGCGTTAAAACCATAGCATAACTTTTCAATACGGGCAGTTATTTTGTCAAACCTTACCGCTTCCTTGCGGCCATCTCTTTTTATTACAAACATATTTTTCAGGTATTTATGGTGCATATTGGGTTTGTGATGAGCAACCCCAGCATCGGCACCGAATTAATTATTTATTTATATTACTTATCGCCTAACCCGATAAGTTTTAAAAATCATCGTCTAAAGAGAAAGCCGCAGCTTTATCTTCTGTAGAGGTTAATACACCACTTTTCTGGTAATCACCAACTCTTTTTTCAAAGAAATTCGTTTTACCTTGTAGTGATATCATCTCCATAAAATCAAATGGGTTGGTTGCATTATAGATTTTAGTATAACCAAGCTCTTGCACCCATCTGTCTGCAACAAACTCAATGTACTGCGACATTAGCTTTGCATTCATTCCAATCAGTGCCACAGGTAAGGCATCTGTAATAAATTCTTTTTCTATTTCTACAGCATCCTTAATGATACCGTGAACTTGTTCTTCAGTAAGCTTATTCTTAAGCATACCATACAACAAACAAGCAAATTCGCAATGTGAACCCTCATCTCTGGAGATCAGCTCATTACTGAATGTTAAACCTGGCATTAACCCTCGTTTCTTTAACCAGAATATAGAGCAGAAACTTCCGCTAAAGAAAATACCCTCAACAGCTGCAAAAGCTACCAAACGTTCAGCAAAATTACCACCTTCTATCCAGCGTAATGCCCATTCCGCTTTTCTCTTAACACAGGGAACAGTCTCTATTGCGTGGAACAACCTATCCTTTTCATCAGGATCTTTTATATAAGTATCAATTAACAATGCATATGTTTCTGAGTGGATGTTTTCCATCATGATCTGGAACCCGTAAAAGCAACGTGCTTCAGGCAACTGAACTTCACTCATAAAATTTACTGCAAGGTTTTCGTTTACAATACCATCACTTGCAGAGAAGAAAGCCAAAAT
This sequence comes from Pedobacter sp. 05T44, assembly GCF_056395985.1. Taxonomy (NCBI): domain Bacteria; kingdom Pseudomonadati; phylum Bacteroidota; class Sphingobacteriia; order Sphingobacteriales; family Sphingobacteriaceae; genus Pedobacter; species Pedobacter sp. 05T44. Next base: position 153,325 of record NZ_JBFTKO010000003.1, read on the forward strand.
ATGAGAAATAAAATGTCTCTCCCCGTCATTTAGGTTATCCCAATGTTTCTGGTCATCAGAAAGATCAATTTCTTCTGCCGTCCAAAAACTAGCCTCACTCTTTTTATACATTTCCCAAATTGCCGGATATTTAATCGGTAAAAGAACAAAACGGTCTTTGTTTTCTTTTAATAATACTTCTTCTTCTTGCATAAGCCTTTGTTTAACGTAGTGAATGATTGAACTATGAAAAACCCTTAATAAACGCTAACAGTCGACAAAACCATACTTAATTTAAAGATTTGAAAAGACTTGAATTTCTCTGGCAACCTTAATCAACTAAATATTAAACCTTTAACTGAAAATCTACGTGTGATTTATTAAAGAATTTTACTTAAACAAATATAAAGTATGAGGCCTTTTTTGCAGAACAAAGTTGTTAACACGTTGTTAGATTTGGCTGTTTAAAAGATCAGATTTCAGTCATAATCAACCACCAAAAAAGCTAATTATTTCTTTTTAAGGGGATAGTAAAAACTTTTGAATGTTAATAATTTAAAAAAGCTGACTTTATATCCCCTAAAGTTTAAAAATTACTCGGTATCTGGCAGATAGCTAATTTCAAGTTTAGCAACCCCTTTTCCATAGAACCCAAGCTCTTTTGCCGCGCCTTCAGAAAGGTCTATTTTGAATTTTCTGGAATGCGGACCTCTGTCATTTATTTCGACGTCCACAGATCTGCCATTTATTGGATTAGTAACCGTTACTATTGTCCCAAATGGTAAGGACATGTGAGCGGCAGTCATTTTTTTACCCCGATACCTTACACCGCTTGTAGTTCTTCGTCCTTCAAACTTCTTTGCGTAATATGTAGCGTAAACGGTTTTAGAGATTAATTTAGAAGATAGATTGGATGACGATCTTGCTGTTGTTTCAGGGGCCGATTCTGATGTCGTTCCGTCTGAAATATCCTGGGAAAAACCCATAAAAGAAATCAGCATACCGCATAACAATAAACAATACTTCATATTTACTATAGTTGGTGAACGTGCAAACATAAGTAAACTAAACACTTATAAACAAGTAATGCCCGACAAGTTATCATCGGGCATTATACTTATGTCATTCCAAAAGATTTTATTTCTTATCGGGCACAAAACTCATAGAAATTGAGTTCACACAGTTACGAGTATTTTTAGATGTGAAGCCTTCTCCCAAAAATACATGACCTAAATGTGCTTTACAATTTGCGCATACAATTTCTGTACGCTGTCCGTCTGCATCAGGTATTCTTAACACTGCTCCTTTTATTTCATCATCAAAACTTGGCCATCCGCAATGCGATTCAAATTTTGATTCCGAGCGGTATAATGGTGCATTACATCGTCTGCAGATATAGGTTCCTTTTTCTTTGTTATTCAACAATGCTCCGGTTCCAGGATATTCAGTACCCTTCCGCACTATTACATCCTCTTCTTCTTTAGTTAATTTATTCCACTCCATATTATTGGTTGTTTTTTTGACTTCTTCTTTTTTGGGCTTTTGCGCACATGCTACAAAGCTAGTTATCACTAACAAGCCCGCTAGCATAAATGTTTTATTAATTAAAGCTTTCATTTGCATATTATTTAATACAAGGTACGAACTAAAGCCTCCAGCGGTTTCATAATTGAAGTAATAATAATGTCAGTTATAAAAAAAGCTCCGATGAATGATATCACCAGAGCCTTTGCATTATACAAGAAGATCTTTATTATTTCTTTAACAAGGCAGCCATAGCTTCCCCAATTTCAGCAGGACTTGCTACAACGTGAATACCGCATTCTGCCATAATTTTCATTTTTGCTGCAGCAGTATCATCTGCGCCGCCAACAATTGCACCCGCATGGCCCATTCTACGTCCGGCAGGAGCAGTTTGACCGGCAATAAAACCTACAACAGGTTTTGTGCCATTTTCTTTAATCCAACGCGCTGCTTCAGCTTCCATACCACCACCAATTTCACCAATCATGATGATACCTTCAGTTTCCGGATCGTTCATCAACAACTCAACTGCTTCTTTAGTAGTAGTACCAATGATAGGGTCACCACCAATACCAATAGCAGTAGTAATACCTAAACCTGCTTTTACTACCTGATCAACAGCTTCGTAAGTTAAAGTACCAGATTTAGAAACTACACCAACAGTACCTTTTTTAAAGATGAAACCCGGCATAATACCAATTTTAGCCTCATCAGCAGTGATAACACCTGGACAGTTAGGACCGATTAAACGGCAATCTCTGTCAGAAATATATTCTTTAACCTGAATCATATCCTTAGTAGGAATACCTTCAGTAATACAAACAATAACTTTAATACCTGCTTCGGCAGCTTCCATAATAGCATCTGCAGCAAACGCAGGGGGAACAAATATAATAGATACATTAGCACCGGCCTTATCAACCGCATCCTTTACAGTATTAAATACTGGTTTATCTAAATGAGTTTGGCCACCTTTACCTGGTGTAACACCGCCAACAACGTTCGTTCCGTACTCAATCATTTGAGAAGCATGATAAGTACCCTCATTTCCTGTAAAGCCTTGAACAATAACTTTTGAATCCTTATTTACTAAAACACTCATGTATCTTTATTTTTTTGTGCAAACTTAGATAAAATAGTTTTCAATTACAATTTTATCCGCCTCTCCGTTAAGCTATCTTTTTTTCCACTCTTCTTTCGGGTATAAACCAGATTATTGCAATAAAAACATAACATGCTATACCTACCCATGGGGTTATAAAACTGCCTCCAATTGCAACTACGTAAGCTAAGCAGGAAACAGTGTCTTTTATGGTTGTGCCAAATGTATTCGCAAACTCAGAATCTGGCCCATGTAACTTTTTCAATGCACTTTCCAGAATAAAATAAGCCATGGCTGCCATAAACATTACACAACCATACATTACCACTGGCCAGGTTTCATAATGATTCTCTCCCATCCACGCAGTAGCAAAGGGGAACAGTGAGAGCCAGAAAAGCAGATGCAGATTAGCCCACAACACCTTTCCATTAACCTTTTTAGCCAGCTGCATCATATGATGGTGGTTATTCCAATAGATACCAACGAAGATAAAACTGAGCACATAACTCATAAAAACAGGAATAAGTGGCGTCAGTGCCTGCAAAGAACTTCCATGGGGAACTTTCAGCTCCAAAACCATAATGGTGATAATAATAGCTAAAACGCCATCACTAAATGCTTCTAATCTGTTCTTATTCATAAATTAAAGATATATTAATTCAATATTTTTTCAAACTACGCCCAAATACTCATTTATTTGTAAGGCTAAGATCAACCTTATCGCAAAAAAACAATATGAAACCGCTTAAAATTTATTTTAAAATCCTACAAACAGGAAATGGGAAATATCTCAAAACTAAAAATGAGGTAAGCAACCTTATTGTAGATATTATTGACAGGAACCCGACTAAATCATCATCGGCGATAAGGGAAATAGCTATTGAGGACTTTAAAAATAATGATAAAGCTCAAAAAACACTATGTACAAGCGCACGTTTCTTTATTCAAAGCATTTCTGACATTGAAGTTGCCATTACTTTCTTACCACAGGAAAAATTAGCACAAGAACAATTTTACACCCAATGGAGATATGTTCAAAAATCTGAACCATATAGACTTGTACAGTACTTAGATGAAAACAGGCTTGTGGTATATAGCGACAAAACAAAAGTGCTGCATACCGTAAAACTGGACAAAGATGTGTCTGTAATAGTTGAAGAAGAATAACTCCTTTTAGTTCTTAGCAGGTCTCTTTACACGAGACAGATCTTTTATTTCGATGTTTTTAAAGTCAACAGGTTGGCCTTCGCTTTGCAGAGCGATAAAGCCGCTGCTTAATAATTTGCCATCTATTTTGATTTTAGGATCATATCCATTTGCTACGCCTCCACCGATCTGGGGTTTAGAGTATTGCAATACTGTATCACCATTAATAATATGAGTGATCAAAGAATCGCCAAGAACAATCAACTCTCCCCGTACCCACTGATCGCCGTCATATGTTTTTGAGGTAGAGTTTAAGCAGTGAGAATCTGCTATTTTGCCCTTATAAACCACATTGGTTCCGGGTGAGCACATATTGCCCGTAGGTCTTGGGTTTCCGTCACCCAGGCCAGCAAGAAGTTGCATCTCAATAGAGATTGGCCAATCCTGCTCTTTTAACATTGTTCTCGGATCCTGCGAATGAAACATTACACCGCTATTTAACAAAGTATAATCAGGGGCTCCTTTTTGCAGTTTTCCTACAAAACGATATTCAAATTTCAAATGATAATAAGAGAATGGCGTTTTATAATACAGGTGCGCAAACTGATCATTAAAATCTCCATATTGATCATACCGCACTTTAATGATACCATCTTCAACCCTAAAAGTATTTCCAAAATTCACACCAAATTCATGATGATGTACCTTTACAAACCAATCCTTAATGTCTTTACCATTAAACAAAGGGACCCAACCTTTTTTGTCATCAGATTGGTTTGAGCTTTGCTTAATTCCTCCGCAGCCTGCAAAAAGAAGACAAGAAATCAAGGCTATAAATGTATATTTTTTCATGTTATGTGTGGTTTATTTAGTTGGAGGCAAAATACAATAAAAAATTAAATATCCGATTCCTCCATGCTTTCAATGGAAGCAGGTTGAATCGCAAGCTTATATTTCTCTTCATCAAATTCGTTTTCGCTTTTGGCAATTACAATCGTTGCAATTCCATTTCCAATCATATTTGTTATAGCCCTGGCTTCAGACATAAACCTATCTACTCCTATTAAAATCCCTATATGTTCAACCGGCATTAGTTTCAAAGCGGTTAAGGTAGACACTAATACAATAAACCCACTGCCAGTAACCCCGGCAGCTCCTTTTGATGTGACCATCAAAACAGCAAGCACACCTAGCTGTTCTCCTATTGAAAGATCTACATTAAAGACCTGACACAAAAATATAACTGCCATAGAAAGATAAATTGCCGTTCCATCCAGATTAAAAGAATAACCGGTAGGTATAACCAAACCAACAACAGATTTATCACAACCAATGGCTTCCATTTTCTTCATCATACTAGGTAAAACAGACTCAGAAGAGGAAGTACCCAAAACAATCAGGATCTCCTGTCGAATATATTTCAAATACTCTAATAAGCTAAATTTATAAAACCTGCAGATGGCGTTTAGCACTACAAAAATAAATAAGAAACAGGTTAGATAAACTGAACCCATTAGCTTCGCCATAGGCAACAACGTTTTTAATCCATAAGTACCAATGCTAAATGCCATCCCCCCAAAGGCACCCAACGGAGCAAGTCGCATCACTATCTTCATGATATTAAAAAATACCTTTGCCATTTTATCAAAAAAACTAAGCAATGGCTGCCCACTATCGCCAAGCTTATTTAAACCATAGCCAAATAAAATGGCAAAGAATAATATCTGTAAAATATCTCCTTTGCTAAAGGCCTCAAAAACATTATGAGGTATTATGTTCGCAAAAAACTCTAACCAATTAATTTTGCCTGCTTGTTCAGTATATGCTTTTATTTTACTCACATCACCCGTTGTAGGGTGAACACCAATCCCAGGCTTTAATAAATTGGCAACCACCATTCCAATTAAAATGGCTACAGTAGTAACCACCTCAAAATATAAAAGAGCTTTCCCTCCAACACGCCCAACTTTCTTCATATCGCCCATATGGGCTATTCCCAGAACTATTGTTAAAAATATGATGGGAGCAATGAGCATACTGATCATTTTAATAAAACTCTGGCTTATAAGTTCGGCATGTGGGGCGAAACCCGGGAAAAAAGTACCGACAATAATCCCTAAAGCAATAGCCACTAAAACCTGAAAAGTAAGATTCGAAAGGATAGATTTCATTATACTATAATAGTGAAATTTTGTTTAATGTATTAGCTTTATGGCATGGAAAGCGAAAACAAAAATCCTTACGTACAGTTCAACGGTAAAATCCTAAAGGATTGGAAAGACAATGGAGTAAAATACATCAAGCTTGTAGAGTTGGAAACCGACCTTACTGTTAAGTTTTTCGAGCTTATTCCGGATTCTGAGATTCCTGATTCCGGCGAAACAATATATCATATAGAATCAGATGATATTACCGAGCTTTTAGAGCCGGTAGCTAAAGTGAAATTTCTGGTACACGAAATCTATCTTGAAGAGGAGGAGTAAATGTATCCTGAACTTTTAGCCCACATTAAAAGATATGTACAACTTGAGTCGTATGAAGAGCAATTGTTATGCGATAGCATCGAGCTTAAAATACTTAAAAAGAAAGAGTATCTTCTGGAAGCAGGTAAATTATGCAAGGGAGATTATTTTATTGTCAAGGGCTGTTTAAGGCAATTTTACATTAATAAAAAACTGAACGAGCAGATTATAAACTTCGGTCTGGAAAACTGGTGGATAGCAGATCAGGACAGCCTACTGAACAAACAACCATCTACAACCAATATCCAGGCTATAGAACCCTCAGAACTTTTGTTTCTGAGTGAAAAGAATAAAACAGTCTTGTTCGAAAAAGTACCTCGATTGGAAAGTTACTTCCGCATAATGATGCAAAAAGCGTTTGTTGCCTCACAACGCCGGATAGGCTATATTTTTAACCAAACTGAAGAAGAACGTTACAGGCATTTCTCAAGTTTATTCCCTGATTTCATGCAACGTGTACCACAATACATGTTAGCTTCTTATCTAGGTTTTACTCCACAATTTCTTAGTCGCTTAAGAGCTAAAAAGCAATAAACTTTCTTAACCACAGTTCATTTTTCTAAGGTACTTTATTGCTCAACTTTGGTACAACAAAAACAAATAGTTATGAGTAATAGAATTAGAATTAACCAGGTAGAGCCAGCAGCTTACAAAGCAATGTTGGCGTTTGATAGTTATGTGGAACAAAGCAATCTTACCACTAAACATAAGGACCTCATCAAAATAAGGGCCTCTCAAATTAATGGATGTGCTTACTGTATCGATCTGCACACCCGCGATGCACGCAAAGCGGGTGAAACAGAACAAAGAATTTATGCCCTTAATGCATGGAGAGAAACTCCATTTTTTGATGAGCAGGAACGTGCCTTGTTAGCACTTACAGAAGAAGTAACTTTTATTAACAACAAAGTATCTAATGAAAGTTACAATAATGCTGCTGCACTTTTTGACCATGTTTACCTTGCTCAGATAATCATGGCCATAATTAGTATCAATGCGTGGAATAGAATTGGGATAAGCACCGGAATGGAGCCGAAATAACTACACCCCTTCCATACCGTATTGCTTTAGCACATCTGCCGGTACACCTTCCCAACGGTTAGGTACATTGCCAACATAACCGAGGTCCTTAATACCGATCTCGGTTGTAAAGAATCCTGAAGCAGTGAGGTCTCGCATCAAACTAAAGAAAGCCACACCTTGTTGCATTCCTGGTTTTACTTTCTTTGGATATGCAATGTCATCAACCATCTCAATTTGCTGAGTTGATGATGCATCTTTAAAAGTTTTCTGATAGCGGTTTAAACATTGCAGATCAAGCCACTTTAGTCCACCGCGCATCGGAGTTTGATGTCCTGGCATATCCTTAACAATGAACTCAATAAAATCAGGCACTTTGGCATCCGAAGCGCTTCCTGATTTGTCATCCTTAGGAATAATAATATCCGCTAAAAGCGTTATTGTTGCCATTTCATGTTCGGTAAAGAACTTCCATGAATTTAATTTCTTATCACGTTCTACTTCAAACTCCTGTCTTCCAGGTTGGGCTTCGCCATCAGCACCTTTGGCAACAACTTCCGGTTCTTTTCCCGGTTTACAGGCTTCAAGCACCACACCTGCGCTAATTGCAGTAAGGCCCAAAGCTTTTAATGAATCACGTCTGTTCATATATATCGATTTGAGATCAGCTAATGTTTAAGGTTTTCTTTTGTGCTAAAATGTACTCTGCAGTACGCATAGAAAGCGCAAGAATTGTCCAGGTAGCATTTTTATCACCTTGTTGTACAAAAGGAGCAGCATCTACTACAAAAAGATTTTTACAATCATGAGCCTGGCACCATCTGTTTAATGCAGATTTTTTAGGATCATCACCCATTCTTACCGTGCCAACTTCGTGTATAATCTTTCCGGGCGCTTCTAATCCGTAGCTTGTTTCCGCACCAGGAGGCTCAGAGGCAATTGCCCCCATTGCATGCATAATTTCCTTAAAGGTTTCCTGCATGTGTTTTGCTTGCTTTACTTCTTCCGGGGCCCATTTATAGTTAAATCTAAGTACCGGTATTCCGTATTTATCTACTACGTTTGGATCTATTTCGCAATAGTTACTTTCCCTGGCTATAGCGGTTCCTCTACCCGCCATCCCAACTTCGGTTCCATAAAAGCGCCTGTAATCATCCTTTAACCCAGCACCATATCCGCCGGCTTCTTTCATTTTACCGTCCCTACCAGGTATAGAACCGTTCATACCCTCTATGCCCCAGCCAAATCCATAACCAGGCATACTAAGTCCGCCACCATATTCTATGTGATAACCTCTTGGGAAATCAAGTTTTTTATTATCAAGCCACCATGGGGAATATATATGTATACTTCCGGCACCATCTTCGTTATATCTTTTGCGATCTACCAACTGAGGCAGGTATCCACTCATACTGGCTCCAGTAGAATCATGCAGGTATTTACCAACTATTCCACTACTATTCGCCAATCCGTCAGGATGGGCAGCAGATTTAGAATTAAGTAATAACCTTGCAGATTCACATGCACTGGCACCCAGAATAATGGTCTTACCTTTTACCTGGTATTCTTGCATATCCTTTGTATTTACATAAGATACTCCCGTTGCTTTTCCGCTTTTATCAGTTAACACCTCTCTTACCATCGCATTGGTAATAACAGTTAGGTTTCCTGTTTTTACTGCCGGAATCACCAGGCAAGACGATGATGAAAAGTCGGCATAAACTTTACATGATCTTCCGCACTGACCGCAATAAAAGCATTGCCCCCGATCTTTATTGTCTTTTAATGCTTCGGTAAGTACAGAACCTCTGCCAGGAATTACAGTTACCCCAACTTTTTGAGCTGCTTTTTTTATAAATAGTTCATTAAGTCTTGGTTTCGGAGGTGTCATAAATATCCCATCAGGCTCACTTTCTATGCCCTCTACTGTACCATAAAGACCAATCATCCTATCTACCCTATCATAAAAAGGTTTTAGCTCCTGGTAAGTAATAGGCCAGGGATCAGTTAGTCCATCCTTAGGTTTAAAATCATCTGGACCCATTCTCAAAGAGATACGACCCCAGTGATTTGTTCTTCCACCAAGCATTCTGGAACGAAACCAGGCAAACTCCGAATTATTTTTCTGAGTATATGGTTCTCCTTCTAGCTCCCATCCGCCATAAGCAGCATCAAAATCACCAAAGTGTCGGGTAGTACCCGCTCCTCTTCTTGGCGACTCCCATGGCCACTTCAGTTGTTGAGAGTCTATTCTCGGATCAAAATAAGCACCAGCTTCCAGCATTAAAACTTTCAAACCTGCATTGGCAAGTACATATCCGGTCATACCTCCTCCGGCACCTGATCCTACAATGACAGCATCATATTCGACGCCCGATTTCTTGATTTCAAATTCGCTCATTTATAATCTGATTTTTTTTTAAAATAACGATTTACGGAGCATTTTATTCCTAAAACCATTGTCTGTAACAACAATAATGGCTTAGGCTAAAATAAGCACTTAATAATAAGTAATATACAAATTTTAACAATCCACAGAAAAATTAGAACTTATTTATAACCACTCTAATTAAAGTCCATTATAGTCCATCGAGCTAACATTAATCATACAAAACTCATAATTAACAACATAACTATATAAATAAATCCATATGTCTAAATTTGCTTCAATGAAGGTAGATATTTGGTCGGACGTGCGTTGCCCGTTCTGTTATATAGGAAAAAGAAAATTTGAGGCCGCTCTGGAACAATTTGAGCATAAGGATAAAGTTGAAGTTGAATGGCATAGTTACGAGCTTGATCCACATGCTGAAACTGCTCCGGAAATTAGCTCTTATGATCATCTTGCCAACAGATATGGCAGATCAAGAGAATGGGCTATAGAAACTCATGAGCATGTAACAGAAACTGCTGCAGCAGTAGGTTTAGATTTCAATTTTGACATCTCGGTTGTAGCAAATTCTTTTGATGCCCACAGATTAATTCAACTGGCAAAGTCAATGGGACTGGGTGATGAAGCCGAAGAACAATTATTTAAAGCACATTTTACAGATGGCATTAATATCAGCGATCATCAATCACTAATTGAAATAGGCACAAAGATCGGTCTCGACAAATTATCTGTACAAACTATGCTGAACGGCACCGATTTTACAGACGAAGTAAGATATGATGAAAACGCCGCCCAAACCATCGGGATTAAAGGGGTTCCTTTTTTTATATTTAATCAGAAACTTGCTGTATCAGGAGCACAATCACCGGAAACGTTTTTAGGTGCGTTGAATCAGGCATTTCAAAATAACATCGAAAAATAAGCATTCTCTTTCAAAGTCTGGAATCTTTTGCCCCTGAAAAAGGGACAAAATTTCCTAGGCCTTTTCTGAGAAACTGATTTTTCAGGAAAACCCACCGTCTATTTTTTTAAATCTACTCACATATATCCATATCGCATAGCTAGTGCATCTTGCATAACTTATTTTCCAGAAAAAATCCTTGTTCTTCGAAGACATGCAGATTTTTCCCTTCAAAAATCTGAGGATGAGAAGAATCAAGAATTTTTTCCTCTTGTTTTAAACTGATGTAGAAATACCGGTAGAGTTAAATTGCAAATCGTACAATCTCTTGTAATACCCATCAAGTTTAAGTAATTGCTGGTGTGTTCCCATTTCCTTGATCTCGCCCTTCTCCAATACAAGAATTTTATCTGCTTTCTGTATAGTTGACAGGCGGTGTGCAATCACAATAGAAGTACGTCCCTTCATTAAGTTCTCTATAGCTCGTTGAATAAGCATTTCCGTTTCCGTATCTACAGAAGATGTAGCCTCATCAAGCACAAGAATAGCTGGATCGTAAACCAGCGCTCTGATAAAAGAAATCAATTGTGCCTGCCCTGCAGATAATGTTGCACCGCGCTCCATCACATTGTACTGATAACCTCCTGGTAATCGCTCAATAAAATCATGAGCCCCTACTTTTTTTGCGGCATCAACAACCTCTTCCATCGTAATCGCATCATTATTGAGCGTTATATTATTAAAAATGGTATCCGAAAAAAGGAAAACGTCCTGCAACACAGTCGCAATTTTATTCCTTAAATAACTTAATTCATAATCCTGTATTCTTGTTCCATCAACTTTAATCTCTCCTTTTTGAATTTCGTAAAAACGGTTCAAGATATTTATTGTCGAGGATTTCCCGGCACCGGTTGCTCCAACAAGGGCAACTGTTTTACCTGCTTCAACTTCAAAAGATATATCTTTCAATACATAATTCTCATCATTATATGCAAACCAAACCTTTTCAAAGGAAATATTGCCTTTCATGATTTCAGGAGCATAAGTACCTCTATCCTCTGTAACCTCATTCGTGTCCAAAACCTTAAATACACGTTCGGCACCAACCATACCCATTTGCAGGGTATTGAACTTATCCGCGAGCTCACGGATTGGTCTGAAAAGCATACCGATGTACATAATGAACTCGGTAATAATACCAGGTTTAATTGTTGGATTGCTAAGGATCGTTCTGGCTCCATACCATACTAACAAACCAAGTGACATAGCAGAAATAATTTCCACTACAGGAAAAAATATAGAGTAATACCAGTTAGAGCGGATGTTCGCATCGCGATAGCGTCCATTAATTTTCAAAAACTTATTATACTCTTGTTTCTCTCTGGCAAAATATTGAATAATTGAAACCCCGGTAATATGTTCTTGCAGATAGGTATTCAAGTTAGATACTTCCGTTCTGATTTCCTGAAAGGCAGATTTAATTGCTTTCTGAAAAATTGAAGTAGCAATAATAAGTAAAGGCATTGGCAATAAAACCACAAGTGTTAAGGCCCAATCTTCATATACCATCACGCCTATGATCACAATCACCATTAAAATATCGCCTATAATTACAATTAAACCTTCCGAGAAAATCTCAGCAATGGTTTCGAGATCCGAAACTGTCCGGGTAATTAACTGACCAATAGGTGTATTATCAAAGTACTTCAATCGCAACTTAGTAATATGATTAAACACATTTATTCTTAAATCACGAATTGCCGACTGCCCCAGCGTATTTGTAAGTAAGGTGTGGCTATACTGTACCCCGGTTTGAACAACAAGCAATACAAGCATTAGTATGGTCATATTTAGTAACCCGCTGTAATCTCCGGTAACAATGTGATGGTCCAGCGTATACCCGATAAGAATAGGTCTTAATGGAGCAAGAACAGCTAGGAGTATAGTAAGGATTACCGAAATTATAAAGATGCGCTGATACGGTTTTACATATTGAAAAACCCTTTTCAACAACCCTACATTAATTACATCACCGGTTATTTTAGACATATTTTATTTTACAAAAGGGTAGATTACGCTTACAAGATACAAACCACATGCAGGTACTGATTGTCCGGCATTACTTCTGTTCTTACTTTCTATTATTTCTTTAAATTGTTCCAGGTTAATTTCATTTTTACCAATCCGTACCAAGGTACCAACAATTGCGCGAACCATATTTCTTAAAAAGCGATCTGCTCTGATGGTAAACAATAAAGATTCATCCTTTACCTGAAAATGCGCTTCGGTAATTTTACAATTATTAGTAAATGTTTGCGTATTAGATTTACTGAAACAAGAGAAATCTGTATGTTTCAACAAAATCCCTGCAGCCTCATTCATTGCTGCAACATCAAGATCTCCTTTATATAGCCACGATCTATCTAGCTTAAATGGATCTTTATGAAAATGTATATGATAATGATAAGCTCTTTCTGTTGCACCAAAACGTGCATGGGCCGTATTTTCAACCTCAAAAATACGTTTCACTGATATTTGGTATGGCAATAGAGAATTTATACCTGTAACAGAACGTTCAAAATTCAATGGTTTAACTTCATTCGTTTCGTTATCTTGTACAATATCAAAGTGCGCATAAAATTGGGTAGCATGTACACCAGCATCTGTCCGTCCGCAGCCAAGTGTAACTATAGGTTGCCTAAAATACGTAGACAGCGCCTTGTCCAGGCATTCCTGTACAGTAACGGCATTAGGCTGTACTTGCCAGCCATGATAACTTGTTCCGTTGTACGACAATTCAATAAAATACCGTTGCATATTCAATTGTACAAAATTATCTTTTTAATCGGATATCGGATTGGTTACTATTTGCCTTTTAATATATTTGTTGAAATTATTGAACTGATATGATACAACGCGTACAATCTATATGGCTGCTTTTGGCTGCACTCACCCTAATCTGTCTGTTTTTCATTCCTTTAATAACTAAAAGTGTGAATAACACAGAGTATCTTTTATATCTTGATGGCCATCAGCAATCAATTAAGGGGGTAAATGACGCTAGTACCGCTGTCACCCCTTTGGGAGCAATGATCATAAATGGAGTTGCAGTATTAGTATGCCTTATTTGTATATTTCAGTTTAAAAATCGCGCTATGCAAAAGCGACTGATCATGATCAATATTGTGCTGATCGTTGTTACAGCCATTTTATCAGCTTTAAACGCTTCACTTTTACCGGGGGGAATAAACGGTTCGTCTATCCATTTCGGCTCTTCGCTATTCGTTCTGGCTATAATATTTTGTCTACTTTCAATACGTGGAATCCGTAAAGACGAGCAATTATTAAGGTCGGCCGACAGACTAAGATAATTAATTAGCTCATTTTTATTTAGTTACGTATCTGTAAAATACCAAATATTAAGCTTACCTTTGCGGCTTAATAAATTATTATACATGATAAACCCATTTAGTAAATTGGGGATAAGTGATGACGTTGTTAATGCTGTAAAGGATTTAGGTTTCGAAAATCCAACACCTATTCAGGAACAAAGTATTCCTGTACTGTTAGAGGGCAATAACGATTTTGTTGGTTTGGCCCAAACAGGAACAGGAAAAACAGCCGCATTTGGTTTGCCGCTGTTAGAATTGATAGACTTTAAAAGCAATAAGCCTCAGGCATTGATTTTATGCCCTACAAGAGAGCTTTGCTTGCAGATTACCAGCGACATCAAGAATTTCTCAAAAAACATCTCTGGTGCTAATGTAGTTGCCGTTTACGGTGGCGCAAACATTATGCAACAGTTGCGTGAAATTAGAAACGGTGTACAAATTGTAGTGGCTACACCCGGCCGTATGTTGGACATTATTGGCCGTAAGGCTATAGATTTCAGTAATGTGAAATTTGTAGTTTTAGATGAGGCTGATGAAATGTTAAACATGGGCTTCCAGGAAGACATCAACGACATCTTGTCAACAACTCCTGACGACAAAAAAACATGGTTATTCTCTGCAACTATGCCTCCAGAGGTTAGAAGAATAGCTAAAAATTACATGGATCAGCCGGTTGAGCTAACCATGGGAACAAAAAACACAGGTAATGTAAACATTGAACACGAATACTATATCGTTCGTGCAAGAGATAAATACGCTGCCTTAAAACGTATTGTAGATTTTAATCCTGAAATTTTTGCAGTAGTATTCTGCAAAACCAAATTGGATACTCAAGACGTTGCTGAACACTTAATTAAAGATGGCTACAATGCTGATGCATTGCATGGAGATCTTTCTCAGCAACAACGTGATAAAGTTATGCAACGTTTCCGCGATCGTAACATGCAGTTGCTTATTGCTACTGACGTTGCTGCACGTGGTATTGATGTAAATAACGTTACTCACGTAATCAATTACTCTTTACCTGACGAAATTGAAAGTTATACTCACCGTAGTGGCCGTACCGGTCGTGCAGGTAAAACAGGTATTTCAATCTGTATCGTTAACTCTAAAGAGATTGGTAAAATCCGTCAAATTGAAAGGATCATCGGTAAACAGTTTACTAAAGCTGAACTACCTACAGGTTTTGATGTTTGCGAAAAACAATTATTTGCTTTAGTACACAAAGTTCACAATGTTGAAGTTAACGAAAACCAAATCGAGCAGTACATGCCTCGTATTATGGATGAGTTTGCTGAACTAAGCAAAGATGAGGTAATTAAACGTTTTGCATCTTTAGAGTTTAACCGCTTTTTAGAGTATTACAAAAATGCACCTGATCTTAATTCATCTGCTGATGACAGAGGTGAGCGCGGCGAACGTGGTGAACGTGGAGAAAGAAGTCACAGAGGTAGCGAAGGTTACACTCGTTTATTTATAAACCTGGGTTCTGTTGATGATTTTACAAGAGGTGATCTATTATCTTTTGTATGTAACAATGGTAAAATCAGCGGAAAAAGCATTGGTAAAATTGACCTAAAAGGTGTTTATTCATTCTTTGAAGTTGAAAATGCAACTGTTGAGTCTTTATTCAACAACTTTAAAGGAGTTGAATTTAATAACCGTGGTGTAAGGATTGAAAAAACTGCAGATAGTGATGGTGGCGGTCGTAGTCGTGGTGGCTCAGGCGGTGGCAGACGTGAAGGCGGAAGCTATGGCGGTGGAAGACGCGAAGGCGGAGGAGAGAGAAGAAGCTACAGCGGTGGCGGTGGTGGAAGACGTGAAGGCGGAAACAGCAGCGGTGGTGGCGGTGGTTTCAGAGATTTCTCTGGAAGAAGCCGTGAAGACAGAGGCGGAAGACGTGAAGGCGGAAACGACAGAAAACGCAGATCTTAATTATAGATCTTCTTTATAAGAAAAAAGCCCTCCAGAAATTCTGGAGGGCTTTTTTATAGGCGCTTAATGTTTTACTGGTCTATCTTTAATCTCAGAAGCCTTAAGATACACCTTAGCTCCTTTTTTATTAATGTAATACTTCTTATTCTTGCCGTCAATATATACATCTGTGCCATCAGGTGCCATTTTCCCTTTATAGGTCTGATCAACAACTTTAGCACTGCCTTTTACAGCTACTTCAGCCGTTTTGTTTCCTACCTTTTTCGCTGTTTTGCCTATTGCTTTACCAGTTTTATCGAGTGCCCCGCCTACTGTTTCCTTTTTCTTATCCTGTGCATTACTGTTAAAAGAAACGGCTGTGCATAGCGCCAGAGCTAATAAGCCCATCGCAAATTTTGTTTTCATAGTTATCTGTTTATATAAAAAACAACTATATCCACATTTTGTTTACTTAATTGAGTTGCTCTGTAAGCAAGCGCATTTCAATATGGGGCGAATGCTTTTCGTATAGAATAGCATAAACAGCCCTGCTAATTGGCATATCAACCTTATATTTCTTGTTTACATGGTGCATAGAATTTACCGCATAATAACCTTCGGCTACCATATTCATCTCTAATTGTGCTGATTTTACAGTATAACCTTTGCCAATCATATTGCCAAAAGTCCGATTACGGCTAAATTGAGAATATGCCGTAACCAGCAAATCTCCTAGATAGGCCGACTCTTTAATATCCCTCGAAATGGGATGAACGGCATCTACAAATCTTTTAATCTCCCTGATAGCATTAGATATTAACACCGCCTGGAAATTATCTCCATAACCTACGCCATGGCAAATCCCACTGGCTACGGCATAAATATTCTTCAGAACAGCAGCATATTCAGTACCAAAAATATCATCAGAAATATTGGTTTTAATATACCTTGTGGCCAACAACCTTGCAAAGATTGCGGCAAGCTCCAAATTGGTAGAAGCAATAGTTAGATAAGACAATTTCTCCAAAGCAACCTCTTCTGCATGGCAAGGCCCGCTTATAACTACTATATCTTCATACGGCACATTATATTTTTGATTAAGAAATTCACCAATGATTAGATTTTCATCTGGTACAATCCCCTTAATTGCGGAAATGATCTTCTTTCCCTTTAATTGTTCCGGGCTCACACCATCCAGTGTCTCCTTTAAAAATGCTGCCGGCACATTCAAAATGATGTACTCTGCCTTTTCAATAATATCAGAGATATTGTTGGATATATTATCTTCAGGAATTCTGATTTCAACAGAACTCAGATAATTCGGGTTATGCTTATACTTCTGCAAATGCGTTATCGATTCCTGATTGCGCATCCACCAATAGATTTCCTTAGCAGTAAAATTATCTGAAAGCATTTTTATGATTGCAGTAGCCCAACTACCGCCACCAATCATTGCAACTTTAGGTATCATAACTTATAAATAAAAAACCCCGGTTTATTGTTTTAAACCGGGGGCAATTTACTTATTTTAAATGACTGATATCGCTTACTTTCTATTTGGGAGCAGCAAACAATTGATCCTTAGTGGTTTTTTCTACTTTCATACCATCCTTTAATCTGTTTTGAATTGCAGAGTAAGGACCTGTTACCACTTCCTGATTCGCTTTAAGCCCGGATTTAATAATGATGTATTGATCATTTTGAATTCCTGTAGTAACCTCAGTACGTTTTACTGTGCCATTATTAAACACATATACATACTGTTTAATGGTTTTATCAGAAAGCTTAGATTTTTGTTTGTCTACATTTTGATCATTATCAGCAGGCTTTTCGGCTTTAGACTTATCTTCTGTAAATACAGATTGAATAGGAATTGCTAACCCTTTTAAAGATTCACTTTCGATATCCACTGTTGCAGACATTCCTGGTCTGAATGGAGATGGAAGATCTTTTGCTCCTCCCTTAATATTACTATATGATTCAGCTAAAATACGAACCTTAACGTTGAAATTCGTTACCTGATCCACAGTGCTTGTTGCGGTACCCACATCTTTAGATGAACTTGCTATTTCAGTTACAATGCCTTTAAATTTTGTATCGGCAAATGCATCAACCTCTATAATAGAGCTATCACCAACATTTACCCTGTTAATGTCGTTCTCATTCACATCCACGTTTACTTCCATAGATGACAAGTTGGAAATACGCATAATCTCTGTACCTGCCATTTGAGCTGTACCAAGAATACGATCTCCCAATTCAACTGACAATTTAGAGATAACTCCATCAACCGGAGCGTATATAGTAGCTTTAGCAAGGTTAGCTCCTGCCTCTTTAACATTAGCACCACCTTCCTGCAAGCTGTATTTTGCACTGGTAACCATAGCTTTCAACCTGGCGATATCGGCTAAGGCACCAAAATATTGCGCTTTGGCGGCATCAAATTCTGAAGCTGAGATCACTTTTTTAGTAAAAAGTTCCTGACTTCTTTTATAGCTGGCTTCAGTATTATCAAAATTTGCATTGGCTTGTTTCAACTGTTGCTCTGCAGCCACTACCTGGGCTTTCTGAGTATTATTTGAAGCTACAGCTCTTTCAAATCCTGACTGAAGTACATCTGGCCTAACTTTAATCAGCAATTGGCCTTTTTTAACCACATCACCTTCTTTAACCAAAAGTTCAGTAACCTCACCCGATACTTCAGAGCTTAGTTTTACTTCAGTTTCAGGCTGTACTTTTCCACTGGCAGTAACCGTTTCAACAACTTTTCTGTCAGCCGCCTTTTCAATCGTCACCTTCTCGGTCTTATCTCCTCCTATTAAGCCGGTAAATTTTGCTACCGCCAATAATACGAGAATAACTCCTATTGCAATTAGTATGGGTTTTAGTTTCATTTGAGTTTATTTATTTTTTTATCATTTATAATCAAGGGGCAATAAATTGTGCGAATTTATTATGCTGCTCCTAGAAAACTATTTGTTTACCTAAGTAATAGTCAATCACCTTTGCTTTAAAAAGCAAATCATACTTAGCTCTGATCATGTCTATTTCTGCTTTATTCTTATTTGTTAACGAAGTGTTGTAATCTAAAGAGTTAACTAAACCAACGTTATAACGTTGCTCAATTACCGAAAAGGCCTCTTTTCTGGCATTAAAAGTATTGGTTGTAGATTCATAAGTGCTTCCGGCAGCCTTTAGATCGGCTACTGCCTGATAAATAATCTTATTTAAGTTGTTTTTTGTCAGCTGTTCATCAGCCTGAGTTTGCAAAAAGTTAATTCTTGCTTTCTTTACCCCTATTCTAGATTGTAAGCCATTGAATATTGGAATACTCAAACCTATACCAACTCCTTTCGAAACATTGTTTTTTATCTGGTTACTAAAAGACAGATTCTGAACATTTGCCGGAAGATTATAATTATAGTTATAAAAAGATCCATAACTTCCGCTTAAAGTTAATCGTGGGTATAAACTACCTTTTGCTACATCGATCCCCTTTTTTGCGGAAGCAGTTTGAAGTGCTGCTAGCTTAATATCTGGGAAAAGATTTATTGCATCTGAATATACTTGCTCTGCATTGTAATTTGTAGATGGCTTATTGAATTCAGCTAGTACCGGCGCCTGTACATCGTATTTTGTCGAAGAGGGAATATCCATTAACTGGGCCAGGGTCAAATAAGAAATGCTAAGTGCATTTTCTGCAGTAGTAACATCCAACTGTGCCGTAGCAGTTTGTGATTTAGATTCTGCTAAATCAGCAAGTGTTTTATTTCCAACATCCAAAAGTTCTTGCTGTTGTTTCTGTTGTTGCTGTGCTACAGATAATTGTTGTTTTGCAGCAGATAAACGATCCTTATTATACAAAATCTCCATGTAAGAGGTAATTACCTGAAGAATTAGATCATTCTTAATTTTATCCGTATTGGCTTTTCCTGCCTCAAGAAGTATTTTATTTTGTTTGATCTGGTTTATTTTTGAAAGGCCATTAAACAAATCAAAACCTAAACTTGCTCCCGGACTAAAGCTATAATTCTGCGTATTCTCATAAATACCCGTATTACCGAGATTATTACGTCCCCAGCCCATATTCTGATCAGCACCTGCATTCAATGTTGGATATAGCGCTAATTTTGATTGCTTCAAATTTTGACCGGCAAGATCCTCACTGTACTGTGATTTTTTTACCTGAAGGTTGTTATGTAAAGTTTCTTCTATTGCTTGTTGTATGGTAATAATCTCTTGAGCGTTAGATTTTTGCACAAAACCCGTAATAAAGATAAGAGAGAGTGCTAAGGTTAATTTGGGCAATGTACTATAAGGGTTAATTTTTTTCATAATTTAGTTTTCACAATATTAATATAAACAACTTATTCGTTTTGTAAATTTTCAGGTACAACAACTGCATTTTATTGCTTCTTCTCTTCCTCTATTTTCTCTTAAGGCTTAAAAGAAGCCAATAAAATTAAAATTTTCTCTAAGTTTGGGCATGTACCTGATAAAATCCCCGCTTTTATTAAAATGGTATTACCCATCATTAACCTGGCACAAGAACCGGGATCAAAAAGTTATTTATTTAACCTTTGACGATGGACCCATACCAGATGTTACAGACTTTGCATTAAAAACTTTAAAAAGCTTTAACGCAAAAGCAACATTCTTTTGCATCGGAGATAATATTCACAAACATCCTGATATTTTTGAGAAGATAAAGAACGAAGGCCATCGCATCGGCAACCATACTTTTAACCATTTAAAAGGATGGAAAACGCCGGATGAAATATACACTAAAAACTTCCAAAAGTGTCAGGAATTAACTAACACGAATTTATTTCGTCCACCTTACGGCAGAATTAAAAAATCTCAGATCACCAACATCCGTGCAATGAACCCGGAAACTCAAATCATTATGTGGGATGTACTTAGCGGCGATTTTGACATCAACCTGGCACCTCACAAGTGCTTCAACAATGTGATTAAGCATACAAGCAACGGGTCTATTGTAGTTTTTCACGACAGTTTGAAAGCCTACGACCGGATGTATTATGCATTACCAAGAGTGTTGAAACATTTTTCTGAACTGGGTTATCGTTTCGATTCTCTTTAATTTTTCATGATCTGAACAGCTAAGGTTAGGCCAAAACACAAAAACAATTTAACACCCTAAAAAACAGATAATTATAAGCACTACAAAAAATAAAAGTGTTCATAAATGGACAGCAGTGTTCAGAAATGATCGCAACTATTTTGCAGATATTTAAGCCATTAAGTCTGTTACATTATTTAGAATAGGTATAAATAATATAATGATATGCAGATGATGTCCTACCCCTGTTTTTTTTTGTAAATTCGCTACAAAATAATAAGAATAACTTACCCTTTTAACACATATTATCAATGGCTTTTGATATAGAAATGATCAAAAAGGTGTATGCAAACTTTGGCCCCCGCGTTGAGGCGGCCCGTAAATTAGTAGGCAGACCTTTAACACTCTCAGAAAAAATCCTTTACGCCCACCTTTGGGATGGAAATACAAATACCGCTTACACAAGAGGTACTGATTATGTAGATTTTGCTCCTGACCGTGTGGCCATGCAAGATGCTACTGCACAAATGGCTTTATTGCAATTTATGCAGGCAGGCAGACCAAAAGTTGCTGTTCCTTCTACTGTTCATTGCGATCACCTGATCACTGCAAAGAATGGTGCTGAAATTGACTTACCAGCTGCAAACACTGAAAGCAAGGAAGTATTTGATTTCTTAGCTTCGGTTTCAAACAAATATGGTATTGGTTTCTGGAAACCAGGTGCAGGTATTATTCACCAGGTTGTTTTAGAAAACTATGCTTTTCCGGGTGGAATGATGATAGGTACCGACTCTCACACTGTAAATGCAGGTGGTTTAGGTATGGTTGCGATAGGTGTTGGTGGTGCTGATGCTTGTGATGTAATGGCAGGATTACCGTGGGAACTAAAATTCCCTAAATTAATAGGCATCAAACTTACCGGAAAATTAAGTGGATGGGTATCTGCTAAGGATGTAATCCTTAAAGTTGCAGGTATTCTTACTGTAAAAGGTGGAACTGGTGCAATTGTTGAATATTTTGGCGAAGGCGCAACAAGCATGAGCTGTACCGGTAAAGGAACCATTTGTAATATGGGTGCCGAAATTGGTGCTACAACTTCAACATTTGGTTACGACGAAAGCATGGAACGTTATCTACGTGCTACCAGCAGAGCTGAAGTTGCTGACGCTGCAAACGCAATAAAAGAACACTTAACCGGCGATGCTGAGGTATATGCAGAGCCTGAAAAATACTTCGATCAATTAATCGAAATTAACTTATCTGAACTTGAGCCTTATTTGAACGGCCCATTCACTCCGGATTTAGCTACTCCTATCTCTAAAATGAAAGAAGTTGCCGCAGCTAACGGATGGCCAATGAAAATCGATGTAGGATTGATCGGTTCTTGTACCAACTCATCATACGAAGATATTTCCCGTGCAATCAGTATTGCCAAACAAGTATCAGAAAAAGGCTTAACTGCTAAATCTGAATACTGCATCAATCCGGGTTCTGAGCAGATCCGTTACACCATTCAACGTGATGGATTTTTAGACGTATTCAAAAGCATAGGTGCTAAAGTATTTACCAATGCCTGCGGACCATGTATTGGTATGTGGGACAGAGTTGGCGCTGATAAACAAGAGAAAAACACCATTGTACACTCATTTAACCGCAACTTTGCAAAACGTGCTGATGGTAACCCTAATACTTTTGCCTTTGTTGGTTCTCCGGAATTAGTAACAGCATTAGCTATTGCAGGCGATTTAAGCTTTAACCCTTTAACAGATACTTTAACAAACGATAAAGGCGAACAAGTAAAACTTGATGCCCCAACTGGATTTGAATTACCTACTAAAGGTTTTGCAGTTGAAGATGCAGGTTACCAGCAGCCAGCTGAAGACGGAAGTAAAGTAGAAGTACTTGTTTCTCCAACTTCACACAGGTTACAATTACTTGATCCGTTTACTCCTTGGGAAGGCACAGACCTTAAAGGACTTAAATTGCTGATCAAAGCAAAAGGAAAATGTACTACTGACCATATCTCAATGGCTGGTCCATGGTTAAAATTCCGCGGTCACCTGGATAACATTTCTAACAATATGTTAATTGGTGCTGTAAACTACTTTAACGACAAAACTGATTCAGTTAAAAATGAGCTTACTGGCGAATATGGTCCTGTACCAGCAACCCAGAGAGCTTATAAAGCTGCCGGATTAGGCTCTATCGTTATCGGTGATGAAAACTATGGTGAAGGATCAAGCCGTGAACACGCAGCTATGGAACCTCGTCATTTAGGTGTGCGTGCCGTATTGGTAAAATCATTTGCCCGTATCCACGAAACCAACCTTAAAAAACAAGGTATGCTTGGTTTAACCTTTGTTAACAAAGAAGATTACGATAAAATATTAGAAGACGATGTTATCGATATCATTGGATTGACAACATTTACACCCGATGTTCCACTTACTTTAGTGTTAAACCATGCTGATGGAACTAAAGAAGAGATATCTGTTAATCACAGTTATAATGAACAACAAATAGAATGGTTCAAAGCAGGAGGCGCATTGAATATCATTCGCAGAGAAGCAGCAGCTAAAAACGCTTAACAGCTTACATCTCGATATAAAAAAGGGGTTGATATTTTAAATATCAACCCCTTTTTTATATCATTTGCCTGGTTACATAATTACCGCAGCCCATCCGCCATTGCGAACCATCTTAATATCAATCTTGTCTCCAGATTTAACCTGTATTGTTTTCTTTCTATAGTCCATTGCCTGGCGACCGGCATTAATTCCATCCTCAAAATAAGTCATTGTATAGGTTTTTCCTTTTTCAAGGAAATCGAAATTTAAAGAAACGTTTCTTTCTTTTTCCTTACCATTGGTTATTGCCCCTACAAACCATTTGTCCTTTTTACGCTTTGCCACTACAGCAACTTCACCCATTTTGGCTTCCAGAGCCTTCGTTTCATCCCATGTAGTTGGCACGCTTGTGATGAATTCTGTGCAATCAAGGTTTCTGTAATAAAGCGTAGGATTATCAGCCAGCATCTGTATTCCGCTTTCAAAAACAACAAACAAAGCTAGTTGATAAGCGCGCGTACCAATGCTTGCCGCATTTGGCCTATCAGCTCTATAAACATCAGGCTGCATGCTTATCATTGCACCAGGAGTATAATCCATAGGCCCCACAGCATTACGCATAAACGGCAGGTATAAACTATTATCCGGATAACATCCACCCATCTGCTCCATTCCCCTAACTCCTTCGTAAGAAATCACGTTTGGATATTTATACTCCAGGCCCGCAGGTTTGAATGCGCCATGGAAATCGACAAACAATTTATGTTTAGCCGCTTCTTTTGCAACGTCCTCATAGTAATTAACTATCCATTGATCACTGCGGTCCATAAAATCTATTTTAACCCCTTTTACACCCCATTCCTGAAAGGTCTTAAACAACTCCATGTTCTTATGAACAGTTAACCAGGTTAACCATAATACGACCCCTACGTTCTTCTCTTTACCATAACGGATCAGCTCATGCACATCAACATCTGGATTTGGGGTATAAGGATCAGTGGTACTCTTTGCCCAGCCCTCATCCATAATAATATATGGTATACCAAATTTAGCGGCAAAGTCTATGTAATATTTATAAGTTGCCAGGTTATAACCGGAAACAAAATTCACATCTGGGCCATAAGGTGCGGCATCATTCCACCACTCCCAGCTTGCCTGACCAGGTTTAACCCAGCTAGGATCTTTAATCACACTTGACGAAGCTAGTTTTAAGGTCATCGTATTTTCAAGCAGTTGCTTATCGTTAGATGTGACCACAAAGTATCTCCACGGGAAATTACGGGTACCCGAAGTTTTTGCAATATAATCAGCCTCTTTAAGTATTTTTAGACTGCGATCGCCATCATCACCAAATTCAAGCGGAACCTTAGGAAAAGCTGCCGACATGCCATTATTCCCGGTTCCCTTGAGAAACATACAAGGATAGTCTGTCAAGTCTGATTCACTGATCAATATCTTATATTTCTTCTTTGTATCTATAAGTACTGGAAGGGTCGACATTTTATTTTCAGGCTTCCAGTCCTTTGACTGCACCTGCGAGTACAGCTCTTCATAAGCAGTTTTAAATCCGCCCGGCTGCTGCAAATGAAGAACGTATTCGCCCGGAAAGTTCACCGAAAATTCCTCATTCATCACCTCAATACTTCCTTTCTTTTTGGTAATAAAGCGGTAAGCAATCCCATCATCAAAAGCACGAAACTCTACGGCATAATTACCTTTAAAATTAAATATCAACGAGTTATAGTTGCTTTTTACAGTAGAAAATTTCAAAGAAACATAGGGTTTAATGATTTCAGTACCCTGTCCTTTTTTGCTGCCGGTTAGTTTTGGATTTTGCCCTAAAATTTCATTTCTAAGGCTCATCTGCAGATGGTTATTTTCTAATAACAGATCCTCTCCGGAGGAAATGGAATAATATATTTTGTCGGATATATTAATGGAAACTTTCAATCCTCCATTAGGAGACTTAAGCTCAACACCTTTAGTTTGAGCGTTTAAAATCGCCGACAATCCAAACACGGCTACAATGGTTAGTACGAGTTTATTAATAAAATTCATGAAAATAGTGGTTTAATCTATATGGTTGAGTTTTTGCGATTACGTTATATTTTGGTTCAGTTTTGTAAAATTAAAGGTAATGATTTATATGCTAAAACCATTTACTTGCAATATCTTTTCAATTCCATAACCAATTTTCTTAAAGCAAGGAATACATAATTTTTTTATGTAAATTCATATAACCAAAATTCAAGATTATGAACGTGCTCACAAAAATTCAAAATTGGGGTAATCGTCATCACCCAAAATGGCTCGACTATTTTAGAATAATTCTAGGTTTAGTACTCATTTGGAAAGGTATTGCATTTGCATCAAATCTTCATGCCTTTACCAATATGATGAAAGATGCTATGTTGGGTGTAGCAGTGTCTATTAGCTTACTGGCGCACATAATTATAGTGCTTCACATCATTGGTGGACTCCTCATTGCTGTCGGCTCACACACACGATTATTTTGCTTGCTCAATTTACCAATACTTGTTGTGGCAGTGTTCTTTGTTAATTTGAGAGCAAACATATTCAGCCCATATGCAGAATTCTGGGTTTCTGTGATTGTACTGATCGGCCTGATCTGTTTCTTGATTGAAGGTAATGGAGTGCTATCTGTTGAACGGGATAAAAAGGCAGTAGTTTAATTTAATTGAAGCTAAAATTCGTACTCGCAATCAAAGCAATGATGAGTTTTCTTTGCATAAAAAGGATAGATCATTAGCGCGAAGGAAACGATCATAGTTAATAGGTTAAATCTCTTTTTTGTAGCTTGTACATACCCTACGTGATTAGAACCACAGTTAGGACAATTCTCAACGCCCGCCTCGGTCTCTTCCTGAGGCAACTGAATATTTTCATCCTGAAGAATGTCCTTTACCAAAGGGATGTCCTTTTCAAAAATGTGCAGTTTAACCCCACCAAGCGCCTGAGTATATAAAGGGTTTATGGTAATTGTATTTTCATCTGATAAAAAACATTGAACACCGCTATCCATTAATCTTGCTTTCACAATATTGGCCTCAATTGGGTTATAAAAAGTTTCAAATACTACAATCTTATCCATTTAATATGCTTTGGATATAAATGTACAAAAAGCTTTTCATTTGGGATTTTATAATGCCACCTAACATATCTAGTTGCGCCCTGTCAAGTCACAATGAAATGAACTTCTGATGAATTATAAGAAACTCCAGACACGACTTTACTATTGCTGATTTATAAATCGGATGCCAAAAACTGCTGAAACCAGAACCCGGAATCTTTTATGATTCTGTGCTGAGTTTTAAAGTCTGTATGTACTAAACCAAAACGGGCATTAAAACCCTCGGCCCATTCAAAATTATCCATTAATGTCCAGGCCATGTAACCTGTAATATTTAACCCTTCACTTTTGGCTTTTAGGAGGGCCGCCAGATAAAGCTGAAAATAAGCTATGCGTTCCGGATCATGAACATGATTACCCGATACCTTATCATGATAGGCTGCTCCATTTTCAGTAATCATTAGTTTCTTAATACCCGGATAAGAAGCGAATTGCTTAATGATATTGTAAAAGCTATCGGCATTTATTTCCCATCCCATTGCAGTATGTGGTTTTTTTCTGCTTTTAGCTTTAACTTCCCATGCCTGCAAAACAGGGATAAAGGCGTTGTATTTAATGGTTAAGGGAAAATAATTTTGTAGACCAATAAAATCGAAGTCAAAAGTTAGTCTCTTAGTATGTCGCCAGGTAGAATGCTGAATCGAAAATTTCTCCATCAAATCCCAATCTGCTCCTGGATAACCCATTCCCAATGTAGGTTCAATAAATAACCTGTTCATCAAACAATCAATTCTTTTAGCGGCAGTTATATCGGCATCGCTTTGCGTATACGGAATAACTTCAGAGCAAGAGAAGCTTGTTCCAATGTTGGCGTTGGGCACTTCGGCTCTTAATATCCGGCCACCATCGGCTTGTGCTATTGCGGTATGATGAACGGCAGAAAAGAAATTGGTTAAGCCCGTTTTTCCGGGCGCATGTACTCCTAACATGTATCCCAGTGAAGTAAAACCGAAAGGTTCATTCAAAACTATCCAGTTCTTAACCTTATGACCATACTCTTTGGCGCATATAGATACGAAGTTATTAAAGGAATCATTGATGCTATAAGCAGTCCACCCGCCCTCATCTTCCAGCGCATCTGGCAAATCCCAGTGGTAAAGTGTTACATAAGGAATTAGCCCATTTAGCAGGCACTCATCTATCACTTTATGGTAGAAAAGAATTCCTTCTTTATTTATAGCTCCCTTCCCATAAGGAAGAATTCTGGACCAGGCTATTGAAAATCGAAAAACGGAGAAGCCAAGTGTTTTAACAAGGGCTATATCTTCTTTGTACTTATGGTAAAAGTCGCAGGCATGCTTGGGGTCGTGCCCTTTTTTTATTTTACCTGATCTTTTAGAAAAAGTATCCCAAATAGATGGCCCTTTGCCATAGCTCTCAGAAGCACCTTCAATTTGGGCTGCAGCTACCGCCACACCCCATAAAAAATCCTCACCAAAATCAGATGCTTTAATCATACCTGCAGTTATTAAAGGCAATATGGCATTATGGTATTAACTTAATGTTAAGCCTATTTGTTTGAGTAACAGGGCCGCATTAAAAGTTTTGCAAGGGCCATGTTTCAACTTGTAATCAAACTCCATCTCATCCTCTGCTATTTGAATATCAAAATGATAGTTCCTTACATTATCGCCATGATCTGCTTCCATTTCTGAGAGTTGTAAGTCGTGAGTAGCAAACAGTGCAGGTGTGCTTTGTGCAATTAATTTTTCTATAAATACTTTAGATCCAAGATATTTATCCTTACTGTTTGTTCCCCTAAGCATTTCATCGATCAGCACAAATGAATTTGCCGAAACATTGATGGCATCGAGTATCATTTTTAGCCTGTTGAGTTCTGCTTTAAAGGTTGAGGTATGATCGTTCAAAGAATCTTTGATACGCATATAGGAAAGTACTTTAAATATAGAAAGCGACATTTCTTTAGCGCAAACGGGCGCGCCTGCAAATGCGAGCACCATGTTAATACCAACTGTACGCAGAAATGTGCTTTTCCCTGCCATATTTGAGCCTGTAACAATATCAACTGTAGGATGGGCGCCCAGACTAAAATCGTTTACTACACGCTCTCTTTCGTGAATTAAGGGATGTCCTAATTCAATGCCCTTTAAGTTAAAATTATCAGCAATTGTAGGGAAGCTCCAGTCTGGTTGATTGTGGGTAAGTGTGGCAAACGAAATCAACTCTTCGAACTGACTAATCCTATACAGGCCGCCTACCAAGTTAGTTGATGATTTTATATACCATTTATTTAAATCGAATGAGCATTTTAGATCCAAGAGCAGAAACAGGTTTAAAAAAAAGCCTACAAATGGGTTAAGCCTGTTATCAAATGCTTTAATGATGGATGATAGTTGTTTGATCTGTTTACTTACAGGATCGTTTGTTATGCCGTCGCTATCATTTCCCTTAAAAAAATCTTTAATATAGGTGCTTTTCCAGGTAATTTCTTCTGTCCACTTTATTGTGCCAGAGAAGGAGTCTAATAAATTTGATCCCCCTGTAAATCCATAATAAACCAGGTTGATGTATTTCAGGTTGAAGAAAATGAGTGACATATTAAATAAGGCTACAAGGCCAAATATTTTCCATACATGACCACCGAATATTGCGCCAAGTATAAGCACCCCAAAAGTAATAAAAGGCCCTATTTTTACATATAATTGAAGCGTTTTATTGTGAGTAAACTTTAGCTGATTGGGCAGCTGATGTTCCAGTTTATCCTTAATAACGTCAAGCTGACCGGGTTTGTGATTTTGTAATTCGGCCCGGAAGTGAAAAGTTTTATCTATATGTTCAGTCATTTCGGCGATAGCTTCTTGTCGCTGCAAAATGATGTCCTTTCCATTTGGTCGACCCAGATTTTCTGCAAGGATATTTAAGCCATTATTTGTATTGCAACGATTGATATAAGAGAACAAAGTTCCTTGCCCGTAAATGTCCAAATCTGATGAATAGGGATGGTATTCGTTGCTATAGCACTCTCCATCACTATATCCATTGGTATTTGAAGTAATATGATTCACTTCATTTTGGTAAACCCACAAAAGTTGTTCGGCGTAGGTTAGCTCTTGTTGTACTGCAATTTGCTTTTTTACCAAAATCATAAAAAAGATTACCGGTATAATAGTTAGCGCTATTAACACCCACGAAAAACCAATATTTATGATGAGCGCTATTATTATTATTTCGGCAATAAACAGACCCAAACGGGAGAATGATATTTTATTAAGCTTGCTCTTGAGGCCATCGATCTGAGTTTGCTGACTTGCTACATTATTTCTGTAATCGTTTAAAATGCTATCTTTTGTTCTTATCATTGTATTTTTCTCCATTGAACTGTTTTGCTTCGGCCCAGTTTGATAAATATAGGGAATTGATTATTACGCCGCTAATTAGATGAAGATTACACTACTTGTTACAGGAAAAACAGAAGAAAAATATCTTATTGAAGGTATTGAGAAGTATTTAAACCGGCTAAAACATTATATAGGGTTTAATATGATCGTTATTCCTGATGTAAAAAACACTAAGAATCTAAGTGAGGCGCAACAAAAGGCAAAGGAAGCTGAAATGATGTTAAAACACATCAGTAATCCGGATACTGTAATTTTGCTTGACGAGAAAGGAAAAAAATATACTTCTGTACTATTTTCAAATTATTTGAACAAACAGATG
Organism: Pedobacter sp. 05T44; assembly: GCF_056395985.1. Classification (NCBI taxonomy): domain Bacteria; kingdom Pseudomonadati; phylum Bacteroidota; class Sphingobacteriia; order Sphingobacteriales; family Sphingobacteriaceae; genus Pedobacter; species Pedobacter sp. 05T44. Next base: position 183,696 of record NZ_JBFTKO010000003.1, read on the forward strand.
ATTGGAAGTGTTCAGCATTTGGTATTTGTAATAGGTGGACCTTATGGGTTTGATGAGTCTGTTTATAAAAGATCCAACGGGAGTATGTCGCTTTCTGATATGACTTTCTCTCATCAAATGGTACGCTTATTTTTTGTAGAGCAGCTATACAGGGCTTTTAGTATATTAAAAGGAGAACCATATCACCATGAATAATCTGTATTAATTTTATGGAAATTTAATCCCGCTCTCATCATTATTAAAAGGAGATTTATTATGCGCTTACCATCAGAATATAAAAGAAATTATAAGTTTAAAAGCGACAGAAGAAAGGATCGTTTAAGTTATATTATTGCCATAGTTATATCGGCAATAGCGTTTTTACTGATCTGGTATCTGGCTTAAAATAACAAAGAGCCCGATCAACATTAACGTTAATCGGGCTCTTTATATCATATTGTAATTCACTAACTACACACCTTTTTTACTGGTCATGCTTGCTTTTTTAGCTGGCTGTGATGTTTTAGCCGGTGCTTTTGCATTTGCTGGTTTTGGCGTAGCTTTTGGCTTCTTATCGATTTTTTCTTCAGCCTTTAAAGCTTCCTGCTCTGCACTTACTGATGGGGCATCCTCTGAGAACAAAGGCAGCTCTTTTAATAAATGGTACCAGGTAACAATCTTTTTCATATCAGAGGTGTATACTTTTTCCTCATCATGATCTGGCGCAACTTCTTTAAAGAATGCTTTTAAAGCGTTTGCGTCTGTTTTTGCATCAGGAACGTTTCCTTTAGCCGCAGCAATGTTAGCCAAAACATCCACAAGCTTCAGATCCTCATCTTCGCCATAAATGGTAATGTCTTCTAATGATGCAAGTTTAGTTGTAGTAATATTGGCTACAATTTTAACTTTTTGAGCATCAAGGCTCTCAAGAACGTATCCACCTTTATTTTGCCCTACTAGTTTAAATAGCCCCGGTCTCCCAGATACTGCTACTATTCCTCTTAAATTCATATTAATCCTCTATTACTTCTATTCCTAAAATCTTGTCACCTTGTTTAATATCATCAACAATATCGACATTTTCTATTACTTTACCGAATACTGTGTGGTTTCTATCAAGGTGAGCAGTATTATCTCTGCTATGACAGATAAAAAACTGCGATCCTCCTGTGTTTCTGCCAGCATGTGCCATTGACAAAACACCACGGTCATGATATTGGTTCTCTCCAGAAAGCTCACAATCAATTTTATAACCCGGGCCACCTGCACCAGTTCCGGTAGGATCTCCACCCTGAACCACAAAATTTGGAATTACTCTGTGAAATATAACCCCATCATAAAATCCCTCGTTAGCTAATTTTTTAAAGTTAGCAACTGTATTTGGTGCATCCTGATCATAAAACTGAACAGTCATGTTCCCTTTCTCTGTTTTAATTATTGCTTTACTCATGTTGTTTTTTGTAAACGCCAAACTTAGATAAAATAGTTTTTATATGCAATTTATACTAAAAGCGTTATATGTACATTATAATTTTATATTGGTATGCAAAAAATATACATTCGTACTCACTGATACAACCACATGATTTTAAGCTTGAAAAAATTTGGCCTTCTGTTTTTTTTACTCGTAGTTACAATAGCTGCTAAGGCATCGTCTATTCTTATTTACATGGATGAGGACCAAAAAAACCATTTGAAAGCTTATGGTATAGCATATTGGGGCATTAAGCAAAAGGCGGATGTTAGCTGGCTCTTAAATTACAGAGGTGGCAGTTTTTTAATTGGCTATAACAAGGCTATTGAAGACGAGTGTAAAACCAGGGGGGTTTCTTATCAGATACTTGCCGACGGAAAGGTTACATCTATTTTAAATGAGATTAGCGACCCACAAGTAAATATGGAAATGGTGAAGCTTGAAAAAGCCCCAAAAATAGCGGTTTATTCGCCTAAAAGTAAATTACCATGGGATGATGCGGTTACTATGGTGCTTACCTATGCTGAAATTCCTTACGATGTGGTTTATGATGATGATGTTTTAAAGGATAAATTGTCAGCATATGACTGGCTGCACCTGCATCACGAGGATTTTACCGGCCAGTATGGTCGCTTCTGGAGTGCTTTTAGAAATGCGACCTGGTATCGTGAAGATGTTAAAAATCAAGAAGCTACTGCAAAAAGAAATGGTTTTACTAAGGTATCTCAATTGAAGTTGGCTGTAGCTAAACGGATAAAGGAGTTCTGTACTGGAGGTGGATTTCTTTTTGCAATGTGTTCGGGTACTGATAGTTTTGACATTGCATTGAGCGCCGAAGGTGTTGACATTTGTGAAAGTATGTTTGATGGCGACGGGGCCGATCCGCAGGCTCAAAGTAAACTTAATTTTAATAACACCTTTGCTTTTAAGGATTTTAAGCTTGATGAGAACCCTAATAATTACGAATTTTCTGATATAGATGCTACTCAAACCAGAACGCTTACACAGGCTAATGATTTTTTTACACTGTTTGATTTTTCTGCAAAATGGGATCTTGTGCCAACTATGCTCACTCAAAACCATGATAAGGTAATTAAGGGTTTTATGGGCCAAACCACTGCATTTAAGAAACGTTTTGTAAAGCCAAGTGTTACGGTTCTTGGTGAAAATAAAGGCGCCGAAGAGGTACGCTATTTAAACGGCGAGATTGGTAAAGGGCAGTTTACTTTTTATGGTGGACATGATCCGGAAGATTATCAGCATGCGGTTGGAGATCCTCCAACTGATCTAAATCTGCACCCTAATTCACCGGGTTATAGGTTAATTTTAAACAATGTTTTGTTTCCGGCTGCTAAAAAGAAACCGCAAAAGACTTAGTGATAACAACATGTAATCGTTCACCTCGTCATCGACGATAGCTTTAAAACAACCGCTCATCAATAGTTTAATCGTAGAAATTCCAGCTTACTCCAAATTTGAATAATAAACGGTCTGGCATTGGATAGCGATCAACTGTATAATATCCTTTATAAAGTAAGCCCTGGTTTACATAATCGCATTTCACAAAAAGGTTAGCTCTTCTTAAACTTGCTTTAACCCATACATCTACAATTGGCGTGGTATCAAACGTTACATCTTTACCAATATAGAACTGGCCAGTTGCAGTTGAATACGAGTATGCTTTGTATGGTGTGTTGTAACGGACATCGAAACCGACATTGGTTTTTAACACCTTAAAAAAGGTATGATCCAGATAAAAACTATTGAAGGTATAAACTTCAGGAGTACGTAACTTATCGGGATTATCTGTTTTTTGGTAAACAACATAACTCTCCAGATTAAACTTACCGAATCTGAATTTTTTACCTGCAGTTATTTTAAAGAGGTTTATGGAGGAACCTAACTGAAGTGGTTCTATTCCGCCTTTGTCATCCTGACCAAAATAAAGATACTTATCTATTAAATAGTACTGTGCACCTGCATCAAACCCAAATTTTTCGTTGATAAAATTAAAGGACAGGTTGATGGTTTTAGTACGATCGAAATTATTTTCCCAACGGTAGTGGTTGCCAAAGTAATTGGTATAGGTTTCTTCGGGTGACTTGTTTTGAAAATAAGCACCTAGAACTATACGACCAACAGATTTACTTAACAGCACGTTACTTTTGGCTTCGTATAAAAAATCACCTACGTTTCGTCCTTGAAAGATTTGTTGTAAATCGACATTAAAATCTATTTTGTTACTTAACCGATAGCCCGCATTACCCAACAAAGTAACATTTTGGAAAGTAGCTGAATAATCATAAAACCGGGTTCGGTCTCGATAAAGCACCAGCTGGTTATAATTATAAAAGTCGTGCTTTATACCTACATCGAGCTTTAGCTCATTTTTGATAATTGAACTTCCTTTTGCCCTAAGGAAAAAGCTGTAGATAAACTCATTCTGTATGTGGGTATATCTTGTACTGTCATTAGTGAAAGTAGTATCTGCCAAACCAATACCATTTGGGAAAACAGATTCCCTGACACGTTCTGAAGTAAAGCCCTCATCCTTTTGGAATGCATAGGAATTTGCATCATACTTTAAAGTATAGGATATCTTGTTTGTTGGGAGTATTTTTTTTGTTATTTCCTGGGCAACGCTATCTATCCGCCCCACAAAATAGGTCTGCTTAAGCATAAAACCAGTTTGCCGCCATATTCGTTTACCAGTTTGCAGCCTAACAGGTTCTGTAAGTTTATCTACAGAATTGTTTGTACCTGTATAAATAGAATCATTAAGGATGGATCCATTTTCTTGAGTTTTAAGGGTATTAAACACTACACTAGCCCATAGATTATACCTTTTGTTTGGCGATTGGTACCAGCTAAAGAGCGCGCCATTCAGGTCGTCTCCCCTTTGCCTTCTGTAATAACCATTTGCCCCTATCCTATTAAAATTGAGGCCCACATTAAAGTTCGGCTTAATATTCTGGGAGTGTATTACTTTAAAAACTTGCTCAGCTTCGCCGGCGCTAACATAATAAAGACTGGTAAATGGTGTTCTTGCCTGGTAATACCTAACATCGTCGTGCGTCATTGCGTAATAATCCAGCGAGTGCATACCAATGTCAAAACCTATTGTTTTAGACGGTTCAAAAAGCATTGGTCTGGCGGCCAGGCCTAAGTTACCAACCCCAACTGTTGGTGTTCTTGGGTGTATAAGTATGTTAAAATTTTGAAAGCCTGTTAGTGTTGTGTCCAGAGGTATAGTTTGTATGCTATCCTTTGTAAGTTTAAGGGTAGTATATCTGATAAATCTTGAGGTGAATACTATAGAATCTCTTCCTTCTTCTTCTTTCTTTCTTAAGGAGTCCATCTCCTTATTATCATTAACGGTAGTTTTTAAATCCTGCGCGAACAATTGTGCACCACCGAAGATGACAAAGCAAAAAACAAGAAAGGCAATGTTTTTATACATTATAAAGTTGAAATTAACTGGCTCAATATTTTTGTCATTTTAGGCTCGGCTATCTTTGCTGTTTCTATTATTTCTTCAAGACTAACCGGTTCAAGTACTTCAGGGAATCCCTCATCCGTTAAAACAGAAATTGCAAATACAGGGATGGTCATGTGGTTGGCTACTATAACCTCGGGCACAGTACTCATCCCTACAGCATCGCCTCCAATAATTCTCAAATAATTATATTCTGCTTTAGTTTCTAAATTGGGTCCTGTTACGGCAATGTAAACGCCTTGATGGCACTTAATGTTGTTGTCCTTAGCAATATTAATTGCTTGCTTTATTAATGCTCTATTATAAGGCTGACTCATGTCGGGAAAACGAGGTCCCATGTCCGAATCATTACTACCACGTAAAGGACTCTCTGGCTGCAAATTGATGTGATCATTGATCACCATTAAGTCGCCTTTTTTAAATTCCGGATTTAACGATCCCGCAGCATTTGAAACAAATAAGTGGGCTATCCCTAAAGCTTTCATTGCCCTGATCGGGAAAGTAATTTGCTGCATAGAATAGCCTTCGTAATAATGAAGCCTTCCTTGCATTGCAATTACTTTTTTGCCATTGAGCTTTCCGAAGATTAGCTTTCCGGTATGAAATTCGAGTGTCGAGATTGGGAAATTAGGAATATTAGAATACATCAACTGGTATTCAACTTCTATATCGTTAACAAGACCACCAAGGCCAGTTCCTAAAACAATTCCAATTTCCGGAAGAAAATTATCAGTTTTTCGTTTTATATATTCAACGGTTTCGTGTAGTGCTTGAAACATAATCTAAAATCTTTTGATCAAATGTAGCTTTATCTTCTTCCTGTAATGTTATTTTAACAGGCAAATAAAAGACAGGCAAATTTAAAAGTAATTCTTTTAATACATCATCTAATAAACGTTGTGCATCTTTTTCTGTTGTTATTATTATTTTTTCTTCTGAAGGATCGTTCTTAAAGGCATTTACAAGTTGCTGAATATTTTGCAAAGTAAAGCGATAATGATCAGGATAGTCATGGTGATCTATACGCTGCGTATATTTTTGCAACTGAGTTAACAAAGGTAAAGGGTTAGCTATCCCGGTTAATAAGAATACAGAAGTAGTACCTGAAATTGAGGATAGAGGCCGCTGTTCTTTTGAAATAAGGTTTGTAAGGCTACCATAAGTTAAAAAAGAAAAGGATAGCTTTTCTTTTGCTGGTGCATCAAACCTATTTAAGCAAGCTTGCTTTTGATGCACATCTATCTTTTCTGGTCCTTTGGTAACCAGCAATGCCTGTGCCCGATGATATCCAGAAAAAGGTTCTCTTAAATTTCCGGCAGGAAGCAAAAATTGCGGACTTAGTAGTTTTTGATATTCAAAAAGAAGGATGTTAAAACCGGGTTTTACACTCCTATGCTGAAAAGCATCGTCCAGTATTATAATATCGTGATTACTTTTTAAAAGATTAATACCGGTTACCCTGTCTTCGCAAACTGCAACAGTAACTGTTGGAAACTTGTTGTAAAACTGCATTGGTTCGTCGCCTATTGTTTCTGCATTTGAGTTTGCATCTGCAAGGATATATCCTTTAGTTTTACGGCCGTACCCCCTACTTAGGATGGCAATACGCTTATCAGGTAACAGATTTACGAGGTACTCTGTTACCGGACTTTTGCCAGACCCCCCAACAACAAGGTTCCCTACACATATCACTGGTAAGTCAAAATTTGTTTGCTTAAACACACCTGTATCGTATAGCTTATTCCTGATGAGAACTACTAAGCCATAGAGGACAGAAAACGGAAGTAATAATAATCTGAGGTATTTAATCATGTGCCGTTTCAAAAATAAGAATTATTACCTCGCATTTTATCACGTTTATACGGATTGCCATTTACCTGTGTAATAAATAAAAGTTTACCTTTGTAAAAATAACTTATTATAACATGCTTAAAGGATTTTTTAACGTACCCGCTCCTGTAAATGAGCCCATTTTGGGTTATGCACCAGGGAGTAAAGAACGTGAACTTTTAAAGGCCGCTTTAGCCGATGCCCGTTCCAAACAAATTGAGATACCGATGTATATTGGTGTTGAGGAAGTGCATACAGAAGTTAAAGGAAAGGTTACCCCTCCGCACGATCATCAACATGTATTGGGTAAATATAGTATTGGAAATAAAAACCACGTAAAGCAAGCTATTGATGCTGCTTTGGCAGCTAAAGCTGATTGGGAAAATTTGGCGTGGGAACATCGTGCTGCAATTTTTCTGAAGGCAGCCGATTTAATTGCAGGTCCGTATCGTTATAAATTAAATGCTGCAACAATGCTTGGGCAGTCTAAGAATGCTTACCAGGCTGAAATTGACTCGGCATGTGAGCTGATTGATTTCCTTCGTTTCAATGTTAGCTATATGGCTGAAATCTATAAGCAGCAACCCCCTGTTTCGCCTAAAGGATCTTGGAACAGAGTTGAGCAACGCCCATTGGAAGGTTTTGTGTTTGCTTTAACCCCGTTTAACTTTACTGCCATCGCAGGGAATCTTCCTACATCAGCAGCTATGATGGGGAATGTTGTGGTATGGAAACCAGCAGATACTCAAATTTTTGCAGCTAATGTATTAATGCAGATATTCAGAGAAGCGGGATTACCTGATGGTGTGATCAACCTTGTTTATGTTGATGGACCTGAAGCTGGCGAAGTGATTTTTAGTCACCCTGACTTTGCCGGAATTCACTTTACTGGTTCTACTGCAGTTTTCCAAAACATCTGGAAAACTATTGGTAATAACATTCATAAATTTAAAACCTATCCGCGTATTGTTGGAGAAACCGGTGGTAAGGATTTTATCCTTGTTCATGGTTCTGCAGAACCGGAAATATCAAGTACAGCAATTATTCGTGGTGCTTTTGAATATCAAGGTCAGAAGTGTTCTGCTGCCTCTCGCGTTTATGTATCGAAAACCGTATGGCCTGAGATTAAGGATTTAATGATCCGTGATCTGGCTACCTTTAAAATGGGTGGAACTGAAGATTTCAGTAATTTCATTAATGCAGTTATTGACGAGAAATCTTTCAATAAACTGGCTAAATATATTGATGAAGCCAAGCAAGACAAATCTGTAGAGATTATTGCAGGAGGAAATTACGATAAATCTAAAGGTTACTTTATTGAGCCCACAGTTCTTGTTGTTAAAGATCCAAAATATACCACAATGTGTGAAGAGCTTTTTGGCCCTGTATTAACAATATACGTTTACGAGGATAAAGATTTTGATAAAGTTCTGGACATTATAGATACTACTTCTATTTATGCCTTAACAGGTGCTGTTATTGCCCAGGATCGTTACGCGATAGAAAAGGCTACTCAACGTTTAAGAAACGCTGCCGGTAATTTCTATATTAATGATAAATGCACCGGTGCTGTTGTTGGACAGCAGCCTTTTGGTGGTGCCAGAGGATCGGGTACAAATGATAAAGCCGGATCAATGATTAATCTATTGCGCTGGGTTTCTCCTCGTACTATTAAGGAAACTTTTGATCCACCAAAGGATTATCGTTATCCATTTTTAGGATAGATACTAAATAAAAAAACTCCCGGCTCATCGCCGGGAGTTTTTTTATTTAGTAAATCAGCCTTTAGCTCAATTGAAAAGTTATTTTTCTGTATTCATTTTAAATACCGGAGAAATATCCTCAGCACTTGAAGCACTTACTTTTAAATCGGTGATTAAACCTGATTTTAAACTATAAACCCAGGCATGCACACCAAGTTCCTGACCCGATGCCCATGCGTTTTGTACAATTGAAGTACTCATCACATTTGCAGCTCCCTCTATGGCATTCAACTCCACTAAACGGTCAGACCTCTTTTGTGGATCTTTAATGGTCGACATTTCACGCTCGTGTATGCGAATCACATCTTTAATGTTTCTTAACCAGTTGTCAATTAACCCCACTTGTTTATCTCCAAGTGCAGCATTTACACCCCCACAGCCATAGTGACCGCAAACAATTATATGTTTTACTTTAAGAACATTAACTGAATAATCCAGAACACTTAACAAATTCATATCTGTATGCGTAACCACGTTTGCAATATTGCGGTGTACAAAGATATCACCAGGCATTGTGTTCGTGATCTGATTAGCCGGCACACGACTATCTGAGCAACCTATCCACAATACAGGCGGAGCTTGACCTGCAGAGAGGCGTTCAAAGAAAAGGGGGTCTTCTTTAAGAGTCTCAGCAACCCACTCTTTATTTCCATTTAATAAGCTATCATAAGTAATCTGATCTGTATGTTGTTTTTCTAATTTCGCGCACATAATAATTTAATTATTAATTTCTTCAATGATTTTATTGTTCAATTTTGGCACGGTATATTGTTCTTTAATATTTTCTAAAATTACAATAATACCCTTTGTATAAGCATTGTGCTTATAATTAAAAATGGTTTCCAATACGTCGGGGTCTATATACCGTGAATTGGATCCATCAATGATCACGTTAGTTTCTTTAGGTATTTTATTTAATACCACCTGAATGGCAGCCTTGTTTAAGAAAGATACTTCTTCGGCCAATTTTATTCTCAAGTTCTTTTTATTACCCTCTTCCTGTATTTTGTAGAAGTATGGATTACGCATATTGGTACGTAATAAATAGAATATTGAGAACAGCATACCTATTGCAACACCTTTTAACAAATCTGTTAGCAAAACAGCTACAATAGTAATTACAAACGGGACAAACTGATCCCAGCCTTTGTGGTACATATGTTTAAAAAGCTCTATACGTGCTAATTTATACCCTGTTACCAATAGAATTGCAGCCAGACATGCCAAAGGAATCATATTGATAATACCCGGTATAAAAAGCAGGGATAAAAGCAACCATACTCCATGAAAAATAGCTGACATCTTTGTTCTTCCACCTGCATTTACGTTTGCAGAGCTTCTTACAATTACCGATGTTAAAGGCAATCCGCCTAACAAACCACTAACCATGTTTCCTGTACCCTGAGCAACCAGTTCCCTATTTGTAGGCGATACACGCTTAATTGGATCTATCTTGTCTACCGCTTCAATACTTAATAGCGTTTCAAGACTGGCAACCACCGCAATTGTTGCAGCAACAACCCAGACTTTTCCATTCGTTATCTGTGAAAAATCTGGTGCGGCAAATAAACCCGTAAATTCCGACCAGCTGTTCACAACTGGAATCTCTACCATTTGTTTTGCTTCCAAAGCATAATTCCCGCCCTGAAAAACAATTGTAAGCACAACTCCTATTACTACCACTACCAGGGGAGCGGGAACAACACTTAATTTTTTAAATTTTGGCCAAAAGACCAAGATTAAAATTGACAATACACTTATTACAATAGCAGCCAGACTAAAATGGCCTAATGCCCCACTAATGGCTGAAAATGTATTTTCATTATCTTTTTGGAAGAAACTTTCATCACCAAAAAAATCTGAATCTACCCCGAGCGCATGAGGAAGTTGTTTAAGTATCAAGGTTAATCCGATTGCGGCAAGCATCCCTTCAATTACACTTGAGGGGAAGTAATTACCGATAGTTCCGCCCTTTAACAATCCAAGTATTATCTGAATTACACCTGCCAAAACTACTGCAAGTAAAAAGGTCTGATAAGCGCCCAATTGGCTGATAGCTCCCAGAACGATTGCGGTTAATCCAGCCGCAGGCCCACTAACACTTAATTGTGATCCGCTTAAGCTGGCAACTACAACGCCACCAACTATACCTGTTATAAGACCCGCAAACAGAGGTGCACCTGAGGCTAAAGCTATCCCTAAACATAGGGGGAGAGCAACAAGAAATACCACAATACTGGATGGCAAATCACGCTTCAGATTCTTTTTTAATATATATTTCTTCACTTCCAATCTTGAAAAGATTGAGTTTCCACTTTGCATAAAACTATGTTTTAATCTTTTAAACTAATTTTTAAAAATTGCATACCGCTCCCCCTTTGGGTGGTAACACATAATAAATTAGCTCAGGTTAGGAGGCGGTGTGGGTACAGACGGATGGAATGGATCGAAATACCGTTTGAAATTATCTATAAAGCTATTCTTTATACCGTAAAGATGTAGGACAGATGACCATACGTAGTCGTGCTGAAAGTCAATCTTATAATCAAAGAGCTTTACTTTTGCCTTTCCCGGATCTCCATCACTGCTATGTTCGGCTTCGATTTGCATGATTACAGAAATCATGATGTTCTTATCAATATGACTAAAAAATACAGGCGCACCGGAAATTACCATCTTCGCCGAGAAGATACTTAAGAAGGTAATAACTATTAATATACGGTACTTTCTTAGAAACATTTGTTTTTATTCTTTCACCTAACTCTCCAAAAATAGCTCCAAACATTGCTTATTTACAAATTATCATGTAAAAAAAATGTAATTTAGTTGTTGCTTTATCATATTTTGGACTTCTATTTTTTAAAAATCTGAAGCCATTTTAAAGAAAAATGCTTCATTTACCGTAATTTAGGCGATCAAAATTCTTTTTTACTCATTCATGAAAAAAACACTGTTAAGCCTGATATTTCTTTATCCGGTTGTCCTTTTTGCCCAAAGTAATAATGCTCCCTCAACTTATGACCCTCATGAAATTGCGATAACAGGCTATCTGCAAACACAATTTCAAAAAGCTCAATCTGGTGGCATTTCCTCCTTTTCGGGCGGAGATTTCTCAAAAAACTCCGACAGTCGTTTCATGATTCGCAGGGGTAGATTGAAAATTGACAGGGCTGATAAGTATTCGAGCATTGTTTTCCAAATAGATGCTACGCAAAATGGCATTCAATTAATGGACGCCTTTATACAGTTGCATCAACCTGATTCAAAGGAACTATTGTTAACTGCTGGTTTGTTTAACCGCCCCTTTGGTCACTCTATTGTTTACTCCTCGGGATATAGAGATTTCCCTGAAAGAGCGAGAGTTTTCCAAACGTTGATGCCAAGGGAGCGTGATATTGGTGCCATGGTTACTTATCACCCCAGTAAAATATTTAATTTTCTGACAGCAGAGTTAGCTGTAATAAATGGAAGCGGATACAATGCCAGAGATTATGACTCAAGAAAAGATATTATAGGCAACCTTGGTTTTAAATTCGACAGTCTGGCAAATAAAAAACTTCATATAGGCTTTGGAGCATCTATCTATGAAGGTTGGGTACGTAACGATACTGAAAATTATTACTCTGCTACAGGATCTGGATTTCAAAAAAACACAAGCCCCGACAATGTTGGCTACTTTGGTAAACGCGAATATTATGGAGGTAACTTACAGCTTCAATACGACAATACTTTTGGCCGAACCATATTTAAAGCTGAATATCTTCAAGGAACACAACCTGGGGTAGCTGCTACTGCCAGCATATTAGGTCCAGTTGCCAGTACTAGTTTCTCTGCACAACCAGCAACAGACCTATATCTACGCCAGTTTTCTGGTTATTACTTATGGTTAACCCAGCAGATTGCAAAAAGTAAGTTTACTGCACTGGTATCTTATGATGTGTACGACCCAAACAGAGAAATAAGTGAATCGGAAATTGGCATTGCAGGCAACAATACTTCAGCTGGTGATATTAAATTTAGCACCCTTGGTTATGGCCTGACCTATCTAATAAATTCAAGATTTAAACTTACATTGTACAACGAGCACGTTGTTAACGATGCGACTAAGTTGCCAGACTATACGGCCGACTTAAAAGATGATGTGTTTACTACCAGATTACAGTATCGCTGGTAAATAATTAAAATTATTAGTGTTTAAAATGAAGAATAAAATAGATGTACTTCAGGACAAAATAAAAAAAGCGAATGAAGGTGGCGGTGCAGCGAGAATTCAAAGTCAGCATAAAAAAGGAAAACTAACGGCCAGAGAGCGAATCCATTTTTTATTGGATGAGAATTCCTTTGAGGAAATTGGCATGATGGTAACCCATAGAAGTGTTGATTTTGGCATGGAACGGGAAAAATATTTAGGGGATGGTGTTGTAACTGGCTATGGAAACATAAATGGCAGGCTAGTTTACGTGTTTTCACAGGATTTTACCGTTTTTGGCGGCTCTCTTTCTGAAACACATGCCGAAAAGATCTGCAAAATAATGGACATGGCCATGAAAAACGGAGCTCCCCTGATTGGCTTAAATGATAGTGGTGGTGCGCGGATACAGGAAGGTGTGGTTTCTTTAGGCGGTTATGCCGATATATTTTATAGAAATGTTCAGGCATCAGGAGTTATCCCACAACTTTCAGCAATAATGGGACCTTGTGCTGGGGGCGCAGTATATTCGCCTGCCATTACCGACTTTATTTTAATGGTAGAGAATACCTCGTACATGTTTGTTACAGGACCAAATGTTGTTAAAACTGTAACCCACGAAGAGGTAAGTTCTGAAGAACTTGGTGGTGCATCTACTCATGCTACAAAATCGGGTGTAACTCATTTTGCGTGCTCAAATGAATTAGATGCCATTAATCATGTTAAGAGATTACTGAGTTATATGCCTCAGAATTGTGAAGAGATCCCATTGCAATTGCCCTATACTTTGACTGATGAAAGTCGTTTATCTCTTAATGGCATTATGCCCGAGAATTCGAATCAGCCTTATGATGTTAGGTCTATAATAAGCGAAGTGGCCGATACAGATAGCTTTCTAGAAGTACATAAAGATTATGCAGAAAATATTGTGGTCGGATTTATCCGCTTGGCAGGAAGAAGTATAGGTATTGTTGCTAATCAGCCTGCTTATCTTGCTGGGGTATTGGACAATCATGCTTCAACAAAGGCCGCCAGATTTGTACGCTTTTGCGACTGCTTTAATATCCCATTGCTTGTTTTCGAGGACGTTCCCGGTTTTTTGCCAGGTACAGACCAGGAATGGAATGGAATTATTACCAATGGCGCTAAATTATTATATGCTTTTAGTGAAGCAACTGTACCCCGTATTACTGTAATTACAAGAAAAGCCTATGGTGGTGCATATGATGTGATGAACTCTAAACATATTGGAGCCGACTTAAACTATGCATGGCCTACTGCAGAAATTGCAGTTATGGGTGCAAAAGGTGCTGCCGAAATAATTTTCAAGAAGGAAATTACCAGCGCAGAGCACCCTGAAGAAAAATGGCTGGAGAAAGAAAAGCTCTATTCAGATATTTTTGCTAATCCTTACAGAGCCGCAGAACGTGGCTTTGTAGATGAGGTTATAGAACCTGCCCAAACCAGGTCTAAACTAATAAAGGCATTTAAAATGTTAGAGAACAAAGTTGTAAACAGACCTCGTAAAAAACACGGAAATATCCCTCTATAAATGAAACTTAGTCGTACTGATGTGCTATTGATGGCCTTTTGTACAGGGCTTATCGTGGCAAATATTTATTACTGCCAGCCTCTGGTTATTTTAATCGCTAAAGAGTTTGGTTTAACAGAGAGCCATGCCGGTAAAATTACATACCTAACACAAGCTGGCTATGCCCTAGGACTATTTCTATTGGTTCCTTTGGGTGATATGTTTGAAAGGAAGAAACAAATACTTTTAATAACATGTCTTGCTATTGGGGCATTGCTGTTGGCAGCTTTTGCCCACTCCTTCTTATTATTGGAAATTGCTTGTGTATTAATTGGCGCAAGCTCCATTATTCCTCAGCTTGTTTTACCAATGGCTGCAAATCTTAGTTCAGACCAAGATCGTGGTCCTACGGTAGGTATAATTATGAGCGGCTTACTTATTGGCATCCTTGCATCAAGAGCAGTTAGTGGAAGTATAGGATTTTTATGGGGATGGAGAACAGTTTATTTTATGGCTGCTGGCATATGTTTCCTTTTATTACTGCTTATGGCCAGACGCTTTCCACAAAGCAGACCGTCATTTAAAGGCACTTATAATGAATTAATGTCATCTATGTGGTATTACATAAAAACTGAGCCCGTACTACGCGAAGCTTCTATTATAAACTTTCTGGCTTTCTCTATACTCAGCGCGTTCTGGACAACGATGGTATTATTCCTTGCCAATCCCCCATTTAATCTTCAAACGCTGCAGATAGGTCTTTTCGGCATTGCTGGTGCTGCAGGAGCTTTAGCCGCGCCATTAGTTGGAAAGTTTAGTGGTGGCCAAAACCCTCGTAAGAATCTGCTGGTCGGGTTAATTCTGCAATTACTTAGCATTGCTGCCTTTTACTTTACCGGCAGCCACCTTTACCTATTTGTAGCTGGTATTATTTTAATAGATATTGGTCAGCAAGCTATCCATGTAACCAATCAAACCCGGATCTATGCTATACTACCGGAAGCTCGTAATCGTTTAAACACTGTGTTTATGTCTGTGAGCTTTGTTGGAGCATCTTTTGGTTCCGCCTTAGGTTTATGGCTTTGGGAACAGGGTAAGTGGCCATTATTCTGCTGGGGATGCGGGGCCGTTATTGTTCTAAACATTTGCATATACAAGTTTTATAGTGGTAAAATAAAGATTAACATTGATGCAGGAAATTCAAATTGAACAAATCAGACCTGATTTAACCTGGAGGATAAGACATGAAGTTATGTATCCAGACCTACCTCTTGATGCTATAAAGTTGGCTAATGATAATGATGGAATCCATTTTGGGCTATTTGCAAATAACCAACTAACTTCTATAGTTTCTTTGTTCAATTCGGGCAATGTTTATCAATTCAGAAAATTCGCGACAATTGTGGAGTCGCAGGGAAAAGGATATGGATCATTATTATTGGATCATATAATTAACTATGTTAAATCCCTTGGAGCTGCAAAGCTATGGTGCAATGCGCGCGTTTCGGCCATCCCTTTTTATAACAAATTCGGCTTCGTTCAAACAGACAAATTTTCTACAAATAACGGTATCGACTTTGTCATTATGGAGTTAGAACTCAATAATTAACTTGGTGCTTAGGCAGTAGTTTCTATATTTGTTTAGAATAAAAAATATACAATGGCAAAGAAAAAAGAAGATAAAAAGAAACACGTAAGTGTAGTAAATAAAAAATCGCTTCAATTTTTTGAAAAATATATCAATAACCCATCTCCAACAGGTTTCGAATACCCTGGTCAAAAATTATGGCTAGATTATTTAAAACCATATATAGATGAAAGTTTCATCGATAATTACGGGACTGCAGTTGGTGTGATTAATCCCAAAGCAGATTTCAAAGTAGTTATTGAGGCTCATGCCGATGAGATCTCCTGGTTTGTTAATTATATCACTCCTGATGGCTTAATTTATGTAATCCGCAATGGAGGGTCAGATCATCAGATAGCTCCTTCTAAGCGCGTAAACATACACACCGACAACGGTTTGGTTAAAGCCGTATTTGGATGGCCTGCTATTCACACCCGTAGCGGTGGCGAGAAAGAGGAGGCTCCGGCGTTAAAAAACATCTTCCTTGATTGTGGATGTACATCTAAAGAAGAAGTTGAAAAACTTGGTATTCATGTAGGTTGCGTAATTACCTATGAAGATGAATTTATGGTATTAAACGACCGCTATTATGTTGGCCGTGCACTGGATAACAGAGCCGGTGGATTTATGATTGCCGAAGTTGCCAGACTGCTTCAGGAAAATAAAAAGAAATTACCTTTTGGGCTTTACATTGTAAACTCAGTACAGGAAGAAATTGGATTAAGGGGAGCCGAAATGATAGCCCACAGAATTAAACCTAACGTGGCTATAATTACTGATGTTACTCATGATACCACTACCCCAATGATCAATAAGATCACTCAGGGAGATTTGGCTTGTGGCAAAGGTCCGGTAGTTTCTTATGCACCTGCTGTTCAAACAAATTTAAACAAATTGCTTATTGAAACAGCTGAGAAGAATGATATCCCTTTCCAACGTCAGGCATCATCCCGCTCAACCGGTACAGATACTGATGCTTTTGCTTATTCTAACGGAGGTGTTCCATCTGCATTAATTTCTTTACCATTAAGGTATATGCATACCACAGTTGAAATGATTCATAAAGAAGATGTTGACAATGTGATCAACCTCATTTATCATTCTTTATTGAACATTAAAAAAGATCACGACTTTACTTATAAGAAGTAGTTTTAAATAACCTTATTTTTAAAAGGGTGTATCATGAACTATGATACACCCTTTCTTTTGTTTGTATTTCGGGTGCTTTTCTTACTTTTATAAAAACTATCTTTTCCTATGAGTGATCAATCCGCAAAATTTACAGAAAAAATTAAGGCCTCTTATACACCAAGTGGTTCATACATATATCTTGGAGCTGGTATTCTGGATGGGCAAGTAATCGCTGAAGCTGAAGTTAATTTGTCTTTAAAAATGATGAATAGGCATGGACTTGTTGCAGGTGCAACAGGGACAGGAAAAACCCGCACATTGCAGTTGCTATCAGAACAATTGTCTGATGCAGGTGTACCGGTATTTATGCTTGATGTAAAGGGCGATTTATCAGGCCTTAATCAGCCAGGACCAATCAATCCAAAAATAGAGGAAAGAGCAGGTCAACTGGGCAAGCCTTTTAATCCTTCTGGATTCCCTGTCGAGATTTTTTCCTTATCTGGCAAATTAGGCGCTCAAATGCGGGCTACTGTTCTTGAATTTGGGCCTACCCTACTGTCTAAAATCCTCGATCTAAATGATACACAGGCAGGTGTTTTAGCTGTGATCTTTAAGTATGCTGATGATAGCAAACTACCAATTATTGATCTTAATGATCTTAAAAAATTAGTTTCATACCTGGCCGAAGGGCAAGGTGCCGAAGAGATTAAAAGTTCTTATGGTAAAATATCCACTGCCACCTCAGGAACAATATTAAGAAAGATCGTTACCATTGAGCAACAGGGACTGAGCGCTATGTTTGGCGAACGTTCATTTGACATCGAAGATCTTTTTACTAAAACCGACGGTAAAGGAGTAATCAGTTTGCTCAATATCTCAGATGTCCAAAATCAGCCGGTGCTTTATTCTACTTACCTGTTAAGTTTACTTGCAGAAATTTTTTATAGCATGCCTGAAGTTGGAGATTTAGATAAACCTAAGCTGGTTTTCTTTTTTGATGAGGCGCATTTGTTATTTAAAAATTCTTCAAAAGCTTTTCTGGAACAGATAGAAACTATTATCAGATTGATCAGATCAAAAGGTATAGGTGTATTTTTCTGTACTCAAGCCCCTAGTGATGTCCCTGAGAGTGTATTATCTCAACTAGGAAATCGTGTTCAGCACGCTTTGAGAGCATTTACACCAAATGATGTTGATGCGCTTAAAAAGACTGTAAATACTTATCCAAGATCCGAATTCTACGAGATCGACAAAATGTTGACTTCATTAGGAACCGGACAGGCTTTGATAACAGTGTTGAACGAAAAAGGTATCCCTACAGAAGTGGCAGCAACTATGCTTACACCTCCAAGAGCAATCATGGGACCACTCAGTGCGGCGGATTATAATAACCTTGTCCAATCAAGCGAGCTTACTACTAAATACCAGGAATCAATTGATCCTGAGAGCGCCTATGAAATCTTAACCAAACGTGTAAATGATAAACTAACCGAGGAAGAAGAAACAAAACAAGAAGAGGCTCCTAAAAAAGGTGAGAAGAGTTTAGTTGAACAGGTAATGGGCGCAACTATAACCAGACAAATAGGAAAAGAAATAGTGCGGGGATTATTTGGTATGCTTACAGGGAAAAAACCTCGCAGCAGCGGCGGAAAGGGAATATTTGGATTTTAACTACCTCAATATCCATGCGATACATTGAGAACCGTTATCAGACTAATGAAAAAACTATCTCACTTTTTACATTGAATATAAATTGAATCATTATTTTCGCTGCATGAAAAAACCTACCTTATTAATATTAGCAGCTGGTATGGCAAGTCGCTATGGCAGCATGAAACAGATTGATGGCTTTGGCCCCAATGGAGAAACAATTATTGATTATTCTATATACGATGCAATTAAAGCTGGATTCGGCAAAGTAGTCTTCATCATCAAAGAAGAATTTGTAGAAAACTTTAAAGCCATATTTGAACCTAAACTAAATGGTAAAATTGAAACTGATTATGTATTCCAAAATTTCGATTTGAAACAATTTGGCATTGAAGAGGAAATTTACCGCGAAAAACCATGGGGAACTGCTCATGCCATTCTATCTGGCAGAAACGCCATTAAAGAGCCTTTTTGCGTAATCAACGCAGATGATTATTATGGTTATGATGCGTTTAAAAAAATGGTAGACTTTTTAAATAATGAGGCAACTGACAGCAACTATTCTATTGTTGGCTATCAAATTGGGAAAACACTATCTGACTTTGGATCTGTATCTCGTGGGGTTTGCAAAACCAATGATGCTGGATTCCTTGAAGAGATTACTGAACGTACTCAGGTTTATAAAAAAGATGGTGGAATTGTATATGAAGAAAATGGTTCTGAATATCCTTTAGAATATAACACCCCGGTTTCAATGAACTTCTGGGGCTTTACTCCAGCTGTTTTTAAATTAACTGAAGACTTATTTAGAGTATTTGCTTTAGAAAATAAAGACAAACCAAAAGCTGAGTTCTTTATCCCTTTGATTGGCGAAAATCTTGTAAAAAGTGGTGCAGCCTCTTTCAAAGTTATACCTACAGATAGCCAGTGGTTTGGAGTAACTTATAAAGAAGATAAGCCTTTTGTACAGGAATGTATAGATCAGTTAGTAAAAGATGGGACTTATCCTGAGAATCTTTGGAACTAGCTAAGCAATAAAAAAGCCCCTTGATAAATTATCAAGGGGCTTTTTATTGCTTAAAAGACTATTTTTTATCGTCTTTTACTTCTTCAAAATCAACATCAGTAACGTTATCGCCACCATCAGCTGACTGAGCGCCATCCTGAGCTTGAGCTCCTTCAGGTTGTGCACCGTCTTGTCCTGATTTATACATCTCTTCTGAAGCTGCATTCCACGCATTTTGCAATTCTGCTTGTGCTGTGTCAATATCAGCAAAGTTTCTTGCAGCATGTGCATCTTTAAGTTTTTTCAAACCTTCTTCAATAGGAGCTTTTTTATCAGCAGATAGTTTTTCTCCAAATTCTTTTAATTGTTTCTCAGTTGAGAAAATTAAAGCATCAGCACCGTTGATTTTTTCTGCTTCTTCTTTAGCAGTTTTATCAGCTTCTGCATTTTTCTCAGCTTCATCTTTCATTCTTTTGATCTCTTCATCAGTTAAACCTGAAGAAGCCTCAATACGAATCTTTTGCTCTTTACCGGTTGCTTTATCTTTAGCACTTACATGCAAGATACCATTTGCATCAATATCAAATGCTACTTCAACTTGAGGAACTCCACGAGGTGCTGGCGGAATACCATCTAATATAAAACGACCAATAGTACGGTTTTGAGCTGCCATAGGACGCTCTCCTTGTAAAATATGGATCTCTACTGAAGGTTGATTATCAGCTGCTGTAGAGAAAGTTTCTGCTTTTTTAGAAGGTATGGTTGTGTTAGCTTCAATTAATTTAGTCATTACACCACCCATTGTTTCAATACCTAAAGAAAGAGGTGTTACATCTAATAACAATACATCTTTAACTTCTCCGGTTAAAACACCACCTTGAATTGCAGCACCAATAGCTACTACCTCATCAGGGTTTACACCTTTAGATGGTTCTTTACCAAAGAAAGCTTTTACTGCTTCCTGGATAGCTGGAATACGTGTAGAACCACCAACTAATATAATCTCATCGATATCACTTGTTTTTAAACCTGCATTTTTCAAAGCTGATTTACAAGGATCAATTGTACGTTTAATTAAATCACCAGCCAATTGCTCGAATTTAGCACGGGTTAATGTTCTTACCAAGTGCTTAGGTCCTGTTGCATCAGCAGTGATGTATGGCAAGTTGATCTCAGTTGAAGTTGTGCTTGAAAGCTCAATTTTGGCTTTTTCAGCAGCTTCTTTAAGACGTTGTAAAGCCATTGGATCCTGGTGAAGATCCATGCCGTTTTCATTTTTAAATTCAGCAGCTAACCACTCGATAATGATATGATCAAAGTCATCACCACCTAGGTGAGTATCACCATCTGTAGATTTTACTTCAAATACACCATCACCTAATTCTAATACAGAAACGTCATGAGTACCACCACCGCAGTCAAACACAACAATTTTCATATCCTTGTGTGCTTTATCTAATCCATAAGCTAAAGCAGCTGCAGTTGGCTCGTTAATAATACGTTTAACAGTTAAACCTGCAATTTCTCCAGCTTCTTTTGTTGCCTGACGTTGAGCGTCATTAAAATAAGCAGGAACAGTAATAACCGCTTCAGTTACTTCATGACCTAAGAAATCTTCTGCAGTTTTTTTCATTTTCTGCAAAATCATCGCAGAAATTTCTTGTGGTGTATATTTACGGTCGTCAATTTCAACCCTTGGAGTATTGTTATCACCTTTAACTACCTTATAAGGTACACGTGATGATTCTTTAGAAACTTCAGCAAAGCTGCTTCCCATAAAGCGCTTTATTGAAGATATTGTTTTTGTTGGGTTAGTAATTGCCTGACGCTTTGCCGGCTCGCCTACTTTACGCTCACCATTTTCTGCAAAAGCAACAATGGAAGGTGTAGTGCGTTTACCCTCGCTGTTGGCTATAACTACAGGTTCGTTACCTTCCATTACGGCTACGCAAGAGTTTGTTGTTCCTAAGTCTATACCAATAATTTTTGACATGCTATTTTATCTATGTTTATGTTTATGAATCTTATTATTTACATCTGTTCAACAAGCAATGTGCCAATAGGGTTTTGGCAGAAAAAATAGTTTTTCTGTAAGATTTTCAATATAAAATTGTCCGAATTACATCATAAAAATGTGACAGTATGACAGAATGCTGTTACATTTCGTCTTTCAAGAGTCTTTCCAAATGATGGTAACCAATTCCGAAATAACTCTTAGTCTGCTGTATCTGAGCTAGTATTTCGGTTTTTCTACTCTTAGCAATCTCTCCTTTTATACCAACAACCAAAACATTTTTTGGAGTATGAACATCCGAAATGAATTCGAATATTTTAGTTTTATAACCAAAATACTCCAGTACCAGTGCCCTGATCCCGTCAGTTATCATTTCTGCCTGGCGCTCCATGAATATTCCATATTTAGTTAAAAAAGAAACATCGTTTTTAGTTTTACCTTTTTCCATTTCTCTTCTGATCTGCTTATGACAGCAAGGTGCAACAACAATTAATTCTGCATTAGTCTTAATTCCTTTATAGATCGCATCATCAGTAGCCGTATCACAAGCATGTAAGGCAATTAACAAATCAATTGAATCAGTATTATAATTATCAATGGTGCCCTCTACAAACCGCAATTGATTAAAGTTCGATTTTTCAGCAATGCTATTGCAGAGCTGTACCATGTCTTCTCTAAATTCAACGCCTACCATATTCACATTTTGATTAAGTACATTATGTAAATAATCATAAAGGGCAAAAGTAAGATACCCCTTACCCGACCCCATGTCCACAACATTTCGGACCTTAGCATCTGGCAGTTCTTTAATCAAAGAACTTAAAATTTCAATATACTGATTAATCTGTCTGTACTTATCCTGAGAATTTTTGAATACATTCCCCTCCTGATCAGTAACCTTTAGCTCTTGTAAATAAGTTTTTCCTGCTGGCTTTATAATTCTCTTCTTCTCTTTATCATGAGACAAACTCGGTTTAATATTAGAAGCATTTTGTCTTTCTCTTAAAGAAATGGTTCCCTTTTTCCCATGCTCTATAATTACTTCTTTATTTGTGGTGAAAAGGGTGCAGATTCTAAAATCATTACTAATCAAATTCTTAATTAGATCAGTGCCATCCTGTATGCTTAGGTTCTTAAATATATCACGGGTTTTATAACGATAATTAAAAGAAAGCATCTCAACTCGCTTAATCTTTACTCTTCGAACATAGATATTCTTAAGTTCTTTTTCATTTCCATGGTAATTCCCTAAAGACGCTTTTAGAAATAGATTTAATGAAATACTTTCTGATAATTGATCCAGAAATAGCTGGATACTAAGTTGATTCGACATGAAATATTATTACAGTACAAAGATAGGTTTTGAAAAGCAAAAAAAAAGTCGGCTCAAATTGAACCGACTCTTATATTCTGACTAGGGAATATTATTCTCCTTTATCTTCTTTTGTTTCTTCAGCAGCTGGTGCTTCTTCTACAACTTCTTCGGCCTTAACCTCTTCGGCTTTAACTTCTTCTGTTTTTGCTGCAGGAGCATCAGATTTTTTAGCTTTGCTTCTACCACGACGAGTAGTTTTCTTTTCAGCTGAATCTGCTTCTTTACCGTACACTTCGTTATAATCAACTAGTTCGATTAACGCCATTTCAGCATTATCACCTAGACGATTGTTTAACTTAATGATCCTAGTGTAACCACCTGGACGGCTAGCAACTTTAGCCGCAACATCACGGAACAATTCAGTAACAGTTTCTTTATCTTGTAAGTAACCGAAAACAATACGACGAGAGTGCGTAGTATCAGTTTTTGATTTTGTAATAAGAGGTTCAACATACATACGCAAAGCTTTTGCTTTTGCTAAAGTTGTCGAGATTCTCTTATGTTTAATTAACGATGAAGCCATGTTAGCCAACATCGCCTTACGATGTGAATCTGTTCTTCCTAAGTGATTTACTTTTCTACCGTGTCTCATTTTTAAATTTATTCAGTGTATACCGTCTCTATGAAATTAATCTGAGGGAATTATACACTATTAACAATATATAATTTATGCTTTTAGCTTATTATTCCTCGTCCAATTTGAACTTAGACAAGTTCATTCCAAAAGATAAACTCTTAGATTTAACAAGCTCTTGTATCTCTGTTAAAGATTTTTTACCGAAGTTTCTGAATTTTAACATATCAGCAACATCATAAGAAACCAAATCAGCTAAAGTACGAATATCAGCTGCTTTTAAGCAGTTCAATGCACGAACTGATAAGTCTAAATCAACTAATTCAGTTTTCAGGATCTTACGCATATGCAAGATTTCCTCATCAACTTCTTTAGTTTCTTCTTTAGCTTGAGATTCTAATACTAAATTCTCATCAGAGAACAACATAAAGTGCTGGATTAAAATCTTAGCAGCTTCTTTTAGCGCCTCTTCAGGATGGATAGATCCATCAGTAGAGATATCTAGTATTAATTTTTCGTAATCTGTTTTTTGTTCAACACGATAGTTTTCAATCGTATATTTTACATTTTTCATTGGAGTGAAAATCGAATCTATCGCTATAACTCCAACTACAGCATCATTAATTTTATTCTCTTCTGCTGGTACATAACCACGTCCTTTATTAATGGTCAATTCCACCTCTAAAGTAACAGATTTCTCCATGTTACAGATAACGAAATCTGGATTAAGAACCTCAAAGTTATTAGAGAATTTAGTAATGTCTCCTGCAGCAAATTGCTCCTGGCCATTTACTACAATAAAAACCTTCTCAGAATCACCTGAATCACCTACTTTTTTAAAACGCACTTGTTTTAAATTAAGGATAATTTCAGTCAAATCCTCTACAACACCTTTCATTGTAGAAAACTCATGAGATACGCCAGAAAAACGAATACTTGTAATGGCATAACCTTCTAAAGAAGAAAGTAATATTCTTCTTAAGGCATTACCAATTGTTACACCGAAACCGGGCTCTAAAGGACGAAATTCAAATATACCATCGAAATCAGTTGATTTCTGCATGATTACCTTATCGGGTTTCTGAAATGCTAAAATTGCCATTTATAATGTTTTTAGATCGTTATTAAAATTATGCAACGTAAAAAATTAATTGCCCGTAGGCAATTAATTAAATATATTACTTAGAGTATAACTCTACTATAAGGTTTTCTTTGATGTTTTCTGGTATCTCATCACGATTAGGATAAGCTAAAAATTTACCAGTTAACTCATTCGCATTCCAATCTAACCAATTGAATTTATTGATTACTCTTCCTGCTACAGAATTAGTGATTGCTTCTAATGTTTTTGATTTCTCGCGAACTGCAACAACATCTCCAGCTTTTAATTGATATGAAGGGATATTTACTACTTCACCGTTAACTGTTACGTGTTTATGGCTAACTAACTGACGAGCAGCTGAACGTGTAGTAGCAATACCTAATCTGTATACTGTATTATCTAAACGAGCCTCTAATAATTGCAATAAGTTATCACCTGTAATTCCTTCACGAGAAGACGCTTTGGTAAACAAGTTACGGAACTGACGCTCCAATACACCATAAGTATATTTAACTTTTTGCTTTTCCATTAATTGAACTGCGTATTCAGATTGTTTTCCTCTTCTTTTTGAGGCACCGTGTTGCCCAGGAGGATAATTTTTTCTATCTAATACTTTATCAGGGCCAAAAATTGGCTCTCTGAATTTACGCGCGATTTTGGACTTCGGTCCTGTATATCTTGCCATTGCTTTTTGTTTTAAAGTATCATGCAACCTGAAGCTGCAGACTCTTAGCTTTAAAAATTAATAAATTAAACTCTTCTCTTCTTAGGAGGACGACATCCATTGTGTGGAAGCGGCGTAATATCTTTGATAGAGGTTACTTCGATACCTGAAACCTGCAATGTTCTAATTGCAGACTCACGACCTGAACCTGGACCTTTAACAAAAACTTCTACTTTACGTAGACCTAAATCAAATGCTACTTTACCGCAATCAGATGCAGCTTGACCTGCTGCATATGGAGTGTTCTTTTTAGAACCCTTAAATCCCATTTTACCTGCAGAAGACCATGAAATAGTTTGACCGTTGTTATTTGTTAGGGTAACAATGATATTGTTAAAAGTAGCATTGATGTGCGCCTGACCAACAGGCTCAATAACAACAATACGCTTTTTGGTAACTTTTTTACTCTTAGCCATAATTATTATTCAGTACTAATTTTTATTTAGTAGCTTTTTTCTTGTTCGCAACTGTTTTTCTCTTGCCTTTACGTGTACGAGAGTTGTTTTTAGTACGCTGACCACGCACAGGTAAACCTTTTCTGTGACGTAAACCACGGTAACAACCAATGTCCATTAAACGTTTGATGTTTAATTGAACCTCTGAACGTAAAGCTCCTTCAACTTTTACGCCGTCGTTTATAATGGTACGGATTGCTGATAATTCATCATCAGACCAGTCCTGTACTTTTTTGCTTAAATCGATACCTGCTTCAGTTAATATACGTTGTGCAGTTGATCTACCTATTCCGAAGATATAAGTTAATCCAATTTCGCCTCTTTTGTTTCTTGGTAAATCAATACCTGATATCCTTGCCATATTTGTACTAAATGTTTGATTATTTGATTAAACGACAGATTGAGTAACCTGTACATTCAATCCAATCATACTTCAATAATTTCTTAACCTTGACGTTGCTTAAACTTAGGGTTTTTCTTGTTTATAACGTAAAGTTTACCTTTACGACGAATAACCTTGCAATCAGCACTACGTTTTTTAATTGATGACCTAACTTTCATTTTATTTATATCTATAAGTAATCCTGCCCTTTGATAAATCGTAAGGCGACATCTCTAATTTTACTTTATCTCCGGGTAAAATTTTGATGTAGTGCATCCTCATTTTCCCCGAAATATGAGCTATTATCTCATGTCCATTCTCTAGTTCAACTCTGAACATGGCATTCGATAATGCTTCTTTTATTACACCGTCTTGTTCAATTGAGGCTTGTTTAGCCATATAATATTGATTTTTACTTAATTAGCTGCTATTAAACAGGGTTGCAAAATTAAATAAAAAATTTTAATTATTTACTTTTTTTCTATTAAAACTTCTTCAATTAAAGAAAAGGTTGATAAAACATCTGCTTTTCCCTTTTTTACAGCCACTGTATGTTCAAAATGTGCAGAAGGTCTATTGTCATTACTGGTTACTGTCCAGCCATCAGACCAAAACTTCACTCCGGCTGTGCCGGCATTTATCATTGGTTCTATTGCTATAACCATCCCCTCTTCCAGTTTAATCCCGCTACCACGTTTACCGTAGTTAGGAACCTCTGGCTTTTCATGCAACTTAACTCCTACTCCGTGCCCTACCAGCTCTCTTACTACACCAAAACCATTCTTCTCTGCCAGGTCCTGAACAGCAAAACCAATATCTCCAATTCTGGAACCTACAACTGCCTTTTCTACAGCCAGTCGTAAACATTCCTGAGTTACTTCTACCAACTTCTTCTTCTCGGCACTTACTTCTCCAATTGAAAATGTATATGCTGAATCACCAAAGTAGTTGTTTTTAATAACCCCGCAATCCACTGAGATAAGATCACCTTCCTGAATCACATAATCGCTCGGAAATCCATGAACAACTTGTTCATTAGGTGAAATACAAAGCGAATAAGGAAAGCCGTTATAATTCAAAAAAGCAGGTATTGCGCCATGATCCTTAATAAAAGTCTCAGCCAGCTGATCTAACTTTTTGGTTGTAACACCTGGCTGAATAACTTTTGCTACTTCAGCTAGTGTTTTTGACACTAACAAAGAGCTTTCTCTTATTAATTCTATCTCCTCGAGGGATTTATAATAGATCTTAGACATTCTTTCTTCTACTATATCACTGCATTGCTTCCGCTAGCAGCTGGAATTCCTGTTCTTCCAGTAACACGACCTGTCTTCATCAATCCATCATAATGACGCATTAACAAATAACTTTCGATCTGTTGCAATGTATCCAAAACCACACCTACAAGAATTAGCAAAGAAGTACCGCCATAGAAATGAGCGAACTCAGATTTAATTCCAAACTTAACAGCGATTGAAGGAAGAATAGCGATGATAGCTAAAAAGACAGCACCCGGAAAGGTAATCTTTGAGATCACATCGTCTATAAAAGATGAAGTAGACAATCCAGGTTTAATACCAGGAATGAACCCACCGTTCTTTTTCATATCATCCGACATCTGAGTAGGATTAACTGTAATAGCGGTATAGAAAAACGTAAATGCAATAATTAAAAAAGCAAATGTTAAACTATATGCTAACGAAGTATAATCACTAAACTGAATTAGCCATGTATTTTGTAGTGAAGGAAAAAATTGCGTTAAAGTTGCCGGAATAAACATTAATGCCTGAGCGAAAATGATTGGCATTACACCTGCAGCATTCACCTTTAATGGTATGTACTGTCTTACACCACCAAATTGTCTGTTACCAACAATTCTTTTGGCATATTGAACTGGTACTTTACGTACACCCTGTACAATCATGATAGTGAACATAACTACTGCAAAAAGTGCAACTATCTCAATCACCAAAGCGATAAGTCCACCATCACCTACAAATCTAGAGCTGATCTCTTGTTGTAAAGCGATAGGTAAACGAGCGATAATACCAACCATAATGATCAGTGAGATACCATTACCGATACCTTTATCAGTAATTTTCTCTCCTAACCACATTACAAATAATGTACCTGCGGCCAATACAAACGTAGCCAGAACAAAGAATAATGTATGATTAATGATAATTGCCTCTGGCGGAACCTGAGTTTTTACATAACCAACTGCTTGTACAGCTGTAATAGCAACAGTTAGATAGCGTGTAATTTGATTCAGTTTATTTCTTCCACTTTCACCTTCCTTTTGCATTTTCTGAAACGAAGGTACAGCAATACCTAATAGCTGAACTACAATTGATGCAGAAATATAAGGCATAACTCCCAAAGCAAGAATAGATACTCTGGAGAATGATCCCCCAGCGAACATATCCAAAAGGCCCAAAAGGCCAGACTTCTCATTATCGCCTAAAAGAGTCGCATCAACACCTGGCAAAACCACATGCGATACAAATCTATATACCAAAAGAATCATGAGCGTAAATACTATACGCTCTTTTAATTCTTGAATTTTCCAAATATTACTTAAAGTAGTAAACAGCTTCTTCATTAATTACAATTTTTCGATTGAGCCTCCAACAGCCTCAATAGCTTTTTGTGCAGTAGCAGAAAAAGCATGTGCTTTAACTTCTAATTTAGATTTAACCTCACCACGACCTAATACTTTTACCAGATCATTTTTTGAAGCCAATCCGTGTTCTTGCAAGATAGCAAAATCAATGCTTGTTAAGTTAAACTTCTCAGCCAAACCTTGTAAAACATCTAAGTTTACACCTACATATTCAACACGGTTAATTGGTTTGAAACCTACCTTAGGCACACGACGTTGTAACGGCATTTGACCACCTTCAAATCCAATCTTAGTTGAATGTCCTGAACGTGATCCAGCACCTTTATGTCCACGTGTCGAAGTACCACCACGACCAGAACCAGTACCACGACCTATCCTCTTACTATTTTTAGTAGAACCTGCTGCAGGTTTTAAATTACTTAAGTTCATTTTTAAAACTTATTGTGTTGCCCTTCGCTTTCACTAATCAGGGACAACGGTTAAACAATATACAAAGGTTGCAAATGTAGTCATATAACTCACATCTGCAACCTTAAATAATTATATACTCTCGATAGCTATTAAGTGATTAACTTTTCTTACCATTCCAATAATGGCAGCAGTTGCTTCTACTTCTACACTTTGGTTCATTTTAGTTAAACCTAAAGCTTGCATCGTTCTTTTTTGGCGTTCGCTTCTATCGATAATGCTTTTTACCTGGGTTATTTTGATCTTCGCCATAATATTATCCGTTAAAAACTTTATTTAAATCTACACCACGTTGCTGAGCTACAGTATAAGCATCACGCATCTTAGTTAAAGCATCAACAGTTGCTTTTACCACGTTATGTGGATTAGATGAACCTTTTGATTTGGCCAATACGTTATGTACTCCGGCACTCTCTAATACAGCACGCATTGCACCACCAGCAATTACTCCGGTACCTACTGCAGCTGGTTTGATTAAAACAAAACCACCTGAGAATTTACCAATTTGCTCGTGAGGAACAGTACCATTTAACAAAGGAACTTTTACCAAGTTCTTTTTAGCATCATCGATGCCTTTTGCAATTGCTTCTGTTACCTCTTTAGCTTTACCCAATCCGTAACCTACGATTCCGTTTTCATCTCCAACAACTACGATTGCTGAGAAGCTGAAAGTACGACCACCTTTGGTTACTTTGGCTACACGCTGTATGCTAACTAAACGATCTTTCAATTCGATTTCGCTAGTCTTAACTCTTTTTATATTGATAGTTGACATTCTTATCCTATTTTCAGATTAAAATACTAAACCAGCTTCGCGAGCACCTTCTGCCAACGATTTTATACGTCCATGGTATAAGTAGCCGTTTCTATCGAAAACAACTTCTTTAACACCAGCTGCGATTGCTTTCTCTGCAACTAATTTACCTACAGCTACAGATTGCTCCGATTTGTTTCCAGTACCTGAAAAATCTTTAGATAAAGATGAAGCTGATACAATTGTACTACCGGTTACGTCGTTAATGATTTGAGCATAAATTCCTTTATTGCTTCTATAAACCGATAAACGTGGACGGCTTTCAGAACCTGTTAATCTTTTTCTGATTCCTTTTTTTATACGATCTCTACGAGATAATTTTTTCCCTGCCATGATGATTATTTTTTAGAAGCTGATTTACCTGCTTTTCTTCTTAACACTTCTCCTACAAACTTGATACCTTTACCTTTGTATGGCTCTGGTGCACGTAACGAACGGATTTTCGCTGCTACTTGTCCTATCAGTTGTTTATCAATACTTTCCAAAATAATTTTTGGAGTCTGACCTTTTTCTGAAGTTGTCGTTACCTTAATTTCTTCCGGTAATTGGAATACATAGTGGTGAGAATAACCTAAAACAAGATCCAAAGTATTTCCTTGGTTAGTAGCACGGTAACCCACACCTACTAATTCTTGTTGAATTTTATAACCTTCTGTTACACCAACAACCATATTGTTTAACAAAGAACGATACAAACCGTGTAACGCTTTGTGTCTTTTTTGTTCTGAGGGACGTTGTACAGTTAATACACCATCTTCCTGACTTACTGTGATATCTGAATCTACTGCTTGAGTTAATTCACCTTTAGGGCCTTTAACAGATACTACGTTATCTTTAGATACAGTAATTGTAACACCTGAAGGGATACTAATTGGGGCTTTTCCTATTCTTGACATTTTGCTATCCTCCTTTAATTAATAAACGTGACACAAAACTTCGCCACCAATGTTTAGTTTAGCAGCTTCTTTATCAGTCATAACACCCTTAGATGTAGATAAGATCGCGATACCTAAACCGTTTAATACTCTTGGCATATTCTCTACGCCAGCATATTGCCTTAAACCTGGTTTACTGATACGTACTAATGTACGGATTGCAGGTATTTTCGTAATAGCGTTATATTTTAAAGCTATCTTGATTGTACCTTGAGCAGTAGTATCCTCAAATTTGTAATTGGCAATGTAACCTTTATCAAAAAGTACTTTAGTAATTTCCTTTTTAAGGTTTGATGCAGGAATCTCTACAATTCTGTGATTTGCCTTGATGGCATTTCTTACCCTTGTAAGATAATCTGCTATTGGATCTGTATTCATTTTTTATATAGTTGTGATAGTGGTTTCCTTCCTGACCTATTCGGGACGACCTGCCATCGGTTAATATTTATTTTCTACTCAAGGAAAATACCTTAAGTACAAAGAAGCTGTGTTACCAGCTTGCTTTTCTAACTCCAGGTATTTTACCTGCTAAAGCCATATCGCGGAAAAGTACCCTTGATATACCGAAAGTACGCATATAACCACGAGGACGTCCAGTCAATTTACAACGATTGTGTAAACGTACAGCAGATGAGTTTTTTGGTAACTTATCTAATCCTTCATAATCACCAGCAGCTTTAAGTTCAGCACGTTTGTCTGCATACTTAGCTACTAATTTCTGGCGCTTAACTTCGCGAGCTTTTACTCCTTCTTTTGCCATTATAGATTTGTATTTTGATTTTTAAACGGTAATCCAAATTGTTTTAAAAGTTCCAATGCTTCAACATCAGTAGTAGCAGTAGTTACAAAAGTAATGTCCATACCTAAAATCTTGCTGATTTTGTCGATGTTGATCTCTGGGAAGATGATTTGTTCGGTAATACCTAAAGTATAGTTACCTTTTCCATCAAAACCTTTATCATTGATACCTTTGAAATCACGGATACGTGGCAAAGCTACGGAAATTAAACGATCTAAAAACTCATACATGTTATTATCACGCAAAGTAACACGTACACCTACTGGCATACCTTTACGCAATTTAAAGTTTGAGATATCTTTTTTAGATTTTGCTCCAACTGCCTGCTGACCAGAGATAGTAGTCATCTCCAAAATAGAGCTGTCCATTATTTTCTTATCAGTTACAGAGAAACGCCCAACACCTTGGTTAATAGCGATTTTCTCTAACTTAGGAACTTGCATAACGCTTTTATAATTGAACTTATCTTTAAGTGCAGTTACAATTTCCTCTTTATATTTACTTTTTAATCTTGGTACGTAAGCCATTATTTGATCTCCTCTCCTGATTTTTTACTAACCCTAACTAATTTCCCATCAGCATTAAGCTTTCTGCCAACGCGTGTTATGTCACCTGATTTAGGATCTATTAACGCAACGTTAGAAATATGAAGAGCAGCTTCTTTTTTAATGATACCACCATTTGGGGTAGCAGCATTTGGTTTTGTATGTTTTGATACAAGGTTAACACCTTCTACAAGGATTCTGCTTTTAGTAATTAATACTGAAAGAACTTTACCTTGTTGGCCTTTTGAATCGCCAGCTATAACCTTTACTAAATCTCCTTTACGGATTTTTACTTTTGGTGTAGTTACTTTATTTTTCATTTTATAATACCTCCGGTGCTAATGATACAATTTTCATGAATTGTTTTTCACGCAGTTCTCTTGCTACCGGGCCAAAAATACGTGTACCACGCGGCTCATCTTGTGCATTTAATAATACTGCTGCATTGTCGTCGAAACGGATGTAAGAACCATCTTTACGTCTGATCTCTTTCTTTGTTCTTACAACAACTGCTTTAGAAACGGTTCCTTTCTTGATGTTTCCAGAAGGCAATGCACTTTTAACGGTAACAACGATTTTGTCACCAATAGAAGCATATCTTTTTCCAGTACCACCAAGGACACGGATAACCAATACTTCTTTTGCGCCGCTATTGTCGGCTACGTTTAATCTTGATTCCTGTTGTACCATGTTATTTAGCCCTTTCTAAAATTTCCACTAATCTCCAGTTCTTGTTTTTACTCAGCGGACGAGTCTCCATGATCAGTACTGTATCACCAATACCGCAATCGTTTTTCTCGTCATGAGCCATAAATTTGGTAGTTTTCTTAACAAACTTACCATAGATCGGGTGTTTCACTTTACGTTCTACCGCTACAACAATAGATTTATCCATCTTGTTGCTTACCACTAACCCGGTTCTTGTTTTTCTTAATTGTCTTTCCATTTCGACTCTAAAGTTATTTAGTTTCACTAGCTGACTGAGCTTTACGCTTAGTCACTTCAGTATTTAATCGGGCGATATCTCTTCTTACCTTTTTAATGCGGGTAGGATTCTCTATAGCCGAAATTGTATGCGCAAATTTTAACTTTACTAAGTTTTCTTTTTCTTCTGCAATCCTGACTACTAGTTCTTCTTGTGAAAGCCCTGTGATTTCTGAGTTCTTCATTTTATTAATTTTTATGTTGTGGGCCTAGCGGTTGTAATAACAAGTTACTTACAACATTCAACCCATAACTTTTCTTATGCCTCTACGTAATCTCTACGTACTACAAATTTTGTTTGGATCGGTAATTTTTGAGCTGCCAATCTCATAGCTTCTTTAGCAATTTCTAAAGGAACTCCTTCGGCTTCAAAAATAATACGTCCTGGTCTAACTACGGCTACCCAGTATTCCGGAGCACCCTTACCTTTACCCATACGTACTTCGGCTGGTTTCTTAGTTACCGGTTTGTCCGGGAATATTCTAATCCAAACCTGACCTTCACGTTTCATGAAACGAGTCACGGCAATACGGGCTGCCTCTATCTGACGACTGGTAATCCATGTCGACTCTAAAGATTTAATCCCGAAAGATCCGAATGACAATTCAGCACCACGAGTTGCTAAACCTTTCATTCTGCCCTTTTGCATCTTTCTGAACTTCGTTCTTTTTGGCTGTAACATTTTATCTTAATATTATCGTTAAACGATCTGTTAACTAATTATTTACGAGGACCTCTATTCTGAGTATTTCCGCCTCTATTATCTCTTCCTGCACCAGGACCGCCTTGACCAGGACCTCTTCCGCCACGACCTTTGTCGTTTCTTCTGTCGCCACCGCCACGGTTATCTCTGTCTCTACCACCACCTGCAAAAGCACCTTCTGGTCTTCCACCTTTGCCTGGAGCATTGCTCGTAGCACCGATGTTTGGAGAAAGATCACGTTTACCGTAAACTTCACCTTTACAGATCCATACTTTAACACCTATTTTACCATAAGTAGTTAAAGCTTCTGCTAATGCATAATCAATGTCTGCACGGAAAGTATGCAAAGGAATTCTTCCTTCTTTATACTGTTCGCTACGAGCCATCTCAGCACCACCTAAACGACCAGAGGTCATAATTTTGATACCTTCAGCACCCATACGCATTGTTGATGCGATAGTAGACTTCATTGCTCTACGGAATGAAATCCTTGCTTCTAATTGTTTTGCAACACCTTCTGCTACTAATTGTGCATCAAGCTCAGGACGTTTAATTTCAAAGATGTTGATCTGAATTTCCTTCTTAGTCAATTTTTTCAACTCTTCTTTGATCTTGTCAACTTCCTGTCCTGCTTTACCGATCACAATCCCCGGACGAGCTGTATGAATAGTAACAGTGATACGTTTCAACGTACGCTCTATTACCACTTTAGCTACACCGCCTTTTGCAATACGTGCAGAAAGGTATTTTCTTATTTTTTCGTCCTCAACTAATTTATCAGCATAGTTGTTGCCACCGAACCAGTTAGAATCCCAACCTTTGATGATTCCTAACCTGTTACCTATTGGATGTGCTTTTTGTCCCATTTCTGTTAATTAGTTTGAGTTTCAACGTTTTTACTATCTACTATCAAAGTTACGTGGTTTGAACGTTTACGTATTCTGTAACCGCGTCCTTGAGGTGCTGGTCTTAATCTTTTTAACTGACGACCACCGCCTACCATTATCGTTTTCACGTATAATTGGTTTTCTTCAGGGCGAGAACCTTCATTTTTAGTTTCCCAGTTTTTGATAGCCGATAATAATAGTTTCTCAACTCTTATTGCTGCTTCTTTATTGGTAAACTTTAAAATATGTAAAGCTTTCTCAACACGCTCACCTCTGATAAGATCTACAACCAAACGCATTTTACGTGGTGAGGTTGGACAATTGTTTAATTTCGCTACTGCTTCCATCTCTTAATTATTTTTTCTTTTCAGAGTGACCCCTAAATGTTCTGGTTGGAGCAAACTCTCCCAGCTTATGACCAACCATGTTTTCTGTTACGTATACCGGTATAAATTTATTACCGTTGTGTACTGCAAATGTATGACCCACAAAATCTGGTGAAATCATTGATCTGCGTGACCAAGTTTTAATTACAGACTTCTTGCCTGAATCATTCATAGATACTACTTTCTTCTCTACGTTATGGTCAATATAAGGTCCTTTTTTTATCGAACGAGCCATTATTTCTTCCTTTTCTCTATGATGAAACGATTTGAGTATTTTTTAAGTGTACGGGTTTTGAAGCCTTTAGCATACATACCGTTCCTTGAGCGAGGCTGACCTCCTGATGAGCGACCCTCACCACCACCCATAGGGTGATCGACTGGGTTCATCGCTACTGGACGTGTTCTTGGACGACGTCCCAACCAGCGGCTGCGACCTGCTTTACCTAATACCTCATTTGCATGATCTGAATTGGAAACTGCTCCTATTGTAGCCAAACATGCAGTCAAGATTAATCTTGTCTCACCTGAAGGCATTTTCAATGTAGCATATTTACCATCACGAGCTGCTAATTGTGCATAAGCACCTGCACTACGTGCTAACTGTGCTCCACGGCCTGGATGAATCTCTACATTGTGCACAATAGATCCCAAAGGAATATTGGCCAATTTAAGAGTGTTTCCTACCTCTGGAGTAGCTGTTTCTCCCGAAACTACTGTTTGTCCTACTTGCAACCCTTCAGGTGCAATAATGTAACGCTTCTCGCCGTCTGCATAATGTAATAGTGCAATACGTGCGGTACGGTTTGGATCGTATTCAACAGTAGCTACTGTTGCAGGAATATCAAATTTCTCACGTTTAAAGTCAATCAAACGATAAGATTTTTTGTGACCACCACCCATGTAGCGCATAGTCATCTTTCCTGTATTGTTACGTCCTCCCGATTTCTTAGAAGATACAACCAATGATTTTTCGGGCTTGGTTGCTGTAATCTCCGTAAAACTGGCACCAACTCTAAAGCGGGTTCCCGGAGTAACTGGTTTAAATTTTCTTAAGCCCATAGTTATAAATAATTCAATTCTTATTAAATATTCGCGTAATAATCTATTGTTTCACCTGCTTTCAAGGTTACAATAGCTTTTTTATATTTCGGGGTACGACCACTAACTAATCCACCTTTAGTATTTCTAGATTTAAGTTTACCATTTACTACCATTGTATTGATAGCTAAAATGTTAACACCATACATCTTTTCAATAACTTGCTTAATCTGCAATTTATTTGCTTTATGATCTACTTGAAAAGTAAAGCGGTTAGATTTTTCTGTTAATGCCGAAGCTTTTTCTGTTAATATTGGTTTTCTTAAAAGTTCCATATTACTTGGCAAATGCCTCCTCCAATGTTTTAAGAGATTCAGTCGTCAACAAAAGCTTACCGCAATTTAATACATCATAAGTATTCAATTGATCTGCAGTAATAACTTTAGCTTTCTGAATGTTTCTGCTTGATAAATAGATATTGTTATTTTGTGAAGGTAAAACCAACAATGTCTTTTCGCCAGCTAAATTTAATGCGCTAACTAAGTTCAAGTAGTTTTTAGTTTTGATTGAATCAAAAGTGAAACCTTCTAAAACCACAACACTTTGATCTTGTGCTTTGTATGATAATGCAGACTTACGAGCCAACACTTTCAGTTTCTTATTCAATTTAAAACTATAATCGCGTGGTTGAGGACCAAATACACGACCACCACCATTAAACAATGGAGATTTAATACTTCCGGCACGAGCACCACCAGTACCTTTTTGTTTATATAATTTACGGGTTGAACCTGCAATCTCATTACGTTGTTTAGACTTGTGAGTACCTTGACGTTGATTAGCCAAATACTGTTTAACATCTAAATAAATTGCGTGGTCAACAGGCGTTATGCCAAATACCGACTCAGGAAGCTGCACCTTGGCACCTGTCTCTTTTCCTGAAATGTTTAATACTTTAACTTCCATCTGCTTACTTATCTAAGATTACGTAAGAACCCTTAGCTCCTGGTACGGAACCACTAACTACAACTAGATTTTGATCAGCATAAACTTTCAAAACTTGTAAGTTCTGAACTTTTACTCTATCTCCACCCATTCTTCCCGCCATACGCATGCCTTTAAATACACGTGAAGGATAAGAAGCAGCACCTAATGAACCTGGCGCACGCATTCTGTTATGCTGTCCGTGAGTTTGACCACCAACACCGCCGAAACCATGGCGTTTAACAACACCTTGGAAACCTTTACCTTTTGATGTACCAACTACATCCACAAAATCTCCTTCGTTAAAGATGTTTACCGTTACAGTATCACCTAAATTTAACGATTCTTCAAATGGCTCAAATTCAACCAATTTACGTTTTGGAGTGGTGTTTGCTTTCGCAAAGTGCCCTTTTAGAGGCTGAGTGGTGTTTTTTTCTTTAGCTTCGTCGAAACTCAACTGAACTGAAACGTAACCGTCTTTTTCTTCGGTCTTTACCTGTGTAACTACACAAGGCCCAGCTTCGATCACCGTACAAGGAATATTCTTTCCCTCGGCGTCGAAAATGCTGGTCATTCCTACTTTTTTTCCAATAATACCTGACATTTTCTATTTTAATTTAACACCCATCGAAGCAGTAGGGCTTCGTTCAAGGTGGATACACATCCCTATTAAGGGAGGGCAAAAATAAGAAAGAAATCTTAATTTTCAAATAGTTAGCTCATTATTTTTTCAAATAAATGCAAAAAAATAATTACATGCGGTAACGTGCAATTAAAACAACATTTACCCAACCAACTTATTACTTAAACTAAATAGAATTACACATAAAACGAATGCTCCAATCAAAACGTATAAATAATCACGCTCAATTAAGAAGCTAAAAATCGAAAAAACCACGCGCATGATTGGTGTAAATATCAGCAAGAGAACTCCAAATTGAATAATAGCACTCCCTTTTAAATGCCCCAATCCTATAAAAATATCTGATACAGTAGAGAAGCCGGCCTTAACAGAATCAAAATGGCTATAGTTTACCATTTCAGAATGATTAAAGGCAAGGTACACCAAACCTCCTATAAAAACCACTGTCATAGAAGCAATTACACCAACCCTAAGTAATGTCCCAAGGATGATCTGAATATCCCTGTCTGCAAAGAAGTTCTTCTCTTCACTCATAATCTACCAGTTAATCCATTATAAATCATTTGCAGCGCCAAAAAAGCAACAACAACAGCAAAGATAATTTTAAGTTTATCTGTTTTAGTCTTTACCAATATTTTCGAGCCAACCGTTGCTCCTGTTAAAACACCTAGTGCCACAGGCATCGCAATTCCCGGATCAATCTGTCCTCTATGTAAATATACGATAGCACTGGCCGCCGCAGTAACCCCCATCATGAAATTACTTGTAGTAGTAGATACCTTAAAAGGGATACGCATTATGTTATCCATTGCAATAACCTTTAGTGCTCCGGAGCCAATTCCAAGCAATCCGGAAATTATACCCGCAACAAACATCATCAAAAAACCACCAATCACATTATGCACTGCATAATTTTGCATACCGTTTTCTGTCGGATAAGTACCGTTCAATTTTAAAAAAACTGCTAATCTCCCCGATGTATCATTATCAGAATGGTCAATTTTTTTCCTTATCATCATTACCGCCGAGAACAACAGAATAAGACCAAAAATTATTGCAATATAGCTGGGGTTAATATATACTGTAACAACTGCACCTATAATTGCGCTTATTGTGGTAGCAATCTCCAGGAACATCCCAATTCGAATATTGGTGATCCCCTCTTTTACATAAGCAGCCGCAGAACCTGACGAGGTAGCTATAACGGAGATAATTGAAGCTCCTATTGCATAGTGAATATCAACACCCAATACCAGGGTCAACAATGGAATGATAATTACCCCTCCCCCCAAGCCGGTAAGAGACCCAACTAATCCGGCCAAGAAAGCTCCCAGCAAGACAATAATTGTAAATAGTAATACCGACATTGCTGCAAATATACTATCTCCAAACAAAACACAATAAAATTAAAATATGAATGTTAAATTAGGGGTGAATCACTTGTGAAACCGCAAACTGAATAAACAACTACCAATATTTAAAAACAAAATACCATCAATGAGAAAAATCTTACTACCAATCATCACTATTCTATTAATTAATTTTACGGCTCAAGCGCAGTTAAAAGCGGATACAAGTAAAATTGATCCCTCTTTAAGGGGGCAGTACCAGCTTCTGCTGTCAAAATCTAAAACCTTAAATGGCTATAAATTAGTAAATCCATCCAGGTTATCGGTATTCTGGCAAAATGTGAGAGATAGTTTAAACACAGATCGCAAACAATTAGTGATAACAAGAAAAAAAATCGAGGATCAAGGAAAAGAGATCTCAGATCTAAAAAAGCAAATTTCTGGCACAGAATCATCACTTGCCAATTCCAATGCTAAGTTAAATGAGATCAGCTTTCTTGGAATAGGTTTTACCAAATCAAACTATAACCTGGTTGTATGGGGCCTAATAATTGCCTTAGGCGCAGCTTTGGCTATTATCATATTAAGATCAGCTAAGCATATCCATGAAGCCAAATACAGAAGCACCTTATATGATGAGATATCACAAGAATATCAAAACTATAAAGTTAAGGCTAATGATAAAGAGAAAAAGCTGGCCAGAGAACTGCAGGATGAACGTAATAAACTGGACGAGCTTAAAAATCGCGGTAAATAAACAATTTGCTGCAATAACAAAAAAGCCCTTGAAAATAAATTTCAAGGGCTTTTTTGTTAACCGTTAAAGTATAGTTATACTTTAATTTCTACTTCAACACCGCTAGGTAATTCAAGTTTCATTAAAGCATCAACTGTTTTAGAGTTAGAGCTATAAATGTCTAACAAACGTTTGTATGCGCATAATTGAAACTGCTCACGTGCTTTTTTGTTCACGTGTGGTGAACGCAAAACTGTGAATATTTTCTTTTCTGTTGGCAACGGAATCGGTCCGCTAACCACTGCACCCGTAGGTTTAACAGTCTTTACGATTTTCTCAGCAGATTTATCTACCAAGTTGTAATCGTAAGATTTTAATTTAATTCTGATTCTTTGGCTCATGGTATTTATTTAATTAAGGCGCCGGTTAGAGCTATTAATAACCGGCTGCCAATTTATTTTTATTCTACAGATTTAATTCTGCCTTTTGATTTAGCAATTACTTCGTCCTGAACGTTTTTCGGAGCTGGCTCGTAGTGATCAAACTCCATTGTAGAGGTTGCACGACCAGAAGTAATAGTACGTAACTGAGTTACATAACCAAACATCTCAGAAAGAGGTACAGTTGCTTTAATTACTTGAGCACCGTTACGTGTATCCATTCCTAAAAGTTGACCACGACGACGGTTCATATCACCGATTACATCTCCCATGTTTTCTTCAGGAGTAAGGATCTCGATTTTCATGATTGGCTCCATCAACACAGGGTTACATTTAGGTAATGCCTCACGATATGCCATTTTAGCTGCAAGTTCAAAAGATAAAGCATCTGAATCGACTGCGTGGAATGAACCATCAATTAAGCGAACTTTCATGTCTGGTAGTGGGTAACCAGCCAATACTCCGTTAG
The DNA here is from genome assembly GCF_056395985.1 of Pedobacter sp. 05T44. Classification (NCBI taxonomy): domain Bacteria; kingdom Pseudomonadati; phylum Bacteroidota; class Sphingobacteriia; order Sphingobacteriales; family Sphingobacteriaceae; genus Pedobacter; species Pedobacter sp. 05T44. Next base: position 224,801 of record NZ_JBFTKO010000003.1, read on the forward strand.
CCATAGATGCAGCAAATCCTTTTTCTACAGATGGGATAAATTCACGAGGAATTGAACCACCAGTAATTTCGTTAACAAACTGCAATCCACCTTTTTCCCAATCAGCATCGATAGGAGAAATAACAACTTGGATGTCCGCAAATTTACCACGACCACCAGATTGTTTTTTATATGTCTCACGATGTTGAACAGTTCCATTAATTGCTTCTTTGTAAGCAACTTGTGGTGCACCTTGATTAACCTCAACTTTGAACTCACGTTTTAAACGATCGATCAAAATATCTAAGTGAAGCTCACCCATACCAGAGATAACAGTCTGGCCAGTTTCCTGATCAGTTTGAACTCTAAAGGTAGGATCCTCTTCAGCTAATTTAGATAAGCCCATACCTAATTTATCAATATCAGCCTGAGTTTTAGGCTCAATTGCTAAACCGATAACCGGCTCTGGGAAATCCATTGATTCAAGAACAATTGGATGTTTCTCATCACAAAGTGTATCACCTGTTTTGATATCTTTAAATCCTACTACCGCAGCAATATCACCAGCACCTACATTAGGAATTGGATTTTGCTTGTTAGCATGCATTTGGAAGATACGAGAAATACGCTCTTTGTTTTCAGAACGTGCATTATAAACGTATGAACCAGCTTCTAGGTTACCTGAATAAACACGGATAAAGCACAAACGACCTACGAAAGGATCCGTTGCAATTTTAAATGCTAAAGCTGCAAAAGGCTCATTAATGTCTGGCTGACGAGTTACTTCCTGACCAGTTTCTGGGTTAGTACCTGTGATACCATCCACATCCATTGGCGAAGGCAATAATTCCATTACCAAATCAAGCATGGTTTGAACACCTTTATTTTTGAAAGATGAACCACACACCATAGGAACGATTTTAGCATCTAAAGTAGCTTTACGCAATGCATCAAGAATCTCACGCTCAGTGATTGAACTTGGATCTTCGAAGAATTTCTCCATCAAAGACTCATCGTAATCAGCAACTGCTTCTAATAAATTCTCTCTCCATTCAGCAACTTCATCAACCATATCTGCAGGAATTGGAACCTCAGTAAAGGTCATACCTTTATCATGCTCATTCCAAACAATACCACGGTTATTGATCAAATCAACAACACCAGTAAAGTTATCTTCAGCACCGATTGGTAACTGCAAAGGAACAGCATGACTGCCCAACATATCTTTAACCTGTTTAACAACTTTTAAGAAGTCAGCTCCAGAACGGTCCATTTTATTAACGAAACCTATACGAGGAACTGCATAGTTGTTAGCTAAACGCCAGTTAGTTTCAGATTGAGGCTCAACACCATCAACTGCTGAAAATAAAAACACCAATCCGTCAAGTACACGCAATGAACGGTTTACCTCTACGGTAAAATCCACGTGTCCAGGAGTATCGATAACGTTTACCTGATATTTATTACCACGGTAAGGCCAGAATACAGTTGTTGCAGCAGACGTGATTGTTATCCCGCGTTCAGCTTCCTGTACCATCCAGTCCATGGTTGATGCACCTTCGTGTACCTCACCAATCTTGTGGTTTACCCCAGCATAATAAAGGATACGCTCTGTTGTTGTAGTTTTACCTGCATCAATGTGAGCTGCGATCCCGATATTTCTAGTAAATTTTAAATCTCTTGACATTATAATAATTTCAAATATTAGAAACGGAAATGTGAGAACGCTTTGTTAGCCTCAGCCATTTTATGCGTATCTTCTTTCTTTTTCACTGCTGCACCTTCACCTTTAGCTGCTGAAACAATTTCACCTGCTAATTTTTCTTTCATGGTTTTTTCACCACGTTTACGAGCGTAAGAAATTAACCATTTCATGCCTAAAGCAATCTTACGGTCTGGTCTTACTTCTGTAGGTACCTGAAAGTTAGCACCACCAACACGGCGTGACTTAACCTCTACTGCAGGCATTACATTTGCTAAAGCACGTTTCCATACTTCTAAACCATTCTCACCAGCTTTTTTCTCAGCTAATTCAACAGCATCATAAAAAATATCATATGCGATAGATTTTTTTCCATCGTACATCATATTATTTACAAATCTCGTCACCTGAACATCGTTAAATTTTGGATCAGGAAGGATAATTCTCTTTTTTGGTTTTGACTTTCTCATTTTTCTTTCCTCCTAATTATTTCTTTTTACCTTTTGTTGGTGCCGCTGCTACTTGTCCTGGCTTAGGACGTTTAGTACCATATTTTGAACGACGTTGGTTACGACCAGCAACTCCTGAAGTATCTAATGCTCCACGGATGATGTGATAACGTACACCTGGTAAATCTTTAACACGTCCACCACGTATCAATACGATTGAGTGCTCCTGTAAATTGTGACCTTCTCCAGGGATGTAAGCGTTAACCTCTTTACCATTGGTTAAACGTACACGTGCAACTTTACGCATTGCTGAGTTTGGTTTTTTAGGGGTAGTGGTATATACACGTGTACATACACCTCTTCGCTGTGGACAGCTGTCCAACGCCGGAGACTTACTCTTGAACTCCAGTGCTACTCTACCTTTTCTAACTAATTGTTGAATGGTTGGCATTGTTCTTTTTTGTTTTTCTTATTTTATGTTTAAAAACTTTACCCCTCAATAAGGGACTGCAAAGGTAAGACAATACATTTTATAAATCAAGGGGTTAACACAAAATTATTCAAACCATAAGATTCACAGAATAAATAATAAGAGTTCTATATGGGGTATTCGGGTTTGGGATGAAAGCAGATTAAGAATTGGTATGGGATCCCTTTGGAAAACAGATACTTTTTTCAGAAGCACCCTCGAACAAACCTCGAAGCAGCATCGAACCTGTCTTAAAGTAATCGCGTTAATGAAAGGTGTTCAAGTATAATTTCTCTACTTTTTTCCTGGCCCAGTCAGTTTTACGTAAAAACTTAAGGCTCGAATTCATAGTAGGATTATTATTAAAACAAGCAATTTTAACAAGAAGACCCAATTCTTCCCAGCCATAGTGCCATACAAGTTGTTTTAGAATAAACTCGAGTGTTTTTCCGTGTAATGGATTATTTTTCTGCTCTTCTATGGCCATGCCACAAAAATAATAAGAATAACTAAATTTGGACATAAATAAAAATATATGAATTTCAAACTAGGAGACTTTGTTCGTTTTGTTGACGAGAATTTAGAAGGGTACATTACCAGAATTATCGACAAAGATACCATCGGTGTTACTGATGCCAATGATTTTGAAATACCGGTTTTGGCATCTAAAGTAACATTAGTACATGGTGAAATTATAGAAAATGACATTGTTACCAACCGCCCTGCCCCTGTTATACCTCAGGCAGAGTTTATAAAAGATGGTGTATTTCTTGCCATCGTAACAGATCAGCACAGTAATTCTGTAGCACACTTTCATATCGTAAATGAAACGTCTTTCCAATTACTTGTTAGTTTAACTACTGAAAAAGGTGGAAATTTTAAAGGTGAGTTCGCAAACATTTTGGCTCCTCATTCAGCTAAAAAAATCTATTCAGATCAACTTGGCGACATACAGATCTGGCCTAAGTTTAATATTGAAGTGTTGTTTCATACAACAGCTAATGTTGAACCTAAACCTCCTATCGTTATAAATAGAAGCATAAAAGGCAAGGATCTTTCTGTTGCTAAAGAAGATATTAGTTTGCTGAAGCAAAAAGGATGGTTAATTCGTCTCGATGAGCCTGAACCATTAATTGATGCTCAAAAGCTGAAAGAAAGTTTTTTCAAAAGCCACTAAATAAAAGTAGCTGCGTCATGCTGCAGCACAAACCGTCATCTCGACGATAGGAAAGATTCTTGAATGAATATAACCAAGAGATCTCTCCTATCGTCGAGATGACGGCCGCTTTAAAAACAACCCATTATTAGTTTTTCTTCCATTTATTATTATCGTTATTCACATCGGGCAATAGATTCTCCGGATCCAAAACAACCGACACTACCTCTTCAGTTGTAGGGTAAGGTACGGTCCATACATTATTCCGCATCCAAACATCAACCGGGATTTTTACACGGTCAGTTTTACCACTTTTGGTTTTAATCTCCAAAATAATCGGCATTGGCATTTTTTCCAGATTGGCAACAACTATGTTATACCCTCTGGCCTCATCCCTGTTAGATTCTGTTACGCTAACAATAGCCTGATCCATTTTCCAGTTTTCAAGAAACCATCCTCTCCAGAACCACGAAAGGTCTTCTCCTGCACCATTTTCGATAGAACGGAAAAAATCATCTGGCATTGGGTGCTTAAAAGCCCAATGATCTATGTATTGTCTAAAAGCATAATCAAAACGATCCGCCCCTAGTATTACGTTTCTCAATATATTCAATCCCTGAGCGGGTTTATAGTATAAATTCCCTCCAATATTACGTTCTCTCATAGCATCGGGGCTCAGCATTATATATTCTACTTCCGGACTTTGCTGCTTGTCGGCAATCTTATGCATATCATCAGGAGTTTTTTTGTACTCGCCATTATTAAATGCAGCCGATGAAATTCCATTAATAAAAGTATTAAAGCCTTCGTCCATCCAGCCATATTTACGCTCATTACTGCCCACAATCATAGGAAACCAAGTATGCCCAAATTCATGATCTATAACTCCCCAGGCACTCCCTTTTTTGGCTTTCCAGCCACAAAAAACAATTCCCGGATATTCCATCCCCCCAACATTACTGGCAACATTTACAGCCATAGGGTACGGATATTCAAACCATTTATCGGAATAATGCTCTATTGATGTTTTAACATATTCAACCGCTCTGCCATAACCATCGCTGCCGTTACTTTCAACAGGATGAGCAGAAACAGCCAGTGCTTTCTTGCCACTTGGCAAATTGATACGTGCAGCATCCAAAACAAATGCTTTTGACGATCCCCAGGCAACATCCCTGGCATTTTTAATTTTAAATTTCCAGGTGAGTTTATCTTTAGCAGGGCGGGATTTTGGATCCTTAACTTCAGATTCAGATCTTATAGATATTGTTTTATCGCTAGCCTTTGCTTCATTCCATCGTTGTAATTGCACAGGCGTAAAAACCTCTTGTGGATTCAACAACTCACCAGATCCCATAACAATATGATTTGCTGGCGCGGTTACAGCGAAATCAAAATCACCATACTCGCAATAGAACTCCCCTGCTCCCCAATAAGGTAAGGTATTCCATCCTAGAACATCATCATACACACACATGCGAGGGAACCACTGCGCTATCGCGAATATTTCACCATTTTTAGTTGTTAAATGCCCCATACGATCAGATCCATTAATGGGAATAACGAAAGAGAAATTCATTTTTATTGTTACTACATCTCCTGCAGCAGCCATTGGTTCGGCTAGTCGTATTTGCATACGGGTATCTTCTATCAAAGAGGTAAACTTAACTTCTTTCTGTTTTTGCAATACAGTTAAGCCTTCTATTTTATATCCGCCGTTTAGCTTTTCACCTCTGGCCCCATACCTACTTCCTGCAGCGATAAGTGCATTTCCTCTAGAATCCGGTGCAAATAGATTTTGGTCAAGCTGTAGCCATAAATAAGGTAATTTATCTGGGCTATTATTTTTATACGTAATAGTAACGGTACCAGTTATTTTATTATTTCCTTCATCCAAATCTGCAGTAATAGAATAATCGGCATGATTCTGCCAGTATTTTGGCCCCGGATAACCACTTGCTGATCTGTATTCATTTCCATTTTTAGTATAAAAAAGTGGACTAAATGCAGCATGTGCATCGTAATTACCAGCATTTGGATCTGTTTGCTGCGCTACTGTAGTCAAAGCAAATGCGCACAACAATACCACTAGTATGGTTGACTTGTAAGACATATAAAAGTTTAAGTTTATAGATTTGGAAATAAAGGTATAAAATCCAACCTATCCCCTGGTAATGTAACGACTTTATTAATTTTTCTTTAACCTTGGTACCTGAGGTGGTTTTCTTTGAGATGGAGGCAATTTTAGCCACTTATGGTAGGCCTGAACAGTATAATATTTATAGTCGAATGGCCTGTTGCTTTGCACTGTTGCAACAGGTGGCCTGTACATGGTCATAAAATCTTTTAATTCCTGACCCTTTAACTTTACCAGATCTGAAACATAGGCTTCAGTAAAAACACTTTTTATCTCATTTTCGTATTGATCCTTCTCTTCCAGATCCTTTACTTTGGCCTGCTGCTCTTTATACTTGCCATATCCCAAATTTAGCTTAAGGCCACCAGCTCTTGAAACATTAGGTTTACCTTTATAATCATCCGCCTCAACCCTTTTAAATTCTTTAGCCTCAGGATCCGGAGCTAAAATTGTAGGATTTATTTTTGCACTTAAGATCTTTACCTCCTTTAAACTGGTTGAACTGCCAGGAAGGAATACTGTTTTTGGAGAAAGGTTGGTAAGATAAAGTGTGTCTTTATGATAACCATTTAAAGAAAACTCCAATACATCCCCAATCTTAGCTGCAAGCGAAAAATTACCCGAGGCTTTCGTTTTTGTGCTTTGGTTATTATTAAAATTCTTAACATTTACCTCCTGAAGCGGCAAAGTCTTTATCTCAAAATCATAAACAGTTCCCGAAACAACATCTTGCGCCCAAAGTGATAGAGGAGCCATTAAAATCAATGCAAACAAAAGTTTCTTAAGCATATTCAAATATAACGCTGTTTAAGTGTCACGTTAACTATTTAACAAACATTAACAGCAAAATGTTCCTTTATTAAGATGATTTTTTCGAAATACTATTTTAAAGCGTTTTGGTAATTTTCTTCACTAAAGCTAATTAAAATGGGCTTTCCATCAACTTCTATTATTGGACGTTTAATGGCACTAGTATAAATCATTAAAACTTTAATAGCACTTTCTTTACTGTTTACCTCTTGTTGTTCCTCGGTACTTAGTTTTTTCCAGGTAGTACCTTTTTTGTTAAGTACATTCTCCCAACCAAATGTATCACACCAGGTATTTAGTTTTTCGGCACTGATTCCCTTTTTTTTAAAGTCATGAAATTCAGGTTTAAATCCATTTTCAGTTAACCAGGTCATGGCTTTTTTAACAGTATTGCAATTTGGTATTCCGTATACGATCATAATGGCAAACTTAAAAAAAAGATTTCAAATCATAATTCGTCACATTTTTTAAAGGTTTCATCACATTTTAAATTTTGTAACCCATAGTCGTTGTACTATTGCATCAACAAAGTGTATTGAAAATTAAAAAATATTAATCAACAGCAAATGAAATTATCAGAACTAACGAAGGTTGAATTTTGGATAGCTACCAGCCTTTATGGGTTTGCCATCCTTTTACTGGTTTCAAATTCGGGAGACAGCACTCCAAGTCACCTGGAGTATTTAGCCAAAGGTGCCAATATGCAGTATTCATATGTTTCGAATTATCTTATTCCGGAACTGTTCCGTTTTTCAATACTATATTTTAGTTTTCTCTTATTGAATTTCTGCATTATACCTGCTCTTTTTAAACCAAATAACAGAGCCTTGTCGCTGGTTATTTTAGTAGGCCTGTTTCTGGGGATCGGATTAATCACCAGCATCACCTATACCTATAGCAAGGTATATATGTTCCCCGATTTCAATAGCACTCAGGATGCCTACAACCACTTCTTTTTTAAAGGATTTACGTACTCTGCATGGTTGATATTAGTCATTACCATCTATGTAGCTCTTAAAAAACTGATTGTTAGTATTAAGGAAAATGAAAACACAGGTAATGATCCGTATAACCGTACTAAGTTAGAGGCAGTTTTCGGAGCAGCATTTTGGTTTGTGGGCCTGTTGTTACTAATAGCTACATCATCGCCGTTTGAGGTTATAGTATGCTGGACACTTGTGATTTGTTCAACAATAGCTCTTGTTATCTTTTCATTATACTATCTTATCCCCCAGGTCAAAGAATCTGGAAAGCGCTTTTGGAACTACTTCTGGAAGATATTTTTCATTACCATCGCATCTTGTCTGCCACTTGCGCTTATTGCACTAATGTTTAGCAACCATGCCGAAATGGCTGGTGTTGTAATAGCCTTCCATATCCCTACCCAACTCATTATAAGCGCACCTCTATCTTGGTATATTTATAAAAAAAGGAATGATTCTAACATAGAGCTTAACAGCTTAAAAACTGAACTTGGAAAGTCTGATGCGAGCTTAAGTTTCCTGCGGTCGCAAATTAATCCACACTTTTTATTTAATGCACTAAACACGTTGTACGGAACTGCTTTGCAAGAAAAAGCCGAACGTACCGGCGAGGGTATTCAGAAATTAGGCGATATGATGCGGTTTATGCTTCAGGAAAACCTACAAGACAAAATTTCCCTGACCAGAGATGTGGATTACCTTAATAACTACATTGCTTTGCAGAAGTTAAGAACTTCCCGTTCAGCTTCGATTTCAATAGAAACTCAAATTGAAGAGCAACTAAACAGTCAGCAGATTGCTCCCATGTTACTCATCCCTTTTGTAGAAAATGCCTTTAAACATGGGGTTAGTTTACAGCATCCATCGCATATAAAAATCACATTGCAGACCAAAGAGAACACCCTGTATTTTGATGTAAATAACAGCATCCACATTAAACCGGATAATGACCCCGAGAAACTTAAAAGTGGTATCGGCTTACAAAATGTAAAACAAAGGCTTGCACTGCTGTATCCTAGGAAGCATGAATTGATCATTAGGGAAAGTGCCAATGAGTTTTTTATTCATTTAACACTACAATTATAATAATTACATCAAGGCAAACTTATTAAAGATGTGTTATATTGTGCCAACAAAAGCTCTACTATTAGATAACAAATGATATTAAAAAATGCTGGCAATAGCAATTGATGATGAACCGATAGCACTGGATATAATAGAATCGCATGCGTCTAAAGTTCCGTTTATTGAACTCAAAGCTACATTTGTAAATGCTTTTGAGGCTATCTCCTATCTGCAAAACAATAAAATCGATTTAATTTTTCTAGATATAAAGATGCCCGATATTAGTGGCATTGATTTTTTGAATAGCCTAACGAATCCTCCAATGGTTATTTTTACAACCGCATATTCTGAACATGCGGTTAAGGGTTTTGAACTAGACGCTGTAGATTATTTATTAAAGCCATTTTCACTTGCCCGCTTTTTAAAAGGATGCAACAAAGCTCAAGAATTCTATAATCTTAGAAATAAGACAGAAAATGAAGAGCAACCTGCTGCCATTTTTATTAAAGACGGCTATGAGCAAATAAAGGTACAAATTGAAGACATATTATATATAGAGGCTTCGGGTAACTATACCCTTATTCACCTTGCAAACAAGCCACTTCTTAGTACTCGGATCCCTATAAGTGAAATGCTCCTGTTGCTTCCTGCAAAATCATTTATTAGAACACACCGCGCTTTTATAGTTTCAAAGGACAAGATTAGTAAGTATGATCGCACTCAAATCTGGATTGGCGAGCAAATTATCCCAATTGGGGTAACTTATAATCAATGTTTAAGGGAATTACATTAAATTTATCTTACAATAGTTAGTCAACTTGTCTTAACAAGTACTATCATTGTATTTATTTTTTAAGAGCTTCAATATTTATTAACTTAATATATGTTTAAATTATCTTTTAAACAACAAGTGTTAACAGGATTTGCTGTATCCTTGTTATTTGTTTTGGTATCAGCAATCACATCCTATCTAAGTATTGATAAGCTAAATCAAGATACAAAATGGCAGAGCCATACTTACGATGTGATCAATCTGATAAAAGACGTCGAGTTTCAGGTTTTAAACTCAGAAACCAGCATCAGGGGGTTTGTTTTGTCTGGCGACAAACAATACCTTAAGCCTTACGATGCCAATGCATCAAAGATTCTACCTACAATAGCCGAATTAAAGAGGTTAACAAATGACAACGCTGAGCAACAGATCAGAATTGATTCTCTAAACCAATATGCACACGCTAAAACTGAAGAGATGAAAGGGGTGCTTAGCGCTTATGAATCAAATGGGAAAGAAGCTGCCGTATCCCGTGTAATGGCAGGGCTAGGCCAGCTTTATAAAACTCAAATCTTAAAAACAGGCAACAAAATAATTGAAACCGAGCTTAACCTCCTTGCCAAAAGAAAAGCCGCCATTGTAAATAGCAGCAAGCAAAGCGAAGGAGTGGTTATGATAAGTGCGGTAGTCATTTTTTGTTTAATCTTGTTTCTATTCTCCTATATTAGAAGAACTTTTGACCAGCAAAAACTAACAGAAAATCACATCAGAGACTCTAATATAGAACTGGAACGGATTTCGGCTGAAAACGAACAAAAAAACTGGTTGCTATCTGGCGCAACAGCTGTAAATGAGGCTATGCGTGGAGAGCAGGGGGCTGATGAGCTATGCACAAAAATAATAACCTCAATATGTAATTATATACATGCACCTGTTGGTTCAGTATTTCTGGTTAATCGTTCAAAAAAAACCATCAAATTTATTGGTGGTTATGCATTTGAAAATACAAAAGGAACCATAAAGGAATATCAATTTGGTGAAGGATTGGTTGGACAGGCAGCTCTTGAGCAGCAATCCAAACTGCTTAACAAAGTTCCTTCAGATTATATAAAGATTCAATCGGGGTTAGGCAGCACCCTTCCAAGCCATATCTTTCTGCTTCCAATACTATTCGAAAACGAAACGCTAGCGGTAATAGAGTTAGGTTTAAATAAAGAACCAGATTCATCTACGCTAGTGTTTTTAAACACAATTGCCGAAAGCATTGGTGTAGGAATAAACAGTGCAGTAGCACGTGTTAAATTAAGGGCCTTGTTTGAACAAACTCAACAGCAGGCCGAAGAGTTGGAAAGTCAGCAGGAAGAGCTTCGCACAACAAATGAAGAACTGGTGTATAAATCAGAACAGCTACAGGCATCAGAAGAAGAACTTAGGGTACAACAAGAGGAACTGCGCCAAACCAATGCCGAACTGGAAGAAAAAGCTCAATTGCTTGAAGAACGTAATATTCTAGTAAACCAGGCCCGGGAAGCAATGAGCTTAAAGGCTGAAGAGCTGGAAGTTTCAAGCAAATACAAATCTGAGTTTTTGGCCAATATGAGTCACGAGTTAAGAACTCCTTTGAATAGCATATTGATTCTGGCAAGAATATTAAAAGAGAACAGACCTGAAAATTTAAACGAAGATCAGATTAAATATGCAGGGGTTATACATAATGCGGGCTCCGACCTGTTAACGCTTATTAACGACATTCTTGATCTTTCGAAAATTGAATCAGGCAAAATAGATCTGACAATAGAACACGTCTCGCCTAAGGCCATTCAACAAGATATGGATGCATTGTTTAGCGAATTGGCCAGAAGTAAGAAAATCACTTTTAAAACCACTCTTGAACAAAACTTACCCGAATCTATATTTACTGATCAGGCAAGGCTGGAACAAATTGTGAAGAACCTCCTTTCAAATGCCTTTAAATTTACTCCAGAGCATGGAGAGATATCTTTAAATCTAAGCAGTGCGGCAAAAGGGACGAAGTTCTACTCTGAGCAGTTGAGAAACTTAAATAAGAATATAATAGCTATAACGGTAAAGGATTCTGGAATTGGAATACCGGAAGATAAGCAGAAGCTAATATTTGAGGCATTCCAACAGGCCGATGGATCGACAAGCAGAAAATATGGTGGCACGGGCTTGGGCTTATCTATTAGCAAGGAACTTGCATATATACTTGGAGGCGAAATTCAGGTAATAAGTGATCCTGGTTTAGGAAGCACCTTCACACTTTTTATCCCTGAGGAAAATACCTCAAATAATCCGAAAGAGATAATTAACCAAATAAATGAAGAGGCTAAAATTATTCCTTTAATTCCTGAGCCTGTACTACTTCCAGTCAAGAACGGCACAGTTCAAACATTACTAATAGTGGAAGATGACGTTGTCTTTGCAGACGTACTGAATGATTACGCTATAGAAAAGGGTTTTAAACCTCTTCTTGCTCATAGTGGAGATGTTGGATTGGAAATGGCTATATCTGAACTTCCAGATGCTATTGTTTTGGATATTATGCTGCCCGTTATGGACGGATGGACAATACTTAAAAAGCTAAAAGAAAACCCCAAAACAAAACATATCCCTGTACACATGATGTCGGCAGGTAATGAAAAGGAAAGTAAGGCAAAAAAAGAAGGCGCAATAGGCTTCCTCAAAAAACCTATTGAAAAGGATAGACTTGACGAGGCGTTTGAACTATTAAGTTCAGCGTACATAAAATATAATTTTAATACAGTCTTAGTAATTGAAGACCAGGAGCTTCATAGTAAAGTTTTAACCCAGCAGCTTACCGATAAAGGTGTTGATGTAAAACAAGCCTTTACAGGTAAAGAGGCATTAGCCCTGCTGGAAGAACATACATTTGATTGTATTATCCTCGACCTAAAGCTTCCAGATATTTCCGGATTCGATCTGCTGGATACGATTAAATCGCAACCGGCCCTTGCCCACGTGCCTGTAATCATAAATACAGCGATGGAATTAAGCGATGAAAAAATGGCTCATATCATGAGATATACAGAAGCCATGGTTCTGAAATCAAACAAATCAAATGACAGATTAATTGATGAGGTCAGTCTTTTCATGAACAAGCTTAAACAAAGCGACCGATCCACGATTCAAACACAAAATAAAAGTAAGGGCCTATCCACTATTGAAAAAGCATTAAAAGACAAAACCATTCTAATTACCGATGATGATATGCGTAATATTTTTGCTCTTTCCAGTGCCTTGCAACTCTACGATATAAATATTGTAATTGCAAACAACGGAAGAGAGGCGCTTGAACGATTGGCCGAGAACGAACAGATTGATTTGGTTCTAATGGATATTATGATGCCCGAAATGGATGGATACGAAGCGATGAAAGCAATTAGAAGCGAGAAGCGCTTTTCGAAACTTCCAATTATTGCTTTAACAGCAAAAGCCATGAAAAATGATAGGGAGAAATGTATTGAGGCGGGTGCCAATGATTACATATCTAAACCGGTAGATATGGATAAACTGCTATCAATGCTAAGAGTTTGGTTAAGCTAATATGGATCAATCATCAGACACAATAACGTACGAGCAACTAGCCGATCTGGTAGATTTTATCAGAAATGTTCATGGTTTTGATTTTGGAGATTATTCTGCTGCTTCTCTAAAAAGAAGGGTTACCAGAATTATGCAACTTCAAAGGCTATCGCTGTTTGACTTGCGCATATTATTAACAAATGATCCTGATTATTTTGAGAATTTTTTAGTTGAAGTGACGGTAAACGTAACTGAAATGTTTAGGGATCCTTTATTTTTCAAATCAGTAGCTACTAATGTAATTCCTTATTTAAGATCTTATCAAAGAATCAAAGTTTGGAATGCTGGATGCTCTACCGGAGAAGAACTTTATTCTTACGCCATACTTTTCTCTGAAGAAAACTTGTACGAACGATGCTTTTTTTATGGGACAGACATCAATGTAGATGTCCTGGAATATGCCCGGAATGGAATCTATGATTTGCAAAAAATGAAGCAATATTCTGAAAACTTCCATAAAACCGGCACAATACATACACTGTCTGATTATTATACGGCAAAATATGATGCTGCAAAAATTAATCATTCTTTAAAGAAAAATGTGCTATTCTCTGTTCATAATTTGGCTTCTGATGGGGTATTCAACGAATTTCAAGTAATATCCTGCCGGAATGTACTTATCTACTTTAATACAGACTTACAAAAAAGAGTAATTGAATTATTTTACAATAGTTTAGCTAATTTTGGCTTTTTATGTTTAGGATCCAAGGAAACACTAAGAAGCACTGAAATAGGCAGATTTAAAATCATAGACAAAAAAAACAACATTTACCAGAAAATAGGTTAACATTAACACTCAGATAAGATAAAACATGGAGAAGATTAATATATTGATTGTTGATGACAGGCCTGAAAACATAATAGCGCTTGAGGCACTGCTACAGAGAAATGATATTAATATAATTAGTACCACAAACCCAAATGAAGCACTTAGAATTTCCTGGGAAATGGATATTGCAATTGCTTTGGTTGATGTTCAAATGCCAGAAATGGATGGATTTGAACTTGTTGAAATACTAAAAAGTAATCCTCGAACAAAAGACATATTAATCATATTTGTAACAGCAATTTCTAAAGAAACAAAATATGCGGTAAAAGGATTAAATTCCGGCGCTGTTGACTATTTATATAAACCATTAGATCCGTTTATCACTTCAGCTAAAGTTGATTCTTTTATACAATTTATAAGAAACCAACGTGAGATAAAAACAAAGAACAAAGAACTGGAAGCTTATCAAAAGGAACTTATAAAAGCTAAAGAAGAAGCTGAGCAGGGCAAAAGAATAAAAGAAAATTTTCTTGCCAATATGAGCCATGAAATCCGCACTCCTATAAACGGGATCATTGGTCTTGCCCATCTGCTGGAAAGAACCACTTTAACCGAGGAACAAAGAGAGATGATTTCATTACTTGAAATATCTTCTAGTTCATTGTTGGGCGTTATTAATGACATATTGGATTTATCAAAAATTGAGGCTGGCAAATTTAGAATTAATAGAACTCCAACTGATATCCAAAACGTTTGCAATTCAGTTATTAATCTTTTACGTATAAGGGCAAAAGAGAAGAAACTGAATTTAGAAATGGAATTAGCCCCTGAACTTCCAGTCCATGTACTTGCAGATTCATTGCGTTTAAACCAGATTTTAATGAATCTGATAGGTAATGCAATTAAATTTACATCTCAAGGCAGTGTTACATTAAGGGTAGAAATTCTTAATAGCAAAGGGAATAATATTCAGGTTAAATTTTCTGTAATTGATACAGGCATTGGAATAGCTTCGGAAAACATTGAGAAAATATTCGAGACGTTTGAACAGGCCGATGAGCAAACTACGGTAAAGTTTGGCGGCACAGGTTTGGGGTTATCTATAGTAAAAAACCTTGCCAAACTCAAAGGCGGCTACCTTGAAGTATTTAGTGAAGAAAATAAAGGAAGCACATTCTGTTTTACAAACTGGTACGAAATTGTAAAAGAAACACTACCCATTCAGAAAGTAGCTAAAGAAAATTTCACTCCTTTCGATAATGTCAAAATTCTTGTAGCAGAAGATAATCCAATCAATAAATTTCTTATTGTGAAGATATTAAAGGATTGGATGATTGATGCAGACGTTGTAGAAAACGGGAAAGATGCAATAAACAAGCTAAAAGAGAATCATTATGACCTTATCTTGATGGATACCTTTATGCCTGTTTTAAATGGCTTAGACGCAATCAGGATGATTAGAAATGGTTATGCCAAAGGGAAAGAAAACATCCCAATAATTACATTTTCGGCTGCAGTTATGGAAACGGATACTAAAACTGCTATGGATGCGGGGGCAAATGATGTAATAAGCAAACCCTTTGAACTTGCCACCCTACATGAGAAAATAACCAAATATACTACAGTTACTTATTAAAGGCTGTCATAGTTTTTGCCGGGCCAATGGTTACAAAGCTTTTAATTAGTTCTACGCTTGTATCTATCAGTGCTGGCAATTCCGGCTGCTCTTCTTTATAAAAGTTTGAAAGGACATAATCGGCTTGTCTACCTTTGGGAAAATCATCACCAATCCCAAAGCGTAAACGAGGATATCCTTGTCCACCGCACAAACCTTCAATACTTCTTAAGCCATTGTGTCCTGCGCTGCTACCCTGCATCTTTAATCGCAGCTTGCCAAGTGGCAAGGCAAGATCATCTACAATAACCAGAACATTTTCTAAGGGGATACGCAGCTCCTGCATCCAATAATTTACTGCCTTACCACTTAAATTCATAAAAGTAGTTGGCTTTATTACGTGTAGCTTCTTGCCTTTAAACGAAACTTCAGAATAATAGGCAAGCCGTAAATTAGAAAAAGTACCACCCAGCTGCTTAACTAACTCATCAGCTATATTAAATCCAATATTATGCCTTGTATAAGCATATTCAGGTCCTATATTTCCTAAACCAACTATTAAGTATTTCATTGCTGCAAAGATAATAGTTTACGCGACATGCATTTTCTGTAATTCTATTTTCACAAAAAAAGCAGCACTAATTATCTTAGTGCTGCTTTTTATATTTAGCTAATTCGAATTATTTCTTGTTAGCTTCTTGCTCTGCTTGTTTTAATGCTCTTGACATACCTACAGAAACGATAGTATCTTCAGGAGTGTTAGTAATAACGTATGCGCCTTTTTGAAGGTCACGAACACGGAATAAATTACCCACTTCTAATTTCGCAATACTTACTTCAACTGTTTGAGGCATATCTTTAGGCAATGCTTTAACACGAAGTTTACGTAATTTTTGAACTAGTTTACCACCCATTTTAACACCTGGAGAAGTTCCGGTTAATTTAACAGGGATTTCCATTAGAATTTCTTTGTCATCAAATAACTGAAGAAAATCTACGTGTAATAATAAATCAGTTAATGGGTGAAATTGTAATTCTTTGATAATAGCTTTGATTTTCTTACCACCTAAGGTAATCTCAACAAAGTTAGCTTCTGGTGTATAAATAGCATCCTTTAATTCAGTTGTTACTACAGCAAAATGTGCTTGTTCTTTACCACCATACAATACTGCAGGAACTTTGCCTTCATAGCGAAGCTCTTTAGCATCGCGTTTCCCTACGTTCTCTCTTGGAGAACCGCTAATTGCGATTGTTTTCATTTTTTTGTTTTTTAAATGTTTTGAAACCTTAACGGCTTCATTATATATAGTTATTAATATTAAACGTTAAAAAGATCACTAATTGATCCATGCTCATTCACATTAGCAATTGCTTTTGCAAACAATGGAGCTGTTGAAAGCACTCTTATTTTTGGGCTATCTTGTTTCAAAGGAATCGTATCTGTTACAATCAATTCGGTTAGCATCGAATTTTCAACAGTTTCATATGCCTTGCCTGATAATACCGGATGTGTACAAACCGCTCTTACACTTTTCGCACCCTTTTCCATAATTAAAGCTGCAGCCTTAGCTAATGTACCTGCAGTATCACAAATATCATCAATAAGCACCACATCTAACCCTACTACGTCTCCAATTATAGACATAGATTCTATTTCATTAGCACGCTTACGGCGCTTATCGCAAATCACTACCTCAGCATTAAAGAACTTAGCAAAAGTACGCGCACGGTAAGATCCACCCATATCTGGTGATGCTATGGTTAAGTTTTCAAGCCCTAAACTCTTTATGTAAGGAACAAAAATTACTGAACCATCAAGGTGATCAACCGGAATATCAAAAAATCCCTGAATCTGAGCTGCATGTAAGTCCATGGTCATGATCCTGTGGATACCTGCAGATTTTAAAAGATTTGCTACTAATTTAGCTCCGATTGCAACCCTTGGTTTATCTTTCCTATCTTGTCTGGCTAATCCATAATAAGGAACAACCGCAGTTATATAATGTGCAGATGCTCTTTTTGCAGCATCAATCATTAATAACAGTTCCATTAAATTATCAGAAGGCTGATAGGTAGATTGGATAAGAAATACATCACACCCCCTTACAGTTTCATCATAAGAAGGCTGAAACTCACCATCGCTAAACTTGCTTAAGGTTACATTACCAAGAGGCTTGCCGTAACTTTCGGCAATTTTATGTGCTAAATCTTTAGTACCGGTTCCGGCAAAAAGTTTAACTGGGTTAAATTGCAATGGCATTATTGAAAAGTTTCAATACTGGTTAAAAAAAATCGGATTGCGGTTTAATTCACAATCCGAATATTGTTTAGTTGTCCGACCTGGATTCGAACCAAGACAAACGGTACCAAAAACCGTTGTACTACCCTTATACTATCGGACAATCTTCCATTAAAAAGGTTGCTTTGAAATGGAATGCAAATCTACGCACATTTTTCAATTTTGCAAGGGGCAAATAAAAAAAATATAAAATATTTTATATCAAATAGCCCACCCTGCTTATTACTCCCAATAAATCAATCAGTTAATCTAATCATATTTTTATAATTATTTTTTCACTACATGAACGTTACTTAAATAATGTATACAGAATACAGCATATACTAAGGAATAAAGCCATGTTTTAATCTAATCGTACATTTTTACAATAACTGAATTCATACAATATCGTCTATATTATAAGTAGTGATTATCTTAAGCAGGAACGTTAAATTTGTTAAACACAGCTTTAGATTATACGATTATCAATCTTATTCTTTATTTTCGGACGCAATTAATTGCCTTTACATTAGTAACTACTTGATAACGAAATGAATTATTCAAAAATCAATAACATTACCGGTTGGTTCTGTTTTGCCATTGCTACCTTAACCTATATTTTAACTCTAGAGCCCTCTGTTAGTTTTTGGGACTGTGGCGAATTCATAGCTTCTGCTCTAAAAATGCAGGTGGTGCATCAACCAGGAGCGCCTTTATTTTTAATGATCCAGAGATTCTTCTCTTTACTTGCTCTTGGCGATGTTACTAAAGTAGCATATTTCATGAACGTGGGTTCTGCAGTTGCAAGTGGTGCTACTATATTATTTTTGTTCTGGACAATTACTGCCCTAGCCAAAAAGATCTTAATAAAAGATAAAGAAGAGATTTCTAAAGCCAACCTAATCTCTATTATGGGAGCTGGTGTTGTTGGAGCCCTTGCTTATACATTCTCTGATAGCTTCTGGTTTTCGGCAGTTGAATCTGAAGTATATGCGCTATCTTCACTATTTACAGCTATAGTTTTCTGGGCTATATTAAAATGGGAAGCACATGCCGACGAACCTCGTGCTGACAGGTGGTTGTTATTTATCGCCTACATTATGGGGCTTTCAATAGGCATCCACTTACTAAACTTGCTAACCATACCTGCAATTGCTTTTGTTTATTACTTTAGGAAAACTAAAAAAGCTACTACTTCAGGTATTGTAAAAACGGGATTAATTGGCATTCTAATTTTAGCCTTTATACAATACGGCATCATTCAATACCTGGTTTCTTTCGGTGCTTATTTTGACTTGTTCTTTGTAAACACCTTAGGTTTTGGTTTTGGGTCGGGTGTTATTTTCTTTGCAATATTATTAATAGGTGGTATTGTTTGGGGTATTAGATATTCGATAAAACACCAAAAGAAGATCCTCAACCTTGCGCTATTATCTACAGTATTAATCATATTCGGATATGGCTCTTTTGCAATGATCATTATTCGTGCGAAGGCAGATCCTAATCTAAATAATAGTGATCCCGATAATGCTTTTTCATTTCTGGGATACCTTAACAGGGAACAATATGGCGATAGACCATTACTATTTGGGCCTAACTATAACTCACAAAAGGTTGATATTAAACAGGGTAAAACCCTATACAGAAAAGGTGCTGAAAAATATGAAGTAGCTGGAAGAAAAACTGATTACGAGTACGACAGAACTACCCCTTTTCCGAGAATGTATAGTGATGATGCGCGACATATAGGTTATTATAAGGATATGATGGGCTTTGATGATACCCATTTCCCTAATCTTATAGATAATATTGGATTCTTTTTTGGCTATCAGACCGGCCAGATGTACATGAGATACTTTATGTGGAACTTTGTTGGTCGTCAAAATGACGATCAGGGACAAGGAAGTTTGTACGAAGGTCAATGGTTAAGTGGGATTAAACCGATAGATGCTGCTCGCCTGGGCGATCAAACTCACCTCCCTCCAACTATAACCGACAATAATGCATACAATAGATTCTTCTTTTTGCCGCTTATATTAGGACTGCTGGGAGCAATATGGCATTTCCAACGTAATCAAAAAGATGCAGGTATAATAGCCTTGTTATTCTTCTTTACTGGTATGGCTATTGTATTGTATCTTAATCAAAAGCCTATGGAGCCAAGGGAGCGGGATTACGCCTATGCCGGATCCTTTTATGCCTTTGCTATATGGATAGGTCTGGGAGCATTGGCTTTAAAAGAGTGGCTATTTAAGAAGGTCACCCCTGCTACAGGTGCTGTTCTGGCAACAGTTGTTGGATTGTTTGCTGCACCCGTAATTATGGCGGCACAAGGATGGGATGATCATGATCGTTCTACTAAGCTTGTTGCTCATGATATAGCGGTTGATTATTTAGAGTCTTGTGCACCAAATGCAATTCTATTTACCTACGGTGATAATGATACCTATCCGCTTTGGTACATACAGGAAGTTGAAAATGTTAGACCAGATATCCGTCTGGTAAACCTAAGCTTATTTGATACTGATTGGTATATAAATGGAATGAAGCGTAAGCAAAATGAATCTGAGCCATTGCCGATAAGCATGAAAGAATCTCAATATGTACAAGGCAATAGAGATGTAATGTATTATCAGGATTATAAAATTGCAGGTTCAATTGAACTGAGTAAGATTTTTGAAGTATTAACTTCTGATAATGATGAAGATAAACTTCCCTTAAATGACGGTACAAAAGAAAACTTTATCCCAACCAAAAATTTTAAACTTACTGTAAACCGTGCTGACGTCATTAAAAACGGGGTAGTTAATGCCGCAGACTCAGCTAAAATTGTTCCTGCTCTTGAATGGAAATTTAATAAGAACTACGTTACTAAAGGTACTTTAGCAATGTTTGACATCCTTGTTCACAATAACTGGAAAAGACCAATTTATTTTGCCAGTACAGTGCCTTCAGAGCAATACAATGGCCTGGACAACTATTTATATAACGAAGGGCTTGCGATACGACTAATGCCTTTAAAAATAGATAGCGCCGCTGGAAAAAGCGATTTGGTAAATACGCCTGTTCTATACAATAACCTGATGAATAAATTCAAATGGGGCAATGTAAAGAATGCGCGTTATCTTGACACGCAATCATCAGACGATATCTCTATTTTTACAAGCATGTTTAATAATGCTATTACCGGTCTTGTTAAAGAAGGAAAAATTGAAGATGCTAAAAAAGTTGCGAACCGTTATTTCGAAGTAATGCCTGATAAGTTCTATGGTATGCGTTCTATGATGGGGGCATATTTTATGGCTGAGAATCTGTATACTTTGAATGACAGCAAGAGAGCCAATGCTCTAATCGAAAAATCTGCAGCCTATATACAAAAGGAACTTACTTACCTTGCCGATGTATCTAAGAGCAAAAACAAATTTATTGGCGGACAGAACGTACAACTTGGTATGTCGTTCCTAAATCAAATGGCAAAAATAACTGAGGCAAATAAGGAGACTAAATTAAGTCAGAGTTTGACAAAACAATTCAATGAATTAGAAGGAAGGTTTTCACAATATTTTGCACAACAATAAGAGGTAAGCTCTCATTCTGCTCCCCGGCTGCATTAATTTGGCTCAGAAAAAGAGCCAAATGAACGCTAGGTCGGTTCACAGAAAACTCGCTTACTACCAAACAAAAACAAATCAGGAATGAGTGCTGATTAATTAGCCAGATCCCTTTCCAAAATTTAGAAAATTATTAAAAAACATAACAGAAAAAGGCCCCGATAAAATTTCGGGGCCTTTTTCTGTTATTACAAATTTAATTATATAATCCTTTGATTATTTTAGGCGGTAGGAAGCGAGTTTTCTGTGAACCGACCTAGCGTTCATTTGGCTCTTTTTCTGAGCCAAATTAATGCAGCCGGGGAGCAGAATGCGAGCTTACCCTTCTACAACAACTCCCATTGTGCAGAATTTATCAATCCTAGTGGCAATCATCTTCTCAGTTTTCTCCTTAGTAAGCGTTTTCAAATCATCGAGAATCTGCTTTTTAATAGTTCCAGCCATTTGTTCTGGGTTTTGATGTGCACCACCAAGTGGTTCTTTTATAATACCATCGATAAGTTTGTTTTCGAACATATCATCAGAAGTCAGCTTTAAACATTCTGCGGCTCTTTCTTTATAATCCCAGCTTCTCCATAGAATTGAAGAACAAGATTCCGGAGAGATTACCGAATACCAGGTATGCTCTAACATATACACTTTATCTCCAATACCAATACCCAAAGCTCCCCCAGAGGCACCTTCACCAACAACAAAACAAAGGATTGGTACTTTTAGCACAGACATCTCTAATAAGTTTCTGGCAATTGCCTCTCCCTGTCCGCGCTCTTCAGCCTCAAGCCCAGGATATGCACCCATCGTATCTATAAAAGAAATAACAGGTTTGTTGAACTTCTCAGCCAGTCTCATTAGGCGAAGTGCTTTTCTGTAGCCTTCAGGATTAGCCATTCCGAAATTACGGTATTGACGCTCTTTTGTGTTTTTCCCTTTCTGATGGCCGATAATCATCACCGTTTTACCATCAATAGTAGCAAATCCACCAATAATTGCTTTGTCGTCTCCTACAGTCCTGTCGCCATGCATTTCAATAAAATCATCGCAGATCATGCTGATGTAATCTAAAGTCTGAGGCCTTTCCGGATGACGAGACATTTGAACTTTTTGCCAGCCTGTTAAATGGCTGTAAAGTGTCTTCTGCGTTTGTTCCAATTTTTCTTCAAGCTCTGCCAAGGTAGCAGACATGTCTACTTTTGTCTTATCAGCAACCTGTTTAACCTTTTCAATTTGCTGAACAAGTTCAGCTAAAGGTTTTTCAAAATCAAATGATGTTTTTATCTGTTCCATAAGCGGGCTGTAAAAATAGGTATTTTATTTTACCTGTTCAACTCCTTTTTATTGTAGATACAAGTTTACGGTAAGTTTATAATCAGGTCAACCTTTATGTTATAAATCTGTACTTACATGTTTAATAACCTTTGGATCAGTAATCAGAAAATTAGCCAACCCTCCGATAATTAATGAAGTGCCTGCAAGTAACATGGCATTAATGGCTTCCTTACCAAAAATTAAATGATAAAGAAAATTTAACCCTCCAGTTGCCGCTATAATTTGTGGAATAACAATAAACATATTAAAGATCCCCATATACATCCCCATTTTCTTTGCATGTATCGCACTTGAAAGCATCGCATAAGGCATAGAAAGTATACTACCCCACGAAATTCCGATTAATATAAAAGAATAAATCAGATATTCCGGATCACGAATAAAGTACATCGAGATAAACCCAATGCCACCTGCAAGCAAGCTAATCATATGAATATATTTTCTATTGATATCCCGCTTTGCCGCATATAGTGTTAATATTAAGGCAAAAGCCATCGATGATAAGCCATACATCCCCATATAAGAACCTACAAGATCAGCCGCATTGTTATATGCCTTACTGGCATCAGCAAACAGTGCTTTTGATGCAACATTACTCATATTATAGGCTTGTTCCATAGGCAATGGTGCTTTAAAAACATGATCAGTTAATGCGGGCGTAGCCAAACTCCACATAGCAAAAAAAGCGAACCAGCTAAAGAACTGTATTATTCCAAGAAGTGCCATAGTTTTTGGCATATTGGATATACTTTGAAAAATTTCCTTAACTCCGTTTAAAAGTCCCCTACTCTCATGGTTTGACTTCTTTAGTTCTGCGAGATCTTCCGGAGGATATTCTGAGGTCGTAAAAATGGTGTATAATATTGATAAGAGAAAGACTGCTCCTCCTATAGCAAATGCTATTTTAATTGAAAGAGGAACTATGCCAGGATCAGCAACATTTGATACACCTAATTTATTCACTAACCAAGGTAAATTACTAGCGATCCATGTGCCTACCCCGATAATTAAAGTTTGCATTACAAAACCGTAAGACCGTTGAGATTCAGGCAACTTATCGGCTACAAGGGCTCTAAAAGGCTCCATACTTATATTTATAGATGCATCCAGAACCCACAAACATCCCGCTGCAACCCAAAGTACAGGTGAATGTGGTAAAAAGAATAAGGTTAAGGTGCTTAAAATGGCTCCTATTAGAAAGAAAGGTTTCCTGCGTCCCCACGTTGGGTGCCATGTCCTGTCGCTTAAATAACCAATTATTGGCTGCACAAGTAAACCTGTTAGCGGCGCAGCTACCCAAAGCATCGGAATTTCGCCTTCGCTTGCCCCCAGGGTTTGGAAAATTCTTGACATGAACCCACCTTGTAATGCAAATCCAAATTGTATTCCTAAAAATCCAAAGCTCATATTGAAGATATTCCAAAAGGATAATCTTGGTTTAGCTAGTTTAATGCTACTCTTTTCCATATTAAAATTCAATCATTTGTGCAGATGAAGACATAACTTTAACTCTTATCATACCACTGTTCCATTATAAGAAATCACCTTTTCACCTTTGGGAATACTATATAATTCATTGAATATAAGCACTTCAAGGGTTTGCCCTGAATTGTTGGTGATGATAATTTGGCGTATAGTTATCTTTATTTTTAATTGTACTCCTCTAAAACCAATGGTAAACGAAAAAGAATCCCACTGTTTAGGTAAAAACGGACTGAACTTTAGTTGATTGTTTCTTACACGCATTCCTGCAAATCCTTCAACAATACTCATCCAGGTACCTGCCATAGAAGTGATGTGCAGGCCGTCTTCTGTATCATTATTATAATCATCCAAGTCCAAACGCGCTGTACGTAAGTAAAATTCATAAGCTCGTTGCTCGTCGTTAAGTTTTGCTGCTAATATGCTATGCACACAGGGTGAGAGCGAGCTTTCATGAACAGTTCTGCTTTCATAAAAATCGAAGTTCTTCCTTAAGGTTTCCAATTCATAATCATCTTCAAAGAAATACATTCCCTGTAGCACATCCGCCTGTTTAATGAAACCCGATCGTAATATTCTATCCCAACTCCATTTTTGATTAAGAGGCCGTTCTTCCGCCGCCAAGTCCTTAACCAGAATCTGCTCCTTATCCATAAAACCATCCTGTTGTAAAAATACTCCTGTATTTTCATCATAAGGATAATACATATTGGTAACTATTTTGGTCCAGTCGGCAAACTCCAGCTCCGCATTCAGATTTGCATTTAATATTACGTTCTGGTATTGCTCAGGGTATTTTTCCTTCACTATTTCCGCCACTTCAACAGTATATTTCAGGCACCACGCTGCTAGTGTATTGGTATACCAGTTGTTATTAACGTTATTCTCGTATTCGTTTGGCCCAGTTACCCCCAGCATTACATACTTATTCTTTTCTGTACTCCAATTAACCCTTTGTTTCCAAAAACGAGCAATGCCAATCAAAACTTCTAATCCATATTCACTTAAGTAACTTTCATCACCAGTATAACGGACATAGTTAAATATGGCAAATGCTATGGCTCCATTTCTATGAATTTCTTCGAAAGTTATCTCCCATTCATTGTGGCACTCTTCTCCGTTCATTGTTACCATCGGATATAGGGCGGCCCCATCTTTAAAACCAAGCTTTGATGCGTTTTCAATTGCCTTTTGAAGATGTTTATAGCGATATACCAATAAGTTTTTAGCTACTTCCTGAGGAGCTGTTGATAAATAGAAAGGAATACAATAGGCTTCGGTATCCCAATAAGTTGAGCCACCATACTTTTCTCCCGTAAACCCTTTAGGTCCGATATTTAACCTTGCATCTTTACCCGTATAAGTTTGATTTAATTGAAATATGTTAAATCTAATTGCTTGCTGAGCAGCAACATCACCAGCAATGACAATATCGCTTTCCTGCCATTTAACTGCCCACGCATCTGAGTGTTCTTTCAGCAACTGTTCAAAACCCTTGGCAGAAGCTTGATCGATTACTTGTTTTGATCTTTCAATTAGCACCTGCTTCTCGTGATTCTCGGAAGTTAGATTGGATACAATTTTATAAACATCAATCACATCGCCCTGCTTAACATTTACCTTAACTGTTTGGCCAAGGTATTTTTCACTCATAACCGGACTTAAGCTTACACTTTCATTATTTATCAGTATGGTTGATCTTGCACTCGTGCAAACATCAAAATCAGTTTTTTTTGTTTTTAGTAATAAATAATCGGTATTCTTATCCTGCTCTTTACTTACCTCATTCCAGAACTTTTCATCATAATTGGAGTCTTCATTCTTTACATCTCCATCAATAAAAGAAGTAACAGATAATACAATGTTTTCAAAGTTTAGTGGCACCAATTGATAATGTAATGCTCCCACTTCATCATCTATAATACTGCAAAATCGTTTGGCAATAACTTTAACAGCTTTCCCATTTTTATTTTCGGCAATAAATGAGCGTGTAAGATACCCCTCCTTCATATTTAATACACGTTTGAAGGCTGTAACCTTACAGTTATTGAGGTCAAGGGTCTCATCCCCAATCCTAATATCAATACCTACCCAGTTTGTGGCATTAAGAACTTTAGCAAAATATTCAGGATAGCCATTTTTCCACCATCCAACACGGGTTTTATCTGGATAATAGATTCCTGCCACATAATTTCCCTGAAGGGTTTCTCCTGAATAAGCTTCCTCAAAATTAGCACGCTGTCCCATCCGACCATTGCCGATGCTAAAAATGCTTTCTGATATTTTATTTAAATGTGGATCAAAGCCTTCCTCTATAATATTCCATTCATCTGGTTTTATATAATTCTTCATCGTCTATTCTTCTCTGGTAGTTAATGTTAATTGGCCTTATGCATTTTCAAATTAATTATTCCTTAGGGCAAGGATTTTACCAAGTGTAATCTCTGACAAGTCTTTTGCTATTAAGTGCGTTTCTTTCAGATGTTCTTCATCACCTATTCCAATAACTTTCATATTTCCAGCAAGTGCAGCCATTACCCCTGCTTGCGCATCTTCAAATACAACACAGTTTTCAGGTTCTGTATTTAACATTTCTGCCGCTTTCAAAAAAACTTCTGGATCTGGTTTGGAGGTTGTTACTGAATTACC
This sequence comes from Pedobacter sp. 05T44, assembly GCF_056395985.1. NCBI lineage: Bacteria > Pseudomonadati > Bacteroidota > Sphingobacteriia > Sphingobacteriales > Sphingobacteriaceae > Pedobacter > Pedobacter sp. 05T44. The sequence continues at coordinate 251,677 of NZ_JBFTKO010000003.1, forward strand.
ATCCACAATTGCATCAAAGAAATGTGCAAGATTGGTACGCTGTAAAATAATAGATGAGTTTTTACTTGCCGATCCTAAAGCGATTTTTATACCTGAAGATTTTAATTCGGTTAATAATGTTAAAGAACCAGGCAGCACCTCATCTGTTGTCATTTTATTGATCATAGCTACATACCATGAATTTTTGAGACTTGCTAATTCTTCTTTTTCTTCAGCAGATTTCTGCATACCACCCCAATCCAAAATCATTTCTAATGAACGCATTCTGTTTACTCCTTTTAATTGCTCATTTTGCAATTGAGTAAAATCAAAGCCCAATGAATTGGCCAGCTGTTTCCATGCTTTATAATGATAAACTGCTGTATCTACCAATACTCCATCAAGATCGAATATGCAGGCTATTTGTTGTGTATGTTGCATCTAGTTTAATTCTAAAACAAGTGTTGTTTTTGCGGGAACTGAAATGGTTTTAATACTGCCTAATTTTTCTTTTGTGAGGACATTAGTGGCAGAAGTAAACTTTGAGAGACGCTGCTCAAAACGAGAGGTATCTAACTCTTTTACTTTATCTTCCGTGTTAACAACAATCATGACATCTTTTTTACCAACTTCAGTATATCTGAAATAAGTGTACAATCCATCTTCAGGTACAAATTGCATTAACTTACCTGTTTGCAATGCTATACTCCCTTTTCTATAGTTGGCAAGAATACTGATATGATTCCATGCTTCATTTTCCTGAACCGTGCGACCGTTCTTTGTAAATTTATCAGTCTTATCTCCCTCCCATCCACCTGGAAAATCAGAGCGCACCAATCCATCAGGGTTAGAAAAGTTTTTCATTAGTATTTCTGTGCCATAATAGATTTGAGGTATTCCGCGCATGGTTAATAAAATAGACATACCTGTTTTGAATTTATTAAGGTCTTCACCAACCATAGAATAAAACCTACTCATATCATGATTGTCAAGGAAGACTACATTCTGGTCTGCATCCTTATAAAGGAAGTCTTGAGCAATGGTGGTGTAAAGCCTAAAGATCCCATCAGTCCATCCCGACTTCCCATTCAAGGCTTCATAAATTGCATTTTTGATAACCGCATCGGTTATTCCTGGCAATTCGGTATCAAAGCCTGGCCTTACGGTGCTTCCCCCAGTAAAAAAAGCTTGAGCTGCAACAGAATTCACAAGCGTTTCACCAAAAATAGATAGGGTCGGGAATTCGGCCTTTAGTTTTTTAGCCCAATCTCTCATATATTCAGGTTCATTATACGGATAAGTATCTAATCTTAATCCATCAATACCTGCATATTCAATCCACCAGATGTGATTTTGAGTAATGTAATTTTGAACGTATAGGTTTTTCTGATTGAAATCTGGCATTGAAGGCACGAACCACCCGTCAAGCATTTTTTTCTTATCTGTTTCAGAAGCATGCGGATCCATTACAGGCTCATCACGATAGCTGGTTTGTGTATAAGTCGGCCATTGATTAACCCAATCTTTCATTGGCATATCATTATAGAACCAATGACCGGTTCCCATATGGTTATGCACAACATCCTTAATCACCTTTAGCCCTTTTTCGTGTGCTTTATTAACATATGTTTTGTAAAGCTCTAAGGTGCCATAGCGCGGATCAATTTTATAATGATCGGTAGCAGCATAGCCATGATATGAAGCAAGTGGCATATCATTTTCAATTTCCGGTGTCATCCAGATGGTGGTAATACCGAGGTCTTTTAAATAATCGAGTTTACCAATTAATCCTTGCAGGTCACCACCATGACGGTAATACATCGAATCGCGATTCAACTTAGTTTCGCGCATGCCCTTTATTACATCATTAGATTTATCACCATTTGCAAAACGGTCTGGCATTAACAGATAAATAAGATCTTTACTTGTTACTCCCTGAATTCGGGACGAAGATTGTTCTTTGTTTTTAAGTTCGTAAACATATTGCAGCTTCTTTTTGCCATTTTTATTAAATACAATCGGGAATTTACCTGCCTTAGCTTCTGCGGATATTTCAAGATCAAGGAAAAGATAATTTGGGTTTTCAACTTTATGAATTTCTGCAAGTTTCACTCCAGGATAGTTGATCTCTGCCTCTAAAGCAGCTATCTCAGTGCCATGTACAAGAAGTTGTAACTTGGGATTGTACATTCCAACCCACCAAAACATAGGTTCAACACGTTCTAGCTTTTGGGCATTAACCCTTGTCGTTAATAAGACTAGAAACAATAGAATAAATGATTTCCTCATTTTTTAAGTTTAATCGGTTATAAAAAATATGAGATTAGGCGATATATACCCCGCAAAGATTGAGCATTGCGGGGTAATATCTATATATGAAAGTTAGTTTTTAACCAGGGTATACTTCAAATTGTTTACGTCGAATGTAACGGTATAACTACCTCCCGAAGTAACTTTAATATTGCCTCCATTAAAAACTGCAGTTCCACCACTACCGCCATAGTTCACATCCCATTTATGATCTTGCCTGAATTTCATTTCACCAATTTTTAAATCAGCTGTAACTGTCCAAACGCCATGGGCATAGGCCATATCTGTATCTCCATCCCATCCTTTTGGTGTTGCATCTCCAATAAGTGCAAACACTATTGGAGTAATTTCTATTTGATTTTTGTTTAAATCAACAAAAAGCTGAAATGCACCTGCAGCAGGAGCTTTAAAATTATCACCTGCAGTCGGACTTATTTTACCACCCCCCGCATCTCCATAAGCAATATCCCATTTTTTAGCTGGCGTAATTTTAAATTCAAGATTACCCGGAGTAAATCCAATTACGCCCTTAAATTCACCATTCCCTGTAGGAGAAATTAGGCTGTCTGCTGTTTGTGGATTCCAGCCCTGATATGCACCAGGAACATAAATCCATGTAGTTAACGGGAACGGTCGTGCACTAAGTGTTAATGCATTACTGTAAACCGGCGCTACAGCACTGGAAATTGACGACTTAATCCTCATTTCTATTTCTGAATTTTCAGTAAATGATAAATTCAGTGCCAGCAACAAATTATTAAAATCAACACCCTTAAATACTTTAGAGAGTGCATTTGCTTCTAAGGCAACTTCTTTAGGTGTTTTAAAGTCCGTCCCTTTAACTGCCAATTGAAGCACATTTGTAATACCAGCCTGATATCCGAATGATGCATTAGTTAAATCAAGTGTAATTACATCGGTATTTAGCTTAGCCTTATCCAATACCAATGTAGATACAGATGACTTTAAAGTTCCCGGGGTACCCGAGGAGGCAACTACCTTTGTTTCCTCTTTTTTACAAGACCAAAGCCCTATGGTTATTAAACCTAAAGCAATGGATTTTATGATTAGTGATTTCATCTCAATAATTCTTCTTTATGTTAAATTAATAACCTGCGTTTTGGACTAAATTTGTATTAGCAATAAGATCTGCAGATGGTATCGGGAACAAATTCCTTGTATCAGATACTCCGGTACCAGCTTTAGCACCACCTTTAAATGGCCATACATACGAAGCATTTGTATATTTACCATAACGGATTAAATCTGTTCGACGAAAACCTTCCCAATACAACTCCCTGGCTCTTTCATCCAAGAAAAAAGGAATTGATAGAGAGGCCACATTTCCGGAAGTGTTACCATAAGCACGTTCACGTAGGTTATTTACATAAGTAAGGGCCTGAGCTGCATTACCGCCAGAGCCTCCTCTGGTAACAGCTTCGCTATAAATCAAATATTGTTCAGCCAGGCGGAATAATGGAAAATCAAGAGAAGAAAACTTGCCCTCAATCGAAGGAGCTGGAACCCCTGCTGAGTTTACATTTCTAAATTTAGTAACTCTTAAACCATCAGAGAAAACACCCATTTCATCGTTGGCAAGCTTTGTTCCAAAGAACATCGCTCTTTTATCAGTGTTACCGCTGTAATCTCCAAAAATCAGAGGAAGGGGGTTCTTAGTACGGTTGCCCGCCCACCCACCGGTTGGCACACCAAAAGAAGCCGGATTCATATCTCCATTGATAGCTGCGTTGATAAGATATGTTGTTCCTCCATCATTCTGAGTATGAATGCCATCATAATTAATGGTTAGAATTAATTCATTTTTACTTGTAACGTTATTATCTGTTAGAAATAGGTTTTTATAAGTACTGGCAAGAGAATAACCGCCATTAATAACTTTACTCGAATAGGTAATTGCTTCTGTGTATTTTGCCGTGCCGGTGTATATTTCTGCATTTAGATATAGCCTTGCCAATAGGGCCCAATCAGCACCTTTATCAGCTCTGCCGTATTCATTCGTTTGGGCATCAGCAAGATCAGATTCAATTGCTTTTAGTTCTGATTCAACATAATTAAACAAGTCTGTACGCTTGATTTGTTTAGGCGGAACTTTACCAATAACATCGTTTTCAGTTATAAACGGAGGATTCCCAAAACCATCTAATAATACCCAATACTGAAATGCTCTTAAGAATCGGGCTTCGGCGCGGTATTTCTGAATAGCCGTAGCATCAGCCCCTGAAATCCCTCTTGATGAAAGTTTCTCTGGTGTACTTTCACGAAGGAATTCATTACAAACAGTAATCTGATAAATACTGCGTGAATATAACCCTCTTAAAAATGTAGTTTCTGAAGTCCAGGTCATCTGATTCAAATCAGGAATTCCAGTATCATTCCAAGAACAAATTGCTTCATCTGAAGTTAGCTCTTGCGACATCCAGAACAATCTTAAAAAATCGGTAAAACCAGGATTCAGGCCACCTATATCACTTTCAGCAGTTGCGCCACTTGAATGGGTTAAGGCATAGCTTGCATACAATTTCACCAATTCTTGCTTATAACCTGCCGGTGTTGAATAAACGCTGGACGCTATTTGATCATTGGTGGGTGTTAAGTTCAAATCACTCTTCTTACATGAAGAAACAGACAGCCATACAATGGTTGAAACTGCTAATACTTTATATAAATTTTTCATTCTATTTCTCTAATTAAAAACCAACATTAAAACCTAAAGTATATGTTCTTGGTCGTGGATACAGGTTATAATCAATCCCTAGAATTGATTCCGGATCCAGGCCTTTATACTTTGTAACTACGAATACGTTCTGACAATTAGCCGATATACGCAAAGTCATATTATTACTTTTGGATATTCTTCCTGCGTCGAAAGCAATCCCGGCATTATCCATCTTTAAAAAAGATGCATTTTTTATATAATAATCACTTAGGTACTGGTTATTAGTAAAGTTTGTATTATAGATATCGGTAGTGGCATTGTTTATCAAACCTGTAGGGCTTAGGATATTTCTTTTAACACCAAAATTTGAAGAAACATTATCATAGATGTAATTGCCTAGATTAGCTCTTAGAACTGTGCTTAAAGTCCATTTTTTGTAATTGAAAGAAGTATTAAAACCAAATGTGAATTTAGGATCAGGTGCTTTGTAGAAATACTGGTCACCCGTATTAATAATACCATCTCCATTTAAATCTGCATAAACACCCTCCAGTGGTTTATCATTTGAGTCGTAAACTTGTTTATACACATAAAAAGAACCCGGAATCTGGTTGATTGCATTGTATTTTAGGTTTATTCCTGTACCACCTGTGATACCACCCGCATCAATTATAAACTTAGGGTCAGGGTTTAGAGAAAGATTGGTTACCTTTCTTTTATTGTAGGCAGCATTTACTCCAAAATCCCAGTTGGCATTTTCACCTTTGATTACCGAAAAGTTCAAATTAACCTCTGCTCCTCTTACATCCATATTACCAACATTGGTTAACAACCTGTTGTTAAAATTGGTTCCAGAAGGAATATCAACAGTCGATAATAGATCTTTTGTTTTTTTATAATAAACATCAATCCCACCATAAATGCGTCCATCAAAGAAACCGTAGTCTAAACCAGCGTTATAGGTTGTAGTGGTTTCCCATCTTAAATCAGGATCGTAAGCTGCTGGTGTATAATAGTCGTAAAGAGTATCTCCAATCTGGTATTGTCCTTGCCCGGTATTTGAATAGTACTTTGACAAATAATTATAGTTACCAATTCCATCTTTATTTCCGGTTTCTCCATAACTTAATCTCAATTTCAAGTCAGACAAAACTTTACTGTCTTTAAGAAAATCCTCGCCAATTATTCTCCAGGTAAAACCTACAGAAGGGAAATAACCCCAGCGATTTTCTTCTGCAAATCTCGAGGAACCATCGGCACGCATAGTTGCTGATAGAATATATTTATCTGCAAGGGTGTATACAAACCTGCCATAATATGAAAGCAATTTTTCACGCTCTACTGCAAACGGGAAAGTTGGCGTTGATATAACTTCTCCGGTACCTTTGTAACTAGCAAAGTTATATGTAGTAGATGAGTTGTCATAATATCCATAACCTGCAGTTACATCGAACTTGCTTTTAATACTTTCGACATATTTGGCATAATTTAAATAGAACTCCGAAACTTTATTTCTTTGAGTGCCTACTGATCGTGTAAATGAGCCTTGTGTGGCTGCACTCTGAGCTGCATATATTGGCACACGAACGGTTCCATAACCTTTTGAAACATCATAGCCTAAATTAAGGTTAGCGTGTAATTCAGGTAAAAAATGAAAAGAGTAATCAAATTGCGCGTTACCAAAGCTTCTCTCAGTTTTTCCGTTATTATCTTTTAATCTGATCAATCCAACTGGATTTCTTGGCGCATTCGGATTAGGAACATCCCCCTGAATCCATTCAAAATAGTTACCGTACTTATTCTCTGCATAAACTGATTGGGTAGGATCAAATTGGATAGCATTTTGTATCGCATCCTGATTTGCAAAATGAGCTTCTGTTAATGATCCTTTTAAATTCAGGTCAATTTTCAGGTGGTCACCAAATAACTTTGGTGAAATTCCGAACCCACCAGTAGCGCGTTTTAATCTGTCTGTTATTAGCAATCCTTTTTGGTCTAAATAGCCCCCAGAAACCCTATATGGCACTCCATGGAAAGCTCCAGAAAGACTTAAATTATTATCTGTTGTGAATGAATTATTATAGATTTCATCTTGCCAATCCGTATTGGAATTCCCTAGCAAAGCTTTAAATGTATGATCAGGATTGTCATCATATTTAACATCTGGATTATCATTAACAACTGTTCTTATCTGATCGGCAGAAAGTACTCCTACTTTTTTTGCAATAGTTGCATATGAATTATTTGTGCTGAAATTAATTACCGGCGTACCTGCAGAACCCTTTTTAGTAGTGATCAAAACTACTCCATTAGAAGCCCTTGATCCATAAATTGCCGTTGCATTTGCATCTTTTAGTACAGTAAAGCTTTCAATCTCATTTGGGTTTATTAACGCAAGTGGACTTGGAGCATTACCAATAGTATTACCACTTAATGGCACCCCATCAATTACAATAAGGGGGTCATTACTTGCATTAAGAGATGCCCCCCCTCTAATCCTAATAACACTTCCAGCACCGGGTGCCCCACCATTTGAGGTAATGTTTACACCCGAAACCTTGCCTTGGATTAACTGCTCTGGGGTAGTAATTGCTCCTTTCTGGAAATCTTTGGCACTAACAGTGGTAATTGATCCTGTTAGGTTCTTCTTCTCCGAAGTACCATAACCGATTACAACCACTTCGCTAAGATTTTGAGCGTCTGGCTTTAAATTAAAATCTACATTCGTGTTTCCGCTGATAGTAACCTGCTGATTAAGGGTCTCATAACCTATGTAGGTAACAGTAACAATTACAACACCATTCTTTAGCCCACCTAGCTGAAAAATTCCAGTGGCCGGAGTAGTGGTACTTTTATTTAAACTTTTGATCTGTATTGATGCTCCTGGCAAAGGCAATCCAGTTTCATCGAGCACTTTTCCAGTTAGTGAACTGGTTTGTGCATTTGCTGCAAAAACAGCTAGTGTTAAAAGCACCAGAAGACAGTGCTTCGTAAGGTAAAATACTTTCATATTTGGGCTCGTTTTTTAGTGTAATATTTGGTTAATGTTAACAGTATGTAACAGTTATGGTAAATTTACAAGCGCACTTGACAAATCAAAATTTTATATCATATTTTTTTTTAACACCATATTTTATACTTCAAAACAATAAAAATAGCTTTATAAATTTGCAAGCTAATTTTCCATAAAACAACCTAAAAAATTAATAATTATTTGATTATAAATAATTTACAAATTAAAATAAAGCTATTTAGTGTATATTTTACACTTACATATTTTTGATCATTTCTTCGGGAACGTTACCGGGAACGTTCCCGAAATTTTCAACATATTTTACTGCCGCTCCTTATGATTTGGAATGAAATTCTGCGTGAAATCAGAAAATCGCCATTTTTTTTTGAAAAAAAAAAGCAAAATAGACCATAAAAAGCAGCTCTGTTTTTTCGTTAAAAAGTATCGTTTTTTGGATGCTGGATCGTTACTCTTTTTATTCAGGTTTTACCTCAGATTTCGGTCGATCTTCTCTTGATTAGTTTTGAATTAAGGACGATCTTTTCATTTGGATTTACCGAGGATGGATCTTCTAGCATTTTAAACAAAAGCAAGGCTGCTTCGACACCAATTTTTGTAGCCGGCTGTGTAACTGTTGTTAATGAAGGGTTCAATAAAGGAGCAATCTCCAAACTAGAAAAGCCTATTACTTTGAGCTCCTCAGGAACAGAAATTTTTAAATCATAACAAGCGTAATAGGTTGCAAATGCAAGGCGCTCAACGGAAGTAAAAACACCGTCGGGTTTTAACTGTGTAAGTACCTTTTTCAAAATCACATTATTTTTTGGGTAGCTGTTTGTACAATCAATTATAAGGTCTTCATCGTAAGGTATCTTATATTTTACTAATGCATCTATATATCCCTGCATCCTAAATTTACCTATAGAAAGGTTTTTATTGATAACCAGATAAGCTATACGGGTACATCCTTGCTTAATCAAATGTTGGGTAGCAGAAAAACTACTGTCATAATCATTAGTAATTACTCTGGGTGTAATAATATCTTCGTAAACACGATCAAAGAAAACAAGAGGTAAACGTTTTTGCGTAAGCTCATTTAAATAATTATGGTCATTAGCCTCACCTGAAACAGACATTATAATTCCATCTGCCCTCCCATTATGTAAATGTCTGATAAAAGATACTTCTTTTTGGTAATCGTCATCTGTAGCATAGATCAGAATGTGGTAGCCCTTTTCTCTTGCTACACGCTCTATTCCATGTATAGCCTGAGAGAAAAAGTTATTTGCCATCTCAGGAACAATTACTGCAATAGTTCTGCTTCGCTGCTCTCTTAAATTGCTGGCATGGTGATTAGGCTGATAATTTAGCTCCTTTGCCATCGTTAATATCCGCTCTTTCGTCTCTTTACTAATATCGCTATTATCTCTAAAAGCTCTTGAAACTGTTGAAGTTGATAAATTTAGTGCCTTAGCTAATTGCTTTATATTAACGTTATCCATCCAATTTTAATGATTTATATAGAATCACTAATTCACGGTAAATATAGATGAAAATCTAAACTCATAGTATTAACGTAATTAAATAATATAACGTTTACACCATGTCTGCATATTTATGGTACATTAGCTGAATATCATAGGGATATAGACAATATTAAGAAGAGGGAGAACAATTCATGACGAAAAAGGTCAAGTTTACTAATGCCAATAAATCTGCATTTTATGCAACTGTACGTTCAAGAGTTGATGCTTACTTTACTGAAAACAATGTTTCTACCTATGCAAATGGACAAATGTGGTTTAAGGCTTATTTTTTTCTTACAGGTCTTGTAGGTACTTATTTATTAATTCTTACCGCTAGTTTAAGCCTCCCTATTATGCTTTTACTAGCTATTATTTTAGGTATGTTTGGTGCTTTTGTCGGGTTTAATGTTTGTCATGATGCCATCCACAAGGCACTTTCACCTCACTTGGCAGTTAATAAAATCTTCAGTTTTGTTTTTAATCTAATTGGTGCAAGCCCATATGTTTGGAATATATGCCACAATATTGTACATCATACCTATACCAATATTGCAGGACATGATGAAGATATTGATGTGGCGCCAGGTCTAATTCGTTTTTCAGATGCTGAAACTGTTAATAGAGTTCAGCGTTATCAACATTTTTATGCATTTGTACTTTACAGCTTTGCTATGCTATCTTGGGTATTTAGAAAGGACTATAAAAAATTCTTTCAAAAGAAAATAGGTGAGCATGTTTTAACACACCCAAAAATTGAATATTTTAAGCTTTTTTTTTACAAAGGAATCTATTATTTCCTATTTATAGTCCTACCGTTAATAATACTTGACGTCACCTGGTGGCAATTTCTAATTGGGTTTTTAGCAATGCAATTTTCACAGGGACTTGTATTAGGCCTTGTTTTTCAATTAGCGCATGTGGTTGAAGGCACAAGCTTTCCAAATCCGGATACCCATGGCAATATTGAAGAGGCCTGGGCTGAGCATCAAATGAGAACAACAGCCAACTTTGCAACAGACAGTAAATTAACTAGCTTTCTATGCGGAGGATTAAATAGACAAATAGAACACCATCTTTTTCCTAAAGTATGCCATATACATTATCCTGCCATTGGTGGGATTGTTAAGGAAACCGCAGCAGAATTTGGATTACCTTACATCGAAAGTTCCACTTTTGGCGCAGCATTGGTATCCCATTACAAGACACTTCGCAAATTGGGAAAAGAAACTTATGCTGAAAACAAATACATTAATAAATCTTCCTGCTTATTTACACGGAAAGTGTCTGCAGCATATCTATAGCATACTTTAATGTGGCTATATCGTAACCTTTAGTTTTAAATAAGTGGGAATCGTCATTCCGAAGCAAATTCAGAATGACGATATTATCCTATAGTAAGTATACCTTAAACAGTTATTTCTTTCTTATACTCAGTTCCAAAACGATCCTTAACTACCACTCTAACCCTTTTTACAGATGGTTTAAAATGAGCAACAAATAAGTGATCAGTCTGGTTTGGTTCAACAAACTTTCTCGGATTCGGCAATTCAGGTCCCTTGTAAAGTTCAATTGCCATAGGATCAAGGCCCAATTGATGCTCCATTAAGCCTAGAGTCTCTCCATCAAGATAATAACTTACAGTCCATTGAGGATCCCAATTCCACACATTCACAATCAATCGCATCTGATCTGTAAGTTTATCCACATACAATCGCATTTGTTCGTTTCTATCTTCTCCGGTAGCTTTATAATACCACTTTAACTGATTCCCTTCAACATTGTATACCCCATACCCCCTGGGTGTTCCGTCTCCACAGATCGGGCCAGTCCACCATGCTCCGCATACCGCTCCATGATTATGTTCAAAGATGCCATTGGAAATGTTATTAGCATTCACATGGGTGTGCCCAGACATAATGTGTACATTATCATATTCTTTTAAAAGAGCATAAAAATCAGTATTATTTTTCACTTGGTTATAAACCGGTATATGGAGGTTGATAATTAACAAACTGTCTTTAGATACCTGTTTAAGATCTTTCTCTAACCAGTTGAGCTGATCTTCTGTTATGAAACCATCGTATTCCCTCTCATTGCCCAGATAACGCACATCGTCCAGTACAACGTAATGTGCCTGTCCCCGATTAAATGAATAATAGGTTGGCCCATACATTTCCTTGAAGGTTTTATCCGAAGTTTCATCTCCTCCCATACGGTAATCCATATCATGGTTTCCTAGTGCCTGAAAAAACGGAATGTTCATCTGGCTCACCGCTTCATTATAATTTTTGAACAGTGTAAGATCGTCCCATACCAGATCACCTACACCGATGCCATGAACTAGGGTATCTTTTGGAAAAGACGCAATCAGCTGCTGAACATCAGGCACAGTAGTGTTCATCATCTGCGCCACATCCTTTTTATTCTTAACCTGAGGATCTGCCCAAATGATAAAAGTATGTTTATCATCTTTTACCTTTAGCGGTTGCAACACGAAATCATATTCATTTTTGCTGCCCAACTTCTCATATTGTCTGGCAACATTATAATCAGTTTTAAATTCATATCCTGAAGGGGTACTCATAAAGATACTGCTGGCTCTTTCATGAGGTGTAATCGAATAATTTCCACTTGAATCTGTAAGCACCACCGAAAATCCATCAGAAACAGCAACATTAGCAATTCCCTTCTTTCCCGAACTTACTTTGCCGCTTATAGTTTTATTTCGCTTTAAATTATCAAAAGCGCTTGATTTTAGTGTAATAAAGGCACAGCCCGTAATTAAGCCAAAGCTTTGTATAAAGGATCTTCTATTCATCTTCTATTTCAATCATTATAATTCAATTGGCTATTTATTTGATTACTGTAGATGGATAACCTTCAGGATTTTCTTCCGAGGGTCCTGGAAACACTCCTTCAATTTCACTAAGTGCTGAAGTTTTAGTTAATTCTATTGCAACCTGACGTCTTGCTTTCATCCATTTTCCTAATGCAACATCATAGATACCCCCTAACTTATTAAAGTAACCCTTATCGGCTTCAGTATAAATAAAATTCATCGTGTTTGTGCCACTGAGGTAAAAAGGAGTAGGTTTCAGATTATCTGACAAAACATCTACCTTATCATATAGGTCAGTATTGGCTACACGATAGCCCAAACCGGTTTCTGCATTGTATAAACTCCCTCCTGAACCAATAAACACAACATCTACAGGATCTGTATTCACGTCGATTTCTGTACCTTCAAAAATAGCAAAGCCTGAGGCATTGCCACTATTAGCAAATAAACCAGTGGTTTTTAGTCCGAAACCATCACCATCACTTTTTGTATAATCAAACGCCCGGATCCACTTACTACTGCTCATAGATGTAGACCCCGATCCATTGATCATTTTGCCGGCACCGCCTACATAAAAAAACTCTCCCTTGTTTACAGTTCCTGAGGTTAGGTTGAATTTAAATGTTCTTGAATTTCCAGTTGTAGCGCGACTACCAGTTGCCCAGCCTAAAGTTGGGAAGCCTGTTGGGTTCGTTGCACCGGCATTATTCGTAACAACTACAGAATAAGGTGTTACTGAAAAATCAATAAATTTAGTCGCCTTAAATTGCATATATTCATAATTTCCATCTCCACCTTTAACATCGGCCATGTAACCGGTAATAATCACCGGTGCAACCTCTGGCACTGAACTTAATGCTTTAACATCTTTTAAGGTACGTATCCGATGCTCAGGAGTAAGTTTTCCATTCACATCTTGTTTATTGAAAACAATACCGTAATAAACTGCATTAAAATTAAGATTCCCTGCATTGGCAAATGTCGCCGTAGCCTCGGTATGCAAGGTAATGTTATCAAAGCCATCATTAATAGGTTTATCCCCAGCATATGTTGCAGTGCTTTCTACTGCCGGGTCAAAACTTGCCTTTACAATAGCTACAAATGTACTTTCATAATCATTTGGATTTTCTTTGATTTTGCTACTCGCTACTCTGTTTTTTGGAATTGGCCTACCAGTTGCAATTTTCGTTATCGCACTAGAACTCACCCCGGTAATTTGCAATATACCATCTAAGCGTTTAAGCACACTACCAGCAATATTTATCTGGACCGAATCTCCAGGTGCATACTCTGCAGCTGCTGCTCCTATGGGTATAGAAATACCTCGTACCAAGCCTAGGCGTCTGTATTGTTCTATCACTAAAAGCCCCGAAGGTAGGTTATGTCCGGAGTGATCCGAAATCACAATCCCTTCTACACTTGTTGATCCAAACATATTATCTGCATTAAGGGTAAGATCTACTCCCTTATATAGATTTCTAAGATCATATATAGGAAGGTAAGAACTAACTGTTCCGCCCGGATAATTCTCTTTTTTGCATGCTAACCAGCCCAGGGTTACCGCGAGTAAAATGATGCTGTTAAATATTATTTTCTTCATGTGAGTATCTTCGATTTTTAGCTGGTCTATGGTTTTTGCCACCATACATTAGTAAATATTTCGTCTTGTCCTTGTGCAGCCACGGCAGCCTGATAATTGGTTGGATTAGCCGATTGCACATACACCGGATAAGTCATTCTGGCTGGCATTACACCTCCATTTTTCAATCCTGGTCCTTTAGGTAATACCGGATGACCTGTACGACGATATTCAAACCATTGTTGCATATCTACCAAAAACAAAGCATAATATTTTTGGATATGGATCTGCTCCATTTTTTCATCTTCCGATAGGCCGGCATTCCAGTCTATATCCGCCTCAGTTACATATTTTTTAAAAACAGCTGTCGATGGATCTGCGACGAATGTAGGTACCCAATAATTAATTGCATTAGCTATTCCTTTATTATAATAGGTCTCCGCAGATCCGCTGACCCATCCTTTCAATGCCGCTTCTGATAAGATAAATTGCAATTCAGCATAGTTCATTATTATTCCCGCTAATGGCGATTGTTGCAACGACCTTGCCCCTGCAGCCTTACCGCCTACTTCTTGATCGCTCGAGTAAAAATACGAGCGTTTAACAGCCCCGGCACCTATAGAATAACCACTTGGTACACCCGACATACCAGACCCTGTAGGGTTAATACCCAAACGGCAAACACTGTTATCACCATACGTAGAAATATCAACACGTGGATCCTGCCAATCACGAAGCCTGTTAATAAAGAAGCTGCACATAGCAGGGGTTCTGAAATCTTGAACCCTAATGCCGTTTACATAAGGGTTTACATAAGCACCTACTCCCGCTTCTCCTGTCCATTTTAATACCGCAGACTCGTTATTATTACTCATAATTGGGTATTTAGCTGCGTTAGTATCTACAATCTCCTTTATCTTAGCTATACTAGTAGGCGCAACATCAGCTTTTCCCGAAACACGGAGCAAAAGTCTTAGATATAGTGAATTTCCAAACTTGCGCCATTTGTCTATGTTTCCGTTATATACCGGATCACTTAAATTTTCAATTGAAGTGTTTTTAGCAAGCAAAATGTTAGCCTCCTCAAGTTTCTTAAACAGATCTAGGTAAATATCCTTTTGCTTATCAAAAGCAGGTTCAACAATACCATTTCTTCCTTCTCCTGCTTGTGCATAAGGTACATCGCCATAAGTATCTGTAAGCATTGAAAATACCCATACCTGACAAATAAGTGAGATACCCTGATATGATGGATTTAAATTCTCAGGTTCGCCTGCCAGATTGTATATGTCTTTAAAGTTGTTTATCTGTATGTACCAGCTATTCCATAGGTAGTCAGACCAGGTACGTCCAAATTCATACCGCATTACGGTAGCATCCCCATCACTTATGCTCACAGTCACCTGCATTAACTCGTTATTAAAATTACGATTGCGTATCATGTTTGCGCTCAAAGTATTCACAAGTGACGGTGCAAGAAGCTTTTCAGGTATAGTATTGATAATGTTAATAGGATCTGTATTTATCCCTTCAAAGTCTTTATCGCATGACGAAAGGGTAATAGTCGATAACAACAACAAACCTCCAAAAACTTTATATATGATATTTTTCATTTTTTAATAATTAAATTCCAACAACTAAATTAAATCCAAAAGTTCTGGTTGATGGAAATTGCCCAATCTCAAAACCCGTCACAATATCTGATCCGCTAAGGGTACCAAACTCCGGATCAAACATCGGCCATGGCGACCAAATAAATAGGTTACGACCATAAATACCCAATGTTACCGAGGATAATCCTGTATTTACTAACCATTTCGGATGAAATGAGTAGTTAAGGCTGGCTTCTCTGAATTTAATAAAATCTGTACTGAAAGTGCTACCCTCTGCATTCTCTGACCCCATGTGCGAACGATAATAATCATCAATATCATAAGCAATTACATCATTTGGCCGATAAGTCCCATCAGGATTCTGAATTACTCCTTTACCAATAATACCACTATACCTACCAGGAAGAGTACTGGCTAATTTGCCTTGCTCCACCATTTTATAGTTTAGCAAAGAATGCCCTACTGCACCTACCTGTGCATCAAATAGCACATTTAAACTAAATCTTTTGTAATTAAAATTATTACCAAAACTAAATTTAAATTTAGGTGTCGTATTTCCAATATAAACTACATCAGAAGTAATCTTTGCATTACCTGTTACCGGGTCATATACGATCTGCCCATCTGGCGAACGCACGTATCCTCTTCCGTAAAGGTCACCCATACTTCCACCAACCTTTGCTACAATCTGTCCCCCGGCAATCGGGCCGGTCCTTAGAATAATAGAACTGTCAGGCAAGGAAACAATTTTATTCCTATTCGCAGCAAAAGTCATATAGGTACTCCACATAAATCCACTCCGGTGTTTTATTGGAATAGCATTAAGTGCCACCTCAATACCCGAATTATTGATTTGTCCGGCGTTGATAATAGCAGTATTGTATCCCGAAGAACGGTCTACTGTACGGGTTAGGATCTGATTTTTAGTATTGCCTGCATAATATGCCACATCTAATCCCAAACGGTCACCAAAAAACCGCAAATCTGTTCCGAACTCATAAGTTGTGGTTTTTAACGGTTTCAAATTCGGATTGGGTAATGTTGATGGATTTACAAGGGCGCTATCAGGATATGTTCCGTTTGATGCCAGCGAGTAGGTATATGAAGTTCGGTAAGGTGTAGTACCTCCGCTACCCACTTGCGAAACCGACGCTCTTAACTTCGCCAGACTCACAGCTTTAGGCAATTTAAAGTAATCAGATAAAGAGAAGCTTAAGCTAGCTGAAGGATAGAAAAAGCCAACATTATCTGTCCTGTTTGGTGTGGCAAGTACACTGCTCCAATCCTTACGACCAGTGATATCCAGGTAAAGATAGTTCTTATAGCTTGTAGACAATACTCCGTAAAAGCTGTTAATTCTATACCTGCTGGTATCTGGGATTGAAACCAAGGGATACAAGTTATTTTCAAGGGTATATTCACCAGGTATCTTAAGTCCATCAGCTCTAAGATCTGTTTTGTTATATTTATTTCTTAACTGGCTCCCACCTACAGTTGCAATCATTTTCACATCCTTACTGATATTTTTATCGTACTTCAGTAAAAAATCTATATTGGTTTCCTGACCATAGATCTTCTGCTCACGATACGATCCAGTTGGAAGCCTGCTTCCCGCATCATATGGACGTTCCTGAGCACGACGCTCCGATGCCAAGTCCATTGTTGTACGCAACTGAAGGCTTAATTCATTCGTAAATTGATAACTCGCCTGCACGTTTCCAGTTAAACCATTACGACCACTTCTGTTGATGAATTCATGCGATATCGCATAAGGATTTTCAGGAAAACTGCTGAATGGATATTCAATTAACTTATTTTCGCTGCCATTAACCCAGTAGTTCTTTAACCAGTTCAGGTCCGCGCTTGGCTGCCAGAAAATGAACCAATACATTAAAGATTGGTTCCCATAACCATTACCTGGCAAATTATCACTAAACCTATTGTTGTAATTGACCTTGGCAGATATATTTAATTTAGATGTAATTTTTGAATTCAAAGACAAGGCTACTGAAGTTCGCTCCATGCCAGTTTCAGGAACAATCCAAGTATTATTCTGATTAGTAATAGATAACCGGGCTGCAGTATTTTTATAAGCACCATCCAGCGTCAATGAATTGGTTAAATTGGTACCTGTCTGGAAAAAATCACGTATCTGATTTTTGTATGGAACCCATGGTGTTCTTATTAATCCTTGTGTTTGAGTAACCGGATCATATTGATAGAACATCTGGCCATCAAAACGCGGTCCATATGCAGAGCTTGTACCACTGGTGCTTGCACCATCAGAGCTCGCTCCATAAGAATAATGAGCTGCACCATCAAGTCCCTGCCCATATTCGTATTGCAGATCAGGCCAACGATTTGGCGATTCTACCGAACCGTTAGAGGTAAATTTAATCCCTAGTCTTTTTTTCTTACTATTTCCAGATTTTGTGGTAATAATGATGGCACCATTTGCACCCCGCTGACCATACAAGGCTGCTGCGCCCGGGCCTTTTAATACCGTTACACTCTCTATGTCTTCAGGGTTAATGTCATTTACACTACTTCCATAATCCGCTGGCATGTTATCGCTTCCTGTCCCATAAACAGCGTCAGATGCGTTTGCTGTTCGCCTGCCCCCACTATTATTAATTACAACCCCATCAAGTACAATTAGGGCCTCGTTATCTCCTGTAAGATTATTTTCGCCACGAAGAATAATTTTATTGGAACCCGCCGGACCTCCGTTTGACCGTACCAGGTTTAATCCAGCAACTTTACCCGACAAAGCATCACTCCAGTTTGAAGAAACAGCATCAGTCAATTGATTACTGTCAATCTTAGTAACTGCATAACCTAAAGATTTCTCTTCTCTTTTGATTCCTAAAGCAGTAACTACAACTTCCGACAAATCATTTGAAGATGGCTTTAATGTTGCGTTTAAAGTAGTTAGGGAATTCGCTTTAATCGCAACGCTCTGTGCAATAAATTTTTCATAAGAAATAAAGCTTATTTCAACTGAATAAATACCCGGAGCAACGTTTAGGGCATATTTACCATCATCTTCTGTCTGTCCTACTACCCCGCCTACTATTCGTATAACAGCTCCCGGAAGTGCAGCGCCTGATTCATCAACCACCTTACCTGTTAGCTTTCCATTAGTTTGAGGCTTAGGTATGATAAGTATATTACTGGCACTGGATTGTTTGAAAGTAAAGGATGTACCATTTAGAAGAACGTTTAAAGTTTCTTTTACAGAACGATTTGCTTTATTGATCCTCACAATACGCTGATCATTTAATTGCGTATTGCTGTAGTTTATAGATAATCCACTTAATTTCTCCACTTGCAAGAAAGCATCTTTTAGTGTAATTCCTTGGGCTTCGAAGAAGATAGTCCTATCTATATTTGTTTGCGCCTGGGCTTTAAATATGCTGAACGAAAATTGTAAAAGCACCAGTATGGTCAACAACCATAACTTTTTCATATATTTACTTTGTTTATACTTATTTATTCTTGAGTTTAAATTTTGACTTGAATGCCTGGAATTGTTACCAGCAATTCCGGGCTATCTTTACTATACTTCAGGTAGATCTAATTCATAGTTTTTCCTCCTTTTTGATTAGCACGATATATATAAATGTTCCCGTTTTTCTTAGTATAAGTTAGGCCAGATAATACCATTAACTCGTCCATAACATTATTCAAAGGCATGTTTTTAAACTTCGCAGTTACCCTGGTATTTCCAATACCAGAATCAATAAACTCAATCCTAACACCGTAACGATGCTCCAACGATGACATAACTTCATGTATGGGTACACCATAAAAAACAAAGTGATTTTTGATCCATGAACTTACGTCTGTAGCTTCTGTGGCGTCAAAAGCATAAAGCCCGGTTATTGTGTTGATTTCAATCTGTTCATTAGGGGTCAGGTATCTAACTAAATGACTCTTTCCCTCAATGGTATTCATCACGCCCACTTTCCCACTATTTACTGTTACCGTCACTTTATGATCAGAAGCAAATGCCTTTATATTAAAAGAAGTTCCTAGTACAACTGTTGAAATCTCACCACTTTGTATAACAAAGGGCCTTCTGCGGTGCTTTACATCAAAAAATGCCTCTCCGTCCAATGAAACCGATCGCTTGTTGCCATTAAAATTCTTTCTATATTTTATTTTACTCCCCCCTGCGAGATAAATCACCGAACTATCTGGTAAAAGAATCTTAGACTGCTGACCTTCAGGATTGATAATCTCAGTATACTCTACTGCAGTACTTTCTTTATAAGAAGTGTGTTTATACCACCATAAAGACATGGAACCGACAATTAATATCGATGCAGCGTAAGCTAACCAATGTATTTTTCGGCCAACATTAACAATGTTACCTTTTTCTTCCTTTTGAATATGGATACTGATGAGCTTCCAACTAGTTGGCTCTATCTCATCAGCTTTTTTAAAGTAAGATTTTGAAGCTTCTAATATTTGCATGGTTTCCCTGAACTGCTCCTGATGATTTGGATGCAGTTCAAGCCACTCATGCAATTCGGTTAGCTCCTCATCACTGATTGTTTTTTCAAAATATGCAATTATTAACTGATAGCTATTGTCTTCCATTATACCTGTCTCTAAAATGAAAGACAGATTTTAAGCGCACAGTTACGTAGCGAAGTATATTAAAGTTATGTTAATAAATGATTAACCCCGGGAAGTAAGGTTAGTAGAATCCTTTAGCATTCTTCTTAATTCTTTTATTGATTGATATAGAGTGGTTTCTACCGTTCTTATAGAAATACCCAATACCTCTGAAATTTTCCTTTTATCAACCTGATCAATCCTGCTCATTAGCAAGATCTCCCTTTGTCTTTCAGGCAGTTTATCAATCAAACGTAGTATCTTGCTTACCGACTCCGTGCCAGACAGTATTCGAAAAGGCGTGTGGGTGTCCTCAAAAATGTGATTTTGAAAAGAAATATCTTCAATGGAATCAACCGGATCCTTTTTCTTCTGATTATAGTTTATAGAGAGGTTCCTTGCTGAAGTAAAAAGATAATTTTTAATGTTCAGGATAGAGCTATCACTTCGTCCGTCCCAAATTTTAATGAACAAGTCGGCAATGATCTCTTCTGCTGCTTCATAATCTTTAGTATAGACAGCACAAAAATGACATAATGGTTTATAATACCTATTAAAAAGAGTTTCAAGGGCTACCGAATCATTTTTTCTCAAAAGATCGGTCAATTCTTCATCTGTAAGTTTTAGATACATCCCTGGTTCTTCATTTTGCAAACAAAATTAAAGATGTAATGTTAGCCTAATGTTAAATAATCACTACTCACAGTGCCATCCAAATAGGGAATTTATTTTGAATGTGCTACTAAAGCAAATTTGGATAGTCAGAAATGATCCCATCAACATTTAAAAGTTTTAGTTTGGCAATATCCTCTTTAGTGTTAGCAGTCCAGGGAATCACCTTGATATTTGCAGCATGACATTTCTGTACAAGATCTTTATCAACTAATCTATATTCAGGGCTTAGGATAAATGGATTAAATCCAAGTTCTGCAATATTTTCCTCAAAAGTTTTCTTATTTGCTATCAGGTAAGAGGTTTTTATCTTTGGATATTTTTGATGCAAAATCTGCAGAGTTCTCTTATCAAAAGATTGAATAACTACATAGCTAGATATTCCCTTATTCTCTATCACGTCCATTAATAACTTTACAAATTTCTCGGGTTCAGGGTTTGAGATGTTATCACCCGCAGGACTGCATTTGGTTTCAATGTTATAGAACATTTGTTTTTTCCCCTTTGAATACTGTTGAACAGAATCAACCAAATCTGCTAACCGAGGGATATAAGATTTGATCTTTTTTTGTTCAGGGAAACCTGTATGCGGCTTGGTCCCCAAATCAAATACTTTAATCAAATCATAATCCATTTGATATACAACATACTTTTTCGAATCTGCCGAAGGTATTTCCTTACCTTCAGGAGTTAGCATAAACCCTGGGCTTAAATAATCGTCGTGAGTTACCACAACTTCACCATCTTTAGTTATATGCGTATCCATTTCTAAGGTTGTAACCCCAATATCTATAGCATTATGCATTGCAATAATTGTATTCTCAGGCATTAAGCCTCTGCCACCTCTATGTGCTTCAGTGCTAAATGCGGGAAATTCAGAAATTTTGTCAGAGCTGTTATTTTTGATGGTTTTACATCCAAGCAAGCACAGTAATGCTAAAGAGCTCATACAAATTATATTCTTCATTTTATCTATTTTAAAATGTTAAGGACCTCAGCAAATTTATTAATAAAGCAATTAAGCCTCTGTTAAGTATTCATTAAGCCAGAGCCCACTTTACATATTAAGATTCAATCTCACTCAATAAATATTGTTTCACCAGATTTTTGAACTCTAGGATCTGAGTTTCCACCCATTGCGTATCTCTTCCTAATTCTTTAGCCATCAAGCTGGCCACCTCTGGGGCAAGCAGTAACGCGCCTTTTGCATCAAGAAACAACAGCCGCATTCTACGAGAAAGTACATCCTCTATAGAGCGTGCCATTTCATTCCTCACCATCCAGATCACTTCTGCTTTTACGTAATCGTATCCCTTATATACAGGAACATTTAATTCTGGTTCATCTACCATCAGCGTCCTTATCCCTTCCGCATCTGCGCCATAAATCCCTAAAGCACCTTCATCAATTCCCGGAAGATAACCGTGAATCTTAACGCCTTCAGTAATACATTTGGCCGCCGGCAGCTTACCAAGCTCAATAGCCTTATTTACCACATCCATAGCCATTCTCCGATAAGTAGTCCATTTACCCCCGGTTATGGTAACGAGCCCCGATTTACTGATTATAAGCTTATGGCTTCTGGATATTTCCTTTGTACTATTGGTGTTTTTGCCTGGAGCGGCTAAAGGACGTAATCCGGCAAATGCAGCCAGCACATCAGACCGAGATGGTACCTTTTTCAGATATTTACCTGCCGTACTTAATATAAAATCAATTTCCTCGTCCAGTGGTTTAGGCTCCAAACTGTGCTCATCCAATGGCGTGTCTGTAGTACCTACAAGCACTTTCCCATGCCATGGAACAGCAAACAACACACGTCCGTCTGATGTCTTTGGAATCATTAAGGCGCTACTGCCTTGCAGAAACGACTTGTCGAGCACCACATGAGCACCCTGACTTGGTCGCACTATTGGATTACCAGAAGGCACATCCATCTTTAAAATCTCATCAACAAACACACCGGTAGCATTCACCACCACCTTAGCTTTTAACGAATAAGATTTCCTGCTTTCAAGATCAGTGAACGAAACGCCATTAACCAATTCCCCTTCCTTCACCAAACCAGTTACCTTCATGTAGTTAAGGAGAACACCTCCATACTCCGCAGTAGTCTGAGCCAAATTTAAAGCTAACCTTGCATCATCAAACTGACCGTCACTGTAACCAATACCTCCAATTAACCCATCCCGTTTTAAACCAGGAATTGCCTGCAAAACCTTATCAACAGATAGAAATGATGATTTTTTAAACCCACTTTTACCAGCAAGCAAGTCATAAAATTTTAATCCAACTAAATATTTGTATTTAGAAATCCATGAATAACATGGTATAATAAAATCCTGATCTTTCACCAAATGAGCAGCATTCTTTAAAAGCAGGCCGCGTTCATGCAGGGCCTCGTAAACTAAGGCAATATCACCTTGAGCCAAGTACCTCACACCGCCGTGGACTAACTTCGTGCTTCTGCTTGATGTTCCCTTTGCAAAATCAGACTGTTCCAAAAGCAAAGTACTGTATCCTCTGGAGGCTGCATCCAGAGCAGTTCCCAATCCCGTTGCGCCCCCACCTATAATGATAACATCCCAATCGCTTTTCCTATCAATGCGTTCAATAAATGCTGCTCTATTAAAAATCATTTCGTTTATTTTCTATTTAAGCCGCTATTATTTCATAAACTTTCGTTTAAACACACAATAACAACAAAACGAAACTAAACATAATTATTTTATAATGAAAACAAAATAATTAAAAAATTCAGACAACTATTTCTATTGCTTAGCTAACTTTACAGTTGAAAAATATCATTATATTAATAGCTCTTTATATTTTAGCTCTAATGATTAACATTGCAGAAAGACACCAATATATTTTAAATAAGATTCAAATAAACGGATCCCTCGATGTTCAAAGCTTATGCAAAGAACTCGATGTTTCGTCTGTTACAATACGGAAGGATCTGAAACTACTTGAAGATAAAAGTCTTCTTTTTAGAACCCATGGAGGGGCAACCTTAAACAATCCGTATACAGTAGATAAACCTGTAAATGAAAAAGAGCATCTTCAATCTGCAGAAAAAATCAGAATCGGAACACGCGCTGCCGAACTCATAGAAGATAACGATTCTATCATTATAGCATCTGGCACTACTGTCCTTGCACTAGCCAGATGCATTAAACCAAAAGGTTCATTAACGGTAATTACCTCAGCATTAAATGTTGCCCTTGAGCTTGTTCATCATTCAAACATAGAAGTAATTCAGCTGGGTGGATTACTAAGAAAAAGCTCATCATCCGTTACAGGCCCTTATTCTGATAATGTATTAGGAAATGTATTTTGCAGCAAATTGTTTTTAGGTGTTGATGGAATAGACCTGGAGTTTGGCCTAACTACAACAAACGCTTTTGAAGCTCACTTAAACCGACAAATGATAGATTCATCTCAAAAAATAATTGTCCTTGCCGATTCAACCAAATTTGGCAAACGTGGCTTCGGCAGAATATGCGGCATCGAAGAAGTAGATCATATCATTACTGACAGCGGTGTGTCCGAGCACACCATAAAATCAATTGAGAGTATGGGAATTAAAATATCAATAATTTAAAACACCTAATTTAAAGTTCACAATAGGTTAATATAGCTGATGTACATTTACTATATACATCATCCATATGAACAGCGTTTTCAAATTCTTTATCCCGCCCGACAAAAAATTCCAGCCCTTATTTGAGCAATCAGGCAAAAATCTGATCAGTATTTCCGAAACACTTTTACTCGCCCTTAGCACCAATGATCTTGATCAGCGGAATAAGCACATCAAAAAAATTGAACAGCTGGAGCGTAACGGAAATAAAATAAGGCATGCCGTTTTTCTAGGTTTAAGCAAAAGCATGATCACCCCATTCAGTAGGGAAGATATTCATACCCTGATTAGTGCGCTTTATGATATTGCAGACCATATCCGGGCCGCAGCCATTAGCATAGAAATGTTCAATATTCTTCAGCTCGATAAAACAATGATCAAGCTCGCCAACCTGCTCACAGAAATGTGCAGAGACCTCGATAGCGCCCTTAAAGAGCTAAGGAACTTCAAGAATAAAACCATTATATCAGATGTTTGTTTGAGGATATACAAAGGTGAAAGTAAAGCAGATCAGCTATGCAACCTTGCAGTCGCAGGCCTCTTTAAAACCGAATCCAACCCAATAGAGCTCATCAAGCAGAAAGAGCTATTGCAGACATTAGAAATGGCGACGGATAAGTGTGATGACGCCGCCAACGCCCTTGAAGCTATTCTCGTAAAAAACTCTTAACTGCTATCTTACTACCATCTCCATTCACCGGCAATCTTTAGTGGAACTTCCAGATTATTCTGTTTCAAGAACCCTTTTAGTTCATCGTCAGTTTGTTTTTTAACGGGTAATGCAGGAGTATTTGCAAGACCATACACCAGCATAGCACTAAAACGTACCGTATTTTTCAATTGCTGCTCATCAACTAACTTAAAAACGTCTCCATCCGAATGATAGAAAGGCCCCGAATTATTAGGTAACTCGCCTCCTGTTCCTCCACCAATAGGAATCCCCTGTAGCATAAAAGGCTGATGATCACTATGTAACCATGCTCCAGAATAAAATAAGTTTTTAAATCCTGTATCAATCTTAGTAATCTGGCTGCCCCACGAAGAAAATAGATCCTTCATCTCAACTCTGCTGGTGGCAAATCCTTTCGGATTATTGGTCATGTCGTAATTCAACATAAATTTTACCTGATCAAGCGTATTTAAATGCCTTGCAGCTTCAACGTAGGCTTTTGAGCCCAGCAACCCTTGTTCCTCTCCCATAAACAGCACGAACTCAATTGTTCTTTTATTTTCTAGCTTTAGTGCTTTGTACGTTCTGGCCATGTCTATCACCGCGAAAGAACCTATACCATTGTCAATTGCGCCTGTAGCCAAATCCCAACTATCAAGGTGACCGCCAACAACAATTTTCTCTCCCAATGTATCTGTACCTTTTAAAGTAGCTATTACATTTCTGGCTTTAATTATACCAGAGAAATTGGTCATATCTATGCTTGCAAACTGTTTCTGGTTTTTTAGTTTTTCCTTAATACGCATCCCATTTTCAAAACCAATGCAAACAGCAGGTATCGGAATTAATTTTCCCGTTACAGAGGCTGTACCGGTAAGCAATACACCCCCTTTTACGCCATTAATAATGATAATTCCAGCAGCGCCGTACTTTGTAGCAATAGCCGTTTTTTCTGAACGATGAAGCGATGGAGTACCTTCGGGAGACCCAGGAAGCACACCTAAAAATACCAATGCTATTTTCCCCTTCACTTTGCCCGAGTCCTGTTTATAATCTTCTTCAAGACCGTTGCCTAAATCAACCAGCTCCGCCTTTACATTTGCTTTTACAGGGGAATGAGCAAGGGTTACCGATGTTATTGTAATTAGGCTGTCTGCCGAATCACCAACTTTAGTTTCATTGGTTAAGCGGCTCCAGCTTTCTACTTCAAACCCTTGGAATTTTACATCATAGCCATAAGATTTCAACAATTTATAGGCGTACTCTTCGGCCTTCGCGCCGTTAGCAGATCCTGTTAACCTGTGCCCTATTGATTCAGTGGCATTTTTTAAATTTATATACGCTTTAGATCCACTCTGAACTTCTTTATTGATTTTATCGAAAGCGGATCCAAAATCATCCTGCGCCTGAACTTTAATAAAGGCACAAAAAACAAGTAAAAAGAGAGAAATTCTCATAAAGGATATTTATAGTTTATGATAATATCATAACAGAAAAAAACGAAAATTATTTCTTACGCTCGGTAGTGTATCTTACCAGTTGCTCCAATCCGGTCCGTGCCTCGCCAGGCTCAAAGCTGTGCAGAATATCGAAAGCTTCCTGCTGATACTGCATCATTTTCTGATTGGCATAATGTACGCCGTCTTTTGCATTTACAAAATCGATAATCTCCTGAATTTTCACAGGATCATCCTGATGGTTCTTTACAAGACTAACGATTCGTTTCTTTTCAGCTTTTTCAGCCCGGTTTAAAGCGTAGATCAAAGGCAGTGTAACCTTTTTTTCCTTGATGTCTATTCCTAGCGGCTTTCCAACATCATCAGTTCCAAAATCAAAAGTATCGTCCTTAATCTGAAAAGCTATTCCAACCTTCTCACCAAATAGCCTCATCTTTTCTATGGTCTCATCATCAGCACCTGCAGAAGCTGCTCCACAAGCGCAACATGAAGCGATTAAAGATGCCGTCTTCTGTCTGATAACATCAAAATACAACGCCTCACTGATATCCATGCGCCTTACCTTCTCAATCTGCAGCAACTCACCCTCACTCATCTGTTTTACCGCCTCAGATACTATTTGCAGCAATCGGAACTCACCATTATTTACTGATAGCAATAAACCCTTAGCCAGCAAATAATCGCCAACTAATACGGCTATTTTATTTTTCCATAATGCATTAATAGAAAAGAACCCTCTTCTTTCATAAGCATTGTCAACTACATCATCATGAACCAGTGTGGCAGTATGAAGTAACTCTACTAATGCAGCCCCACGATGAGTAGATTCGATAATACCACCACAAAGTTTTGCAGCAAAAAAAACGAACATCGGACGGATCTGCTTACCCTTTCTTTTTACAATATAATGGGTAATACGGTCTAATAATGGAGCATCGCTATGCATCGAGTCTTTGAATTTTTCTTCGAAGACATCAATATCTTTTACTATTGGTAATTTTATCTGATCTATTCCAGGCATTCAGGTAAAAAATGTGTGTGCAAACATAAATTAAATTCCTTTAAAACCGTACTTTTAGTAAAAAGTTTAAGGTGAAAATAACATTAATAGTACTATCCTCTCTGCTAGCCCTGGCAATTGTGGTCTATCTGTTAGGCCCAAAACCTCAGCATCCACTTTATTCAACAAATCTCCCCGCAATTCCCCCAGTTGATAAACTCGAAGATTATGTTAAAAGTATAGAAAGTCGACATAAAATAAAACCAAATAATGAAGCTGAAATTGTTTGGGCTGATAATGCTGTCCATCAGCAAACGGAGTATGCAGTAGTCTATTTACATGGCTACTCGGCTTCAAAAGAAGAAGGAAATCCCGTTCATATAAATCTTGCTAAAAAAATAAAAGCAAATCTTTATCTCTCCCGACTAGCAGATCATGGTGTAGACACCGTTTCGGCAATGGAATACTCAACTGCCGATCGTTTATGGGAAAGCGCCAAACAAGCTCTTGAAATAGGAAAAAGATTAGGTAAAAAAGTGATTCTTGTTGGCACCTCTACTGGTGGTACACTGGCATTAAAGCTTGCAGCCACTTATCCGGATATTTATAGCGTTATTCTAATTTCGCCTAATGTGGCAATTAACGATAAGCTTGCTTTTCTTGCCAATAACCCATGGGGATTAGAAATGTCGAGATTGGTAATTGGCGGGAAAGAAAAAATAGTAGAAGGCAAGTCTGAAGAATATAAAAAGTACTGGTATACCCAGTATCGTCTGGAATCTGTGGTACAACTGGAAGAGCTGGTTGAAACAAGCATGACCGAAGAAACTTTTAACAAGATTAAACAACCACTATTACTTTTATACTACTATAAAAATGAGCAGGAACAGGATCCTGTCGTAAAGGTCGATGCGATGTTAAAAATGTATGATGAATTAGGAACACCAGCCAGCTTAAAAGCCAAGGTAGCCATCCCTAACGGAGGAAGTCATGTTCTTGGCTCTCATATTACTTCCAAAGATATTGAAAGTGTACAGAGGGCTATTGACAACTTCATTACAAATACTTTAAAGATCAAAACAAACTAAAATCTCAGTCTTTCATGGCTTTAGATGGGCAGGCAAAATCTGTCCGCTTCAACCCGGTAGATTTGATGGCTCCATATCCTCCTGCAATATCCACAACATGATCAACCCCTCTCGCTTTTAGTATAGATGCCGCTATCATAGAACGGTAGCCACCGGCGCAATGAATATAATAGGTTTGCTTAGTATCAATTTCCTTTGTCCATTCATTAATATAATCCAAAGGACGGGCCAGCGTATTCTCTAAATGCTCTGCTTCATATTCTCCTGGCTTCCTTACATCAAGGGCGTTCACATCAGGATCCGCATTTACGATATCTTCAAACGCTTCAGCAGAAATAGAAGTAATGATGTCTATATCCTTACCACTTGCTTCCCATGCGGCAATGCCGCCTTTCAGGTATCCAATAGTATTATCATAACCTACACGAGATAAACGGGTAATCGCTTCTTCTTCTTTTCCATCCTCAACAATTAACAATAAAGCTTGCTTCAGATCTGTAATTAAGGCACCTACCCACGGAGCAAATTGCCCGTTAAGACCAATATTTACCGACGAAGGAATAAACCCCTTAGCAAAAACCTGTGGATCCCTCGTATCTAGAATCACAGCTCCCGCATGATTAACCATCGCTTCAAACTCATCTGGGTTTAAGGGATTAAAACCCTTTTCATAAACATCATCAAAGCTCTCGTAACCATGTTTATTCATCTCAGCATTCTTGGCAAAGTACTGGGGTGGTGGTAAAATACCATCGGTCACTTCTTTTATAAACTGCTCTTTTGTTGCCGCCTTAAGTGCATAGTTTACTTCCTTTTGATGCCCCAGAGTATCAAAAGTTTCCTTACTCATGTTTTTCCCACAGGCAGAACCAGCGCCGTGTGCAGGGTATACCAGCACATCATCTGGTAAGGTTAATATTTTATTATGCAATGAATCATATAGCGTAGCCGCCATGTCCTCAACAGTTAAAGAACCTTGCTGAGCCAGATCTGGCCTGCCTACATCACCAATAAACAAGGTATCACCTGTAAAAATGCAATAAGACTTACCTTCTTTATCGGTCAGCAAATAAGTTGTAGACTCCGGCGTATGTCCGGGTGTATGCAAAGCAGTAATCGTCAAATCCCCAACTTTAAATTGCTCTCCATCTTTGGCAATATGGGATTTAAAAGATGTTTTAGCAGTTGGCCCGTATACAATATCAGCACCAGATTTCTCTGCTAAATCTATGTGTCCGGATACAAAATCTGCATGAAAATGTGTTTCAAAAATATACTTAATCTTCGCTCTATCTTTCTCCGCTTTCTTTAAATATGGCTCAACTTCACGCAAAGGATCAATTATAGCAGCCTCGCCATTACTCTCAATATAGTAAGCCGCTTCTGCCAAACAACCCGTATAGATCTGTTCAATATTCATATACAAATTTAAGATTATAATCTTTCAGCATAAAACCTACGTCGCAAATTTACTTTAAACAGTTAATTCCCCTCTTAAAGGCTTTTCTATTAAGCGCACCAGTTCACTTTTTTCCAGACCCTGCCCCATAAGGTACATTAATTTGGTAGTGGTAGCCTCAAACGTCATATCATAACCGCTCACCACTCCCATCTGTTGCAGCTTTTTACTTGTTTGATACATTCCTAGCTCAACTGAGCCACGCTGACATTGAGTAATATCTATGATCACCTTACCCTTATTAATCGCTTTTTGCAGGCATTCAATAAACCAGTCGGCAGTAGTCGTATTTCCCGAGCCAAAAGTTTCTAAAATAATAGCATCTACCGGAGAATCGGTTATTGCTTTAACTGCCTGAGGTGAAATCCCCGGATACAGTTTCAAAACACCAATATTTGGATTAAATTTCAAATTTACTTTTAACGGCTTCTCCGGCTGAGGTAAAATATAGTTCTTAAAAAAAGAAAGTGTTACTCCTGCTTCTGCCAGAATAGGATAATTTGGCGATCGAAAAGCTTCAAATTTTTCAGCGTTGTATTTTATTGACCTGTTTCCTCTGAACAACTGATAATCAAAATAGATACACACTTCAGGGATCATTGCCTTTCCGTTTGTTTTGGTAGCAGCTATTTCCAGTGCAGTAATTAAATTCTCTTTTGCATCGGTCCTGATTTCTCCAATAGGGAGCTGAGAACCTGTAAGCACTACCGGTTTCCCAAGGTTTTCGAGCATAAAACTTAAAGCAGATGCGGTAAAAGCCATTGTATCTGATCCATGCAAAATCACAAAACCATCAAACTCGTCATATTTATCATAAATCAACTGAGCAATATCAGCCCAGATCTCCGGTGTCATGTTAGAGGAATCGAGGATAGGATCAAACGAATACACATCAAGATCATAGTTCAACCGCTTTAGTTCAGGAACATTTTGTTGAATTTGCTTAAAATCAAAAGGAATCAGCGTCCCGGTTTTGGGATCATTAACCATTCCAATTGTACCACCGGTATAAATAATAAGTATTCTGGTCATTACTAAACTTTAAAAATGCTGATGGAATTGGCTGTAGTTACTGAAGCAATCTCTTCTACACTTGTATTATAGATTTCAGCCAGCTTTTCTGCAATATGAATAAGGTAACTACTTTCGTTAGGCTTTCCTCTAAAAGGAACAGGGGCTAAATACGGAGAATCAGTTTCTAACACAATATTAGCAAGCGGGATATCTTTTAACACTTCGTCAAGTCCCGATTTTTTATACGTAACCACACCTCCTATACCTAAGTAAAACCCAAGTTCTATAGCATGTTTAGCCTGTTCCAGGTTCCCTGTAAAACAATGAAAAATCCCTCTTAGCTTTTTGTCCTTCTCTTGCTCCAATACTTCAAAAACCTCATTAAAGGCTTCCCTGCAATGAATAACGATAGGCAAATCAAGATCCTTAGCCCAATTAATCTGTTCTATAAAAGCAATTTTCTGAATCTCTAAAGTTGCTTTATCCCAGTAAAGATCAATCCCTATTTCGCCTATAGCATAAATCTCTCTATCCACAATACTTTGGCAAATTTCATCCAATACCAGTTCGTAATCCTCCTTCACCTCACAAGGATGCAGGCCTGCCATCGCAAAACAATTTTTAGGGTATTTCTTCACCATGGCATCTATACTTGCAATCGAAGCAATATCAACATTGGGCAGAAACAATCGCTCTATATTATTATCAAAGCAACGCTGCATAAGCAATGCTTGTTTCTCTTCGTCTGTTTCGTAATACAGGTGTGTATGGGTATCTGTTAAAAGCATGAGCAAAGTTAACAAAAAACCACAGTAAGCTGATAATAACAAAAAGGGGGTGTATCATAAAAATGACACACCCCCTTTTAATCTCGCTGTATATACAGCTAAAATATTATTTTTTCACTGGAGCTGCAGGAGTTATTGGAGCAATAGTTGCACCAGCCTGAGCTGTTGGTTTTTTAATATCTACAATCTCAATGTCAAAGCAAAGAGGAGAGAAAGGAGTAATTCCAGCTTGTGGCTGACCGCCTTCTCCGTAACCTAATGCAGAAGGAATAATTACAGTGATTTTTCCACCTTTACCAATTAATTGATAAGCCTCATCAAATCCTGGGATTGCTGCACCGATAGTAAACGGACGTGGAGCATATTTTGCCATAGCATTGTATTTTCCAGCTGCTTTAGCAACAGATTCAACCGAAGTGTCAAAAATATTGTCTTTACCGTCTGCTTTTTTATTAAGCAATTTACCAGTGTAGTTTAACATAATTGTATCACCCGCAACTGGTTTTTGAGCATTACCCGGAGCATTAATTACATACTGTAATCCTGATGCAGTAGTTTGCGTTTTAAGGTTATTGTCAGCAATGAATTTTTTGATTTTACCAGCTTCAGAATCTTTCAATTTAGCTATAGTAGCTTGATAATCTTTTTGGAAAAACTCCTGAGCTTTCTTTTGGAAAGTTGTATCTGCCTCGCCAGCAGCCTTTTTCAATACTTTTTCTATTTTAACAGTAAACACCATATAGGTATCTTTTGCATTTGCTGGTGGTTTTGGCTGACCAGAGTGCTTAGCCATAGTATCAAGGTTTAACTTAAACGTTGCACTATCACCTTCACCAAATAAATAAAGTACATCGTTCATATCGCCATCATAAGCTTTTTTCCCAACAGGAAATACTTGTGGCTGACCTAAATCGAACGTGCTTACAATTGTCGAATCTTTTTCAGTTTTTTGGATAAAGTTGATTTTAACAATATCACCTTCTTTAATTTTTTCGTTTCCTCCAGATTTGTGTATCTGATACATCAAACCTCCCGGTCCTTTTTTGTAGTTGTTACAAGCAGCTAACCCAAGTGTTGCTGCGAAAAGAATTACTATACCTTTCTTCATGTGGTTGTTTATAAATTATTTTTTGGTTTTTATTTATTGTAATAATTGTGTTTTATATTCTATCAATACCGATTTAAATTGCGCTATTGTATCCTCTAAATTCTTATCCGAAAATCCTCCTGCCGCATTCCTGTGTCCACCACCATTAAAATATTTCTTGCAAATTTCATTAGCAGGAAAATCCCCGGTGGAGCGCAAAGATAATTTAACTTTATCAGTTCTTTCAATAATAAATGCGGCAAGCCTGATCCCGTTTATAGATAAGGCATAGTTTACTATCCCCTCTGTATCTCCTGTAGCTATATTATATTCGTTTAATTCTTCTTTAGTAACAGAAATAATTGCGGTATTAAACTCTCGTAGTATCTCTAACTTGTTACTTATACAGTGGCCTAAAAATCTTAACCTGTTTTCAGTAGCATTATCATAAACCAACTGATGGATCTTCCAATGCTCCGCTCCCAGATCTATCAGATCAGCTGCCATGCGGTATACTGCAGATGTTGCTGATGGGAATCTGAAAGAACCAGAATCTGTCATTAAACCGGTATAAAGGCAGGTAGCAATGTCTTTGTTCATCCTTGCTCCATCTCCAAGCTCATCTACAATAAACTCATAAACCAACTGAGCCGCAGCACATGCACTAATACTCCAATGACGATAGTCGTCAAAATCTTCAGGCTCCAGGTGATGATCTATCATTAATTTATAAGCACTTGAAGCTCTAACCAACTCACCAAGTTCATTAATTCTGGTAAGGCTATTAAAATCCAGACAAAAGATCATTGCAGCATCGGCAACTAATTCTGCTGAGTGCTCAGGCTGTTCCGTATAAATGATTACATCAGAGTTATTAGGAAGCCAATGCAAAAAATATGGGTAATCAGTAGGTGTAATCACCTTAACGTGATGCCCCAATTGAATCAAATAAGCATATAAGCCCAAAGAAGAGCCCATTGCATCACCATCAGGTTTATGATGGGTAGTGATCACTATTTTTTGCGGCGTAGCCAGCAACGACTTTATTTCTGAAATGGATAACATAATTTTCGGTCGCAAAGCTAACGAATTAATATTTAATGATTAATTGAACCTATTATATTTCCTCTATAATCCAATTTATTTACAAGATAGAGGTGATATCGAATTGTTTTGTTTTATGCAACGGCAAGTATATATAAATTTCAAACTTTAATATTAACAGTATAAAACGTAATTTTGCAAAAAATTTGAAATAAAAAAATGACAACGAACAGAACTTTTACCATGATCAAGCCTGATGCTGTTGCAAACGGGCATATCGGCGCAATTATTAATGATATAACTACAGCTGGTTTTAAAATCATCGCACTAAAATACACTCAATTAACGCCTGAAACTGCTGGTAAATTTTATGAAGTACATAAAGAACGTCCTTTTTACGCAGATTTAGTAAGCTTTATGTCGTCTGGACCTATCGTTGCTGCTATTTTAGAAAAGGATAATGCAATTGAAGATTTCAGAACACTTATCGGAGCTACCAACCCTGCAGAAGCAGCTGAAGGTACTATCCGCAGAAAATATGCAAAATCTATCGATGCAAATGCTGTTCACGGTTCAGATTCAAATGAAAACGCTGCTATAGAAGGCGATTTCTTCTTTACCGCTGCTGAGCGTTTCTAGTAAGATCTTTTATTATCCTGCATGTTCAAAATTTTATTAACATGCAGGGTAATAATCATAAGTTTGTACCTTTCGGAACAAATTTATTAAAATGAAGAAGATCGCTATCGCACTTTTATTACCACTATGCTCAGTTGCAGCACTTGCTCAGACAAGCAAAAAGCCTACCACCACTACCAAAAAAGCTACCGCTACTAAAAGCGTACAAAAACCAATCGCCAAACCTGCATTTAAAACTACGCTAGACTCGGCAAGTTATTCTTTCGGAATAACAATGGCTAGCAGTATGAAAAAAGACGGTTTAAATGCCCTTAATTACGACTTATTAGTTCAAGGTCTGAAAGACGCCTTTAATGATAAGCCTTTCGCTTTAACAACACAAGGTTCACAATCTGCCATCAACAATCTATTTGCAACCTTAAGTAAAAAGAAGTTCGGACCAGCAATTGCCGAAGGCACAGCATTTCTGGAAAACAACAAAAAACAACCCGGAGTTCAGGTTACAGCAACTGGATTACAATACCAGGTAATTACAAAAGGCACAGGTATTATGCCCAAAGCTACAGACTCAGTTCTTGTACATTATAAAGGTACCCTATTAAACGGAAAACAGTTTGATAGCTCGTACGATAGAGGTGAGCCTATTTCATTCCCGCTTAACAACGTTATTGCCGGATGGACAGAAGGAGTACAATTAATGCCGGCTGGTTCAAAATATAAATTCTTTATACCATACAACCTTGCCTATGGCGAACGTGGGGCTGGTCAGGACATTCCTCCTTACAGCACACTGGTTTTTGAAATTGAGCTTCTTAAGGTAAACGGCAAGTAAATCTAAAACCATTATCATAAGATTTTGTTACATACATTAAAAACATAAAGCTTATGATGACCAAAAGATTTTTCCCACTCGCAATTATTGCATTTCTATCAACCACATTAGCCAGCTGTGAATTAATTCAAGGAATTTTTAAAGCAGGCGTTTGGACCGGAGTAATCGTTGTTGTTCTGGTACTGGCGCTAATCATTTGGTTGATCAGCAGAATATTTTAAGTTAAGTAAAAACACTACAGAAACACAATATCTGTAATCACCTCAGTGCCGGCATGTTCATTTATCTTTTGAATAATGCCGGCTCTAACCATCAGCAATTCATTTTTAACAACCGACGATTCGATTCTCACAAACAATTTCTTGTGTGCAATGTAAATCTGCGTAGTTCGGTTCGCTACAGCTTTACCCATTAATTCTGGCCAAAAAGCAACTACAGAGGTTTCATCAAACCGGCCTTTTAGTCTGTATACATTCAGTAATTTACCAATACCTTCTTTTAAGGTAATATCATTAGGTTTACGCATGATTTACTGATCCGTTATTTACTTCAAATAATGTTACCGGCACGTTTATCTTATTAAACAAAGCCAAAACTCTCTCTCTTCCTGTATCGGTTATAAAAATCTGTCCAAAGTCCTGATGAGAAACCATTTCCATTAATTTATGCATCCTGTTGTCATCAAGTTTATCAAAAATATCGTCTAACAACAGCAAGGGCTTAAACCCTTTATGTTTCTGAAGATAAGCATATTGCGCCAATTTTAATGCAATTAAAAACGATTTTTGTTGCCCTTGCGAACCAAACTTCTTTAAAGGCATTTCTGTAATGGTAAATATCAGATCATCTTTATGAATTCCGGTGGTAGTTCTCTCTAAAATCTTATCCTTTTCTATAGATTGTGCAAGCAACTGTTCAAAAGGAGTATCACTTAACTGGCTCTGGTATTGCAAACTTACCTGCTCATTATCATCTGTTAAAAACTGATAATACTTATCAAACAGTGGAATAAAATCAAGCATAAATTGTTTCCGCTTGGCAAAAATCTTTAGTCCCGACTGAACCAGTTGCTCATTATAAATCTCCAACAAAGTTGGATCATAGCTTCTTGTTATTCCTATCTGCTTAAATAGCGCATTGCGATTCAACAGATGGCGGTTATATAAAATAAGTTCATCTAAATAGTGGGTATCTGTTTGCGAGATCACATTATCCATAAAACGTCTCCGTTCCTCACTCCCATCAGTAATAATATTGGTATCGTAAGGAGAAATCATCACCAAAGGGAACAGCCCAATATGATCAGCTAATTTATCGTACTCTTTTTTATTTCTTTTAAACTGTTTCTTCTGGTTTCGTTTAACACCGCAGGTTATTTTCTCATTCTTCTCTTTCCGGTCAAAATCACCCTGTATTAAAAAAAGATCCTCGGCTGTTTTAATCTGTTGACTGTCAATTGGATTAAAATAACCCTTACAAAGGCATAAATAATGTATTGCATCCAGCAAATTAGTTTTACCGGCGCCATTGTTTCCCACAAACGCATTTACTGTTTTGGAAAAACTAATACTAGCATCTGCGTAGTTCTTAAAATTTAGGAGTGTAATATTCTTTAACCACATATTATCTGAAGCCAAAGTTACCGTTTAGCTTTGTTAAATCGGGTCGATACATGCCTATTTATTTACCCACAAACTTTCCCCATTTTGATGGCAGTTTAACATGCCTCAGCAACATATTGGTTCTAATTAACGCTCAGTTCATTAAACTTTATTTAAATACTCAAAAAAGAGGTTGATACTTTAATGTAAAAATGTATTTTTGCAGTCCTTAATTTTTTTAAATAAAATGTCCACAACAGAAAAAGAAATAAATCAACAGGTAAGAAAGGGTTCTTTTTTACAAGAAAACTCAAAAAGCCTTTTGTTCATTGCAGGTGCTATCATTGTACTAATTGGAATTTACATCTGGTATCAGAATGTTTATTTAAAAAACAGAGCGGAAGAAGCCTCAGCTAAAATGTATAAAGCAGAGCAATTCCTTGGTGTAGACTCATTAGCCAACAAAGCTATAAACGGCGAAGGTGGTTATCCAGGATTTGAAAAAATTGCTGATGAATACGCGAACACTAAATCGGCCAACCTTGCTAACCTTTATTTAGGCGGCATCTATTTACGTAAAGGTGAATACAAAAAAGCAATTGAATCTTTAGGTAAATACTCTGATACAGGAAGCCCTGTTGCAGATCCTTTAGCATTAGGTTTATTAGGTGACGCTTACAGCGAACTAAAAGACTACAAGCAAGCCATCACTTATTATAAAAAAGCTGCCGATAAAGCAAGCAACAAATTCACCTCTCCATTGTTCCTTAAAAAACTAGGTTTAGTTTATGAAGTTCAAAAAGACTACAAAGGTGCTGCTGATGCTTACAACAAAATTAAAACACAGTATCCTCAAAGTCAGGAAGCTCAAATGATAGACGAATATATTGCTCGTGCAGAAGCACAGGCAAAATAGTTTGCTACAAATATTCTACTAAAAGGCCAGTACATATGTACCGGCCTTTTTTTTTGACGTTTTACGTTTCCTCTATTTTTTATACCTTAATAAAAATTCTAACTCATGGATTTAATTAACGACCTCAGAAACGCGAAAATCATTACTGACAGAGAAGCAACACGAATAACCAGCTTCCTGAATAAAGCATCCCGTCAACATCCATTATTACCTTTCGAGGCTTTGTATTATTTTTTCTTAAACAGAGACTCAGAAGAAATAAATACCAATGTGGGAATTGTTATTGTACCAGACGAATCAGTTTCGGTGTCTTCAGATAAACAAAATAGTAATGAGTCCATTGCTTTTTTAGAGATCTTATTAAGATACAAATTGATTAGCAATGACATTCATCATAAACTGGATGAAAGGCTAAAACACTGCATTCTAAGCGAATTTCACATCTTACATCTGGCCAACGAACTAATTAAATTAAAAGCTGCTTTTACCATAGAAAAGCAATTAGAATTTGCCGATACGCTTACTCAAAAGTACTCCTATGGATTAATCAGTGGGTTACTAAATCCTGATGAGCTGGAAAAACTGCGGGCAGACATAACAGAAAGTAAACTCCAGGGCTATTTCGATTTCTTTAAGTACAGCAGATATTGCTCTGTTATTGATCTGTTGCATTACCCGGAGGGCCATAAAGAACTGCTTGCAGATCTAACTGAAATTGTAAATAGTTTAATCTATACTGTATTTAAGATTAAGGAAATTACGTTCTCAATCGGTGAGTTTTCAGGCGTGCCTATTCACCATTCTAAAAAATGGACAATAAATATTAATACCGGAGAGCAAGTCCATAAGTATGATCATACTGATTTTCATATACCTGAAAACAAGAGAAGTTATGATCAAATCCTTATTCAAAATATACTTAAATCTGTAAATATCCTGCTTGCTGATTTTAATTGCAGCCACAGATTTACTTCTTTAATCTCAAAATTACCCGGACTTTTATTCCCTGAGCATCACCAAAAAATCCTAATTTGCAGAGTAGATCGCGAAAACCAACAGATATTTCAGTTCTACAGGAAGGATGATCTATTTTTATACAACACACCTATACCCAATTTCCAATTACCCATTTCTTACAAACACATTGCCTATGCAATGCATCATTTTAAAGAAAGTGGTATTTTCTCATCTCTAAGTGAGGCGGAATTGAACACACGTATCACAGGCATTTACCAAAAAACGTATTACCTGGCTACAGAAATTTTATCATTATTCCCTGAAATTGTAATTCCTGTAATTACAGACCCGCTACCTGGCAAAAAGCCGTATAAAGAATTTCTCGAGACTCTAAATCACATTTCCAAAGGCATATTAAATTTTTCAAACATCGACGATGGTTTTCCTATTTACGAACCAGAAACTTTGTATTCCCGCTGGGAATTCAAAGTCTCATTTGAAATAGATGGAGAGCAGCACGCATTTACTTGCAATTATCTTGAAATGGGATTTAACAATCCGGTTATTTATGCCATTACAGAAATTATTAATCAAAGATATTCCAGCTATCAGTTAATAAGAGTGCCAACCGACCGCATCTATCATGATCTTTATCTTTTTACTCCAAAAGCAGCAATCTCTTACCTAGAATCAACAAAAGTACTTTAAGCACTTCCTTACTTTTCAATTAAAAAACTTTTATGATTTTTCCCTAGCTTTGCCCCATGGCAACACAATTAAAGAACCTGTCTGATTTTTCTCATACAACAGTACCAAACGGAAGCGCTTTTAAGATAGCTATAGCGGTAGCAGAATGGAACGCAGAAATTACCGGAAGCTTATACAATGGCGCTTTGGAAACACTAACTAAACATGGTGTTACCCAAGAGAATATCCTATCAATTGCAGTACCGGGTAGCTTTGAACTAACATCCGCAGCTGATCTGCTTTTACAAAAACATAAGGACCTTGATGCGGTTATTTGCCTTGGCTGTGTAATACAGGGAGATACCAAACACTTTGACTTTATTTGTGATGCAGTTGCAAACGGTATCACTCAGGTAAGTGTTAAACATAGTAAACCTGTAATATTTGGTGTATTAACTACCAATGATCAGCAACAAGCTATAGACAGAGCCGGAGGTAAACACGGAAATAAAGGTGATGAGGCTGCTATTACCGCTTTAAAAATGGCTGAGCTTTTGGCAACAGTCTAAAATTACTTTGATACTTTCTTCGAAAAGCTGTAGATTAGAAGAATATATCAATTAAAGATCATACAGATGAAGAAAGTAGCTATTTTATTACTTGGCGTATTTTTTGCCATATCTGTTTTAGAAGCATGTTCTAACAGGCTTTGTCCGGCTTACAATTCGTATCCGGAAGGCAAGAGAAGAAGATGATAACTAAGGCTAAACTTTAGAAAGATATTAGATGCAGTGGAAAAACATTACTGATTTAACTCAAATCAGCGAAATAAAACAAAAAGAAGGTTACAGTTTAATTTTTAAACACAGTACCCGCTGTTCGGTTAGCTCTATGGCTAAGCGACGTTTTGAATTGGACTGGGAAGTATTACCAGCTGATACTTCACTGTATTTTCTTGACCTGATCAGCTATCGCGACATCTCTGCAGAAATAGCTGAAATTTTTCAAGTGCACCATGAATCTCCTCAAATCCTTTTGATCAAAGATGGAGATTGTATTCTGGATGCTTCTCATAGTGACATCTCTGCAGACGAAGTTGCAGAAGTGATCAACAACTAGCAAATCTACTTTAGAAGTTAAAAGAAACCCTTTTCCGGGCAGGCTAACGCATGCCTTATATTGCCGTTACACATTGTTTATCAACATTTTACACATCGTTTATACAATCTTTTATTGCTTAAGCATTGGTTAACTATTGTTTGATCATTGTATAAGCATTGTATAAACCCCAATACAAATCTGATTATCAGATATTTATGTAGGGTTAAAAAATAACATTACACCAGGTAAACATTTCATTTTTGCAACAATTCAAACCTATTGCTTAACTTTGTACCATGATCGCACTTCCGGTTGTTTCAGAAAACCCAGTACAACGTAAACCAGATTGGCTTAGAGTAAAGCTTCCTGTTGGTAAAGAATATGCACAAGTTCGTAGTCTTGTAGACACTCATAAGCTACATACGATCTGCGAAAGCGGTAATTGCCCCAATATGGGCGAATGCTGGGGCGCAGGCACGGCTACCTTTATGATCCTGGGAAATATTTGTACACGTTCTTGTTCCTTCTGTGCTGTAGCCACAGGCCGACCTTTAGCCGTTGACCTTGACGAGCCAAACCGTGTGGCCAATTCAGTTAAACTGATGCAGGTAAAACATTGCGTTATTACCTCGGTAGACAGAGATGATTTAAAAGATGGTGGCTCTATTATCTGGGCAGAAACCCTACAGGCAATTAGAAGAGAAAGTCCTGAGACTACTCTTGAAACACTTATTCCGGATTTCAGAGGGGTATGGGACAACTTGTACCGTGTATTGGAAGAAAGACCTGAGGTGATGTCACACAATGTTGAAACAGTTAGACGTTTAACCAAACAAGTGCGTATCCAGGCAAAATACGATAGAAGTTTAGAATGTCTGAAACGCATTTCGGAATTTGGATTAAGAACTAAAACAGGCATCATGCTTGGTTTAGGTGAAACAGAAGATGACGTTTTAGAAGCAATGGATGACCTTGTAGCTAATGGAGTTCATATTTTAACACTGGGCCAGTATCTGCAACCTACACGTAATCATCACCCTGTGATAGACTGGATTCATCCAGATCAGTTTGCTAAATACAAAGAAATAGGATTGGCTAAAGGATTAAGGTATGTAGAAAGCGGCCCTCTGGTACGTTCTTCTTATCATGCAGAGAAACACTTATTTGATTTTTAACTCCCGGTTAATTAAAAACAAATTCTCCTTTCATCTTGTTGTAGTTTCTGTATATTAGCAAAACCCTTGGGAACTACAAAAAAAATATCGCTATCTGA
This sequence comes from Pedobacter sp. 05T44, assembly GCF_056395985.1. Classification (NCBI taxonomy): domain Bacteria; kingdom Pseudomonadati; phylum Bacteroidota; class Sphingobacteriia; order Sphingobacteriales; family Sphingobacteriaceae; genus Pedobacter; species Pedobacter sp. 05T44. The sequence continues at coordinate 293,764 of NZ_JBFTKO010000003.1, forward strand.
AGAAGAGCTGGTTAGTAAACTGAAAAGTCGGGATACTATAGCTGTTCAGGCATTGTATGACATGTACTCTGGTGCATTGCTAGGTGTTATCTCAAGGATTATTCTGCAAACTGAAGTAGCTGAAGATCTGTTACAAGAAACCTTTATAAAAATCTGGAACTCTGCAGATAGCTACGACAGCTCTAAAGGCCGACTATTTACATGGATGATGAACATTGCACGCAACTTAGCTATAGACAAGTTACGCTCAAAAGATTTTAAAAATTCAGGTAAAAACCAAGATATAGAAAATAACGTAGATTTCATTGACGCACAAAAAGAGGTTACCTTTAATGCGGATATTCTGGGGATAAAAGATATGGTTACCGCGCTTAAACCCGAATTTAACGATGTATTAAATATGGTGTATTTTAAGGGGTACACACACGTAGAAACGGCAGAAGAATTAAATTTACCATTAGGTACTGTAAAAACACGTATCAGAATGGCTATTATGGAATTAAGAAAGCATTTTAACTAAAGTGGAAGAAGTAAAAGCATATATTGAATCAGGCATACTTGAACTTTACGTTCTGGGGCAATTAAATGCTCAGGAGCAGAAAGAAGTTGAAGCAATGGCATCAAAATATCCTGAAGTAAAACAGGAAATTGAAGCCATTGAGATTGCTATGGAACAATATGCGCTTGAAAATGCGATAAGTCCTTCTATTGATCTGGAGAGTAAAATTCTGGAAAAAATAGGCGTTACCAAAAGTCCGGAAAAAACCGAGTCTTTACCAGAGCCTGTTAAAGTAGTTGAACCGATAAAAGAAGCGGTAATTGTACCATTGAACACCGCTCCTTATGAGTCTAAAATAAAATCTTTACGAATTGCACTTGTAGCATGTATTGCGCTTTTAGCTGTAAGTATTGTTGCGCTTTACTCTGCACACAATCAATTAGGCGATGCCAAAGATCAGATTGCTGCCTTAAACCTTAACAACGAGAAATTTACAAGTACTGTTAATTTCATGAAGCAAAGCAATGCTGATCTGCAAAAGATCATTGATATGAACAATGATCCGGATTGGAAAACCGTAAAACTAGCTGGAACTGTTATGGATCCGAAAGCGAAAATGACGGTTTACTGGCATGCAAAAGGTAAACATGTAATGGTCGACAATTCTAAAATGGATTTACCTGCCAATGATCAGCAACATCAATATCAACTTTGGGCTATTGTAAATGGCAAACCTGTTGATTTAGGTGTATTTGACGTTAAAGCAGATTCTACTCATATTCTTGTGGCCATGAAAGAAATTGGCTCTGCTGCTGCATTTGCAGTAACGCTAGAGAAAAAAGGTGGCAGCGTAAGTCCTACCATGAATCAAATGATTGTAATAGGCAACGTTTCGATCTAACAATTTTAACCCAGAAAATCTTTTACAGTTTTTGGAAGTTGCATTGCAACCTGTGATGCAGTTACATTAAAAACATCTGCAGCCAAATCATCGCCTGCTTTGCCATGAAAATAGCATCCTAATATTGCGGCATCCTTTGCAGGATAACCTTGTGCAACATATGCGGTAATTATTCCGGTAAGCACATCCCCCATACCACCCTGTGCCATTGCCGGGTTACCAGTGGAATTAATAAGTACTTCACCTCGCTGGCTCACAATAAAAGTATATTGATTTTTAAGAACAATCACTATGCCTAGCTGTATCGCTTTTTTTCGTGCAGTCTGTAGCCTGTCCCACCAATTCGTATGCTTGCCAAATAAATTATCAAATTCCTTTAGGTGGGGTGTTATTATGGAGTGTTTTTCTATTACAGCCAACAGATCCGGACGCGAAGCTAATATATTTAAGGCGTCTGCATCTGCAATAAAGTCTCTTTTTAGGGCAAATAACTGCGCCAGTGTCTGTTCAGCTTTTGCTCCTTTACCTAAACCAGGGCCTATAGATATGGCATTATACTTAGTTAGTGCTTCATTTTTTAGCAGTGCCTTCCTTTTTACAAACATTACTTCCGGTAGGGATGTATTCAACGCCAACAGGCCGCTTTCGGGCATTGAAGTGGTAGTCAGCCCTGCTCCTGCATAAAGGCAGCCCTTAGAGGCCAGCAACGCAGCTCCCATAGTTTGGGGAGCACCTGCAATAATTAATGCATGCCCATAAGTGCCTTTATACGAAAATGCTGTTCTTTCTTTAAACAACTTTTTGATATCATCAGGCTGTATAAGGCGATATGGAGATGTTTCTTCTTCTTTAGTATTTTGTTTACCCAGACCCGTTCCTACCACCTGCACTTTGCTGTGCGGATCTGAGTCTGGAATGAAAGAATCTAAAAAGATAGCCATATGCTTAAAGTCCCATTTCTTTTTTTAAAAACTTACCGGTAAGGCTTATTGGGTTTTGAATTAATCCTTCTGGTGTGCCCTCAAAGATAATTCTGCCTCCACCTATACCGCCTTCTTCACCAAGGTCAATAACCCAGTCGGCAACTTTTACAACATCCAGGTTATGTTCAATAACAAGTACTGTATTTCCCTTTTCAACCAATTCGTTTAGTACACCTAACAATACATTGATATCTTCAAAGTGCAAACCCGTAGTTGGTTCATCCAGAATGTAAAAAGTTCTTCCTGTATCTTTTTTAGAGAGTTCTGTAGCCAGTTTTACACGCTGCGCTTCTCCTCCCGATAAAGTTGTTGATGATTGCCCCAGGGTGATATATCCTAAACCAACATCTTTAAGTGTTTTAATTTTGCGATAAATAGAAGGCATGTTCTCAAAGAAGTCGCATGCTTCTTCTATACTCATGTCCAATACGTCGCTGATAGATTTACTTCTGTAACGTACTTCCAGCGTTTCGCGGTTATATCTTTTTCCTCCACACTCTTCACATGGCACCTGTACATCTGGCAGGAAGTTCATCTCTATAACCTTCATTCCTCCACCCTGACAGGTTTCGCAACGCCCCCCCTTTACATTGAAAGAGAAGCGGCCAGGCTTATAGCCTCTTATCTTGGCTTCAGGCAGCTGAACGTACAGATTTCTGATATCTGAAAATACACCTGTATAGGTGGATGGATTAGAACGTGGCGTACGACCAATAGGTGCCTGATCTATTTCGATTACTTTATCTATTTCTTTTAAGCCGTTAATCCTTTCGTACGGAAGCGGATGTTTTTTTGCTCTAAAGAAGTGATGGTTTAATATGGGATACAGTGTTTCAGTAATTAAACTTGATTTGCCACTGCCAGATACTCCGGTAACTGCTATAAACTTGCCTAATGGAAAATCAACCGAAACATCTTTTAAATTGTGGCCGCTTGCCTTAATGATGGAAAGCTTGTGTCCATTTCCTTTTCTGCGTTTGGCAGGCACCTCTATCCCCTTTTTACCATTTAGATAAGCGGCAGTTAAGGTATCCGATTTCAGGATTTGAGCTGGTGTTCCCTGCGCAACAATTTGGCCACCATGGGCTCCTGCAGCAGGGCCTACATCAATTACATGATCTGCTTCCAGAATCATGTCCTTATCGTGTTCAACAACCAACACCGTATTACCAAGATCCCTAAGATTTTTAAGGGCTCCTATTAAACGCTCATTATCACGCTGATGCAAACCAATACTAGGCTCGTCCAGAATATACATTACATTCATTAACTGCGACCCGATTTGGGTAGCTAACCTGATTCTTTGTGCCTCACCGCCAGAAAGTGTACGTGCAGTACGATCTAACGACAGGTAATTTAAACCAACATCTGTAAGGAAGCCTAATCTGGCGCGTATCTCTTTAAGAATTTCTTTGGCAATAATGTTTTGCCGCTCGGTAAGTCTGCTCTCTACATCTACATACCAGTTTTTAAGGCTGATGATGTCCATTTCGGCAAGCTCAAATATGTTCTTACCATCAATTTTAAAGTTCAGACTCTCTTTCTTTAAACGCGCGCCATTACATACAGGGCAGGTTTTTAGTTTCCGGAAGCTCTCCATATCATCAACTCCTCCCTCACCCTTCCGCTCTTGCTGCTCTTCTAACAGCTTAATAATTCCATCAAATGAGATTTGATAGTTCTGAACGTTCCATTTATTATACTCTACGGCTACACTTAATAATTCGTGAGTACCATTTAGAAGAATATTAATATTCTCTTCTCCAAGTTTTTCAAGTGGAGTTGAAAGCGAGAAGTTATATTTTTTTGCAAGCGCTTTTAAAACCTGAAATACCCATACTTCTCGATATTCGCCTAACGGGGCTAATCCTCCATTTAGAATACTTAGTTTAGGATTCGGCATCACCGACTCTTTATCAATTACAAATATGTATCCTAAGCCGTCGCAATTCTCACAAGCTCCATAAGGAGAGTTAAAAGAAAAACTATTTGGCTGTGGCTCATCGTAAGAGATGCCCGTTGTTGGGCACATTAAAAAACGACTGAAATGAGACACATTGTTTGCCTTATCACTTATTTTGATGATTCCCTTTCCTAAACGCATAGCAGTTTGGAGTGAATCCTGAAGTCGTTTTATATCTTTCCGGTCTATTACAAGCCTGTCTACAACAATTTCAATGTCGTGGATCTTGTACCTGTCAACCTGCATTTTAGGTGTAATATCCTGTATATCGCCATCGATACGCACTTTAACGTATCCTTGTTTACGGATTTGTTCAAAAAGTTCCCGGTAGTGGCCCTTACGACCTTTAACAACGGGTGCCAGGATATTTACCGGCATGTCATCAAACTTATTGAATATGTTATTAAGGATCTGATCTTCGCTCATACGCTCCATCTTCTCACCTGTATTGTAAGAAAAGGCATCAGCTGCGCGGGCATAAAGTAAACGCATAAAATCATAGATCTCAGTAATTGTTCCTACGGTAGATCTTGGGTTCTTACTTGTCGTTTTTTGTTCAATTGCAATAACCGGGCTTAAGCCCGAGACTTTATCTACATCAGGTCTTTCCATCCCCCCCATAAACTGGCGCGAATAGGCACTAAAGGTTTCCATATACCTCCGTTGTCCCTCGGCATAAATGGTATCAAATGCCAACGAGGACTTGCCGCTTCCACTTAAGCCTGTAATTACAACAAGCTTATTTCTGGGAAAGGAAACATCTATATTTTTAAGGTTATGCACCCTGGCACCATACACTTCTACATCTTTTTGCTCGCCCAGGTCAATGGTATTTTTGCTCATATATATATTAAAAACAATATGGATATCTGATGATTAAGATAACAATTTTAAAGGCACAAAGGTAAGCCATTATAAGGAAAGATTATCTATTTACCAAACTATGGTTGTGTCATTTTCTGTAGGATGGCCTGTACAGACCAGCACCCTGCCGGCCGCAATTTCATCATCCATTAAAATTTCGTTATAATCCATACGTACACCGCCTTTAACGCAATTTGCAGTACATGTACTGCAGATTCCAGCCTTACAACTGTACGGCACATCTATATTTTGTTCAAGAGCGGCATTAAGTATCGTCTTATTATAGGGCACCGAAAGTCTGTATTCCTGCCCTCTAAGGTTCAAAACCACAGAGTAGGTATTTGTATCTTTTACTTCCTTTTCTGTAGTATCGTCTTCATCTACTTCATCCTCCGGCATTACAAAAGTTTCTCTTTTGATCTGACTGATATCGAATCCCAGGTTAAGCAGGGTAATGCGGCAGGTAACCATATAGTCTATTGGCCCGCAGGTATAGAATAAAGCGTCTCTTTCATTAAACTCCATGCATTCCTTAACTATTTTTTCTATAAGAAACACATTTAACCTGGCCATCATCAGATTCTGCGATTGGCTTGATACGTAAATAATCTTAAACCTATCGGGATAGTTTTTCTCCAGCTCATTAAGCTCATCGTAAAAAAGTGTTTCAGCTGGCGAGCGACTACTATATATAAGGATGAGCTTCGAATGGCTTTCTTTTACCAGAGCCGTTTTAATAATAGCGAAAAGCGGTGTAATGCCTACCCCTGCGCCAAAAAGGAAAACAGTTCTTTTTAGCTCATCTTGCGGCGGGTAAGTAAACAAACCATTGGGTTGCATAGCATACAGGATATCTCCAACTGCTGTTCTATGATGCAATAGTCTCGATATTTCACCGTTTTCTACTCGTTTTATAGCAATAGCAAGTGGTTCATCAACATCAGGAGAACTACATAGAGAATACGACCTCCTAAGCGCTCTTCCTTGAATATCAAAAACTAATGTTAAAAATTGGCCGGCTAAGTATTTTGGTTTTAATCCATCCAAAACATCGAATGTAAGAACCAGTGTTTCCCCCGGCCCATACTTCATATTTTGTATACGCAATTTCATCGCTCCCATCATAGGGCAGTAAATTAGTAATTTTCATATAAAACAAAAAGCCGTTCCAATAATTTGGAACGGCTTTCCCCATTTGCACGTGTCTTTTCTCTTTCTAATTTATAGAACTTTGGGCATTACCCCCGTTCAAAGCTAATAATGCTCTTGGAGCTCTATAGCCATGACGAACAGGATCTTCCACTATCTCTTTCATGGAAATCAATTTATAAACATAACCGCCTGTTTCACGGTTTAATTTCATTTTGAAATAATTATCCTGATTTTGTCTGTCTATTTGTCTTCTCATGTGGCCATCACCTACATTATAGGCTGCTGCAACAAGTGTCCAGCTATCAAAAATACCATAAAGCTCTTTGATGTATTTAGCCGCTGCTATAGTTGATTTACGTAAATTCTGACGCTCATCTACTCTTGAGTTAACTTTTAAACCGTATGTACGGGCAGTTGTAGGCATAAATTGCCAAAACCCTGAGGCACCTTTTGGTGACACACCCGCTTTTAATCCTGATTCTACTAAAGGAACATATTTAAAATCCTCTGGAATGCCGTAAGCGGCAAGGATTGGTTCTATCACAGGAAACCATTCTGCCGCTTTTCTATGCAGGCGATTGGTCTGTAAATTGTCGAAGCTAAATTCTGCTAGAATTCTCTTCATTTTGCGTTCCACTTTGGCATCCCCTAGTGGTAGTGTTTCTTCTGCGAAACTCAATTTAGCCATCAGAGATAATGGCTTTTCATTTTGTGTTACTGTTGTATCTTTTTTTGTTGTTTTTTCTTCTTTTGAAAGACTTTTTGCTGCTTGGGGCATGTTGTAAGCAAACACTTTTGCCATAACCAGTAATGAAATTATTACCGTACATGTTATTATGTGTTTCTTTATCATTTTCCTCCTTTTTTTGGTTAATAATATAAAACGCCTGCAAACATACAACATATTGACCTAATTATCAAGCTTTTATGAAAAACACTTCCAAAATCGAGGTTTAAACTGCCGTGAGGCTAGATTTTTTTGGTTCAGGTTACGCAAGAGAAAAAATGCGAAAAACTAAGCATTTTCGACTCCAAAACCAGTCAGTAAAACCTCCAAAACCAACCTATAAAGGAGCTCCGCATTTTCTGAAATATTACGGTTTATCTACACTTAAAATTGTGAATTAGAGCAATTTTAAGTAAGTTTGCACCCGCATAAATTATGCGGTTAAAAGCGTATCATGATAAAAAACAACAACAGGAACAGTCGGGATGACAAGTCCAAACCGGGAAACCGAAGCACAACTGGCAAAAGACCAAGTGGAACAGAGAGTTCTTACAAAGGAAAAAGCAAGTTTGATGATAGAGAAGGAAAAGATAATAAATTTGGTGCGTCGAAAGACTTTAAGCCAAGAACACCAAGAGACGGAGACAGCAACAGAGATTATAAGCCAAGAGAGGGCGACAGAAAGGATTTTAAACCTAGAGGAGGAAAAGACGGAGACTCTAGAGGCTTTAAACCAAGAACTGAGAACGACTCAAAAGATTTCAAATCAAGAGGCCCAAGAACATCGGGTAGTGATTTCAAACCAAGAACACCAAGGGATGGTGATTCAAAAGGATTTGCCCCTAGAGGTGCGGCAGGTAAAGACTTTAAGCCAAGAACACCAAGAGACGGAGACAACAGAGACTACAAGCCAAGAGCTTATAAAGAAGGTAGCTCAAGAGAAACTCCTCCAGGCGAAAAAACTCGCAGTTACATAAAGAAAGATAATTTTAGTCCTACTGGCGATAAGCCTTTCAGGAAGTTCGATGATAAAAAAGGACAATCGTCTAGAAGTACTGACAGCAGACCATTCAGGAAAAGAGAGGGAGATGGCGCGAAATCTGACTTTCAATCTCGCCCTGATCGTGCAGAGCGCGGCGGACGTCCAGAACGTTTCGATAAAGAAACGGTTATGCGCAGCAGGAAATCTCCTGTTATAAAAGACGACGGCTTAATCCGTTTAAACAGATACATCGCAAATTCAGGAATTTGTTCCCGTCGTAAAGCCGATGAGCTTATTGCTGCCGGCGTAGTTTCTGTTAATGGAGTAGTTGTTTCTGAATTAGGTCAGAAAGTTGATCCTTCGAAAGATGAGATCCGCTATAATGGTGAATTGTTAAAACGTGAGAAAAAGGTTTATGTGCTTTTAAACAAACCTAAAGATTACATCACCACTACTGATGATCCACAAGAACGCAGAACTGTGATGCAACTTGTTGAAAAAGCAAGTAGAGAACGTATTTATCCTGTTGGAAGATTAGATCGCAATACTACTGGTTTGTTATTAATGACAAACGATGGTGATCTTGCCGACAAACTATCTCATCCTAAAAATGGCATTACAAAAATCTATCACGTTGAATTAAGCAGGAGTTTAAGTCAGGGTGATTTGAATAAAATTCAGTTTGGGATTGAACTTGAAGATGGTATAATTAAACCAGATTCAGTATCTTACGTTGCCGGTGGCACCAAACGCGAGGTTGGTATCCAGATCCATAGTGGTAAAAACAGAATTGTGCGCAGGATTTTTGAACACCTGGGCTACGATGTTGTTAAACTGGATAGAGTTGTTTATGGTAATTTAACCAAGAAGGATCTTCCACGTGGAAGATGGCGTTTCCTTGAAGAACATGAATTAATCCAGATCAAACATCTGATTAAATAATTTAAACATGAGAAAATCTTTCCTTTTACCCATTATCCTTTTAGCGATGCAAAGTTGTGCACAGAAAAATGATTACAATTTAATAATTGGAACATATACCAATACGGGTAAGAGCGAAGGAATTTATACTTATGATTTTGACACCAATACTGGTGAATCTAAACAGTTAAGTGTTACAAAAGGTGTTGAAAACCCAAGTTACCTTACCTTAAGTGCAGATAACAAATTTGTTTACGCTGTAAACGAAACTGGAAAAACAAGCGCGGTAAGCGCATTTAGTTTTGACGCTGCAAAAGGTGACCTTAAGTTTTTAAACAAACAGGCTACGAATGGTGATGATCCTTGTTATATTGTTGCCGATGAGAAAAATGTAATCTCTGCCAATTATTCTGGAGGTAATGCTTCTGTTTTCGGCATTGAAAGCAATGGCTCATTGGGTGCATTAAAACAAATTGTTCAGCACTTTGGAAAAAGCGTTAATAAAGACAGGCAAAATAGTCCTCATGTGCACATGGTGTTTTTTACACCAGATCATAAATATTTAATTATTAATGACCTTGGAACAGATAAGGTTTACTTATATAATTACAATATCAATGGTACTAATGATGTTCTTACTCCTCATGATAGCGTAGCAATAACACCCGGTGCCGGACCAAGACACATCACCTTTAGTAAAGATGGTAAGTACGCGTACCTGATTCACGAAATGGATGCCGGAATAACAGTTTTTAGCTATACTAACGGATCACTAGAAAAAATACAGGAAACTAAAATAACTGAAGACGGGTTTAGCGGGGAAAATGGTGCGGCAGATATTCATATCTCTCCGGATGGCAAATTCTTATATGCAACTAACAGAGGAAGCGAAAACAACATCACTTTCTTTGCTATTGAAAAAGGAGGCTTGCTGAACAAAAGAGGTCAAATCAGCACTTTGGGTAAAGGTCCAAGAAATTTTTCGATTGATCCTACCGGAAAGTATCTGTTGGTTGCTCATCAGTATACAAACGATGTAGTGGTATTTGAACGCAATACACAAACCGGCGAATTAAAAGATACAGGAAAGAGAATTGCTGTTGGAGCTCCGGTTTGTTTGGTTTTTGCACCTAAGAAATAAAATCATTAAAAGAGGGTGATCATTATTTATGATATACCCTCTTTTACTTTTCAAGCTACTTCTATAATTAATTATACCGCTTTTAGTTTATGCTGCGCCTCAATAACCTTGTTATAATAGTTAATATAAGCTGGCAATATTTTCTTAAGATCAAAATCTTTCGCCCTTGTTAAAGCGTTTTCTTTGAACTGCTTTAATACATCATCATTTTCCAGGATATGAATTGCTTTTGAAGCCATATCATCAATATCACCAACATTACTCATATACCCGCAAAAGCCGTCAATATTTAATTCCGGTAATCCACCCGCATTTGAAGTAATAGCAGGGACTTTGCAAGCCATAGCTTCAAGTGCTGCCAAACCAAAACTCTCAGACTCTGAAGGCATTAGAAACAGATCAGAAACAGAAAGAATTTCTTCTATTGCATCTTGCTTTCCTAAGAATCGAACGTGTTCACAAATCCCAAGGTTTCTGCAAAGCTGTTCATCATATGCGCGTTCGGGCCCATCACCTACCATTAATAATTTTGAAGGAATTTTAGCCTGAATCTTTTGAAACATTCTAATCACGTCAGCCGTACGCTTTACTTTTCTAAAGTTCGAGGTATGAATTAATATACGTTCGTTGTTAGGGGCAATTGCTTTTTTAAAATGATCTTTTGGCTTTAAACTAAATCTCGAAAAATCAATGAAGTTCGGAATCACCTGAATCTCATTAGTAATTTCGAAATGCTTCTCTGTATCATCTTTTAAGCTTTGTGAAACAGTTGTAACCCCATCTGATTTGTTGATAGAAAAAGTAACTACCGGTTTATAGGTTGGATCTTTACCAACAAGTGTAATATCTGTACCGTGCAGCGTGGTTACAAATGGAATGTTAATGCCGTAAGTTTCTAAAATTTGCTTTGCCATAAACGCAGCGGATGCATGTGGAATTGCATAATGAACATGCAAAATATCCAGTTTTTCGAAACGCACTACATCCACCAGTTTACTGGCCAATGCTGATTCGTAAGGTGCATAATCAAATAATGGATAATCTCTAACTGATACTTCGTGATAGAATAAGTTTTCAGAGAAAAAGTCTAGCCTGGCTGGCTGACTATATGTGATGAAATGTACCTGATGACCTTCGTCGGCAAGCGCCTTGCCTAATTCAGTGGCAACTACACCACTACCTCCAAAAGTCGGGTAACAAACGATACCTATTTTCATGAATATTTTTTTACGATGCAAAGTACACTACTTAAATTGAGCTTTGTGTTAAACAATTGCAATTATTTAAGTTTTTGATCGGCTCAAAAGATTTGATTTAAGATTTCATCTCGGCTTGTATCACGAGATACATTTCATTAGGTCTTTGCGTACCAATGTAATATTCAAATCCATCAGTATCTGTAAGCACAACAGCGTCTTTCCCGGATGAATAAAAACGAATACTTCCCTTCCGGTGAAGGTTATAAACAGGGTTATTGAATAAGTAATTACTATAAGTATCTTTTCTTACTTTAACTATTGAATTCAGATCTATTTCTACTCTTTTAGCAGACCACAAGCCGTCTATTATGATTTTTTTATGCTCAATAATGGTTTTGTATTGAATTAGAAAAAGCAACGCTATTGAAACTCCAATGATACCAAATCCAACTACAAGAAATAAATCCTGGGTATTATCTCTATCTCGTTCATATACATAGGCAGCGAAGCAAAATGCAGCCATAACTAACCTGATACAGATCCTGATATAGTCACGTCCTATGTACTGTTTTTCAAAAAAAGCGTAGCGATTGCTCATTTATGTAAATTTCAATAAAGTTACTTTTTTTTTATTTCCGTAGTACCCCTATCTCAGTTAAGATTGTTTAAAAAATGTAATATGATTATTTCAGATCGAATATAGCCACTTTTTTTGTGGCCGATGTCACCTTGTATCTATCATCTTGCCGCATACCACCCAGCCAAATAATTTCGCCGTTTCCGTTTATCAGAATAGGGACACCAGCCTTCTCTGCAAGCGGGATTTTCTCATCAATAAAAAAATCGCTTAAGTTTTTAAAGAACTTCATACCTAGCGGCATAAACTTATCGCCAGATTGCCAGGTTCGCACCACTAAAGGAAACATGAGCTTATCAGCATCTACAAATGCCCTTTTGGTACTCTTTTCAAAATATGGTTCATCTATGAAAGACATTAATATCTTATGCTGCGACAGATTTACGCTTTGATCGTTAACATGAATAAATGCCAATTGCAGATTTTCTTCAACAATAGGATTTAATATCAAATCATCCCTATCGATGGTAATTCTATGAGAACTGCTATAGAAAGAGGTCCCACTTTGCTTGTTTAGCGCCTGCAGCAGTTCTATCACTACAAGTTCCGAGAAACCAAAGGGCCTAAGCAGTTCAAAAATTAACAACCGCTGCGGCTTCAATGCTTTGACCTTGGCAATTGACAAGTGCAAGCTATTTTGTTTTTCGACAAGCAAGTCCTCCCTTAGTTCGGAAACTGCTTTTTGCAACACAAGCTCCGTTTCAGAAAACCGCTGAATATTTTGTTCAAATGTTTGCTCCAGATTAGGATTAATCTCTTTAAGATGAGGGATAACCTTTAGGCGAATTTTATTGCGGGCATAGTCTACAGATAAATTTGAACTATCTTCTACAAAATCAATATTATGCTCTGCTATTAATTCATTAATTTGCTCACGCGAAAGAAATAGCAGGGGCCTGATGAGCTTATCTCTTTTAGGGAAAATGCCATGCAACCCGGCTATCCCTGTTCCCCTCGTTAAATTTAACAATACGGTTTCCATGGCATCATCCTGGTGTTGTGCAAGAGCGATGAAATTATAGTTATTAGATTCCCGTATCTCTTCGAACCAATTGTACCGCAAATCTCTGGCGGCCATTTGGGTAGATATTTTATGCGCTGCAGCGTAATTTTTAGTTTTGAAGTGGGTTACATAAAATGGCACTTCCAGGGAGTTGGCGAGCATTCGTACAAAGCTTTCGTCTCTTTGAGACTCATCTGCCCTTAAATTAAAATTACAGTGTGCTATACCAAAATCAAAACCAGCGAGTTTAAAGAGATGGGCCATTAAAACAGAATCCTTCCCGCCACTAACGGCAAGCAGTATCTTGTCGCTAGCAATGAAGAGTGAATTATGGCTTATAAAATCTTTAAAGTTTTGAATGGGTAACATCTTTCAAAAATATTTAATTAAAATGGTAAGCAAAAAACTAACTTTGTAAAGTGCAGAAAATACGCTTTTTCATTATCTTTTTCATGTTTCCTTTCTCTTTGCTAGCGCAACAGAGAACCAAGATTATTTTGAAGGATGCCAGAATAGGAAATACAGATGGAAAGAAAAACATTTCTTATCTGAAGTATCCAGTATTTATTCATGAAAATGCTACGTTAACTTGTGACAGTGCTGTTTTTTATCAAAACGACAATGTTTTTGAGGCATTTAAAAACGTCCATATTAATCAGGGAGATACCATAAATATCTACTCTGATCATTTAACATACAATGGAAATACTAAAATTGCCCACTTAACCAGTAATGTGCGTATGATCGACAAGGAGTCTGTTCTTACCACTAATGTGCTTGACTACAATATGGCCACCAAAGTTGGAACATATGTAGAAGGAGGCAAAATTGTTAATAAAGATGTGACCTTAACGAGTAAAAACGGCTACTACTTTTCTAATAGCCGAGATTCTTACTTTCGTTATAATGTTGTAGTGGTAACACCACAAAGCACAATTAAATCAGACACATTAAGGTACAATACCCTTACCAACTGGACCTATTTTTATGGCCCTACAAATATAAAAGGTAAAGAAGATAACCTATATACCGAAAATGGCGCATACAACACCAAAACTGAATATGCTTATTTTGGCAAGAAGAACTTATACACCAATGGGACTAAATCTTTAAAAGGAGATAGTTTATACTATGATGGTATAGCAGGATATGGTAAGGCTGTTAGGAATATCATCTTTAAAGATACTGCCGACAAAACGGTTCTTTATGGTCAATTGGGTTATTACTACAAAATAGACGAGCGTACTGTTGTAACCAAAAATGCGTATGTAGGTATGGGGACAAAAGACTCCATAACAGTAAACAACAAGTTACAGCCAGATAGCTTATGGTTGGGTTCGGATACATTAGAAACTCAAATGGTACTTCAAAAAACTTTGAAGTTAATTGAATCACCGGTACTCAAACAAAACAATGAATTGGGTGATCCTGAGAAACCACAGAAGAAAGGTGAATCACAAGCACCCGGGATGACGGCCGAGGAAATTGGAATAGCAAAGAAATCGGAGAAAAAAGAAGCAAAAGAAAAAGCGAAAACTGCTAAAAGAGATAACAAAAATACAAAACCTGTTGATTCTACGGCAATTAAAGCAGCTAAAGATAGCCTGCTAGCAAAGGTTTCCTTACCCAAGGATAGCCTTTCTAAGGATAGTATTGCTCAAAAGAAACCCGATACTTCATTAATTAAGGATTCTTTAAATGCGGCAAAAGACCCAGTTAAACCTATAAAGGCAGCGATTTCAGGTAAAAAACCTGATAGTCTAAGTAAAAAAGCCGATAGCCTGGCAAAATCAGGAAATGTAGCGAAGAAGATTAACGGGGCCATTAAAACCACGGATAGTTTAGTAAAGAAAAATATTAAGGATTCAATACCACCTAACCCTTTGGATACGGTAAAAACACGTTCCATTAAAGCTTATCATAATGTAAGGGTTTACAAATCCAATATGCAGGCTAAAGCAGATTCTCTATTTTATACAAGTGCCGATTCCACTTTAAGGTGGTACGGAGACCCTATTTTATGGTCGCAGAACTCTCAACAAACCGGAGACACTATTTACCTTCGCTTAAAAAACAATAAGCTTAATACGTTACAGGTAATTGATAATGCATTTCAGGTGAATGTAAATGCGGATTCCGCAAGGTTTAATCAGATAAAAGGAAAACTCATTACTGCTTTCTTTAAAGATGGAGAATTAAGCACCATGTTTGTGGATGGAAATGCAGAAAGTGTTTATTATAACAGGGGAAAAGACAGTGTATACACCGACATGAACCAAACTGTAAGCAGTAGAATAAAGATCTTGTTTAAAGACAAAGAAATAAGTCATATTCTTACTGTTAAAGAACCCGAGGGAATCAGGGTGCCTATTACTGAACTAAAAGAAGATGTTTTGTTAACAGGATTTACATGGAAACCTGAACTTAGACCGCTTTCTAAAAAGGAAGTAATAAGTGGGAAACCTAAAACAAAACCTGCTGCATCTAAAAGCCCGGCAGCAGGGGCAAAAAAACCTGGAAGCCCGACAGGCAAAGCACCCAATAAAGCTGAAGTAGCCAAAAAAGGATTAATTAAAACTGCTTCAAAAGAACTTGTTAAGGCTGCCTCCAAAATTGATTCAGCCGCAATAGATTCAGCAAAAGCTATTATTGCTCCAATTAAGAATATCTTACCCTTAAAGCCCGATACCAGTAAGAAACCTGATACTGCTAAAAAAATTACACCTGCTCCTTTAAAAAAGCAATAAGCTTTTTCATCGCAATTGCCCTGTGACTGATCTCATTCTTTTCCGTCATGCTCATTTGCGCAAAGGTCCTATCGTAGCCAATAGGCATAAATATTGGATCATAACCAAATCCTTCATCTCCTATTGGAGTTTGTGTAATGTTGCCATAAACAACCCCTTCAAAAAGATAGTTCTTATTATTTTGGTTTAAAGAAATAACGGTTTTAAAATGGGCCTTTCTATTCGTTTTACCTTCCATCTTTTTTAGTACAAGATTAAGGTTTTCAAGATCATCTCTAACTCCTGAGTACCTGGCCGAATAGATTCCAGGTTCATTGTCTAATGCCTCAATCTCCAATCCGCTATCATCAGCAAAACAATTCAACTTAAAATTATCAGTTACATAACTGCTTTTAAGCTCTGCATTCTCTGCAAATGAGTTCCCTGTTTCAGGGATATCAACATCACAGCCAATATCTTTAAGATTTAAAACTTTATATTGATTTACAAGGAGTTTACCAATTTCTTCTGTCTTATGCTTATTGTTGGTAGCAAACACCAATTCAGGTAGCATCATAGTCCCAGTTGTTTCAAACTACCCCATAATACTTTCTTTCCATTTGCATCTTCATCCAGTTTTTGGAGCGCCGAAGAAAAGATAAGCTTTACTTCTCCTTCAGTTACTACTGTGTTTTCAGGATGCTGCTTTAATCCAAGTTGCTGAGATGAAACACCAAATGCAAATACAATGACACTCGAAAAACGAGCCTTCAATTGCTCATAGCTTGCTTCTTTATACTTGGCGTAATTAAGCAACGCGAAATCACTAGCGGTTAGATTTATTGATTTTACGATCTTTCTTAACAATTCCCTACCCCTTTCATCACTAACGTCATTATGCTCATCGTATACCAAAATCAGTATATTACGGTTATTATTACCTAAAAATTTAAACTCAGGTTGTACTTTAACTAAGGGAATTATTGGTTCATTAACAATTAAAGGCTGAGCAGGTGAAGATGCTTCATCTTTTACATAAACTTGCACTTCTTCATTTAACGTCCCCTCAGGCTCTTTAACCAGGTAAATATCATCCGTAAAAAATAAACGCAGACCTTCTCCGTCAGTTGTAAGTTGGCTCACCATTAATGATAATTTTATTGAAAATCTTTTTTCTGTTAAAATTAGTTAAATATCTCATTATAGTACCTTTATTTATTACTTTTATGCCTTAAAATTATATACCATAAGTCTTTTGTGAGAAAAGTTTACTGTTCCATTATCATCAGTCTTTTTATTACCGGTGCATTTGCTCAAAATGTGGCTGTAGTTAATGGAAAACCAATAAGCAATAAAGAGTTTATGTGGGTATATAAGAAAAATCATTCCGGCAACGGAAATGCGACGGCTGAAGATTTACATGCTTATCTAACCTTATATGTAAACTTCAAACTTAAGGTTACTGAAGCCAGAGAGTTGGGTCTGGATACGGACACAGGCTATCTTGCCGAGGTAAAAAACTATGAACACGCATTGCGTACACAGAAAAGAATATCGAAAACAAAACCAGAATATCTTTTCATAATGAATGAATATAAAGAAGCGGTTTTAATGTTTAATATCTCTGAAATAAAGGTATGGAACCAGGCGCAGAATGATGAAAATCAGCTCCGCATTTTTTATGATAAAAACAAAAGCGTTTATTTGCAAAGTTCTTTTGATGAGGTTAGAGGGCAGGTAGTCACAGATTATCAGCAGGAACTGGAGAATGAATGGATAAAAGCACTAAGAAAAAAATATCCTGTAAAGATTAATCAGGACGAGATAAGAAAATTGGCTAAGCCATGAGCTTCACGCCAATAGCACAGATAATATTAGATTTGCAAAAGAATATAATTGAACAACCATAGAATGAGGAAATTTTTAGTAACAGCAAGCGGATTGATTTGTTTGTTTTTCAACGTACAGGCTCAAAAGAAAAATATAGATAAAGTTGTTGCTGTATTAGGTAATAACATCATTTTACTATCAGATTTAAATCAACAATATGCACAATACTTAAATTCAGGAAATCCTGATGATGATAAAGTAAAGTGCTATATATTGCAACAAATGCTTGCTCAGAAACTACTTAAACAACAAGCAGAAATTGACTCTGTTGTAGTTGAAGAAGCCCAGGTTGATGAGGAAGTTGAAAAACGTATGCGTTATCAGATCCAGCGCGCAGGTGGACAAGAAAGATTGGAACAGTTTTTAAATCGCTCTGTTCTTCAGTATAAAGATGAGATCAGACCTGACATTAAAGAGCAGTTGATCTCTAATAAAATGCAGCAAAAAATAACTCAGGATGTAAACATTACACCGATTGAGGTTAAACGTTATTTTGATTCTTATAAAAAAGATAGTCTTCCTGATATTCCTACTGAATTTGAAGTTGGAGAAATTGTACTTCATCCAAAACTTACAAAAGCAGAAAAGCAAAAATTCTATGATAAAATTGATGCATTAAGGTTAAGAGTGAAAAGTGGTGAGGATTTTGCATTCCTTGCTAAATCTTATTCTGAAGATACAGGTTCAGCTGCTGAGGGTGGTGACCTTGGATTCTTCGATCGTACCAGAATGGTGAAAGAATTTACAGCTTGGGCATTTAAATTAAAACCAGGTGAAATGTCGCCGGTATTTGAATCAGAACACGGCTTCCATATTCTTCAGGTTATTGAACGCCGCGGAGAACAGGTTCAGGCACGCCATATTCTTATACGTCCGGAAACTACACCGGCCAGCTTAGAAAGAACTAAATTACAAGCCGATACCATTTACAAAAATATCGTAGAGAAAAAACTTCCATTCTCTACCGCTGCTTCATTATATTCTGATAACAAGGAATCTCAATATAACGGTGGTATGATATTATATGCAGATAACGTTACTGCCAGAACTACATTTATCCCAGCGGATAAACTAGATCCAAAAGTATTTGTTGTTGTTGATACAATGAAAGTAGGCGAAGTTTCTCAGCCTGTTTCTTTCACAGATCCAGATGGCAAACAAGGATATAAGATTCTTTATTTAAAATCTAAAATCCCGCCACATAAAGGAAACCTGGAACAGGATTATTCTAAATTCAAAGAGAAAGCACAACAGGATAAAATCGATAGAATGTTAAGTGAATGGTTCGAAAAAAGAAGAGAAAACACTTACATCAGAATTGACGAAGATTATGATGATTGTGATGAATTGAAAATTTGGACTAAAAATTCAACTGCTAAAAAATAACGCGTATGCAGTTTGAAAATGATATAAAGGCAGTAGATGCGTTGCATCAAGCTTATAACAACATTAGAACCGAAATAGGGAAAGTTGTTATAGGTCAGGAAGAAGTGGTAAAATCTGTTTTGATTTCCATCTTCAGTAATGGTCATTGCTTACTGGTTGGCGTTCCAGGGCTTGCCAAAACGTTGCTTGTTCAAACTGTTGCAGACGTAATGGATCTTAACTTTAACAGGATTCAATTTACCCCAGATCTAATGCCCAGCGATATTATCGGTGCGGAAATATTAGGTGAAGACAGAAATTTTAAATTCATAACCGGACCTATATTTTCAAATATAGTTCTTGCAGACGAAATCAATAGAACGCCACCAAAAACTCAGGCAGCTCTTCTTGAGGCAATGCAAGAGAAGGCTGTCACAGCAGCGGGACAAAGGCATGTATTACCAAATCCATTCTTTGTGCTGGCGACTCAGAACCCTATTGAGCAAGAAGGCACATACCCTTTGCCTGAGGCTCAACTAGATCGATTCATGTTCAATGTTCTACTCAGCTATCCTACATTCGCTGATGAGCTTACAATAGTAAAGAACACGACCAGCAACAACGACGTTAAGCTTAAAAAGATAA
This sequence comes from Pedobacter sp. 05T44, assembly GCF_056395985.1. Classification (NCBI taxonomy): domain Bacteria; kingdom Pseudomonadati; phylum Bacteroidota; class Sphingobacteriia; order Sphingobacteriales; family Sphingobacteriaceae; genus Pedobacter; species Pedobacter sp. 05T44. Next base: position 313,362 of record NZ_JBFTKO010000003.1, read on the forward strand.
TAGACGCCAAACAGATTCAGTATTTCCAAAAATTAGTAAGAAATATTCCTGTTGCAGACAATGTAATCGAATATGCCGTAAAGCTGGCAAGTAAGACCCGTCCTCATACAGCCTTGGCTACTGAAGATATTAATAAATATATAAGCTGGGGCGCAGGCCCAAGGGCATCCCAATTCCTTGTTATCGGAGCAAAATGTCACGCCGCGATATCGGGGAAGTATTCACCGGATATTGAGGATGTTCAGGCTGTTGCTGAAGCTATTTTACGCCACCGTATTGTGCGTAACTATAGAGCTGAGGCTGAAGGATTATCAATTGAACAGATCATTAAAAACCTGTTTTAGGTTAATTTTCTTCCAGTACCTTTTTATAAATATTAGGGTAATCAGTAACAACCCCATCTACGCCCAACCCGATTAGGTACTTCATATCTTTGATTGAATTTACTGTCCATGGTATAATCTTAACACCCGCCTCATGGCAGCGTTCTACCAATCCCTTACCTACTAATACTGAATAAGGGCTATAAACAGTTGGCTTAAAGCCAAGGTCAGCTATATTCACCTCAAAATCAATCTTTTCATCAATTAGCAAAGCTGTTTTTATTTTGGGGTAATTTTCGTGCAGATATTGTAGCGTTCTCACATCAAACGATTGTATGGTTACTCGTTTAGTTAGTTTCTTTTTAATCACGATCTCCATAATCAAGTCAACAAATTCTGCCGGTTCCGGATGGAACTCATTATCTCCTTTAGGAATAGTTTTAGTTTCTATGCTAAAATTAGGTTTTGGCAATTTTTTCTTTTTTGCATAACTCTCTACAGAATCTATGGTCTCTTCCAAAAGTGGTTTATAAGCTTGCATTTTTTCCTGATATGGGAATCTGCTATGTACCTTACTTCCAACATCAAATTTTTTGATATCAGCATAATCCATTTTATACATGTTATAACTCTTTTGGTTTTTGAGGGTTATAGGTTTTCCATCAGGACTAGTACTAATTTCAAAATTAAAATAGGGCTCTTGAGACAGTACTACCTTTTTATCTTTAGAAATCACCACATTCATATTTAGGGCATTAACACCCAGATCCAATGCCCTTAGCATACCAGGGATTGTATTTTCAGGCATTATTCCGCGCGCACCGCGATTACCTTGCAGATCGAATTTCTGCGCCATTGTTTGAAGAACGGTAATTAATATTGCTACTGTTAGTATAATTTTTCTCATTTGCTTTACTATATAAAAGAAAAGGTTTCTTAAATCAACTCTTTAAGAAACCCTTTCGTGATAAATATGATTTATAAAATAACGCTTTCTCCCGCTACATGTTGTTAACGTTCTGCAGGTGCAAATACCATTGCAACAAGGTTCCAGTTAAAATCAGCCTGACGTTCATAAATAAATACATAGTTGAAGCTCTCTCTTAAATCAGCTTTATAATCTACTGTTGCAACACCATATGTATAGGCTAAATCACCTCCATCGGCTTTATCCACCTTTGTAGTTTTTAACGACACCTTACTCATCATGCTATTTAAAAATGCAATTGCTTTATCCTTGCCAATAATAGGTTCATAACCTGGAAACAAAACTCTTGCATCCGAATTTAAGAATCCCGCAAAAGCCGATACCCCATAAGATTTAAGGGTAGCACTTAGGGTCTTTTCTGTAGTAGCTATTATATTCGCTCCTGTTGCACGTTCTTTATCATTTAAAAACTTTGGTTTATGAAAATCCTTTGGTTCTATAAACTCTTCTGTTACCTTATTTAATGGTTTATTATGTGTTGTACCAAGGTCTAAGACAAGTTCCCATTTCCCATTAACGGCCTTCCATATTGAAAGGTATTGTCCATAAAGGGTTTCTTTCCCGGCTAAGGTAAAAGGTCCTGTGGTAAACCCCCAGTCTCCACTTCTTGATACTTTTGCGTACACTGGTGTCCAGCTTAAGTCTTTAGTATCGTCTTCAGTTGCATAAAATGTTCTGGCGTTTACAGGGTTGGGTCTGAAAACCAAGCCATCAGCGGCTGAATATGTAGTAAATGCAGTTTTTGCACCATTTTTTGCCAGGTTCGCGGCAAAATCTTTCTCTGCTTTAACAAGTGATTTAGTGCTTCCATCTGATTTTTGAGCGTAAGCACCAATCGTCATGGATGCAACAGCAATTGTATAAAGAAATTTATTCATCATCGTTTTTAAATAGTTTCTGTGCTAAGATAAGGGTTGAGTAATTTTTTCCTTTAAAAAGTAATTAACAATTACACAAAATTAGATTTTATTCCAGGTTGTTCCATCTTTACTGTCTTTCAGTTGGATACCCATGCTTTGTAAACCCAATCGTATCTTGTCTGATGTAGCATAATCTTTATTCTCCTTAGCCCCTTTTCTTATGTCTATAACGAGATCAAGAACTGAGTTTAATTCAGTGTTTGAAGTCTCTTCGTCCTTCAATCCAAAAACATCAAAAACGAAATCATTCATGAGTTTTTTTAATTTTTCCAGCTCAACCTCAGATATGTTGCCTTTTCCATCATGAACGGTATTAATAATACGTACTGCTTCAAATAACTCCGCAATAACAACCGGACTATTAAAATCATCGTTCATTGCTTTTACACAATTGTTAAATATTGGTTCTATCTCAAAATCACTATTTGCTGAAGGAGTTAGCTTTTCCAATAAATTCACGGCATTCATCAATCTTCTGAAACCTTTTTCAGAAGCATCCAAAGCTTCATTGGAAAAATCCAAAGTACTTCTGTAATGTGCCTGAAGGATGAAAAATTTAACCGTCATTGGGCTAAACCCTCTTTCAAGTAAAGGATGGTTTCCTGTGAATAGTTCCCCAGGTAAAAATCCATTGCCGGCACTTTTAGACATACGTGTGCCATTTACAGTAAGCATATTGGTATGCATCCAGTATTTTGCGGGTTGTTTATGACTGCAAGCCTCCGATTGTGCAATTTCATTGGTATGATGAGTAGCAGCAAGGTCCATACCGCCACCATGAATATCAAATTCATCTCCTAAGTACTTTGCACTCATAGCCGAACATTCTATATGCCAGCCCGGAAAACCAACACCCCATGGTGATGCCCAGCGCATGATTGTTTCAGGCTTAGCTTTTATCCATAACGCAAAATCTAACCTTCCATGCTTTTCGTCTTGCCCACCCAATTCTCTTGTATTGGCAAGCATATCTTCCAGATTTCTGTTGGTTAATATGGTATAATTATATTCCTCACTATATTTTTCTACATCGAAATAAACTGTACCGTTTATCTCATAAGCATAGCCGTTCTTTATGATCTCCTTAATCATTTCAATCTGCTCAATAATATGACCAGTTGCAGTAGGTTCAATACTTGGAGGTAGTGTATTAAACATCCTTAATACATCATGGAAACCCAGCGTATATTTCTGAACAATCTCCATTGGTTCCAATTGTTCAAGTTTAGCTCTTTTAGCAAATTTATCATCTCCTTCATCCCTATCCCCTTCCAAATGGCCGGCATCAGTAATATTCCGTACGTAGCGTACTTTATAACCACTGTATTTCAAATATCTGAATATTAGGTCGAAAGATATAAAAGTGCGACAATTCCCTAAATGAACGTCACTATAAACAGTAGGGCCACAAACATACATTCCTACATTAGGGGCATTAAGGGGTTCAAAAAGTTCTTTCTTACGTGATAAGGTATTATAGAGCTGTAAGCCTGTATTCATTTTGCAAATGTAAAAATTTTAGGGGTTTAATCTCAAATCGCTGCGAACGGGAAAATGATCAGATAGTTTAGCATCAATAATGCGGTAATTGATCACTTTAATATCTTTAGTTGTAGCAATATAATCAATTTGAAAATTAGGGAATTTACCGTTATATGTTCTTCCAAGGCCAGTGCCTTGTTCTTTAAAAGTATTATTTAATGATTTTGTAAGTTGCGTTACTGCGTAAGATGCTGGAGTATCATTAAAATCACCTGCAATTAAGAAAGGGGTTTTACATGTTTCCATGTGATCTTTCATAATATCAACCTGGCCACTTCTCTTAACAAAAGCATTTTTAAGAAGCGTTAAAATTCGTTTCGAAGGCACAAGATCCGCATCCATCTTTTGCGTAACCTTATCTATATAACTATAATCTTGCTTATCGAATGAAATGGACTGCAGGTGCACGTTGTAAACCCTCAGTTTTTGCTTTTTAATCATTATATCAACAAAAATACTGGCATTGCCTCCAAAATTTTCGCCGAAGACAATGGTACCTTTGTCCTTTATGGGATATTTTGAAAATATAGCTAAACCAGTCGCCTCGTAATCGTTCGCAGAAGAAGGCACAAAATAATAGTATGGTGTTTTTAATATTCTTTTTAAGCTATCAGTGATATCATAAGGGCCTTTACGACGGGTAAAATACTCCTGAAAGCAAATGATGTCTGGATTTTCATTTCTTATAAGTTCCAGCATCTGTTGTTTCACCGATTCAATATTATCTAGCCCATAAGGTTTAAAGCTATGAACATTATAGGTCATCATTCTTATATGCTCGGGTTTCTCTTTGGCTTGTTCACCTGACTTGCCAAAGACCCCTATTGTTGCTGTTAAAGCTCCCCAGCCTACAAAAATCAATACAATCGTTCCAATCGCAAAGGTCCATCGCTTTCTAATACACCACCATACGATCATGAAGATATTGAAGAGCAGAATAAAAGGATATGCCAAACCAAAGAAGGGAATGTATTTATATTCACGCGGATCAAATCTACCAGCTAAAAAACCAAGCACTAAAGTAATTGCCAAAACAACAGCTGCCAGGCGAACTACTTTATCAATAAATGTTGGTTTATTTTTCTTCATTAATCTATACTTTACCCCTTCTATAAGCCCTATTTAATGTTTACTGGCTTTAAATAAAGTCTCCTTTTCTTCTTTTGTTAATTTATCATATCCCGACTTAGAAATTTTATCTAAAATCGAATCTATTTCTCGTTGATCAACCGATGACTCTTTTTTCTTAGCAGATGGTTTAGCTCCATTATTTTTAACCACTCTTAACTTAGGCTTTTTCTTAAAAAGATTACTCCAATCTGTTCCCTTCTGAAGTACTTTAATATATGTAAAACCTATAATCGCTCCTCCAATATGAGCAAAGCTACCACCTGCATTCGCAGAAGTGGTTCCTATTAAATCTAACACGATGTATGCTATTGCAAGATATTTCAATTTAACATCGCCAAATAACAATAACCTAATACTATAATCAGGTACTAGTGTAGCTGTTGCTACAATAATAGCCATAACTGCCGCTGATGAACCAATTATAACTTGTCCGGAAATCCCACTAATAAATACCGGAAAGATATTAAAAGCCAATGCGAACAATATGGCTCCTGCAAAGCCGCCCGCTAAATACACAAAGTGGAATTGACGCGGTTTCAGAAAATCTAAGAAGATTCTTCCAACCCAATACAACCACAACATATTAAATAGCAAATGGAGAAAACCTCCGTGAAAAAACTGATAGGTAAGGATGGTATAAAACCTTACAGGAAGCTTTGCTAATGAAGCAGGAAAACCAAAGTACTCTCCTATTATTGCATCGAAATTAACACCATTGCCTGAAAGAAAAAACGGAACATTTATGATCGCGACAATTACAAAAACAAACGTATTTAAACCTATATATAAATACGAAGGATTGCCAGAGTGAAATACTTTGTTCTTTAAGTCCTGAAATATACTGTTATTCATAATATCTATAGAATCTATTATTGTCCTTATCTTTCCAAAGCTTAACTAAAATAAAGCCAATTAATGCCCCACCCAAGTGAGCATAATGCGCAACTGAATCTCCTTGAACTCTTGCTACCCCCATACTTAGTTCAAAAAGAATGTATACCGGAATAATGTACTTTGCTTTTATCGGAACTGGGATAAACAGAATATACAATTCTGTATTTGGGTAGAGCACACCAAAGGCTACCAGCAGACCAAATACCGCTCCAGAAGCACCAAGCATTGGTCCATTGTATATTCCTATAAGAGTTTGAACTTGTGCTTCGGTAAGGTTTTGTAAGTGATAAAGCGCCTGACCTGGCATAGCTGTCCCTGCGATCTGATATACCTCAAATGCCTGTACAGCCCATTGAAGTGCCAATGCCCCTAGACCGGTTATCAAATAAAAATTAAGAAAACGCTTAGCTCCCCATCTTGACTCTAATACTCCTCCAAACATGTATAAAGCAAACATGTTAAAGAAAATATGCATAAAAGTCCCAGGACTATGCATAAACATATAAGTAATCGGTTGCCAGATCTTAAAAAATGGAGAATCGAAATAAAATACGGAAAGCTTTTCTACTAGTAAATAACCACCCTGACTATCTTTAAACATAAAAGTTGCAGCAAAGAAAATCACATTGATAATCAACAGGTTCTTTACAACAGGTGGTATATGGATGTTATTCATTCTTTATTATTTATCAAATTTTTTATCAAGTTCTGTTAGTCCAATTGTTTGAATAACCGGCTTTCCACTTATGCTAAAGTTAGGAGTTTTACACGCAAAAAGCTGCTCAATAAGCATATTCATTTCTGCTTGCCCTAATACTGTTCCACTTTTGATAGCACTGTTTCTTGCCATACTTCGTGCCAATGCATCTCTTTTATCCAGCTTCAATTCCTGTTGCGAATTTTTAAACCCCTCTATCAGATGTTCAAATAATTGAGTTTCATTTATATTACTGCTTCCAAGATCAACAGGAATCCCTTCAATAACTAACGTATTTTTACCAAATTCTCTTACCTCAAAACCCAAACTTTTTATGTCATCAAGTAAACTTTTTGCCAACTCATAATCATTAGGGCTTAAAGTAACCGTTTGCGGGAATAAGCTTTGCTGTGATGCCCCTTTTCTATCTTCAAGATGCAAAATAAAACGTTCATACAAAACCCTTTCGTGTGCCGACTGCTGATCTATTAGCATAAGACCAGATTTAATCTGCGATATAATATAGCGGTTATGAAGCTGCATCAGTTGCTTCTGCACAGGAACAAATTGATCATCGCCCTCATTACCAGGCAAATCAAGAGACGACTGCTGAGCAGGATTGTGATTTGCGATTTCATAAAGCGAACCCCAATTTTTTGTACTTGTCGGCATTTTACCACCTCCCGATCCATAGCTTTTAGGAAAACTTGCATAAGAAGAATCCTGACTATAGGATGAATCTCTTGCTGCCGGTTTATCTGCCGCAAAAGGGTTAAAATCAGGATTAAAGCTAATGCTCGGTGGTACTATCTCTTCGGGCGCTTTATGGGTTATCATACTGCTAAATCCGGTTTCCTGATCAAAATCTATGGTTGGACTTATGTTAAACCGCCCTAATGATCTTTTTACAGCAGAGTGCAAAATCGCATATATCGACTTCTCATCCAGGTATTTAATTTCTGTTTTTGTAGGGTGCACATTCACATCAATCTTTGAGGGATCGATATCAATAAATAACACATACAAAGGGAAGTTATCATCCGGTAATAATTCTTCATAAGCCCTGTTCACCGCATGATTAAGGTAAGCATCCTTAATAAACCTATTATTTACAAAAAAGAATTGCTCACCACGTGTCTTTTTAGCAAACTCGGGTTTACCAATAAATCCTTTTAAGTTAATTATAGAGGTTTCCTCTTCAACAGGGATTAACCGTTCATTATAATTATTACCAAATAAATGAACTATTCTTTGTTTTAAAGCAGAAGCTGGCAGTCTATAAATTTCAACGCCGTCATGATGAAGGCTAAAAGCAATACCTGGACTTGCCATTGCTACCCGTTGAAACTCATCAATAATATGACGCATTTCTGCCGGATTACTTTTTAAGAAATTCCTTCTGGCGGGCGTATTATAGAATAGGTTTTTTATACTGATACTTGTTCCCTCAGCCGAAGCCACTGGTTCCTGCTTAATAAAGGTGGCACCTTCAATCTCAATTAAAGTCCCTATTTCATCTTCATGCTTGCGGGTTTTCATTTCAACTTGTGCAATGGCCGCAATAGATGCCATTGCTTCCCCTCTGAAGCCCATGGTCCTGATCGCAAAAAGATCTTCGGCTTTACGTACTTTTGAGGTAGCATGACGCTCAAAGCACATACGGGCATCTGTAACGCTCATCCCGCACCCGTTATCTATAACTTGTATCAATGCCTTTCCGGCATCTTTAACAATCAATTGGATTTTATTAGCTCCCGCGTCTATAGCGTTCTCTAATAGCTCTTTTACTGCCGATGCCGGGCGCTGCACCACCTCTCCTGCTGCAATTTGATTGGCAACACTATCGGGTAAAAGTTTTATTATATCTGACATTTATATTCCTTGGTAAAGGTTGCTAATTTATGCAAAATAAGCCTCATATCGGCTCTTCTTTTCAGATAATTGATGAGCATTGACCAGATATTACCATAAAATTACCATTATATTTACATCGCGATCCGCGCATCAAAAAGTTAAAAATTACGTTTGTAAGAACAAAACTACATTAAGGGAGAAAATACACCTATGAGAAAAAATAACCTGGCAGGTATCATTGCAATTAGTTTCCTCGCCCTATTTACATTCACAGCCTGTGCTCAGGACCATAAACAAAACGAACAAACACTTGCTATTTTAAATAGTATCGAGAGCAACACTACCCTCTTAAATAACTATGAAAATGTAATCCCCCTGCTAAATCTTGACAAAAAAAATATAGCATCTGTTAACCTCGGATTTGCCAGTCAAACTATATTTGACAGTCTTTTAAATAAATACGCCAAAATTACCTCACTCTCTTCTGCCAATTATCAGAATTCAGCCGCTTTAAACGACCTCGAAGATGATCTGAAATATTTCAATATCGTTATTATTTCTCTTCCGTCCGCAGCAGCTAATGACGCCCGTAACATTAATTTCATTCAAAGTTTAAGCAGTAACAAACAGGTTATTGTTTCTTTATTCGGGGATGGACGAGCCCTTTCTTCCCTTGATGCAATTAAAGCCCCAATTGTGTGGACTGATCAAAGCACACCTTTGGCAGCTGCTATTACACCTCAGGTAATTTTTGGAGGAATTGGTGTTACCAAAAAGCTTACCGCCAACTTTTCAGCCAAGTACACTGCAAACTCAGGATTCACGACCCTTCCAATCCGTTTAAAATATACACTCCCGGAAGATGCGGGTATAAATACTGATAACTTAAGAGAGATTGACAATATTGCCAGTGAAGCTATTAATGCACGGGCTACTCCGGGGCTTGTAGTATTGGTAGCTAAAGATGGGAAAGTGGTTTTCAATAAAGGTTACGGGACACACACTTATGATGACAAAAGCCCGGATAAGGTTACCGACATATTTGATCTGGCCTCTATAACCAAAATTACAGCAACTACTCCAACTGTAATGCGCCTGTTTGAAGAAAAAAAGCTTAAACTGGATACAAATATAGGAGCCTATATCCCTAAGGCCAGAACAACGCCAATGAACAACATCCAGGTAAGAGAGGTTATGCTTCATCAGGCAGGGTTCATTCCATATATTCCATTCCATGATGCCATCAAACCCACTGATCATAGTCCAGATTCTTCGGCTGCCTATCCAACAAAAGTGGCCGATGGATATTATGTAAGAAAGGATTATTTTAAAGACATAATGTGGCCTAAAATGTTAAATGCCCCAATCAGAACCAGAGGCAAATACGTATACAGTGATATTAGCATGTATGTAATGAAGGATATTGTAGAGCGCATCAGCGGAAAACCGCTAAACGAATACGTTAGCGAGAATTTCTATCAACCCCTCGGCATGCAAACAGCAGGTTTTCTACCTCGAAACAGATTCAGCAGAGAGCAAATCATCCCAACTGAGAACGACACTTATTTCAGAAAAACCTTATTAGTAGGATATGTTCATGATCAGGGGGCGGCATTAGTTGGTGGCGTGTCAGGACACGCAGGTTTATTTGCAAGTTCAAATGATATGGCTATTATGTACCAAATGCTGCTTAACAAAGGCACCTATGGAGGTCAGCAGTATTTTAAACCTGAAACAGTAGATATGTTTACTCAAAGACAATCAGCAGTTAGCAGACGTGGATTAGGATTTGATAGATGGGATCCGGATTTGACAAAGAAATACCCTTCAGAACTTGCATCCTCACAAACTTATGGACATACAGGTTACACCGGTACGTGTGTATGGGTTGATCCATCAAGAGGCCTTGTTTACATATTTCTTTCAAACAGAGTAAACCCTTCTGTAACCGATAAACTAAGCACAATGAAAATCAGAGGAAGAATTGAGGATGCAATAATTAAGGCGGTTGACAAGGGCGTAAAATAGCCAACTAACCTTCTGAATCTCAAATAAATGTATAAATCACTACACAACTTTGTACATTTAAATACCACAGCTCATATAGAGGCGTTTTTTTCGTAAATTAGGTATAACCTAAAATCATATAGTTATGAAAAAAGTATCAATTATTGCGGTTCTGCTAATGCTTATCGCAGTAGGCAGAGCCCCAGCTCAGGACGACGCCATGATGAAAGCCTGGGAGGCCTACATGACACCCGGTGATGTACATAAAATGATGGCCAAAGATGATGGCACATGGAATGCAGAGGTAAGCATGTGGATGAGCCCCGATGCCCCGCCAGCAAAAAGTACAGGCTCTTGCACAAACACCATGATCATGGGTGGACGTTATCAGCAGTCGGCCTTTAAAGGAACCATGATGGGAAAGCCTTTTGAAGGTATGGGACTTATGGGATATGATAATGCAAAAAAAACATTTGTTAGTTCCTGGGTCGATAATATGGGCACTGGAATTATGAATATGGAAGGAACATGGGATGAGGCTACAAAGTCTATTACGCTTAAAGGAAAAACTGCTGATCCAATGACAGGCAAGGACCTGGATGTTCGAGAAGTATATAAAGTAATTGACGATAAAAACCATCTGATGGAAATGTACATGACCACTGATGGCAAGGAAATGAAAACCATGGAGATTAAATTTACCAGAAAATAAGAATTTAATCCGGGTGATATTCCACAATAAGGGCCGGTTTTGCTTTGAAAGATTGCAAAACCGGCCCTTATTGTGGAATATCTAATTTATTTTTTTAATCCAATTTCTCTCAATCTTTCATCAAGATACTCCCCCGCAGTCATGTCATCATAAACCTTGGGATGCTCAGCATCTATGCAGGATTCCAGACTTGTTAAATCCATATCAGAACGAGGATGCAAAAAGAAAGGAACCGAAAACCGCGAAGTTTTCATCAGTTCTCTTGGAGGATTTACAACCCTATGTGTTGTAGAACGAAGTTTATTGTTTGTTAACCTTTGCAGCATATCTCCTACATTTACCACAATATCAGTATGGCCAGCTTTAATAGGCAGCCATTCGTCACTGCGTGTTAACACCTCCAGACCATCTGCACTTGCCCCAATCAACAAAGTGATAAGGTTTATATCTTCATGAGCACCTGCACGAACTGCATCATCCGGTAAAGCATCCGGATCCTGAATAGGAAAATAATGAATTCCTCTTAAAATTGAATTACCATTATGAACATGCTTATCAAAATAATCTATTGGAAGCCCTAGATAAGTAGCAATTGCACGCAACAAATGCTTTCCATTCCCCTCCAGACGTTGGTAGATCTCTCTTGTAACTTCATTAAATTCCGGGATCTCTTCAAGATACTCATTATCCGGATATTGACTTTTAATAGGATCACCATCCATAACCTCCTGTCCAATTTGCCAGAATTCTTTTAAGTCAGCTGTTTTAGCTCCTTTTGCTGTTTCTTTACCGGCGCTGGTATAACCACGTTGACCAGCAAGTTCAACTCTTTCATATTTTTTCTTTTGCTCAACAGAAAGATTAAACATAGATTGTATATTCTTATACAGCTTTTCGATTAATTCCTGACTTACCCCATGATTAGTGATGGTTACAAAACCAGAATCATTAAATGCCCTGCCCAATTCGTCAGAGAATTTTTTACGCTGTTCTTCATTTCCATTGATGTATGAACCAAGGTCCAGACAAGGAATATAAGGTGTTGACATAGTGATTTATTTTTATGAGTAATAACAATCTAATTTAAGAAACAATTGTTAATAAACAGTAAAGGCACATCGGCAACACATATAACATTCTGCAAGTAAATACCTTAAGTTATTCACAAGATCAAGGACAAAATAAGATTATCAGGTAATTGTAAACTTAGAATCAAATCAAATTAATTAAAAACTATGTACCTTCCTGCTACGTAATTTTACATGAAAGATGATTTTCAAAATTGTATTCGAATTATGAGAAATATATTAATTATGGCTATAATCCTTTTGTCGGCAGGCGGTGCCAATGCGCAATCTAAAGGCCTGCAAAAAGCGACATTTGGTATGGGATGCTTTTGGTGCTCAGAAGCGCTATTTCAGCGTTTAAATGGAGTTACAAATGTTAAATCAGGTTTTGAAGGGGGTAATGTTGCTAATCCATCATACGAAGATGTATGTACCGGAGCTACTGGTCATGCTGAAGTAATTGAGGTCACTTATGATCCTGCTAAAATAAAATACGATGAACTTCTTGAAGTATTTTGGAAAAGTCATGATCCAACTACCTTAAATCGGCAGGGCGCAGATGTTGGCACTCAATATCGCTCAGTTGTCTTTTATCATAATGAAGAGCAAAAAGCGCTGGCAGAAAAATATAAAAAGGAATTGAATGATACCAAAGCCTTTGGCAAGCCAGTTGTAACAGCTATCAATAAGGCATCTACATTTTATGTAGCAGATGGATATCACCAGGATTATTTTAATAAAAATGGGAATCAACCGTACTGCCGTCTTGTAATTTTACCAAAGGTGGAAAAACTCGAAAAGATATTTAAAGCAAAGCTGAAACATTAAAAAGCTTTTTCTAATAATTGAGGAGAGTGTCCAAAATGTAAGGTCGACATGACGGCAGAATGTCGACCTTACACTGGAATATAGTAATACTATATTCCAATTTTAAGTCCAACGTTTAACCCTAATCCACCAATGTTAATATACGAGCGTAAATCATCTGAAGGTTTAGTAGGATCATAATTAGGCTGTCCTTTAACATTCATTGTAGAATTAATGGTTTTATGATAGTTAACCTCTCTATCTCCTTTTGGTTGATCCTCTAGCGTCAGTTGTTTTGACCCCGCCGGAGTGTTTGTGGCATTAACAACTACAGTTGCTGTTCCATCGTAACTTCTAAGTTCTTTATCTTTACCGCCAACCGAAATATTACGATACTCTATTTCTGAGAATAAACTTATATTATTTCCAATCTTATAATCAAATCCTAAAGCGCTTTGAAATCCTATTGTTGGTTTCGGATTGATGTGCTCTTCTCTTGCCAGAACAAGAGTTGTACGAGTACCCGGAGGAGACACCGTTCCTTGAGAAGCTGCAATCTGACCAGTCTGATCATTAACTGAAGTATTGATTTGTAAATATCCTCCAACAGGAATGATCACCCCAATTTTACTATATGGCTGGAATTTCCCTGTATTCGGAATTCGGAAAACTAATGCTGGTGTTACGTCAAATGCTTTTACTTTACCCACAGCATGCAGACTTAACACATTTGTTCCGTTATTTATTACCGTTTGCCTCAGCATATCCTGCTCTTCACTCTTAAAATAATTAACTCCCACTTCCAGACCAATAATTTTATTAAACTGATAACCGCCAACCAGACCTGCCCTAAAACCTTGTCCAAAAGACCCTGTCAATGCTGTTTCTGAGGTTGTTGTCGTTGCACTTGCACCAGTTCCGGTAACGGTTGTTGTTTTGTCTCTTGCTAATTGCCCGTTTATTGCTGGAAACTCAACAGGAGTAACTTTCATAAAGTAACTACCCGTCGGTTTAATGTAAAAGCCTTTTTCTTGTGCTAATGAAGACAGAGAGGCAGTGGCTAGTAATACTGCTGATAGAAGTAACTTTTTCATAGTAGATTAAATTTGGTATATGCATTCACTTTTATCTATGCATGCATAGTAATTAACGTATGAAACCAGAAAAAAGTTTGTTATCATTTTAAAGTCATAAGCTTCAGTATTTTTTTTTGTTTTGACTAACGTAACTACATTTGCTAACACTGTTATTTTTAAAGCTCATGTTAGAGTTAAAAATAAGTGCTAAACGATAAAAAAATAAACTAAGATTTTCAATATGAGCTCAATAGAAGCCTTAAACTGGCGATATGCCACAAAAAAAATGAATGGTGAAAAAGTTTCACAAGATAAAGTTGATCAGATTCTTACAGCCGCACATTTAGCTCCAACATCGTCAGGCTTACAACCATTTAAAATTATTGTAGTTACCAACCCTGAACTAAAAGAAAAAATTAAGGCCGTAGCTTACGGACAATCTCAGATTACTGATTGTTCTCACTTATTAATCTTTGCTGCCTGGGACAATTACACCGAAGAACGTATCAAAGCGGTTTTTAACCATACCAATAATGAGCGCGGATTACCTGAGTCAGCAACTGCTGACTATGTAAATAAACTGATAGGTATCTATACCTCAAGAACCGAAGAAGAAAACTTTAACCATGCAGCCAAACAATCATACATTGGCTTTGGAGTTGCTTTAACCGAAGCTGCTTTTCTAAAAGTTGACGCTACTCCAATGGAAGGCTTTGACCCTGCAGAACTTGATGAATTATTAGGTTTAAGAGAACGGGGATTACGTAGTACGACCTTACTTCCATTAGGATATAGAGATGCCGGTGGCGATTGGTTAGTAAACCTTAAAAAGGTTCGTACCCCCTTACAAGATTTTGTAATTGAATTCAAATAACATAGTTAAGTTGCGGAATTAGATTCAGCGTAACAAAAAAATTAAGGAGATCCTGAAACCATATTCAGGGTCTTTTTTTTGTCTTAATACCCAGTATTAAATAGCAATGATATGTCAAAATATGTTAAAGATGCACTGTAACTAACCTATTCAATTCATAAATGAATATATTAGCATGATTAACAGCATACCATTTTGATGAGATTCGTAAAATTTGTAATTGCCCTAATATTATTTTCAACTGCACTGCAGCTTTCTTCATATGCACAGCAAGACAGTATTGTTTTAGATAACATCATGAATAAATCTAAAAAACTTGCGGAAGAACGTCCGACAGAAAGGGTTTATGTTCATTTTGATAAACCTTATTATAGCGTAGCTGATACCATATGGTTTAAAACGTATTTAACAATGGAACAAAATCTTCCTTCCATACTAAGTAAAATCGTTTATGTTGATGTAATAAACAGTAGGGATTCTTTAGTTCAAACCATAAAACTACCCGTTGTAAAAGGAGTGGCCGCTGGGAATATACCTCTCACCCCTGGTACTTATAAACAAGGAAACTATTATATAAAAGCATATACTTTATGGATGCTAAACTTTGGAGAAGACTTTTTCTTTAGCAAAACCATCCCTGTAGGTGAGGCAATTGATAAACAATTGATTACTCATTTTAGCTATAAAACTACTCAGACGGATAAAAACCAAAACATTGAAGCAATAGTCCAATTCAAAAACAGTGAGAACATTGCTCAGGCAAATAAAACAGTAAACTGGAAGGTAACTTCTAATTTTGATGTGGTTAGTAAAGGCAAAGGCACAACCGACCAGAATGGGATTTTAAGGATAAAGATTGATTCCCGTAAAGAACCTATTACAAGTGGCGAACTTATAACCGACATGACTTTAAGCGAAACGAATATAGTTACTTCGAACTTTAAGCTTAAACCAGCTAAAAGTGACAACGATGTTCAATTTTTCCCGGAAGGTGGAGATTTAATTAACGGCGTAGCCACAAGAATTGCTTTTAAGGCCATCAACGGATCTGGACTTGGTGTTGAATTAAAGGGTACAATTACCGACAATGGAGGCAATACGCTTACCAACTTTACTTCAAGCCATTTAGGTATGGGCTCCTTTTATCTGAATCCAGAGAATAATAAAGTCTATACAGCAAATGTTACGTTTAAAGACGGTACCACCAAGAGCATTGAATTGCCAAAGCCAGTTGCTTCGGGCATTACACTTCAGGTAAGCAATACAGATCCATTAGCTTTAGGCATCAAAATATTTGCCAACGAAACATATTTTGAAGCGAACAAAGGAAAAATGGTATTTATTGTAGGATCCAATGGTGGAATTGTTTACTACGCAGCAAAAACCAAGTTAAATAGCCTGGTTACAAATGCCAAAATTCCGAAAGACAAATTCCCGGCAGGCATTACTCAAATTACGCTTTTCTCTGAAGCAGGTGATCCAGTTAGTGAGAGATTAGCATTCAATTATCCAAAAAGTACCATAAGCGTATCCTTAAAAACTGATTTAGCAGCCTATAAACCCAGACAAAAGGTAAAAATGACCGTAACAGCAAAGAACGGCGCAGTACCTATTGAAGGAAATTATTCTATTTCTGTTACCGATGACCAAAAAGTTCCTGTTAATGAAGATAATGAAATAACTATTTTAAGCTCACTGTTATTAACCTCTGATTTAAAAGGCTACATTGAAAAACCAAACTATTATTTCAATAAGCCGGATGAGAAAAAGATAAGTGATCTGGATGTACTTATGCTTACGCAAGGTTATCGCCGTTTTAATTTTAAAGATATCATGACCGCGCCGTTCCCACCGCTTACCTTATTGCCTGAACAGGATATGAGAATCACAGGTACATTAAGAGATCGTACGGGTATGCCTGTTAGAAAAGGTGCATTAAGACTAACTGTCACAGGAAGTAAATATTCTGCAGAGGCATTAACCAATAACACAGGTGTATTTGCGTTCCCTAACCTTAACATCCCAGATTCATCAGAAGTAGTAATAAATGCAAAATATAACGCCAATGGCTCAAGCTTAATGATATTGCTTGATGGACAAATGGCCCCTCCTGTTTCCAAAAACCCTAAACAGATTGATGAGGTTGTTAATATAGACAGCGCGTTAGCGCCCTATTTAAATAACAGTAAAAAGCAGTATAGCTACCTCCGCACACTTAAAGAGGTAAAAATTGAGGGTGCTAAGGCCAAAAGGCCAAGCCATGCAGATTATCCATCTTTATCCGGGTTGAGCAATATTACAGGAACAACAATAGATGGTGATCGTTTTCAAGGATGTAACACATTCGCACTATGTTTGCAAACACAGGCAATGGGCCTAACATTTTTTGAGAACAATTTCTATGTAACCAGAGATTATAATCAAGGTAACAAAACACCGGTTCAAATTTTTATTAATGGTACACCTAGCGATTATTTTGCGTTAACTGCTGTTCAATCTTCTGAAGTTGAGTCTGTAGAGATATTTCCAAGGGATGAATTAGGAACAGTAAACAGACTTTATGGCACCAATGGAGTATTAGTCGTGAATATGAAAAAAGCTCCTAAAGGCACAAAAATGAGTTTAGCTGAATTTAAAAAACTTATGCCCGAAGCTAACCTGTTAAAGTTTAGCCCTAAAGGATTTAGTACACAAAGAGAATTCTATTCACCTAAATATGTAAATGCAGCCAGCACCTATAATTTTAATGATTTGCGCAGTACAATTTACTGGAACCCTAAAGTAGTTACAGATACAACAGGGGTATTATCGCTAGATTATTATAATGGTGATGGAAACGGAACCTATAGAGCTGTAATTGAAGGGGTAGACAAAGATGGAAATATATCCCGCTCCGTCTACCGCTATACGGTTAAGTAATTAGGATTATTCCCCGCTGTTTTCTGTCTCTTCGTGTTCGCATTTGATACCGGCGTCGGTCATTTTCCAAACGGTGAACTCACTGTTTGAATCATGATCACAATCCCAATAGCCATAACCATCCAGATAACGGCTAAAGTTTTTGCTTATGTTTAACCTGGTTCCAACAGGAACTTTTAATGTAAGCTCAACCTCTTGTCCGCGCCAATTACCTGCTTTAACAAATTGCAACATTGGGCTAAAGGTTAGCAAAGAATCATGTTGCAGGAAATCGTAGTGGATATTCTGCGCATTTTTTAATGCCATTTCAAAGGTTTTACCCCTCGCTTTATAATATTGGCTTAATGAGGGCTTTCCATTTTCACTTTTCTCAATATTTAACCTGATGTTTCTTGGCGCATCAAAGTTATGATCAAGATCAGTCAAAATTCTGCGTCCATTATAATTTCCTGGATCTATGCTGTAACGTAAGCTGTCTTCTTTTGTAAAGAATCTTGTTCTATCAATATTTAATGTATACGTCTGAAATGGTTTTACTTCACTCACTTGTGTAAATTCAGCACCTTCTTTAAACTCAGACCCAATTTTAACTACATAAAATGAAGTTACTGCTACTCCTGCAAGCCAGATTATCAATAGTCCAAATGAAAGTGACTTATTAACTGGTCTGCTGTTAAAAGCTACCCTAATAGAAAAAAGAACCAGCGCTAAAACCGGAATCATAAAAACCAAAAAGGCTGCAATAGCCGATGCAGTTATATACTCATGATTTATAATGTTGAGCGGGAACATCTGATAAACATTTGAATCCCACATACCTAATAAAGCTGCCAGGGCTACAATAAGGAATAAGATAATTAATGATCCAAAAGCAATAATACCAGCAGCAATAATTTTGAATATAACCTTACCGGTTCCATTAATAAAATTACCCAAAACATCAAGAAACTCAGCTATAAAGCCTCTGGACTGATGCACCAAAGGCTGCAGATAACTATTAGCAAATCCTTTTAAGTTTGCCTCCTCGCCCCTCATTGTCATTTTCTCAGCCTTAGTAACAGCCCTCGGTATCATAATCCACAATACAACGTAAGCTAATATTCCAGATCCACCCAGAAAAATTGTAGCAATAGCGATAAGTCTAACCAAGCGTGATTCTACATCAAGGTAGTGGCTCAAGCCAGAACATACACCAGCAATCATTGCCTGATCAGTATCTCGGTAAAGTTTTTTCACACTAAAATGAGGAGGGCTAGCGTACTCTTGAGTTTCCTCTTCTTCTTCTTCCGACGATTCAAAATCTTTAACTGAACCCATCTGGGCAGTAACTATCTGAACGTCCTGAATATTAATCACCTGCCTTTGCTGATTGGTCAATATTTCTGCAAACATCTCTGCAATTCTATTTTCTATATCAGTTACAATTTCAAAATCATCTGCATTCTTCGCGAAATGCTGTTTTACTTCATTTAAGTAAACTGTAAGCATTTCATAGGCGTCCTCTTCTATATGAATGATGGAGTTGCCAATATTTATGTTGAGTGTCTTCTTCATTACTTATTAATATTTATTTGGTCGTTGGTATCATTATCTGCAACTTTCTTTGAAGTATTTATTGCGTACGACAGTTCCTGCCACGTAGCGTCGAGTTGGCTAAGTATAGATTTGCCTTTTTCTGTAAGCAAATAGTATTTTCTGGGTGGACCAGAGGTAGATTCTACCCAATTATAGCTCAACAAGCCATTATTTTTTAAGCGGGTCAGCAAAGGGTACAATGTCCCCTCAACAACAAGCAATCTTGCTGATTTCAACTCAGCTATAATATCCGAGGCGTAAATTTCACCTCTGGATATGATAAGAAGCACACAGTATTCCAGTATGCCCTTTCGCATTTGCGTTTGCGTATTTTCTGCTATCATAATACAAAGTTATATGTTTTATATAGTAATATGCAATACATAGTACTATATAAAAACAAATTTAAGGTACATCTTTCTGATTTACAGATAAATAATTTTAAAACGAAGAGTAGAATATAACTGAAAACGGAAAATATGAGTAGAGATATCAACCAAAAATCAAAGTTATTAACATTTTATCCTCTAAGCGCTAATTTGGCTCACAGTTTGCAATAATCAATACATCTACTTGAAAACCATCTATCTATGTTAACAAAAACTTTTTCCTTATTTAATATATTCGCCAGGCGAAAAGAGGAGGCACCCCCTAAAGAATTGACCAGAAAACAATGGATAGATGCAGATCGGATTGTAATGATCGTTCTATTTCTAAGTGTTATTATTGGCGCAATTATTTTTTCTTAATTTACAACAACAGCGTATCTATTCTGTGAGCCTGTACCCTATCCTGATATTCGGACCAGGTATAAATGGTAAAATGACCATCCTGAGAAGCAACTAATGCTGTAGCATCTCTTTGATCATGAACAAATTGAGCAGCTGAAAGATGCCTTGTTCCGCCTACCTTAGAAGGATGGATTACTACGGCATCACCACCGGTTATCGGTTCTGAAAAAGAAATCTCATCAACATTATCCTTTCCTTTTGCCCGTCCTATTTTGGCTCCAAAAGCCAGCAGTTCATATTGATTGCTGATAACAGTTGCTCCATCCACGGCAGTTAAACCCGCAAGATGTTCTACTTCTCTTTTCAATGCAGTTTGCCAGAAAATCTGACTAGCCTCTTTACGATCTTGTTGCAACAACTTGGATAGACCTGTAAAAGACGGCTGCACATAATATTGAATAGGTTTGATAATGGATTGCAACCAATTACTGGTTTCACCTGGCACTACCAGCAAAGTCCCCCCTCTTCCATGTGCCCTCATAGAAACAGCAAGCTGGATTAGTACATTAACAGAATCATTCCAATAAGAAGGGGCGGTAAGATCCAGCAATGATAAAAGCATTGGCGGGCAATCCGGTACACTTGTACTTTGTCCGTCAACCATTTTGACCTGGTCACCCTTAAGAACTGCAATGTTTGTAAATTTTCCAAACCCATAAATCCTTCTATGCTTAATTACAAGCAATGCAGGTTCAGAAACATCAAGTACAAAACAAAAATTAGGAATACTAACGGTAGTTCCCCAAATATAAAGTGCCCCATCCTCTTCCCAAACGCCAAGATGTATCCCCGCACGCTCTATGCCCGGTGCCAGCTTAGTTAAGGTGCCCGGATTTAAAGGCAATCTATTTTTAAATAATAATGGGTTGCCCGCTTGCTGCGGAGGTAAAAATGCCAATGATATTTTTGGAGAATGTCCTTCTTCTTTACGTAAACTTGCCCAAAAAGTCGCATCAATTATAGCTTCAACTATATCTGCTGTAGGTAAAGGTGCGAGATCGTCCTCTCCACTATCTCTGGCAGCAGCAAGATGTGCGGCAAAAATAGCCTCAACTTTAGGGGCAATAATCCGTGCTGCCTGATAGGTAGATTGATAGATCATGCCATAAAGTTAAGGTATTCGATTTATTTAATTGTATATCTAATGCCAAAAAATCCCCGTATTCCTTGATTCGGGCCGTAAACATAACTTGGATCAAAAGTAAGCCCATATGGGTTTTCAGCAGTAACCATTACCTGGCCGTTTTTGTCGAGTTCCACATGTTTATCAAAGGGATCATTAGCTCTCGCAATTATGAAAGGATTGCCTTTGTTTGGAGTCCAGTTTAATAGATTTTTTATTCCACCATATAGTTCAAATCTATTGAATCCACTAAATGTGAATTGAATATTTTGTATGCTCCAGACTGGTGAAAATTCTTTCCTTGGATCAAGATCACTTAGCAATGGTAAACGCATAGGGCTGTAAACATTTCCTGTGTAGTCAATAGCAAGATTAAATGGTTTGATTTTGTATGAAATGGCCCAGTTTCCTGAAAATTTTTCTGTAAGAATTTGCTGCTTCTTAATTCCATGTTCAAAACTGGCAACATCCTGATAAGTTGCCCCAACTATAACCTTCAGTCCGTTGTTAAAAGCCACATCAACATTAGCACTTAATCCTTTACTTACGGCATAACCATCTAAATTATCATAAATAATCTTATTAGGATCTGTATCAAAATCGCCTATGATCCTGTTGTTAAAATAAGTATAAAATGCTGAGCCTTCAATACCTAAAAAAGTCCCGTTATCTGTATATATTTTCTTTAAATAATTAAGATTTACATTATATGTCTTTTCAGGTTTAAGCTCATTCGGTATCTCTACAGTTCTGGCGCCTGTTAAGGCAGCATGATCTTCAGTAAAGATGTTTACCACTCTAAAGCCGGTCCCTGCATTTAATCTAAGAATATTATTATCATCTATGCTCCATTTATAAGCAACTCTGGGCGTAAAAATATTTCCATTAACAGAATTATAGTCATACCTAAATCCTGCAAGAAATTTATGCTTTGCGCTTAGTGTTATTTCATCCTGAATAAAAATTCCCGGGAGCCAGGTATTTTTTGCAATCTCCTGGTTAAGGCCAGTGGTTGCCGCAGTATTATCATCATAAAAAGTATACCTTAAAGCTGTCCCAAGCAAAAGATCATGATTGTGAATCTTCTTATCCCAGGTAAGTTGGGCAAACCCTATTTTCTGTTCGGCAATATAAGATGTTGTTCCATACCTGCTATCCTGATTATGTTCATTATACGAAAAAGCCAGAAATATCTTCTCTTTTACCGGCAACTGATAATTTCCAATTAATTCCCAGCGTTTGGTATAAATGCTTTCACCATAAACCTGATCTCCTCCCCTAAATGACTTGTTCCATTGCATTTCTCCTCCCCATCTGTCCTCATACATATACCTTGCGCCAAGCGTAAATATTCGTTTGTTTTTCCTTTCAAAACTCCATTTCTGGAATACAGAGATACGATCCTGAAGCGTCACATCTGTGAAGTTATCATGATTGTGATCTACCGGATTGCCATATTTAAAATAATTCACCCCTGTTAATGCGATGGCCTTTTTCCCGAGGTTGAATTTAAATCCAAGATCAGCATTGTATTCCTGATAATCGGTGGCAAAAAAATCTGCAGAGAGCAGCGGTGCATTTTCAGGCTTTTTAGTAATGATATTGATTAAGCCTCCAACTGCCTCGCTACCATATAAAGACGATGCAGGTCCTTTAACAATTTCAATCTGTTCTACCAGTGAATTCGGAATTCCTGAAAGTCCATAAACAGTCGAAAGGCTACTTACTATTGGCATTCCATCAATTAAGATCATGGTATAAGGTCCTTCAAGACCATTAATATGAATATCACCGGTATTACAAATATTGCAGTTTAGCTGTGGCCTTACTCCATTTACGTTCTGGAGCGCCTCAAAAATACTAGGTGTAGGATTCTTTTTAAAGTACCCTGGCGTATAGACTTCTACCGGAACCGGACTCTCCAATCTCTTTACTTCCTTTAAAGTTCCCGTAACTACAACCTCATCTAAATCATTTTGAAGGTTGCTGAGATCAAAATTTAAAACTGATGACTCATCATTCCTTAATGTAATGGTTTTAACCATTTTCCTAAACCCTATTGCCGATGCCTGAATCCTATAAGTGCCCGATTTAACTTTACTAAGTGTATAATTCCCCATACTATCAGTTTGAGTGATTAGTTGAGTCCCCTCTATCTTAATATTTACGAGAGCTAAGGGTAGCGCTTCAGAAATAATTTTACCACTAATGCTTCCGGTTTGGCCCATGGCATTAATAACAAACAACATAGAAAGAATTGAAAGTAAAGTTTTGCTAAACATATTTTTATATTAATCTAATAGTTAAATAATTTCAACAAAACTAATAAAGTTAGATTAGTCTAACAAATATAATTTGACATTTATTATTTTTATTTCCTTTATAAAGCGATAAGTTTGTACTATGCTATCTTATACAGAAGAAAACTATTTAAAAGCTTTATTAAAACTGAGCTTTCAGAACGAAGAAAGGCCCGAGGCAGGCACCAATGAAATGGCAGCTTATTTAGGTGTTAAACCTGCTACTGCCACAGATATGTTAAAAAAGCTGAAAGAGAAAAATCTGGTTACTTACAAAAAGTATGGCAAAATATTACTTACAGATATCGGCAGAAAAAACGGCATCGCCATTTTAAGAAAGCACAGACTCTGGGAAACATTTTTATATGAGAAACTGGATTTTAGCTGGGATGAGGTCCATGAAGTTGCTGAGCAACTGGAACATATACAATCAGCTAAATTGGTAGATAAGCTGGAAGAGTTTCTTAACTTCCCGGAATTTGATCCACATGGCGACCCAATTCCAAAAGCAAACGGGGACATGCCCGCCATTGCAAAAACGTTATTATCAGAGTTAAATGCTGGCCAAAACTGCAAAGTGGCAGCTGTTAAAGATACTTCTACTCTATTTCTTCAATATTTGGAGAAATTGAAGATAACCATTGGTACCAGGATAAAAGTACTTGAAGTGATTGCTTTTGATGGGTCATTGAATATTCAGATTGAAAACGAAGAGCCCAGAAGCGTATCTATGAAATTTGCAGAAAGTTTATTTATTAACCAACTTCCATAACACCCATTATATGTCAACCGAAATAAAATGTCCTAATTGCGCGCATACTTTTCCCATTGAAGAGGTGATGGCTGAGGAATATAAAAAAGACCTCAGAGAGAAGATGGTTACCTTTACCAAACAAAAGGAAGATGAATTTGCTAAAAAGCAAAATGAATTTCAAGCGTTGCAAAAACAGCAGGAACTTGCTTTTGAGCAGCAGCAAAAAAAACAAGCGGCAGCTTATGAGCAAAAATTAAGCGAAGAAAAAAAGCAGCTACAAACCGTGCTCGAAGAAAGCTTGCGCAAAAGTATAGCAACAGATTTCGAAAACAAGCTGCAAATACTTGATAATGCCAACAAAGAGAACGAAGAAAAATTAAAATCTGCCCGCGCTAAAGAGCTTGATTTCCTGAAAAAGGAACAGGCAATGAAGCAAAAGGAAGAAGAAATGGAGCTTCAGCTACAGCGTAAACTACAAGAGCAGCGCGCTGATATGACGGAACAGATCAGAAAGCAAGAGGCCGAAAAAAACAGCATAAAAGAGACCGAACATCAACTGAGGGTAAAAGAACTGGAGAAACAGCTCGACGATCAGAAAAAACTGGCAGAAGAGATGAAGCGTAAAGCAGAACAAGGATCTATGCAGTTACAAGGCGAAGTACAAGAACTAATTTTAGAAGAATTACTTAGAAATGCATTCCCTTTTGATCTGGTATCTGAAGTAGGTAAAGGAGTAAGAGGAGCCGACTGCGTTCATCATGTCAGAAATCAATTTGGGCAGGAATGCGGTAAAATTATCTATGAAAGTAAGCGCACTAAAGATTTCTCGATGGAATGGATTGAGAAATTAAAGAAAGACATGCGCAGTATGGGAGTTGATGTTGCAGTTATAGTTACCCAAACCTATCCAAAAGGAATGGACTGTTTCGGCGAAAAAGATGGTGTTTGGATCTGTTCGTTTGATGAAGTTAAAGCCGTTTCCTATATCCTTAGAGATGGAATTGTGAAGCTGTTCAGCGCTTCAAAATCTCAAGAAAACCGTGGAGATAAAATGCATATGCTGTATGATTATTTAACCAGCAATGAGTTCTCTGAGCAATGGAAAGCCATTAGAGAAGGTTTCATGAGCATGAAATTATCTATCCAAAGAGAACGCGATGCTATGGAAAAACTATGGAAAGCCAGAGAAAAGCAACTAGAAAAAGTACTGCTAAATGCAGCACACATCAGAGGTTCAATTGAGGGCATTGCCGGAACAGATAGTATACAGCTAAGCCTTACTGATGACGAGGACGACCCTTTATTGTTAGAATAAATCTGGCTTATGATATACGCAAAAAAGAAAGTACAACAGACTGCTCATTTGGCCGCCCAAACGGCCAAAATTATTGCAAATGTAAAAGAGCTTCAGGAAAAGAATCTAATAAGGATTGAAGGAAACGAGGTATATGTATATCCTGAAATCCTTAAGGATAAACCAACAGCATTAAATTGGATTAAATGCCTTCATCTGTATTGTATGCTAAAAAAGCGTTTTAAAGAAAGTGATTCACTTTTCTTTAAAGATTATACCACTGGAGAACAAATTGGCGCTTACAAAAACAAGAAGGCGAGCGTCACTATTTTCACTTAAATCCAGTTACAACCATCTGCTTTTGCGCCAGTTTTCTTGTTTCTCAAAATCCATAAACGTCCAGGCCACAAACCGACTGATCTTTTGTCCTTGCGCCATTTCTATTGTTCTAACTTCAAATGCGTTAAAATTCTGAATCGCTTTATAAATAAAAGGAAGGTTACCGCTCTTTGAAACTAAGGTCGAGAACCATAAACATTGATTTGCAAAAGAAGCACTCTCCTCTATCATTTTTCTAATAAATCCGACTTCCCCTCCTTCATACCAAAGCTCTGTATTTTGTCCCCCAAAATTCAGTGTTACCTCTTTGCCTTTTTGCTTACCCAAATTTTGCAATTTCCGTCTTGTGCCAGATTGAGCCTCTTCGGCAGAAGAATGAAAAGGTGGATTACACATGGTGAAATCAAACAGATCCTCTGGCTTGATAACCCCTTTAAAAATATGATGTTTATTGCTCTGTGGCCTGCAAGTTATAGCATTTGTCAGTTCCGGATTTGATGCAATAATTGCTTTAGCCGCTTTTATGGCTCCGGAATCTATTTCGCTCCCCACAAAGCTCCAACCATAGTCCTGATGACCAATAATCGGATAAACACAATTAGCACCCAATCCAATATCTAACCCTCGAACTGATTTTCGCGTTGGTATTATCCCATCATTAACAGAAGCGAGCAAATCTGCCAGATAATGCACATAATCTGCCCTACCCGGTATAGGTGGACAAAGATATCCGGCCGGAATATCCCAATACGAAATACTATAGAAATGCTTAAGAAGTGCTTTATTAAGACTTTTAACAGCCTCAGGATCAGAAAAACATATAGATTCGTCTCCATATGAATTAACTGCAACATAGTTTTTCAATTCCGGATAGCTTTTAATCAACTCGGGAAAATCGTACCTGAAGCGATGTTTATTTCGTGGATGGAGGGGTGTTTTTTCTGCTGACATTCGTATAAAAATTATCCAAAGTTAAGCGTTCTGAGTAAACAATTGGATATATTAGAAAGCATGACGTACTTTGCATGTATAATTTTTCAATTTTGAAGGTACTATGCTAAAGTTTATCAAGGGATTTGGGTATGCGTTTTCGGGTATTGGTTATGCCTTTAAAACACAGCTTAATTTTAAATTTCATATTGCGGCCCTCCTTGTAACGGCCATTGCCGGGTGGTATTTTGCATTATCTATAAATGAATGGCTTTGGATAATTGCCGCTGCCGCTATTGTTTTAATAACAGAATTGTTGAATACCGCTATAGAAGTACTTGTTGATTTGGTTTCGCCAAACTTTAATCCCAAAGCAAAGATCATTAAAGATGCAGCTGCCGGGGGTGTATTGATTGCAGCTATTGGTGCAGCTATAATTGGCTTGATCATCTTTATTCCTAAAATTTTTTAGGTCATGTTGCATAAAACCAGGGGGATTGTTTTAAAAACTACACTCTATAGTGAAAGCAGTGTAGTTGTACAAATCTTTACCGAAAAGTTTGGCATCCAATCGTACATGATCAATGGCGTTAAAAAACCCAGGGCAAAGATCAGAATGAATATGCTCCAGCCATTGCATCTTGTAGATATGGTGGTTTATCATAAAACCAATATTAGTATACAGCGTGTTTCTGAGCTCAGGCCATCTCCTGTTTTTAGTAGTATTCCTTATGATATCATAAAAAGTACAATGGCAATCTTCCTAAATGAAGTATTGTATAAGAGCATAAGACAGCAAATGGCAGATGAGCATCTATTTGATTTTATATTTAGTGCTATTTGCTGGCTCGATGAAAACAGCGAAACAAACGTAAATTTCCACCTTGCATTTTTGCTTAAACTATCAAGGTATTTGGGATTTGCGCCCAGTATGCAAACTAAAAGCGACCAGAGTTATTTTGATTTACAGGAAGGAGAATTTAAGTCGATGCTCCCTGTACACCCCCACTATTTGGAAAAATCTGATGCAATTCTCTTTATTTCCCTGTTTACTTCACCTTTTGAAAAAATAAATCAAATAAAATTAGAAAATAAAACAAGAAGATTCATTTTAGATAAAATATTGATTTACTACACTTTACACACAGCATCTTTTGGAGATATTCGTTCGCATCAAGTTTTAGAGGATGTGCTCTCTTAAAATATTACAAAAGTTTTGGAGTTTTAAATTAGAGGTGTATATTTGCACTCCCTAACAATTAGGGATTAATACAGCTTACTCAGCTGGCCTTTTAGCAAAAGAGTAGAACCAAAGGGGAGATTAGCTCAGCTGGTTCAGAGCACCTGCCTTACAAGCAGGGGGTCACTGGTTCGAACCCAGTATCTCCCACCAAAACCTAACGAGGATTCGAAGGTTATTAACAACAGCTTACTCAGCTGGTTTTTTAAACAAAAGAGTAGAACTAAGGGGAGATTAGCTCAGCTGGTTCAGAGCACCTGCCTTACAAGCAGGGGGTCACTGGTTCGAACCCAGTATCTCCCACCATAATGGACAACCTCGATAATTCCGGAGTTGTCCTTTTTTTTGGCTGTTTTAAAACTTTTGTGATATCGGCAATAAGCTTCTTTAGCGTTGCAAGGGTCAGCCGCTTTCTCCGAAATAACAATTGCTCCTTCTTTATTTGAAATTAAATTACGACATTTAATAGTCTGCATCAACCACCCTAAAATTATACTTGAAGGCAGGCAATTCGGAACAATAAACCAAACACAGATTTCGCTTCGTAATTATCGCTCTTCATGAAATTAATACCCTTCTTATGTGCTTTCTTAATCACGGCGAGCTCCTTTGCTCAAAAAACCACTAGCTTCCTGCTTAAAGGAAATGTAAAGAATTTGGATGACACCTTTTTTGAATTGGCCACTACAGGGTATTTTAACAATACTGTGAATGCTGTATTAGTAGATAAAAAAGGTAATTTTTCTAAACACATTTACATAGACGGTATTCAGGACTTTTATCTGTATCTGAATAATGATGCCATCACTGCTTTTGCTGTGCCTGGTGACACCATAGAAGTGAATTGGGATCAAAAGAATTTTAAAAACACCTTCAAAATCAATAGTCCATCGCCAGAGCGCGCTCAGGATTTGTCTATCATGATGGCGATTTATAACAAGAGAAGACAACCCTTTCTTGATTTGAATAGGAAACTGTATGAAGAAAAAGAGCTTGCAGATTCTTCTAAATACAGGTTAATTAATGACTCGTACAATGCAGAGTTAAACATCATATTTAGTGCTCCCCATACCAAATACAGCATCACTAAGACTTTTTATGATGCATACTTTAAACATGTGGGATTATTGAGGGGATTACGTGGCAACTTGTTAAATATCTATAAACTCAAAACAGACGACCGCTACTCCAGTCCTGAGTATGCTAAATTTGATCATACCTACTTATCAGAAGAAATTTTCATACAATCTGCACCTTACCGCGATTTTCTTTTTGATCAGGTCCGATTTCACCAACCTTTTAAATATTATACAGCAATAAATGGCTCAGGCTATGCTGCTTTCAATCCAGCAAAAAAAGACTATCAGTCGGGACAGGCTTTTTTAAATATCATTCCTATTAGAGACTGGTTTTCGGCAAAAGCGATCATGTTTGGTTTTGAGCACTATGATTTTAAAGATGTCAAGTCAGTTTATGATGACTACCTGGCACACGGGAGTACGCCAGCTTACCTTGATACGGTCAAAACATTTTATGACAATGCCAGAAAGTTAGCGCCCGGGCAGCCTGCGCCCGCATTTAACCTGAAAGATATGAAGGGTAACTCCGTTTCGTTAAGTGATTTTAAGGGCAAATTAGTTTACATTGATTTCTGGGGGGTATACTGTGGCCCTTGTATTGGTGATATCAAAGAAAACGGGACAAAGATGCATGAGAAATATAAAGACAAAGATGTTGTATTCTTAAACATCTGTGTGGATGAAAAAGGAAGTACCTGGACAGATAAGGTAAAGGAATTAAAACTTGATGGAGTGAACCTTGTTGCTGAGGGCTGGACCACCAATCAGGTGTGCAAGGATTACAATATCAATGCTATTCCGCATTATGTGTTAATTGATAAAGAAGGCAAAATAATCAATAATAACGCCCCGGGATTATACCAACTAGCAGGAGATGGAGCAAATGATCTGGATAAAGCTTTAAAAGTTGAAAAGAGCAAATAGTCTCAATTTAGTTCGCAAAGTACCCTCATAATAATTAAGGAGAACTCAACATACAAGCAACATATCCAGTCTTTAGATTATTTTTTTACTAGTCTTTCCCCATATTTTTTCAGGATCTTCAATATATCTGTCCTGTCTTTCAGGTAAATATTGGTCAAGAAAACAATACCAATATGATCGTTAAACAAAATATTGGTGGTAACTCCCGGATCGTCCCCGTCATGACCGATATATCCGTCGTTGTAAATATTCCAAAACACTCCTTTATTACGTGTTTGAAGGTTCATATTAGCAGGTACGGTAGCTGCCGTAAAGACAGGCTTAAACATGGTTTTAACAGACTCGTTTGCAAGTATTTTCGAATTACCATTTAGGCCACGGATCATTTCCAGGACGTATTTACTTAGGTCCAGTGCTGAAGTTCTGAGCCCCCCATCTGGATAGGTTGTTAATGTATAATATGGAAAAGCCATTTGTTTGGTGAAATAAGGAACCGAATGTTGTTTTAAATTCCTTCTAGTTAAATACCAGTCAGAATGATGCATTTTGAGAGGTCCAAAAACATATTTTTCCGTAAACGCAGGAAATGACATGCCTGACTTGACCTCAATAAGATAAGCCGCCAATGCGGACCCGACATTGCTATAACTTGCACGTTTTCCCGGTTCGCTGTCATAAAAATTTTTAGCGCTGTATAATTTTCCCGTCGGACTTAAGTAAGACTTTAAGAAAGTTTGTAGCGTTGTATCCGCGAGGTCCGACGTATATCCATGCGCTTTCATGAACTGACCTAGTATTGGATCTAAATCAGACGATTTCCTGAAACGGTAGGTCCTGTTAAACATATCCTCATTATCGATAATTCCAGAAGTGTGGGTAGTGAGGTCCTTAACTCTTATTAACTGATCCGGGCGATAAGGGTTTACCACTTTAAAAGGTAGTATCTCGTTGATATCTGTCTCCAACGTAAAATAGTTTAACTCAATCGCTTTCATTAGCGCAACCGCAACAACTGTTTTACTTACCGAGCCTATATTCTGGATGGTTTTTGGCGTAAATGTTTTTTGATTCTTAATGTCGGCGTATCCAAATCCTTTCTGATATATTGGCCCTTTATTGTTTAGAATGACCACTGCAAAACCCGGCAGATCCTTTTTATGCAGGTATTCATCAAGATGATACGTCAGCGAGTCAACAGTAGTTTGTGCAATCACAACGCCTGGAAATAATACCATAAGGAGAGGAAGAATTTTAAGAAATCTCATTGTTCTATTATTTGTTTTACACCAATTAATAGTGCAAAACTGGATAATATGTATGTGCCAATCGCCCGTCTAAGCTAAGACGCACGTGTTGAGGTACGTTGAAATTCGGAAGGAGAGATACCTGTGTTCTCTTTAAAAGCCTTGTTAAAGGTTGTTTTTGAATTAAAACCGGATTCAAGAGCTATCCCAAGAATATTGTAATGAGAATATCTCGGCTCAAGTAACATTTTTTTGCTTTCATTTACTCGATACCTATTAATGAAGGAGTAGAAGTTCTCCTTAAACTCTTCATTCAATACCTGCGAAAGATGAATAGGTTTCATTTGTAATCTATCCGCCAAAGAAGTAAGCGTAAGCTCGTTATTAAGGTATGGCTTCTCGATCTCCATTAAGTGTTTAACATGTTCAACCATTTCGGCTTTCTCCAGAACAGATAAGGTTGAATTTTTGTACCTCTTTTCCCTTTGTTTTAGTTCCGCTACCTCAAGCTCCGGCAGCATGCTTCTGTAAATGCCTTTTTGTGCTATAATATGATAACCGAGCCAATAACTGAAAATTAAAAGGCTGTACCCTGTCAGATTAAGCCAATCTTTTTCGAAACCACTTAATGTCCAGAAGACGATGACAATCAACAATAAAATCACCATTATTCTTACCCAGTTAAGGTCATTTTCCCGAGCTGTAGAGGTAAGATCCTTCAAGATTTGTTGATGCTGATTTACGAGACCATTAATGAGGAACACGTAAATTATTCCCTGGATGTTATTATAATATTTGTATAAAATTCTTAAAAAAGAACTATTGTGGTACTGTTCTATAATGGGTAATGGAAATACCCAGATTAACAGAAATATAAGAATAGGTATTAAATGAACAATATGTTTTTTCTGAAAACGGAACAAGTTTTGGGTCAGGGAAGCGATATAAAAATAGAGTGATGAGAAAGCAATAAGCAGCGAAAATTCATCCAGAAAGCGAAAGTAGTTCCCGTAGATCCCATTGAAAACCAATAAATCATATAACTGATTTAAACCAAGAGAAATGCAAAAAGACAAGAGAAAAAGGCTAGCAGTCTTGCTGCGATTTTGTCTTATCAGAAATGTGTAAAGACCGATAGAGAAAAAATTTACACAGATTATTGCAGATACAAGTGTTTCTGGATTAAGGTTGATCATTCAATGCGAATATATTAATATTCTCGGATACGATCTTTCTTTATCCCAATCATAAAATTGGATCGAAAAGCATAGAAATCAGTCATTTTGGAAAGAACATGATCAAAAAGATCCTGGATAAAATATCCCACCATAAACCTACTCCCCACAAGAATTGATTCGAAAGGGTCAGGTAGGGAACCAGTATTTTAACCCAGTTAAACACTCCTTTATCTTTAACAGTACCACATCCCAATGTGATTTCATTCAAATTACAGTATAAATCCATGTTTTTATCCGAAAAACATGGACTCAACATGGACTTTGGAATAATATAACTTATCAATTATTTAGTTGTCATTATTAGTACTTTTACTAATAATAGCGCAACTAGATGAAATGAAAAGAAAACTATCTTTAATTGAAGGGACCATGTATGCAGGCGGCCAAACAGCTGTGAATGTTGTTTCCTCTGTTACAATTAAAGGTACGGTTCAGGAATCTGAATTACATGCCTCACTATTAAAGATTCAGGCCAGGCACCCATTGCTAGGCAGTAATGTTTGGGAAGATGAGGTAGGTATCCCTTATTTTGTTGAACAGAATCCGGTTCAAAGAATCGGCCTTCGCATAGTTAACCGACAAACAGACCAGGATTGGGAAAGGGAATCTATCACAGAATGCCTTACCCCATTTAACACTAAGAATGATACTTTGGTTAGGTTGGTGTGGTTAAAATCAGAAAGTGTTTCTGACCTGATTGTTGTGGGCCATCATTGTATATGTGATGGCAGATCTATCCTGAACCTTATGGATGAAACATTGTCTTTGTTAGGCGATCCGGAAAAAGAAATAGGTGCCTATAAATCCTTTTCCTCTATACAGGATTTTATTCCTCCCGAAATCCAGGAAAGCAAGGCAAACAAATTAAAGATTCAATTATTTTCTAAAGTTGCAAAGCTTGCCTTACTTGCGGTGGCCTTTAAAAAAGAGATTAAAAGAGAAAAACCATTTTTTTTACATTGGAAACTTAGCAAAGAAGAATCTTCCCTAATTATTGAAAAATGCAAATCTGAAGGGGCTTCTGTCCACGATGCACTAAGTGTGGCATTTTTAAGAGGGTTTAAAGAAATTAAAACCATAAAATCGCATTCCAGACTTTATTGCGCAGTAGACATGCGGAAGTTCCTGCCAGAAGTTAAAAGCAATATGCTCTTTGCTTTTCCGGCAATGGTTGGGCTCAATCTTTCGAACAAAAAAACCGATGGTTTTTGGAACCAAACCCGTGAATTTAAAAATGGCCTGGCAAAAAAAATAGATGAGATGAATGTAAATACCGTATTGCTATACAGCGAGTGCCTTTTGCCTTCTTTACCAAGAATGACCAGATATGCCAAGGCTGATAAAGGAGCCCATGATTTTACCCTTTCAAACATGGGAAAAGTAAGCATAAACGAAAAATATGGTGCGCTTGAAATCGAATCTTTGCAATCCCCTTCGACAATTTTTCCGTTCGGTAATCCGACAACTCTGTTTACAACTTATTTTAAAGGTCAAATTGATTTGATATTCACATCCGATGAGCATTTTATAAAACGGGAAGATGTGTTAGCCTTAAAAGAGAGTGCATTCAGTATGATCATAAAATAATTATTTATATTTAAATAACGTTGAAACTAACGAGATCAAACCATGAAACTATTAAAATTAATCATCCTTTCCGCAGTTACATTAGCCTCCTGTTCTGGGCAGACAGAAACCAAAAAATCATCTGAGCAATCTATAAACGGAACCTGGAAACTTATATCCGCAAAAGTGATAACCAAAGGTGATACCGCAAATACTTTTCCTGTAGAAAATCAGGAGATGATTAAAGAATTTAATGATACTCATTTTTCCTTTTTCAAGCATGATGTTAACAAAGGAAAGGGCAAAGGAGCTATTTTCG
The DNA here is from genome assembly GCF_056395985.1 of Pedobacter sp. 05T44. NCBI lineage: Bacteria > Pseudomonadati > Bacteroidota > Sphingobacteriia > Sphingobacteriales > Sphingobacteriaceae > Pedobacter > Pedobacter sp. 05T44. The sequence goes on from NZ_JBFTKO010000003.1 coordinate 347,889, forward strand.
ATGCGGGTAGTGGCACATATACGTTAAATGGAGATAAATACGAAGAACATCTTCAATACTGCAGCTTTAGAGATTGGGAAAATCTGAAATTCAGTTTTACATTAAAAATAAGTAATGATACATTGGTGCAACGTGGCATTGAAAAAATAGATAGCCTGAATGTTAATCATGAGATCGTAGAAACCTACGTTAAGTTACACTAGGATAAGGTATGTTATTACCTACGGTGGGCATCGAACAGATCTTTAAACTTCCTTACACAGGGGAAGACTTTAAGTTACTACGCCACGACCCTATTAACATGCCCTCCATTCCTCATGCGCATAAGCATGATTTTTACATGCTCCTTGTTATAGATCAGGGTAGCGGCACGCATACCATAGATTTTAAAGAGCATATCGTTCATAACAAAATGGTGTTTTTCCTTGCACCCGGGCAGGCCCACCAATGGGAGCTCTCAGAAAAAACATCTGGTTATCAGTTAATGTTTTCGCAGAAGTTTATGCTTCCCGGGAGTCTAAGGTTGCCATTTTTCAATTTGTCGTCCTCTCCTGTTCTGGCCCTTAAAAATAATCAATACCCGGATCTTGTTCAGGAGCTAGAGCAAATATTGAAGGAATTAACTACCCCCAGACAATTTGAAACTGAACTAATTCAAACCAGATTACAAATTGTATTGATTTTATTGAAAAGATGGTATTCAGACTGCTTTGATCTGCAGGACTCTACTACCGACAATCGCCTGATTAACAATTTCCTTGCACTTCTCGATAAGCATTACGCTGCGCATAGCGAGGTATCATTTTATGCTGCAGAGCTACACGTTACTGCTAATTATCTGAATCAGATTTGCAGGAAAAAATCAGGAATAACTGCCGGAGACCTTATTCGAGAGCGTATTTTGCTCGAAGCAAAAAGGATGCTAACGTTAACAAACCTTGATATTAAAGAGATTGCCTATTCTCTTGGGTTTAACGACACCTCTTATTTCTCCAGATTTTTCAGGAAAAATACGAGTGTTAGTCCTCAGCAATTTCGGAAAACAAATAATTAGTACCCTTATTATGATAATCAGTCCTATTTAGCTGAGGCTTTAAGAACTAAATTTGCATATGAATTTCCGAATCTTATCTGTCATCATCCTTACTTGCATTGCAATGAATGCTTGTTCGCAGAAAAAAAACATGGAACAAAACGAATTAGAGGTTTTCAAAATCATAGCGGCAAACGACAGCACTAAGCTATCGCAATGGCTTTCTGTAAATAAGAACGTTGAGCTGCGAAATAGCAAAGGAGAAACACCTTTAATGAATGCTACTTACAGCAATCGCATTACGCTGGCAAAAATGCTGATCGATGCCGGAGCTAATGTAAACCAGCAAGACAATATGCTAAACAGCCCTTTTCTATACGCCGGGGCTTCCGGTTATCTCGAAATACTTCAGCTTTGCTTAAAAGCGGGCGCGAACTATAAAGTGTTTAATCGGTATAATGGTACTGCGTTAATACCTGCATGCGAAAGGGGTCATATTGCAATAGTTACTGAATTACTAAAAGACAAAAACTATCCTATTGATCATATAAACAGATTAGGGTGGACAGCATTACTGGAAGCCGTTATTCTTGGTGATGGAAGCGATAAATATGTAAAAATTGTTCAGCTTCTGGTAAATGCCGGCTGCGACATTACCATTAAAGATAAAGAAGGCGTTGATGCACTTAGCCACGCCAAAAAAAGAAATTTTAAAGAAATAACAGCTGTTCTTGAAGAAGCAGCTAAGAAATAACCTTCCTAATGAAAAAATTAATATTCTCTATCCTCTTCTGTTTAGCGGCCTCTGGCGTATTCTCACAGAAAAAAGACGCTGATATAATTATCAAATCTGCAAATATCATTGATGTTAAAACAGGCAAAATAATTTCCGGAAAAGCCGTAGCTATTAAAGATGGGAAAATCATTAACGTATTTAATGAAAAGCTGATCAGCGGATACAATTCAAAACAAATATTGGATGCAAAAGGCAAGTATCTGATGCCTGGCCTTTGGGATATGCATATGCACTTTGGTGGTGGCGATTCTTTAATCAATGAAAATAAGAACCTGTTACCGCTATTTCTGGCTTATGGCATTACAACCGTACGTGATGCAGCAGCTGACATTAGCCCTAGTGTATTACAATGGAGAGATGAAATTGCAGCAGGGAAACTACTTGGTCCATCCATTTTCACCTCTGGACCTAAACTAGAAGGGTATAAATCTGTTTGGAAAGGTGATATTGAAGTTGGAAATACTAAAGAGATAGAGCAAGCCCTGGATTCTTTACAAAAAATGCGTGTCGATTTTGTTAAAATAACAGATAATACGCTAAAGCCCGATCTCTTTTTAGAAGCTATAAAACTAGCGCGTAAGCGTGGATATCGGGTGTCGGCACACATCCCAAGTGCCTTAACAATGGAACAAATAGCAAATGCAGGTTTAAGTTCTGTTGAGCATTTGGGCTATGCACTTAAAGCCGGATCAAAAGTAGAAAAAGAGATCTCAGCTGAAGTTGCAGCAGGCACCCTGAAAGGTAAGGCGTTTAACCAAAAAGTTATGGAAACTTTTGATGAAACCGCTGCCTTATCAACTTACAGAAATATGGCTAAGCATGGCATGTATGTTACGCCAACACTTTCCCTAAACTATATCCTTACCTATTTTGAGAAAGACAATCATAAAAATGACAGCTACCTGCAGTACATAGGAAAAGGTTTACAAAAAACTTATGAAGGCCGTGTAAAAAGAGTTGAGCAAGATGATGCAGAAGCTATTGCTTTCAGACATCAGCTGTTTGAAAAAACTGTAACCACACTCCCGCTTCTGGAAAAAGCAGGTGTAAAAATATTAGCCGGTACGGATGCAGGTTATCTAAATTCTTACGCTTACCCTGGTATTGGTCTCCATAAAGAATTAGAATTGCTTGTGAAATATGGTTTAAGCCCATTACAGGCTTTACAGGCATCTGTTATCAATTCACCAGATTTTCTTGGCAAAAAAGAGTATGGTAGTATTGCTGAGGGGAAAAAAGCAGATTTACTATTATTAGACGAAAATCCTTTGAGCAATATAAGTGCAACTCAAAAGATCTTCGCTGTGATAACTGCAGGCAAAGCACTTAACAGAAAGACACTTGATGATATGCTTGAACAAGTTAAGCAATTAAGTGCACAATAGAAGGAATCTATTTTAACTGGTAAGCCATTATGCTCTTCTTGTAAAAAGTAGGGATATAAACTATTTTTTTAACCGGATCGTATCCAATATCAGCAGTGTTTTTCTTTTCCAGATGCGTATCCAACAATAGTTCGGAAGTGCCATTGGCAGATACATAATAGATATAACCACCCCAACATGAGAATAAGAAATCGCCATTGCCAATTGGCTCAATTCCGTCTCCACCAAAAGGCAGCCCTGCAATCTTGATCATCTCTTTCTTTGCATTGGCCTTTAAAAGGTTCTTGCCCCCACCAGCGATATAAAGATCGTCGCCAACTGCTTTGAGTCCATTAACACCATCTATATTTTCCATATAGACAACATCTTTATTGTTAATGATCTGATGGATTCTTTTTGTCCGGGAGTCTGAAACATACACCACGCCTTTATCGCTAACCGTAACGTCATTTAAGAACTTAGATCCTTCTATTGGTATAGTCAGCTCAACTTTACTTGTAGGGATGTCGATCACTACCACATCCGTCAAATCAGCAACATACATTTTGCTGCCATGTATTGCAAGCCCTTTTGGGGAGTTAAGTCCGGTAATCCAATCCAAATTAATCACCTTTCCGTTCATATCCAGTTTGCCTACCCCACCAATTCCATCCTTATTATCGGGGCTATTTCCCATTATTGATACATACAATACTCCGGCCTTAACATCAGGCAATACAGATTCAGGCAGATTAATTATACTGTCTGTTTCCCATATTTTTTCCAGTTTGTGCTGTGCATTAACACATAGAGCCAGCAACATTACAAAAGATAAACTCAAAAAATTCTTCATAACAATTTCCTTAAAATAGAGACTTTACCAATGAAATTACATAAAAACCAACACATTGAAAGTAATATTTTTGTGTACCCTATTTCTTTTTTTACAATACGACCTTATTAAATCGAGTTAATTATCTGTTTATTTGTATTTGTTAATTAAATACACACACAAATTTAATCTTCATTGTTATGCTACTTAGCATTTTAAACTCTATTTTTTGCATCGCGTTTATACTATTTGCGTATGTAAACCTTAATGACAAAGACTCATGGCTTTGGGTGCCTATCTATATGGTGGCTTCCATTTGTTGTGGATTTGCCATTTTTAATCTTTTTTATCCCATCGTATATCTTGTTGCCATATCTTTCTATCTTATTTACGCAATCATCCTCTTTTTTGCAAAAGACGGAGTGCGCGACTGGATAATGAAGTACCGAAGCCCAAGCTTAGTTGAGAGTATGCAGGCCACCAAGCCTTATATAGAGAAAACCAGAGAGTTCTTTGGTCTTCTGATTATAAGCGGTGCACTTGCCATCAACTATTTTGTAGCTGTCAATTTATAAAAAAGAACATCATGCTTTTGATAGATATAGAAGGGATAAAAAGCCTTAATGATCTTTTTCTGCAAATCATTAAACAAAACCTTAGCAGTGATGCCTTGTTGTGGTTGGAGAATAAGATTGAATTGATTAAGACAGAAGAAAAATCAATACAATTAAACCTCGCCTTTTCGCATCTGCCACGTTTGGCCGGAAAAAAGCCGATAGAGGTGCAGACAGAGGATGAGGAAAAAATAGATGGGCTACTACCCGGTTTTTCATTAAATGGGTGGACTGCCGACAGGCTTTCTCGTGTTTGGCTATTGATGCAGGTTCCAGATGAGCATAAAGAAACCTATATCAAAAAGATAAACGGGTTGTTTATTGCCTCTGAAATGAACGAGCAAATTGCACTTTATTCTGCCTTGCCATTTTTAGCTTATGCTGAAGAATGGGTTGCCAGATGTGAGGATGGAATACGCAGCAATATTGGCACCGTATTGGAAGCCATTATGTACCACAACCCATACCCAGCTCATTTCCTTTCAGAAGGGGCATGGAACCAATTGGTGCTGAAAGCATTTTTTACAGAGAAAGACGTTAATCACATCATTGGATTAAAGGAGAGATCCAACCAGGCATTATCGGATACTTTAAGCGACTATGTACAAGAACGTTTAGCCGCTCACAGAACTGTTAATCCGGAGATATACAAATTGATAGAACAAAAAAATCAGAAAATATAAATTTTGAATTATGTGCTGTAATGATAATTTTCAGGAAAGAAATGAAGGAGAAAAAATTCAAACTTCTCTTGATTTAAATGACATCAGCGGGATGAAATTTTTTGACCCGCATGTACACATGACCTCACGTACTACAGATGATTACCAGGCTATGGCCGATGCAGGTATTGTAGCTTTAATAGAGCCGGCTTTTTGGCTGGGTCAGCCGCGTACAGGAGTAGACAGTTTTACCGATTATTATAGCAGCCTTATTGGTTGGGAAAGATTCAGGTCGTCACAATTCGGTATTAAGCATTATTGCACCATAGGCTTAAACTCTCGTGAGGCCAATAACGAAAAACTGGCAGAACAAGTAATGGAAATACTTCCTCACTTTATTTTTAAAGAAGGGGTAGTTGGTATTGGCGAAATTGGTTTTGATGATCAGACTGCTGCCGAAGAAAAATATTTCCGTTTGCAATTGGAACTGGCAAAAGAATCAGGGTTGCCTGTGCAGATTCACACACCACACAGAGATAAGAAAAAAGGCACGCAACGTAGTATGGATATTGCGATAGAACATGGACTTTCTCCATATTCGGTAATTGTAGATCATAATAACGAGGAAACTGTTAAGGAAGTTCTGGACAGAGGCTTTTGGGCCGCATTTACCATTTATCCTTTTACCAAAATGGGCAATGAGCGCATGGTAGAGGTGGTAAAACAATATGGATCTGAAAGAATCATGATCAATTCAGCAGCAGACTGGGGCATTTCGGATCCACTTGCAGTACCTAAAACTGCGGCATTAATGAAAAAATCGGGAATTAGCCTTACTGATATTGAACTGGTTAGTTACAGAAATGCTATAACAGCATTTGCACAAAGTGGACAAATTGATGAGAACGATTTTATTTCAGTTAAAAACATTGATCAAAGTCAGAAATTTGAAAGCAATTCGATTTTGCGTGGCGGGCAACAACCAAGAATAGATAAAAATTCTATCATCATTTCCTAATTAGGTATACATTGAAAAAACTATTAGGATATATAAGGCTAATGCGGCCTGCAAATGTTGTTACTTCTGTTGCAGATGTACTGGCGGGCATAGCTATTTCGGGTTCCTTTTCATTAACGGGATGGAGCACTTTACAGCTACCTGTTATACTGCTTTGCATCTCAACAATAGGTTTGTACAGTGGCGGCATTATCTTTAATGATGTTTATGATGCCGATCTGGATAAGATAGAACGTCCGGAACGCCCAATCCCAAGCGGATTAGTAAGCAAAAAAGCAGCAACTATTTTTGGCGCAGTATTCTTCTTTATAGGAATTGCGGCAGCCAACCTTTTTGGCACCACAACATCAGTACTTGCAGTGTCTATTATGATTGCATGCCTTACTTATAACAGATGGGCTAAACATCATTCCATATTAGGCCCACTAAATATGGGGTTATGTCGTGGATTAAACCTATTGCTAGGCGTAAGTATTATTAGCTCTCAGGTGCAACAATGGTGGTTTTTAGCCCTTGTACCTATTATCTATATTGCGTCTATTACCATGATTAGCAGAGGTGAAGTACACGGAGGAAGTAAAAATATGCTTTATTTTGCTGCGATACTTTACGCTATTGTAATTGCCAGCATTCTTTTTTTCGCCACCACAAAAGGCGATATACGCATCACATTGGCATTTATTGTACCTTTTGCTTTAATGATATTTATACCGCTGTTAAAAGCCATACAAAATCCAATAGGGCCAAATATAGGTAAGGCAGTAAAAGCAGGTGTTATTGCATTAATATTAATGAATGCTGCCTGGGCTAGCGTCTTTGCCGACTGGAAAGTAGCCCTATCAATTGTTATTTTATTACCATTATCAATATTACTAAGTAAAGCATTCGCTGTTACTTAGTCAGGAATTTTCAACTATGAGTTATTTAGAACAGTCGTTTAGTGTAAAATTTGAGTATAAAATATACTTCACTGCTTCGCTATTTGATACAGGCAATCCTATCTTGGCAAACTTCTTTAAGGAGAAGCCTTCAGAGGCCTTGCGCAAAATATTTTTCGTACTGGACAAGGGTGTTGCCGATGCTCATCCTGACCTTGTACCATCAATTAAGGCTTACTTTGAGCAACATAAAGATGTGGAGCTGATTAAGGACATCATGATTGTTCCGGGCGGAGAAGCATCAAAAAATGACACTGCACTTTTTGACCAACTGGTTGAAGCAGTGAATGTTTATGGAATTGACAGGCATTCGTACATTGCTGCCATTGGAGGGGGCGCCGTACTTGATCTTGTTGGTTATGCGGCTGCAGTTTCGCACCGCGGTATTAAACATATCCGTATCCCTACAACTGTACTCTCGCAAAACGACTCTGGTATTGGTGTTAAAAATGGCATCAATTACAATGGTAAAAAGAACTTTCTTGGCACTTTTGCACCGCCATCGGCAGTATTTAACGATGACCAGTTTTTGCTTACGTTAAGTGACAGAGATTGGCGTTCGGGTATTTCTGAAGCAGTAAAAGTTGCCCTTATCAAAGATCCTGAATTCTTTTACTGGATTGAAGATAATGCGGCACAACTGGTTGCACGGGATATGGATACGATGAATTACCTGATCAAACGTTGTGCTCAATTGCATTTAAACCATATTGCCGGTGATGATCCATTTGAAACAGGATCGGCCAGGCCACTAGATTTTGGCCACTGGAGTGCACATAAACTAGAGCAGCTAAGTAACTTCAGCGTTTTACATGGTGAAGCTGTGGCAATGGGTATTGCTTTAGATAGCACCTATTCTTTCCTGACAGGAATGCTAACAGAAGAAAAATTACAGCGCATATTAAGTGTACTGATTCACCTGTCTTTTGACATTTCTAATCCATTTATCCAGATTAACGATTCTGAATCTCCAATACTTCGTGGATTGGCAGAATTTCAGGAACATCTTGGCGGCAAACTTACCATTACCCTGCTTACTGATTTGGGTACTGGGAAAGAGGTACATCAGATGGATCACCAGTTATTGATGGAAGCGAGCAACTATGTTTTAAACTTTACCAGTACACACGCTGGTTTACCTATAAGCAACCAATAATAATGAAAGTCAACACTGGCCATTTAACCTATTGCACAAACATACATCCGGGCAAAAACTGGGATGATGATTTTAAAGCGTTACAAGAGAATTTCCCTGTGATCAAACAATCTGTTTCACCAAACGGACCACTTGGACTAGGACTTAGATTGTCAAATATCTCTAGTCTTGAATTGATTAAAGAAGATGCTTTGGCTGAATTTAAGCAGTGGCTTAAGGAAAATGCCGCTTATGTTTTTACCATGAATGGTTTCCCTTACGGAGAATTTCACCGCACAGTGGTTAAAGAAGATGTACATACACCTGACTGGACAACAGACGCGCGCAGAGAATATACTATCAGACTTTTTAATATACTCCAATCTCTATTACCTGAAGGTATGAATGGGGGGATTTCAACATCGCCACTTAGTTACAGGCACTGGTTTAAAACTGCTGACGATTTTGCACAGGCAAAACGCACTGCTACCTTGAATGTAATAGCGGTTATAAAAGAACTGATTAGAATTAGCGAGCAAACTGGTAAAATTATGCACCTTGATCTGGAACCTGAGCCTGATGGCATACTTGAAACCGGAAGGGAATTTATAGATTGGTTTGAGAATGATTTGCTGCCACTTGGCATTCCGGCAATTGAAAGTTCATTTAATGTTGCTGGCATTGAAGCCGAATCATTAATTAAAAAACACCTTTGCCTTTGCTATGATGTTTGTCACTTTGCTATAGGCTATGAAGCTCATGATGAGGTTCTAAAAGAACTTGAAGCAAAAGGCATTAAAGTAGGCAAAATACAGATCAGTGCTGCTTTAAAAGCAAATCTTGATAAATCAGAAGCAGATAGAGAAATCATAAAGAACAGCTTTCAGACGTTTAATGAGCCAACCTATCTGCATCAGGTAGTTGCCTTAAAGAAAGATGGTGGGCTGATTCGTTATTCGGACCTTACTCCTGCTCTTGAAGACTTTGAAAATCAGGAAGCCACGCAATGGAGGGCACATTTCCATGTACCAATATCAATTAAAGAGATCGGATTATTACAATCTACTCAGGATGATATTACCACTGTTCTGGAACTTCAAAAGAATGCCCCTTTTACTGACCATCTGGAAGTAGAAACCTATACCTGGGAAGTATTACCGGAGCAATTAAAATTACCGATTGCCCAATCTATCAGTAATGAACTGAACTGGGTAATTAAAACAAATGTTTAAGATGAAGAAAACTGTAGTAATAGATGTTGTTGGCTTATCCTCGAACCTTATTGGCAAGCATACTCCCTTTTTAGAACAATACATAAAAGATAAAAACCTTGGTGCAATAGCACCAATGCTACCGGCTGTAACTACCAGTGTACAATCAACTTATTTAACAGGAAGACAGCCAACAGAACATGGTGTTGTCGGGAACGGATGGTACGACCATATGGATTCGGAAATCAAGTTCTGGAAGCAATCAAACAAGCTTGTGCTTGTAGAGAAGATCTGGGACAAGGCAAAAAAAGAAGATCCTAATTTTACTTGCGCCAATATGTTCTGGTGGTACAACATGTATTCAAATGCTGACTACAGTGTAACTCCACGTCCAAACTATTTAGCTGATGGCAGAAAACTTCCTGATTGTTATTCAGAACCGGCAGAATTACGCGATATTTTACAGGATAAATTAGGTCAGTTTCCGCTTTTTCAATTTTGGGGACCAGGTGCAAATATAAAGTCTAGCCGATGGATTGCTGATGCATCTATGATTACTGAGGATCTTTACAATCCTACCCTTACCTTAATATATTTGCCACATCTGGATTATTGTCTGCAAAAATTCGGCAGTGACTTTGATAAAATCAGCAAAGAACTTGGCGAGATAGATGAATTGGTAAAGGACCTGGTAACATTTTATGAAAAAAAAGGAGCCAATATCATTATTCTATCCGAATACGGGATTGTTCCGGTAAGCAAACCGATTCACCTAAACAGAATCTTTAGAGAAAACGGGCTGTTGCAGATTCGTGTAGAGCGAGGTTTAGAATTATTAGATGCGGGTGCTTCTAAAGCATTTGTGGTTGCGGATCATCAGGTTGCACATGTTTACATCAATGATCCAACGGTAACCGACCAGGTAAAAACTATTCTTGAAAAAACTCCTGGCATTGCTATGGTTTTAGATAAGGAAGGCAAAAAGAAATATGGAATGGACCATGAAAGGGCGGGCGACTTTGTATTGGTTGCTGAACCGGCAAACTGGTTTACTTATTATTTCTGGCTTGACGACGCAAAAGCTCCTGATTATGCCAGGTGCGTAGATATTCATAAAAAACCAGGGTATGACCCTGTTGAAATGTTCATGTCTTCTAAACCGCGTGCGGCATACAAGCTATTAAGAAAAAAAGCAGGTTTCCGTTATGTAATGGATGTTATTCCATTAGATGCCACCTTAATTAAGGGCTCACATGGCAGCATCAACACACCTGCAGAGTTTCACCCTGTTTTAATTACGGATCAAAAGCTAAACAACAGCAATGTACAGGCGACGGAAATTCATGACCTGATCTGGAAAGCGCTAAAGGGGTAATCTATCGGTTACCAACTTATTTCTATTCTTATTACATTTGGTTCAAACACACAACATACAAATGAACCACTATGAACTCAAGAAGAGACTTTCTTAAAAAAGCTGCCCTATTATCTGGAGCAGTGGGTTTACCCAATGTAATTCCTATGTCTATCCAAAAGGCAATGGCAATCGAAGCAGATCCCGGATCTACATTTTATGATGCAGAGCATATTGTAATCCTGATGCAGGAGAACCGCTCTTTTGATCATATGTTTGGTAAGCTCAAAGGTGTTCGTGGCTTTAATGATCCAAGAGCTTTTACACTTCCTGATAAGGATAAGGTCTGGTTACAAAAAGATAATGAGGGTAAAACCTATGCCCCGTTTCATGTAGACATTAATAAAACAAAGATTACCTGGCAAGGTGGGCTGCCTCACTCCTGGTCGGACCAGCTTGCTGCCCGAAACAACGGCAAGTATGATAAATGGGTACCTGTAAAATCACTTATGTCTTTAGGATATTATGACAGGACAGATATTCCTTTTTATTATTCAATGGCCGAAGCCTTTACAATTTGTGACCATAATTTTTGCTCATCTCTTACCGGCACTACTCCAAACAGGTTATTTTTCTGGACAGGTAACATTCGGCCTGAATTAAACGGGAGTTCGGTAGCAGCTGTAAACAATTCTCAAGCAGAATCAAGAGAGGGTGCTTTTGTAGACTGGGATACATTTCCAGAGGTATTAGAAGATAATGGCATTGATTGGAAGATCTACCAAAATGAAATATGGACAGCAGATTTACAAGGTGACAATGTAGATGATTGGTTAGGTAATTACGGGGACAATGCAATTGAGTATGTAAAACGCTACAACGTTAAGCTTGCGGCATATTTCAGAAAGAATGGTGATTCGACAAGTAAGCCTGCCCTCACTGCAGCACAGGTAACCGAAAAATACAATAAGCTATCTACCCGTGAAAAGAATTTAATAGACAAAGCATTTGCCAGCAATATAAATGCGCCGTTTAACTATCTGGAACTTGCTCCATTTACCTTTACTAATGACCGGGGACACGAAGAAACCATCAGCATCCCGAAAAACGATATCTTCCATCAGTTTCGCTCTGATGTTGACAATGGCAAACTACCCACCGTTTCATGGCTGGTAGCTCCGCAAAGATTCTCTGATCATACCAGTTCACCGTTGTATGGAACATGGTATGTATCTGAAGCGCTTGACATTTTAACAAAGAACCCCGAAGTATGGAAAAAGACAGTTTTCATCCTTACATATGATGAAAATGATGGGTACTTTGATCACATCCCTCCATATGTAGTTCCAAAACCTAACGACCCATCGAGTGGAAAAGTTTCTGAAGGAATTTCTGTTGATGCCGATTATGAGCTAGAAAAAGATAGCCCTATTGGATTAGGTTATCGTGTGCCAATGATCATTGCCTCTCCCTGGAGCAAAGGGGGCTATGTAAATTCGCAAGTTTTTGACCACACCTCTTCACTCATGTTTTTAGAAAACATACTTAGCAAAAAAACCGGGAAGAAAATTCGCAGTAATATGATTAGCAGTTGGAGAAGAGTAATTTGTGGCGATCTGACATCAGCTTTCAGGCCTTCAACAGGGATGTCATCTGTTGCACCAGCACCTTTAAAAAGAGAAGAAGTTGTTACCAATATTCAAAATGCAAAAAATAAGCCGGCACAGGTTAAGCCAAATCCTTTATCAAAAACTGAAATAGCTTCAGGGGCTTATTTACCTCAACAAGAACGAGGAACAAGTAAGGCTTGCGCTTTACCGTATCAACTCTTTGCAGAATGTAATCTTGATAGTTCTAAAACCAAAGTAGAACTTTGGCTAGAAGCAGGCAGAGGCAATTTCGGGCAAAAAATATTGCCAGTCGGAGCACCCTTTAATGTATACACTACTAATCTATATAACGGGCAGGCAGGAAAGACCTGGGCATATGCAGTAAAAAATGGAGACAAAATTCTAGACCGCCTAACGTTGCAAAATTTTGGGGATGGGCAATATGATTTATGTATAAGTGCTCCTAATGGTTTTTTCAGAGCGTTTAAAGGTGATAAAAATGACCCTTCGCTAAAGGCTAACTGCCATTATGAGGTTAAAGGGTTTTTAAGCAAAAAGCCAAGTGGCAACATTGAACTTATTCTTGAAAATGAGGGTGATCAGGATTTAAAGATAAATTTAATCGACAATGTTTATAAAAGCGATGCCACCAGATCGATATCATTAGGTACGAAAAGTAAAAAAACTTTAATTATTGACCTTCAAAAGAGTTCAGGTTGGTATGATTTTACAATTCAATTAGAGGGTTACAATGCATTTTCAAAGCAATATGCAGGACATGTTGAAACAGGAGAAGATTCGATAACGGATCCATACATGGGTGGGGTGGTTTAAGCCTCTCCCATTTTTTCGTTTACCACAACTTTTTCAGTTACAGGTTCTTCAGTTGTGGATACTTGTGCCTCTGCTGCAACCATTTCTTCTTGTATTTCAGGATCAAGTTCTACACACCCTTCTTTATCTTTTTTTGCAAAAAGAATGGGATAGATGAGCATCAATGCTCCTGCGATAAATAAAATGCCTGCAAACGACAACATGTAATTACTTGATTCCACTTTGTTCACACTCATCACTTTATAAGCAATTAGCGCCAGTATGCCCAATATAAAGGCAATTACTGCTTTCTGAAGTTTTAGCGTTTTAATCATGACCAGAGGGTATTAAAATAGTTTTAAATAGTGGACAAAAATCAAACCATTTTCATAAAGCATCTAAAAAGGTAAGGTCGTCGCTTTGAATTTATTTTTTCAAAAATATTGCGCAATCAAATGATTGCATCTATATTTGCAACCATATAGTTGCAAAATGATAACAAGAAGAGATGTATTTCAAGCCATCGCTGATCCTACCCGCCGCGAAATTATTCAAAGAATAGCACAAGAGCCTTTGAATCTCAACGCTGTAGCCGAGGCTTTCAATATTAGTAGACAAGCAATATCCAAACACATACAAATCCTCACTGAATGTGGATTAGTAGTAATTAAGCAGGTAGGCAGAGAACGATTTTGTGAGCCTCAGCTTGATAAACTAAATGAAGTGGCTGACTGGGTTGAGCAATCCAAGAAACAATGGGTCAGCAAATTTGAAAAACTAGACAATTACCTACAAACAATACAAACTAAACAGAAAGAAGATGGGACAATCTAAAAAAGAACTTTTCATTACGCATCTTTTTGATGCCCCACGTGAACTTGTATTTAATGCCTGGACAGATCCAGAGCAATTAAAACACTGGTATGCACCTGATGGCTGTACCATCGAATTCAAGTACATCAATGTAAAGGAGGGTGGTACATTTCACTCCTGTATTCATGATCCTATACATGGAGATTGTTGGATAAAGGGCGTCTACGATCAGGTTATATTTCCCGAAAAACTAGTTTTCTCAATGATTCTTACGAATGAAAACGGCGAGTCAATAGCATCTGTTGCTGCCGGAAAACCTGAAGACTGGCCAGAAGAAACCATTACTACAGTGACTTTTACCTCAATTGGAAATCAGACAAAATTAGCTATCCATCAAACTGTTTCTGAAGAGGACGCGAAACAAACAGGTGCTTATCAAAGCTGGATCAAAATGTTTAATAAATTAAATGATCTAATCGCGATTAAAAAGTAAAAGCATAAGGATTTATAGAAATATAACATTTAGCTGTCACAATGCAGCTATAAATGCCTATTTATCATAGCAATAGATATATTCTATGTATCTTGTGCGTTATTCAAAATATGAGCGAAATTATAAACGAAACGCAGGTAGGAACTACTGACAAGAAAAAACTGGCTTTTGAAGAAAAGCTTCAAGAGATTGATAATAAATATTCTAGATGGTTTGGTACAAAGAACAACCCATTTACCGGAGCACCGGATAAGATTAACAACTATTTTCGTTATTTCTATACCGCTGAAGGTGAAATTCAACTTTACCTAAAAGATGGACTACCTTTAGAAATAGGTAAAGATTGCAGAAATGCATTCAAAGCAGTTTTTAATAACTAAAACTGCTAAAACCCAATCCCCCAACTTTATTTTTTTAATGCTGAAATAATAAGAAAAATAGGCCTGCGTAATTCATCTTGCATTCCAGGAATAGTCTTTAAAGATATTTCATCCGGCTCTGGTTCCACCAGGGCCGTTATTTCAAATCCATTTTTTAATAACCCATTAATATAGGCAGTTAAAGTCTTGTGATATTTGACAACTTCCTCTCCCAAAAATTTTGCCTTTCTAATTCCCTGATCGAAATACTTATCAACCGGCCAATGAATACGCTCACCCGCCTCATTGTAAATCCAATCCTGACTTCCATAGGCCGTAAATATTGGATGCTCAACCGAGAAAACAAAGACCCCTCCGGTAGAAAGCGTTTGGTACACTTTACGACACACCTCTTCAAAAGATTCCAGATAATGGAAAGCAAGGGAACTGAGTACAACATCATAAGAATCAGCAGGGAAATCAAAAGCTTCAATTGCTATTCTCTTATATTCAACAAATGAAAATTTATTCATTTCGTTGGCAGAATTCAGCATTTTTTCTGACAAATCTATTCCTAGCACTGATTTAGCACCATGTTCTGCAGCGTATTGGCAATGCCAGCCAAAGCCACAACCTAAATCTAAGACATGTTTATTTCTAAAATCAGGGAGCATTTTTTGAAGAACATGCCATTCGCCAGCTCCTTTTAACCCTTTTACTGAACGAGTCATTTGGCTATACTGCAAAAAAAAAGCAGGATTATCATATTTATTTTCTTTCATAGGTTCTGTTTATTACTTGTCAAAGCTAATAAACTCAATCTATTAAAAACAGACGTTTGCTTTTGCTAAAACGACTTATTAACTTCAAGTAATGATTTAAAAAAACATATATTTGATTATCATGACCAAAATAAACCATTTATTACTTTTCATCTGCATGGCAGGATGCCTTGTAGCTTGCAAAAAAGATTCCGTAGAAGATAACCACGATCCAATTGCTCAGTTTACAACTGATACAAATGCTATTAGAGCTTTTGTAACAAAAAACAATATTGTCACAAAAAAGGACGAACAATTTGGAGTCTTTTATCAAATCATTGCACCTGGCACAGGAAATATAGAGTATGTATCTACAACACAGGTTACTGCAAATTATACAGGAAGATTACTAGATGGAACAGAGTTTGATTCTAAAAACGGTGCTGTATTTACAATGGGTGGTTTAATTGGTGGATGGCAGATTGGCATTCCGTTAATTCAAAAGGGAGGTAAGATTCGTTTAATTATCCCTTCTTTTTACGCTTATGGGAATGTGAGAAACGGTCCTGTGCCTGCTAACTCAGTACTCGATTTCACGATAGAAATCACAGATCTAAAATAAAACCAAATATTAAAATATTTATCAGATCATTAAAAGGAGGCTATGGCCTCCTTTTTTATGCATAGAATTATCATAGTATTGTCATTTGAAAAATTACTTAGTGTATTTATTACACTATCTAAAAATAATTCTTACATTTGTATTGTTAATACAGCGTAGCTGATTATTAAACGATTAAAACAGACAATGGTGCGATTATTGTCTTAAAGAAAAAGATCCCGTTCATACTGGGTTTATATTTGGTTAAAAAGAGGTAGTGCTTGGATAAGACTACCTTTTTTTTGTGCCTTATTTTTAAGGTTTAGTTCTTCTTTTCTTTAAACGTCTTCAAATCCGACTTGATCTTCAACATCAAATTGTAATCAGATAGCTCCAATAACTCTTCTTTAGTAGGCCTGTATCGTTCTATAAATAAATCAAGAGAATCGCTCTCGAGCTTAGTAAGCGATGAAACAAAAGACTTTCCAAATCTTGAATCTATGTAAGCCTGTTTTTCATCTTCATGAAGTCTTTTCTTTAGCTTATTCTGAATATCATTTTTTCGCCCTAATAACCTTACCAATTGCAATACGTCAATCTTTACAAACTCAAACCGGCCCCTGGGTTGATAAGAATTTATAAAAACATCTTTAATACCAATAGGTTTATAATTGAACTCTCTTGCAAAATCTTTCCTTAGTTTTAGTGAATCTGCTTTGTGATTCCGTTGACCAAAAATAACAACTTCTTCAAGGTCTAAAGAAGTTGGCTTAAGTCCAATTGTCATTAGAGGAGACTTCCAATCTTTTACAAGAACATATCTTCTTTCATAGCCTATTCCTGAAAACCATACAGTATCTGCTGCAGAGGCAATTAATGAAAAATCACCAGTAGCGCTACTTATCTTTTTTGCATATTTTAATTGTATTGAAATACCGCCGAGCGGGCGTTCTGTTTGGATATCTATTACTTTACCTTTTATTAGCTGCGCAAAAACACCCTGACATAACAACATGAAAAACAAAAAGATAGAACTTCTTAGCATTACATTTTCCATTTATAAACGAAACTAATACATTCTGTAGAGACGGGTAAAATTTTAACAGTATTTAACTGATGACAATTCCATGATAAATAAGTGTTTAAACATTTATTACATTTGCCCCCGAGAGCGTTAATTTAAAGGGGGTAAGTCGAAAGGCCTATCCCCTTTTCTTATTTTAAACCATTTCTGGTCGCAAACAATTCTATAATTTTCTTTTCTAGTTGGTCGATTCCTTTTGACCGTTCGTCGTATTTTAATGCCCCATGGTATAAAACAGATAATAGCTGTGCAACTTTTTTATTGACGGAAGCATCTTATTGATAAATAATCAAAGAATCTTAAATACACACCGTCATGAAAACCCTTACAAAAACTCTATTTGCTTCTGCGTTTACAGCAATCATTTTAACATCTTCCGCTATCTCAACTTTTGCTGCAAATCCCAGTACTCAACTACTTTCATTTAAAACAGGCACTATTACGTTTAACAAGGTTGTTATTAGTGGAAATGTAAAAGTCATTTTAGTGAAAGGCTCGGAGGAAGAAGTCAGAATTGACGAATACTATAATTCCTCGAAAACCACAATCGCCAGAAAAGGTTATAATCTACTAATCAATTCTACCGATAGGTATCCTGTTACCATTATAGTTACAGTAAAAGATTTAAACAGAATTCAGGCATCAGGTAATGCATCAGTAGTTACCAGAGGTGAACTTAATCTTACTTGCTTGCAAATCTTTTTAAATGATAATGCTACCGCCAACGTAAGAACCAATGCAAACAGCATGTATACCATTCTTAAAGGAGAATCGACTTTAAAATTAAGTGGTACTGCAGATTCACATACTTATATAGCTAATAAGATCGAAAACATAAGCTTTGAAAACTTTGTTTGCCAGAAAACAGACAGGCTAACTAACGAGTTAATAGCTTCTAAACAATAAATTGGCCTTTTAATATTTCTTCATGATTTTAACTAGCATATCCGCTATGATCTGATAACCTTTATCTGAGGGATGTAAGCCATCGAAAGTATTGTCACTTGCTTCTATCGGATAAGGGTATTCATCAGTATCAGGATTAAAAGGAATATCCTTAAAATCAGGATAGCTATAATTCTTATAAGCTCCTGTTTCAGGATCTTTTAATCTTTTATACTTTACCAGGGTTTTTAACTCCATGCCACTTTTATTATATAAGTCCACTACTTTATAATGTTCATGACGGCCAATTTCATTAACAGCATCTGCAAACTGCGATAGCATCTGTCCCTTTTTCTCCTTATAAGAGCCCCATGCGTTATTATTACTATTTGCTATGTATACAAAATCTACACGTTGCATTGGAGTAATCAGAATAATTTTGGCATCAGGATTAAGGGTTTTAAGCTTGTTAATAATGATGCGATACGAACCGTAAACTGTTTTGAGACCAGTGCTATTGATATAGTCATTTAAAGTTCCTAATGGTTGGCCTGACCACCAATCGTTTGTACCTAAAAAAACTGAATATACATCGGATTTCTGGAGGCCAAGATTTTCGATTTCCTTGGCAATACCAACAGCTGTCCAACCATTATGGCCCTGATTAATGTAACGAATATTAGGCAACTTGCTTACCACCCTGGTCATGTAACCGCTGGTAACCCGGTTACCCGTTTCGTCCTGATGTTCATTTAAATAGGTAATGGAGTCACCAATAGCAGTCCATGTAATTTCCTTCTTGGTAAAAGATCCAAGAGTAACAACAATGGTAAGCAGCAATAATATTCTTTTCATTTGAGATCAAATTAACATTTACTTTATAGTAAACATAAGAATAAAATACGATTGCAATCTATCTTGCGATGCTTCTTTTATATACCGTTTTTACAAACAAAATAGGCTTATCCAGTCGGCCCGACCTTATCAAATAATTTATGATGATTAAGAATAACATGACTACTTATTTAACAATACCTGCAAAACGCTGGTAAAACACGGTTGGACTATTTTCATTTTTAGGAGCATATTTGCCTGCAATAATTGGAATGTAAATTACCCTTCTACGACTTTGCTCACCAATTACTGTAGATTGTGCAACACGATGCCATAATCTTCCATCGTGGATAGTAAGATCGCCCACCTCAGGTACTACTGCAATTTCTTCAGCATCTTCATCGTGGTCAAGAAAATATTTTTTTCTGAAAAGCATTTGATAAAGTCCTTGCTTGTGCGTACCTGGAATTATTCTTAAACCTCCATTTTCAGGTTCCAGATTATTCAGATGTATTCCCACATTAAGCATTGGATTTAGCTTTTGCCCATAAAAAACATCTCTTAAGCCATCAGTGTGCCACCCCATTTTTGTGAATTTACTATCCGGGCCATTTACATAATGATTAAAAACCATTCCGTCTTTTTCACTGTCGCCTAATCTGGCACCTGCACCAGCAAGTTCAAGTAAACCATTTAGTCTTGGATCAAGTAAAAGACCACTAAAGGCCGAATGATGCTGGTTAATAAATGCAAATCGTTGTACTATAGAAGAGCCATCGAGATCACGTCCATATTTAATTGGAACGCCATTAACTTTACTTACATCCTTTTCTAACCATTTTTTTTGCACTTCCAGAGAAGCATCTACAATTGATTTTACAGTTTGAGGTGTTATAAAGTTTTTGAAATGAATAAAGCCGTTTGTATTAAAAAAGTCTTTCTGCTCAGCGGTTAAAGTTTCAGCTAATGAAAACTTTGGATATGAAGTTGCCATAGGTATATTTTATAAAAAATTAAAAGAAGGTAATATTTGAAATCAGAGGTGGGTGCATGCGACCCTAAGAAATTAACAGCAACAACACTGCATGGGCTTCATCATCTGAAGCATTGCCATGGAGTGATTTAATGAAAAGTTGTTACCTGTTTTAATAGACATAGTCTATGTGTTTAGTAGTTTATTTTACAAACATATAAAATATATTGAATACCAAGCATTTATTTTTAAAAAATATTTTCTGATTCCGGATTATTTGATTTTATAGATGCCGGCTGTTATCTTCTCAATAAGTGATTTTGGTAAGACTCTATTCGCATATGCCGATATAATATTAGTGAAACCAGGTATTACTTCTGCTTTCCGATTTAACATCGCTTTAACTGCAATCTCCGCAACAACATCTGCATCCATATTAAATTTTTCGGCGATATCGTTAATAACTGAGAGTCCTGCCCTCTCGGCAAAACCAGTTCCAACAGGCCCCGGACTAATACACGTTACTGATATGGATGAATCTTTTAGTTCATATCTAATGGCCCTGCTAAACGACAAAACATATGATTTAGACGCCGCATACATCGCCAATGTAGGCACTGCCTGATACGCTGCCGTACTAGAAACATTAAGCACATAACCTTGCTGGTTTTGTCTTAAAATTGGAAGCATATAATAAGTAAGTTCGGTGAGTGCCGTTACATTAAGTTGTAACATATTTAACTGTTCATCTATAGAAAGGCTTTCAAATTTGCCCCAAACGCCAAAACCAGCATTATTAACAAGGGCTGAGACAGGAAAAGCATTGTCAGTACACCATTCCGTTACGCGCTTTGCAGCTCCGTGTACAGACAGATCTAATGCGAAAACTTCCACACTAACATTATACTGGCTGGAAAGTTCCAGTTTAAGTGCATTAAGTTCAGGAGCCGACCTTGCCACAAGTAAAAGATTAAACTTTCTTTTGGCTAACGAAATGGCTATTGACCGTCCTATTCCTTTACTTGCTCCTGTTATTAATGCGAATTGATTCATAAGGCTAAAAATGTAAATTTACAATAAATCAGCTCTAATTATTTTGAAAAACAACGCACTAATCAGAATCGTCATCACTTATCTAATTTTAGGTGGAACATGGCTACTTATAGGTTCGCAATTTATCGGTTGGCTTGATCGGCAATACCCGGCAACTGATTTAAGGAACTTATACTACCTTAAAAACTTTATATTTTTAATTGGCACTGCTATAGCGGCAGTAATAGGCTTAAACTACCATTATAGTAGCCTTTTAAATACAGAAAGAAGATATAAAAATGAACTTATTGCACATGAGAAACAGTTAAACGATCAAGTCCTCCTATACAATACGGTTACCAGGGCCACCAATGATGTGATATGGGATTATGACATAGCCAATGACAAATTAACCTGGATGAGTGGGTATAAAGAGATCTTTGGGCATGAAGACAATGAGGTTATTCACAATTCCTTCTGGGCTATGTCCCGGGTACATCCCGACGATCAGGCCCGTATCATTTATGAATTTGAGAAAATCATAAAAACAAAAGGGAACAAGTGGAAAGCAGAATACAGATACCTTTGTCAGGATGGCAGTTACAAACATGTTTTTGATCGCGGCTATCTAATCTTCGATGATTCCGGCAACCCGCTTAGAATGCTTGGAGCAATGCAGGATATAGATGTAAGAGTAAAACATGAAGAGCAGCTCGTAGCTCAGAATGAAAAGCTTAGAGAAATTGCCTGGCACAACTCTCACGAAGTAAGACGACCTCTATCTAATCTGCTAGGACTTATCCCTTTATTAAAGGATTCAATTGGCGACCAGGAGACCCTTACGGGCTTAGTTAATTTTCTAGAAATCTCGGCAGGAGAATTGGACAATGCTGTATTGAAGATCAATGACCAAATTTAATAAAGAAGCCTGCACCGATATCGGCGCAGGCTTCTTTATTAAAGCAATTACAAATTTATTTAACTGCCAAAGCTTTATCAATTAAAAAAGTCAGGTTTGTACGGTGAGCTTTAGTTTGTTCATTTGTTGAAACCGCACCACCAAGCTGGGTTTTTACCTTTTTTAAGGTAGATAATGCCGCAGCTTTACTTGCATTATCATATCCGCCAGGTGAAGAAACGATGCTTGCTGAAGCTTTTATAAATTCAGTCTGTAGGTTTTGACGGAATAGATTCACATTCGATTTAAGATCTGCAGCAAAAATATCATTCGCCAAATCGTTCATTACACTTGCTACAGAATATGTGTTACCATAAAGCCCACTATTGTTTATTCTCGTCAACGTATTTGGATGTAGAATTTGGGCAAGCGTACTTAACTGTATAGACATGAATGTATTCTGAGGCTTAAAGTCCTCGTTACTTCCAAAAAATCCAAATCCACGTCTCTGAATTTGAAGATAAGGGAATAGTGGGCTATCTGCATCAAAAGCATTAGGAGCAAACACATATTTACCCAACAGTGCCATTGCCTTTTTTTGATAAGCAACAGGAACAGGCGTAAATGGGGCAACAGTAGTTTTCTGTCCCACAAAACTTCTATCTACATAAACACCGCCAACGAAACGGCTTATCGCCGCTGCAATACTTGCACGTTGTCCGTTAAGCTGCTGATAGCGTAAGCGTAACTCCTGATAGCTCTGACCAGTTCTGCTAAAACGAGACTTCAGCTTTGGCATCATTGTGTTAATCAATTTAAACCTATCCTCTCCGTAAGCAACCATGTCATTAGTCTGATCATTAACATTCACTCTTGGATCGATACCACCTCCAGGGCTTCTCATGTCATCTGCATCATTACCAAATGCAAGCTGTGGATCTGTACTGCGGCTTAAAATCTTATTTAGTCCGGCCTCTTCTTCCGACTCGCTAAATGGAGTATAGCCATACTCTATTGCCCATAAATCATATGGACCCGCTTTAGTGGTATAATAATCACCTTGTTTACTACGATCGCTGCTTACGTTAATAGCAGGATAATCCATTACAGATCCTTGCAATCCAATTTTACGGGTAAGCGCTACATCATTCATTTGAGCAGGGGTTAACATTTGACTGGCTTTCATATTGTGATTAAGTCCAAGCGTATGTCCCATTTCGTGCATGATAAGATAGTATAAGAATTGTTTGTGCATTTCACGGACAGTTTCTGCTCTTTTTGCTTCTGGAACATCAGCATCCAACGCTTCAATTGCTGTTAAACCAGTCTGATACTGCATACTTAGCTCCTGGGCCAATGTACAAGAAGCCATATGGTTTTTATCGAAACTATGCCCTTGACCTGATTTTAAAGAAGCAGCCTCAATAGGATTTTCCCAAGGCAGCTTTAAAGCAGAATTTCCACCGTTATAAAGATCGTCTGTAATAATTGTACCTGCTCCAGAGCGCCATTCAACAGTAATGTCGGCGCCTAAAATCTGGCCAGTTAATGGGTTATAAAAACTTGGGCCTATTGCACCATAAGAAGGATATGCCGAAGACACCCAACGGATTACGTTGTAAGCAATATCTGCCGGGTCCCAGCTAGCCGTATCAGGCATTTCTTTCATTACAACAGCATTCTTGAAACCCGCTTTCTCAAATGCTTCGTTCCATTTCTCACCTGCCTCTTTTATAATCGGGCGATACTCTAGCGGGGTAGTATTCTCAATCCAAAATACAATTGGTTCTACCGGCTCGCTTAATGCCGCCGACGGATCTTTCTTTTTAAGGTTCCAGCGGCTAATAAAATCTTTATATGGTGCAGGTGATAAAGAAGTCAGGTTATCTACTTCGGATCCAAAATAACCTACCCTTGGATCATCACGACGGGCGCGGAAATCATTCTTAGGAACTTCAAGAAAAGAATGCTGCATTTTAACCCTTACATAGCGGGCATCAGTAATGTCTTTTCCTCCCCCGTTTAAAGGCACAGGGTTATCATAAGCAAGTTCCACAACTACGTCTGTATTTCCCGGGAATGAGCGTATCTTTTGGTACTTTGATTTAGAGGTATTTAGGTTTCCAAGATTAAATACAGCCCCCGGAGGCAAAGTTGGAGGAAAAACCGGTTTAACGGGATCCAGTTTGTCTCCAAGAAAAAGACCGTCTACAGCAATCAGGTAGCCTAAAGAATCTTGTGCAGCTACCTTATCACTATAAAAAACTGCATCTGATACGTCAACATCTGCTGATTTACTTACCGGATTTGCCTTATCGTAGTAAAAATTAGTATTCTTTTGAAGAAGCTCAATTTTATCATCAGATTTCTGGATATAAAACAACCAGGTAGTTCTGATCATATTTTGGTTAAGAAACAAAGTTGTTGGCCCACCCATCGAGAAACTTTGATAAATGTAATTCTTGCCTAACTGATCTTTCTTAATATACATCTGAAGGCTACCCGTTACGGTATCTCTATACATCGAAAAAAGACCGTCAATCTTTTTACTTGATTTTATTTTGTCATTTATTGTTGGTTTAGCAGGCTTGGCCATCGCTTTTTTTAGCGAATCAGCGGCAAGCTCTTTTTTCTTCTTTTTTTGGGCAAAAGCGCCCCCTGCCAAGAATAATACTAGCGTGAGCAGTGTAATGGTTCTTTTCATATGAAATAATAGTTTGTTTTTGTTACGAATTTATCTTGTGTATGATGCTTTCACGCAATAAATGTTACTAAAAATATGAATTTTCAGGCAAAAAGAATATGTCAAAATCGCTTTTCAGAAAATTAATCTACTTGTTCTTTAAACGAGGTATTAAAAAAGGCATGTTTGTTCCTTAATTAAACAATCTTAAATTATCCTGTTAGTTGTATGCCTGACAAATAAATCTCGATCACTAAGCTCTTAAACGATAATTAATACCCAGAATAATGAACATTATAACAAGCCCACCAATTACATAGCGGTTCTCATATAGGTCTATTTGGGTAATGTTGCTTATAGGAGTAGTTACTGGAATATTTTGGGGTTCGTTTCTTTCGGCTTCAGTATACTTCCACATTCCCAGCAACTGATCTTTTGCTTCGGCTTCAGCATCAGTGTACACCGCAGCTCGGTCAAAACGAAACTTAAGTAAAGCGTAAGCATATCCTTCACGGATCATTTGCTCATTTATATCCACTCCACTAAGCACAACATATCTCAACAATCTCGAGTATCTGTCTCTGTCTTTTGACTTATGGTCTCTTGTTAGTTCAATATCTCTTCCTTCAATCAGCTCTGCTAAGTGTTCCTTTGCTTCAATGCCATAAAAATCCTTCATTTCAGGCGCATTTATACCTATTAACCTTACCCGCTCGCCTGATTCAGTTACGAAAGTATCACCATCAACAACACGCTTAACCTTTGTGAATTGTCCAAAGCACAGACTATGGCTTGCAACAATTAAAAACAGAATTATATACTTCATTTGAAGCGGCAATGATAAGCATAAAAAAATTCTGATTCAACTTAGGAAATTGGGAGCGAAAGCAAGGGTATTTTTAATCCTGAAGCCATTATGCGTGTTTTACTCCGGTGAATAATAGAAGCCCAGAATCCATATTTTTTTGGCACCATAATCAATAGATCAGCTCTGAAATCGATAATTTCTTTTTCTATTTCCTTGATCACCGCATTGGAATTTACGTTCTTATAATAGTAAGAAATGCCTTCAAGTCCATCATCAATGGCACTTACTTCCGGTAAAGAAGCGTTTAGTGTTTTTAATTCTTCAACCTTCTGACTTACATTAAAAACTTCAACCTCGGCGTTCAGTGCTATTGCCAGTTCTTTAATATTGGCAAGTACTTTTTCTGATATACCTCGCAACACATCACAAGCAAAAAGCACATTTTTGGTGCCCTCAAACCTGGCTCCCAGCGGAACAGCCATAACCGGCAGATTGAGTTTCTTAATTGCCGATGTTGTGGTGTTACCCCAAAGATCCTGCTCCAAAGTTTTAGTATTCATCCCCAATACCACCAGGGCAGCCTGATGCTTGTCTATTAAGCTTTTCAGCGCCTCCTGAACAAAGGAGAGGTTTGATTCATGTTCTACCTCTATATCGTAATCGATAGATAGAGATAGTGCTCTTTCAATTAAGCGAATCTCATTATCCGTTATCAATTTTTGTATGCTGGCTGCCGGCAAAAGGGTATTTGCAGCATGAGTAGGAATTACAAAAGAATTGTAAAGGATAAGCTTTGCATTATTATGTTTGGCAATGGCAGCGGCATATTCTACAGCGTTCTCAGCTACTTCCGAAAAATCTGTGGCTACAATCAGGGGGTTCATATATAAAGTATTAATTCTTTATAAATTTAGGCATATACTACTTTATAAAACAGCCCGAACCCAGGTTAAACCGTTATTTTACTTTAATCTTAGATTTCAATTGTAACATAGCAATGACGGAGTGCACTAGCACACTCCGTCATTTCGACTGCTTTAACCAATGTTACTTGCTATGTGTAATTATGGTTGCACTTAGCCCGGCTCCGCCAGGGCTTCCATTTATAAAGATGGTGTATATCTTTCCGGCCTCAAAAGTTATGTTAGATAACCCACTGCCTGCAATAGGTAATACTGCCTGAGTCGTATTGTTCTTAACCTCAAGATTCTTAGATGCAACAGCATCAATTTCCTTAAAGGGGCCAAGCGTTTTCCAACTCAAACCCGGTATGGTGGCCGGAGCCTTCCCATTTGCATCATAGGTTATAATGGTCTGATCGCCAAAATTGCCATATGCAACATTTGAAAAAACTGCACCACTACCTACTAAAACTAAATCTACATTCGGTGCATCAGGAGAAAAGTTTGCAAACCGCACTTTTGCCTTACCAGAAACCGGCGCTGTTAAATCATCATACACCAATACCAGACTATCCCTATTTCCAGGATTCAATTTACTGGGCTTACGTTTGGCAACCGCGAATAAAGTATGATAATAGCTCGCAATAGGACCATTAGGAGCTGCAAAAGAAGCTTTATCAGTTTCCTGTACAAAAGTGGCACTCCCTCCAAATACATATGATGATTTATAGCTCGTGTTACTCCCCTCGGTAGTATTGTATTGTACTTTTCCATATTGGGTGTCCACATAATTGGTTGCCGCATTATGAACAATCAAAGTGGTATTTATCTGCCTTGTAAAGTCAAGAAAGTTAATAGGTGCTGTAATAGACAATGCATTTACCAGTTTAACTTTAGCACTTAGAGGTGGCCTGTCGGCATTATCCGAATCCAGGTATTCCGTTTTTTTGCAGGATGTAGACACGATAGCAATTACACCCAATATCCCTGCGAACTTTATATTTAAAAATTTCATGATCTCTGTATTTTATAATTAGAACTTAGCCGATAATCTTACAAATGGCTGTATACCTGTATTTGTTCCAGCTTGTGTACCACCTGGGCCCGGATTGCGTGTAATATTGCTTCCTGGCGCAGGAATACTATAATCACCCAGAACATTGAATAAGTTATTGGCACCCACAGTTGCCTGTATGGTAGGGGTTATTCTATATCCCGCAGATATATCTGCTATCCAGATCGGACTAAAAACCTGATAGTAGTAATCTGGTTTAGGGAAGTTAGCATTAAGCTGGGATACCGATGTTACCGATCCAAAATACACTGCCCGCACTAAAAAATTAAACTTATCAAGGTTATAAGTTCCCTGCAAGGTTATTTTCTTCGATGGGATATTGTTTGTTACCCTTGCTTTCTCCGATTCATCAAAAATTATATATCGGTAAGCTTCCAATCCTTTTGGTGTATTTACTTTGGTCAGCTTAGTATCTAAAAAGTTTGCACTGGCAAGGAAAGTAGCATTTGCCCCATTATTGAACAGGAACTTGTAGCTTCCGGTTAGCTCAATACCCTTTGTACTGGTGCTAAATGAATTGTAAAAAAACTTTGCCTGTATGGTACCTGTTTGTACAAATAAGGCCCTAACATCGGCAGGCAAATTGGTATCAGTTGCCGAAAAGCGCCCGGTATTACCAACTCTGTCTTTAATATCAATCTGGTATGCATCTACAGTAAGTTCCACATTTGGTATTGGCGATGCGGTTAAACCGGCCGTATATCCCTTAGATCTTTCTGCTTTTAGTTCCGGAATCCCCAATGCTTTTGTAGCCGGATTTACATTGTTTGCGGTAACCTGATCTATGGCTACGCCATTTTGAAAAGTTGTAGAGGTTTCAGTATAATAAAACTGCGCAAGGTCAGGCGCCCTAAATCCAGTGTTTATTGATCCTCTTACCCCAAGCCAGTCGGTAACACTATAGCGTGTTGCACCTTTATAAGTAAACACACTTCCAAAATCTGAATAATTCTCGACACGTACCGCACCAGAAAGTAACCATTTTGAAGTAACATTTAACTCCAAATCTAAATACCCTGCAGAAATAGATCGGTTTACGTTCACCTCATTCGATGGGCGAAAACCTGCATGGATCTGCGAACCTGGCGATAGGCCGTTTAGTGGCGTTAACCCTAAAGAAGTGGTATAAGGAATACCACCCGCTGTTGTATCTACTCCATAAATTGCCCTCAAATCTCCTTTTGAATATGAGGCTTCCTCACCAGCAATGATCTGATAGCTCTCTACACGGTATTGACCGCCAAATGCCACATTAAGCCCTTTTAGCACTTTTTCAAAATAGCGACTAAAATCCAGACTGGTTGTATTCTGGCTGGCGTTATAACTACCTGCATCAAACTTACGGGGTGTACGCTGGCCCAAACTTGCGTTCAAAGAGTTGCTGATCACATTCCCAAAATCATTAATGCCATACACATTTGAAATGTCAACTTTCCAGTCTTTTACCTTTGCTTTTACGCCCAGGGCAAACGACTTATCAGAAATGATGTTATCCATTGCCGGTAAAAACCCATCGGGATATATAAAGGTATTGTTGCGCTCAGTCCAACCCGGCAAACGGTACACCGCTGTAAACTGTGAATTACGGTGGCTAATACCTCCAAATGAGTACAACTCCACATCTTCCTTTAAAGGAACAGAAGCATTAAAGAAAAGTAATCCATCTATGGCTTTATTTGTACTGCCACGCTGATCAAAATAATGCCTGTCAATACCTCTGCTGGCTATTATGGCATCATCAATTTCTTTTGTATAGATCTGATCAAATCCCCTTGTATTGGCACCACCACCATAGGCAGGCCCTATATATAAGCCTGCATCATCGTTTCCAACAGGCAATGATACTGCCTGGGTAGCAAACTCTCCGGTTACGTTCAAAAAGCCGCCTTTATTTCCTAGCTTAACCCCATAATTACTGCTGGTCCTTGTGGTTAATCCATCTCCCCGTCTGCGCGCACTTGCAGTTGAGCTGAGCGACAGCTGATCAGTACTTTTCTTTAAAACTATATTAATAACGCCGGCAATAGCATCAGAACCATATTGGGCCGCAGCACCATCACGCAGTATTTCAATTCTTTCAATAGATCCTGTCGGAATGGAATTAAGATCATAGCCCGTTGCTCCATTCCCTAATCCACCCCAGCTGATGTTTGAACTTTTATGTCTTCTTTTTCCATTAATCAATACCAATAACTGATCTACACCAAGCCCCCTAAGCTGCGCTGTTGATGTTGCCGAAGCGGCATCTCCCCCACCTGAAACAGAGGAGTGGAATGATGGGGATACATACTGCAATAATTGGGTAACGGTTACCTGCGGTGCCGATTCCTGAAGTGCCTTTATATCAATAATATCTACAGGGTTTGCTGAGGTAAGCTTAGTTCTGTTTGCATTGTTTGAACCAACAATATTTACCTCACTCAGTGAGCTTGATGAAGGCTTAAGACTAATATTTATCACCTCCTTGCCATCAATTTCTGCCTCTTGTGTTTCATATCCGATGTAAGAAAAGATCAATATCCGACCATTCTTAATAGTAACCTGGTAACTTCCATCCTCTTTTGTGGCAGGCCCGTCATCAAGCCCTTTTACCCTTACCGAAACTCCGGGTATAGGCAAATTATCGTCTGCTGAGGTAACTACCCCCTTGATTATGCGCCTTTGCGCATATAAATTTTGCCCATAAAAAAAGCTAAAGAACAACAGTACCGGTATAATTTTTTTCATTATGATTTAGTTAAGTTTAGACAAAAGGATACCCCCTACATGCATTTAAGCATATATTACATTTTGTCAGTTATATGTTTTTACTTGTTCAACAGGAACCTGTCGTCGGTAAGCGCACCCAGAAAAGCTACAATATCATCCATTTCCTGGCCTGATAGATTCAAGGGTTTATCCAATGATAAATCCCTGTTAATACCATCTTTAACCACTACCGACGGATTGTTGTAGTATTCTACTACGCTTCGTAAAGTTTTAAATTTGCCGTTATGCATGTATGGAGCTGTTAATGCCACATTACGTAAACCGGGTATTTTAAACTCTCCCAATACAGTACTGTCCTTTGTTATGCTGAACCGGCCGGCATCATTCAAAGTTTTTCCGTTATACAAGCCGATATTTTTAAACCTATCGGCTGTAAAATCTTCACCTGAATGACAGTTGTTACAATTCCCCTTACCTATAAACAGAAGTCGTCCGCGTATAGCGGCTTCTGACATGGCGTTGTCATCTCCATTTATATATCGGTCATAAGGGCTATTGTTTGTTTCCAGCGTCCGTTCAAAAGCAGCCAGTGCTTTCAACAAATTATCTTTATTTGGCGCTGTTTTAAATACTTTTTTAAAAGCGTCTGCATAGAATTTATCGTTATTAAGTCGTTCAATTGCCTCATCAATGGTTAAGCCCATTTCATCAGGCGATGTTATTGGCCCTAAAGCCTGTTCCTCAAGCGATGAGGCACGGCCATCCCAAAAAAAATGAGTACGGCCAGATAAGTTGGTTAATCCCGGAGAATTCCGGGATGTAAGTTTTCCTCCAATACCTTTACTAAATACTGCAGTATCAGCAAAAGCAAATTCCGGTCTGTGGCACGACGAACAATTAATTGTCCGGTCTTTCGATAATATGTTATCAAAAAACAGCTTACTGCCAAGTTGCTCCCGGGTCTGTATCTCGTCGCTACCCGACATGAAACTTAACTGGGTTATCAACAGGAAAACAAAGGCTATCAGTATAAGTATGGTATTTCTTTTTTTCATGATTATTGTAAAGTCATGCAATTATTGAGCATTGGCTACTAGTGCCACGTCGATATCAAAATCATCATAGATCACTTTATCGCCAAGGTTTTCGAAGAAGTTTTTAGAGCGGAACTTAATGTCGTATTTGGTACGGTCTATAGTTATCTTGGCATTAGCAGTTAACTTTTTACCATTTACTGCAATTGTTGCCGGGAAACTCACATCGTTGGTTATCCCTTTAATGGTTAGTTTGCCCTTAACATTGTACTGGTTGCCTGTAGTTTTGGTGGCAGAGCTGATTACAAAATTTGCTTTAGGAAACTTCTCTGCACTAAAAAAGTCCTCACTTTTAAGGTGTCCAACCAATTTTGCATTTGCACTTTCATCAGTAAGGTCAGCATTGGTTATGGTACGGGTATCAATGTCAAAGCTCCCCGCTTTTAAAGTATTATTCTCTACTGTAAAACTACCGTTGCTTACTTTAACAGATCCACTATGTTCGCCTGTAGCCTTTTTTGCCAGCCAGGT
Organism: Pedobacter sp. 05T44; assembly: GCF_056395985.1. Classification (NCBI taxonomy): domain Bacteria; kingdom Pseudomonadati; phylum Bacteroidota; class Sphingobacteriia; order Sphingobacteriales; family Sphingobacteriaceae; genus Pedobacter; species Pedobacter sp. 05T44. The sequence continues at coordinate 379,744 of NZ_JBFTKO010000003.1, forward strand.
TAATTTACTGCCTTCATTGTCGACTTTAAACACCAATGCTTTAACAACAGCGCCTTTTCCAGGCACCATTTTTTTAGCAGATAAAATTGTTTTGTTAGCGTTTGTTGGTTTTACAGCTCCTGTAAGAACCAATAATGAAGTTGCAGTAATTGCAGAAAGAGTTAGTATTAATTTCATATTCTTTGTTTAATTATTTAGTGGTTTTAAATCCCCTGGTACAAACCTTAGTCTGCACCAGGGGGAGGGATTTCTATTATTTTCCTTTTAAAGTATCATTAGATTTTGCTGATGCATTCGAAGGCACTTCTTCTGCAATCAGTACATCCAACAGATCATTAAACTTCTTTTCGTACTCTTTATAGTATTTACCGGTTACTGTGCCCGTATATCCTGTATAGATCTCGCGCACTTCACCTTTTCTATCTATAATTATGGTAGTTGGAAAAGCAATGAATTTGTTCAGCGCAGGCAGTTTCTGGGATACCACCTTTTTATCTGCAAGGCCACCAAATAAAATGTCATATTTAACATCATACTTGTCTCTTAATTTACCAAGTGTATACTGTGCATATTGCAAGCTATCTTTTTGCTCAAAACCAATAGCAATAGCCTCTACGCCACGCTTTTGATTTTTATTAAACCATGGCGAAAGAAATATAGTCTGATCAGTACAGTTAGGGCACCAGGTACCAACGATCTCAACAATAACCACTTTACCTTTGTATTTATCATCACTTAAGGATACAGGTTTACCTGTCAGATCAGGAAAAGTAAAGTCAAGCTTTTTATACCCTTCCTTTAAAAAGGTAAGCTTATATGGATCGGGCAATTCAGCCTTATCATCCTTTACCCCATCAAACTTGGTATTGTCGTAAATCCCTGCCGATATTACACCGCTGATTGTGCCATCAGCATTAATTTTACCTTTATAAATTTTAGGGCTTGGACCCGTAAAACCCGACAAAACAAATTCATCGCCTTGTACGGTGCCTTCCAATTCACGACTATCGCCAGTAACCTGTAAAATTACACCGGTAAGTTTGTTTCCATTTTGCTTTAACAAGGCCACCTTATTAGGAACCTGCTCTTTAGAATAAAACTTCAGTTCCCATTTACCACTAATGTTTGCAACCGGTGCAACGTCCTTACCAGGTTCAACAAAGCGGTAATTCTTACCATGTTCTGCTGTAAATGGTAACGAGTTACCTCTAAAACCCGGCACCAGACTTCGGTACTCTCCACTTAGTGTTCCATCATCTTCTATTTTGGCAACAAGTGCTGCATCATAGGTATTCATTTTAATAAAAATCGAATCCTTACCCAGCCGGGTTACATGGAAATCATCGCGTCTGGTTCCATTTAATAGTGTAAATGTACCGTGCTCCAGATCTTTCCCTTTAAATTCGAAATTAAATGGTACCTGAGTTTCACTAACATTAAAAACACCACGCCAAACTCCCTCTTTAATTACTTTCCCCGCATGGTTCTTATCTAAGGCCCATACAGATACGCCTAAAAGCAAGCCCAGGGAGAGTAATAATAATTCTTTAAAAAAATTGCGCTTATTCATCGTTTAAGTTTTATGGTTATACTATTATTTACCTTTTAAGGTGTTACTTGTATCCGTGGCTTGTGCCGTTGGTTCAGGTTCAGCCAATAATTCGTCTAGCACTTTATTAAATTTCTTCTCATAATCATCGTAATACTTACCTGTTACAGTACCAGTATATCCGGTATAAATTTCTCTTACCTCACCTTTTCTGTCTATGATTATAGTAGTAGGAAAAGCAATGAACTTGTTAAGTGCAGGGAGTTTTTGAGCTACCAACTTTTTATCGGCAAGGCCACCAAAAAGTATGTCATACTTGATATCATATTTATCTCTCAGTTTTCCCAGCGTATATTTAGCATACTCCAAACTGTCTTTCTGTTCAAAGCCTATTGCTATGGCTTCTACACCACGCTTTTGGTTTTTATTAAACCATGGCGACAAAAACACTGTCTGATCTGTACAGTTAGGGCACCAGGTACCAATAATCTCTACAATAACTACCTTGCCTTTATACTTGTCATCGCTTAGCGAGACAGATTTACCGTTCAAATCAGGAAAAGTAAAGTCAAGCTTTTTATATCCTTCCTTTAAAAACGTTAGTTTATAAGGATCTGGTAAATCGGCAACATTGTTTTTGGTTGCATCAAATTTGATGTTCTTATAAATTCCAAAACCCTGCTCTCCGGAAAGGGTTCCATCTTCATTTATTTTTCCTTTAATAATGAAAGGGCTAGGGCCTGTAAAACCAGATAAAGCAAATTCATCACCTTGTACAGTACCTTCAATTTCGCGGCTATCGCCAACAACGGTCATTATCACGCCGGTAAGTTTATTGCCCGATTGCTTTAATACGGCAATAGAAGCCGGAACTGCTTCTTTACTATAAAGCTTAAGCTCCCATTTACCGCTTAAATCTGCTTTTGGCTTCACGTCTTTTCCCGGCTCAACAAAGCGATATGCCTTGCCATATTCTGCAGTAAAAGGAAGTGCATTTCCTCTAAAATTAGGCACCAAACTTCTGTATTCGCCAGTTAGCCTTCCATCATCTTCTATTTTGGCTACTAAAGCAGCATCATAGGTGTTCATTTTAACGAATATGGAGTCTTTGCCAATTAGCTGTACATGGAAATCATCGCGACGCGTGCCATTTAAAAGGGTAAACACTGCATGCTGAGGGTCTTTTCCTTTTAGTTCGAAATTAAAGGGAACCTGCGATTCGCTTACGGTAAATACGCCGCGCCATACGCCTTCTTTAATAAATTTTGCAGGTTCAGGTTTAGTTCCTGCAAGTGCTGCACCACTCAATAAAATACCTGCCGACAGGCATTTAGCTTTAAATAGATAATCTTTTAAGTTCATTGTATAGGGTTTTTTAGGTTGTTTAAGAGAATTTTGGGCATAACGATTCCTGCCTCAATAGCCTGGCTATTAGATTCTGACGAATAAATTCAAGAAAATCAATCAGGGAATGCTGTAGAAACTACATGCACATACAACAACAGAATTTTAAATTTTTCATATCACTAGTTAATTTATATTTCTAAAAATCATTTTTTAGAAAACTTTATAAATCATCTATTAATGGTGGAGTTACTAGATGTTGGCAATAAAAATCATCTACTAAGGGGTGGAGCTTTATTAGATTGATGTAAAGGTAATGCTTAGAAATAACAATTCAAAAAAAATCTACCAATTTAGTAGTATTTATTTTTTATGTTATAATTGGCCCTTCTATTGGCCGTTATTGTATATTGTTAAACGTTTATTAATTAACATCCCGGCGTGTTGCAGAAAGCGAGCTGAATGAACTTTCCACCATTGCATAAAGCCACGCAATCTACACAGCCAGGATGTTAATTTTTACCATTAAGCACATTATATGGTTACCACATTATAAATTGCAGCGAGCCTTTCAACGGTGTAATCTATTTCTTCTATGGTATTATACTTACTAAATGAAAAGCGAACCGTATGACGGGATGGATCTGCATTAATTGCTTTGAGCACATGCGATGCCGACCCTGTAGAGCAGGCACTTCCTCCAGACACAGAAATATTATTCAGGTCCAGATATCCCAGTAAGTCATCAGCACCTTCATGTTGTGGCAGGCTAACACTTAAAACGGTGTAAAGGCTCTTATCCGCATCACCCGAATTTCCATTAAACTGTACCCCTTCAATTTCGGCCTTCAATTTAAAGATCATCCTGTCTTTTAGTTTCTGTATATACCTTGCGTGTTCATCAATATCACGATATGCAATTTCCAAAGCTTTTGCCAGGCCAATAATTCCATGAATATTTTCAGTTCCTGCACGTAGCCTGCGTTCCTGAGATCCGCCATGGATTAGCTTGGAAAGCTGGATCCCATTTTTACAGTAAATAAATCCTACACCTTTTGGCCCATGAAATTTATGTGCTGATGCAGCTATAAAATGTGCTTTCAATTTTGACAGATCATGGCGATAGTGTCCAATGGTCTGAACCGTATCTGAATGAAAAATAGCGTTGCTGCTACAACAGAGCTCGCCAATTAATTCAATGTTGTTTAAATTCCCGATTTCGTTATTGGCATGCATTACCGATACCAATGAGCGTTCCTTATTTTTTAATAGTTGCTGTAAATGTTCAACATCAAGGTTTCCCCTATCATCCGTATTTATAAAGCTTAGGCTTATCTCGCCACGCTTTTTAAGTGCTTCTAATGTATGCAGAACTGCATGATGCTCAAATGGAGTAGTAATTACATGTTTAACCTGCTCAGAATACACGCTTGATAATATAGCTGTGTTGTCGGCCTCAGTACCGCCACTTGTAAAAATAATTTCATTAGGCGCAGCATTTAAAAGATCGGCTATGGTATTTCTGGCATTTTCAATAGCGCTTTTTACAATCCTTCCATCTTCATGATGTGATGATGGATTGCCAAAATACTCTAACAGGTAAGGGATAATTTCCTTATAAACCTCTTTGTCCAGTTGGGTGGTTGCAGCATTGTCTAGATAAATTCTCATTTCTTCCTCCTCTTTTTTAATTAATCGTTTATAATTAATCATTCTGTGATGTCAGCTTATGCAGAAGAGGTACAACTCTTTACCATTTTATCTTTCTCCGCATTAGCGGAGCAGGAATTAGCACCTTTTACAAGCAAAGCTGGTACAGGTTGCTAAGACGTCGTAGGGCCTTTCCCTCTGTCTTTCTGGATAAGTAAATTACAAGAACAACTATTGAGTCGCAAATGTATAAATAAAAACTACTAATTTACTAGACTTTATTAAAATAAATTTTAATCCTTGATATTGGCCTGCTTAACCTCAAAAAAAGGCTACCTCTAAAGCACTGATAATTAAGCTATTATTAGGGTTCATACAACGCTTAAACAATCGTTACACAATGGCAAAACAATAGATATACAATTTTGGAATGTATAAACCTTGCATAAGGAAACTGAATGGTTCGTTAAAATATAGTTTAAAATAAATACTACTAATTTAGTAGTATTTATTTACATTTGGCTAAGAGGAATTAAATTATGATTAGTCATTTTAACTATTTAGCCTTTGCTATCCCAGCTTTTTTTGTGTTTCTTTTTTTAGAGTATGGGATCGCTGTAAAGCTAAAAAAGGCGCATTTGTTCAAATATGAAAGTTCCATTTCCAACCTCAGTATAGGTATTGCCGAAAGGCTTCTCAATCTCTTTATATCAGCAAGTTTCTGCAGCTTGTTCTTTTGGATTTACACCAACTATGCACTTTTCAGCATACCCAATGTTTGGTGGGTATGGGTATTACTGATCCTGGTTACAGATCTTGTTTGGTATTGGTACCATAGACTCGGTCATGAGGTAAATATCCTTTGGGCAGCCCATATCGTACATCATCAAAGCGAAGAATTTAACTTTACAGTATCCGCCAGGATTACCGTTTTTCAAGCCCTGATCAGAAATCTTTTTTGGTGCGTTATACCGCTGCTGGGATTTCATCCTACCATGGTGATCGCTATTCTTGTTGTTCATGGGGCCTATTCCTTCTTTACCCATACTCAGCTGATCAGAAATTTAGGCTGGCTGGAATATATTCTGGTTACACCTTCCATTCATGGGGTTCACCATGCCAGCGATGAGAAATATCTTGATAAGAACTATGGAGATGTATTCGTTTTCTGGGACAAAATCTTTGGAACATTCCAAAGGGAAGAGGAACCACCTAAGTATGGCCTTACACATCCTGTAAAAAGTTATAGTTTCTTATGGCAGCACTTCCATTACTACCTCGAAATTTTAGCGGCGTGTAAAAAGGTACCCGAGGTAAAGACCAAATTAAAAATCATCTTTGGTCACCCTTCCAGACTGGATCAGGAAATCAGGCCAATGCTTGAAAAGAGATACCTGCAGCACAAAGCATCCTCTTCTTATCGTTTTAAATTCAGAGGTTATTTAAACATACAAATAATTGTCAGCGTAATTCTGTTAACGTTCATTACCGGCTTATATCCCTACTTTGAGACCGTAGATAAGTTGTTTATTGTTATGTTTGTTCTGCTTACATTGATTAACTGCGGAGCCTTAATGGAACAAAGAAAATGGATTTACTACCTAGAGTATACCCGCCTGTTAACTGTATTTATCTATGTTTTCTGGAAGTCGGACCGTATGGAATTACTGCTGCCTTTAGTAGTGCTGCTATTCATTGCAGAGCAACTATTTCGGATTAGTCATTTGTACCGTCACTATGTGCTTAGGTACGATAAAGTTTAAGCGGCATGTTAAAAATACAAAAGGGCCGTCGTCATCTCTCCTATCGTCCTTTAGATTTGTTTTTGATAATTTAGAATGAGAAGGAAGCAGAAGTAAACTATTCGTTCCTCAGAGTTTAGACTCATATCTCGATTTAGACTTCTGCATCCCTTTCATCAGGAACTCAAATAGAAATTAGGGCT
>NZ_JBFTKO010000004.1:0-290854 GCF_056395985.1 Pedobacter sp. 05T44
GGCAATCCTAACTGTGCCAATTGCAGTTTCAAGGCAACATTCTGCCCAGTCCTGTTTTGGTTATAGGTATCCAAAGAGTTCATGTAATCTTTGGTAGCCAGTTCCGCATCACGTTCATAATTCTGAATCCCTGCATCAAAAGGAACCATGGTATTGTATTTGGCCTTCAAAACAGACAGCTCATTGTCAATAGACCTTAAGCTTCCTTTGGCTTGGCTAACAGTCGTTTCAAGTGCTAATTTCCTTTCAATCAGTCCTTGTCTTGAAGCCTGCGGATTGGTCACATTCTCATCAGATATCTTTGAACTTACGCGGTCTATCAACCTGGTCAAAGAATCTATTCTGTTTTTATCTGCTGCTTTAAAATTACCATCAATATAGGCACTGTTCGCAGATTTCAATTGGTTTTTAAGATTTATGATCGTCCTGTTGTCCGCTGTAGAATTTCCCGAACTTACATTATCTATCTCTCCTCTTAGCCTCGCATCAATATCTGCTATCGCTCTCTGGTTTGCCTGAATATCCCTTATCGCCTGCGCTTTACGTTCTTCATTTTGTGAGATCTGTGCATAAACCATTTCCGACTGCTTGTCCAGGTTTAGCACACCATTCTTCATCTTAAACGATTTCAAAGCCGCATTCTTCTGGTTCATGGCAGCCTCTTTTTTCTTCATCAATGAATCCAAAAGCTCGATAGAGTTATTTTGGTTCATATTAACATCCTGACCGTAATTGTTAATAAAATCAGTCGACAGCGTGTTCACCACGAATGTAGATAACAACGGGTTCTCCGAAACATAGTATACGTTTACAAAATCACTGTTGTCAGGGCGGTATACTTTTAAGTTATTGTTAATGCTTTCATTATCATAGCCCATAGAGCTGATGATGTCATACAGAGGGTATTTACCAGCGTTATCACTAATGGTAATCACCTGCTTGTTCAGCAGACGTTCTCTGTAAAGCCTTACCACTTCATCAATGCCGGCTTGTCCCAATCCCGATACCTGTTTGCTGTAAGGCCTGAACGAAGCTTTCGGACTTTCCAGATCATGAAGTATCAGGTTATAAGAAAGGATACTCATGATCCGCCTCATTTTCATCCGCTCAATGATGTTCGAAAACTGCTGGTTGATCTTAAAAATATCCGAATTCTGGTTAGAGTTAACTACCACCTGTTTAGATTGATCAATTAAACCAGTAGCAATCTGGGCCTCAGAACTGTATTGTCTGGGAAGGTTCTTTACCAGAAAATAAGTAATCACTCCAATTACTAAGGGTACTAATATCAAAACCCATTTGTACTTGCCTAGAAGTCGTAAAAATGCTTTTATGTCCATTTATAACTATGTAAATATATCTTATTTAACCTCTGATAATTTCATTCCTATTATCTCTTCCAATGCATCTTTTGCACTTAACAAGTTAACTTCAGTTTGAATTTTAGAGGTACTGGCAATTGTAAGATTTATTCTCGATTGATTATAAGTATCTAAAGCTACTTCGCCCTTTTCAAACTTGTTTTTTAAATTGTCGGCTACGTTTTGATTATCCTGTACACTTTGGGTATAAATTTTCAATTGGTTAATTTGTTGAATGTACGCATAATATCTTTTCTTTACTTCTGTGGCAAGTGTTAATCTGAAATCTTCTGCCTCTAGTTTTGCAATTTTATAATCTGCCTTGGCTTTTTTTCCTGCTAAAGGTTTTTGAAGGAAGTTCCCAAGATTCAAATTAACACTAAATTGGAAACCGTTTACCGCATAAGGGTTAATTACATCAATAGCTGTCTTATTATTCGGTCTGTAAAAGTATGAAGCATTAAATATGTCAAGATATGATATTGCGTTCATTGAAATGTCTGTTTTCGCTTTTTCAACATTTATGTCAGTAATCTTTAACCTGGGATAGTTTTGTACCGCCAGATCAATGTACTTTTCAAGATCAGAATATTTAATTTCGCCAATTATTGACTCTTGTGAAAAACTATCCAGACTTAGAAACATCAGGACAATTAAAGTGAATTTTGATAGATTTTTCATTTAATTTTATATTTTGTTGTTAATATTAGATGATTTAAAAAAATAGAAGGGTTTAAACATTCTCCTTTTGGATCAATGCAGGTATAGTTTTAAGTATTATTTTCATATCAAGGAAAATCGAATAATTCGAAGCATAATAATTATCCAGCTCCTTACGCTCACGTTCCGACATATCATCCTGACCTCTTTTACTGATTTGCCATAATCCGGTTAATCCGGCAGGGCCCAGGAATCTGGTCGACCATTCGTTTGTAGTCAATTGTTCAGCTTCATACAATGGCAACGGTCTGTTACCTACTAATGACATATCGCCAATTAGCACATTTATCAACTGAGGTAACTCATCAATACTTGTTTTTCTTAAGAACGATCCAACCCTGGTTATTCTAGGATCATTTTTAAATTTCACAAAGGCCGATTTATTATCTTTATTCTCCTCAGAATTAGCATATTGGTTAAGGTTAGCCATCGATGCAAGCATTTTATCAGCATCGCTTCTCATAGATCTGAACTTGTAAAAATCAAAGATTTTATATCCGGCGCCAACCCTTTTGCTCTTGTATATAATTTTGCCTTTAGATTCAAGTCTTACCAGTATTGCCACAATTACAAACAAGGGCAGCAAGCACAATAAAGCAAATCCCGATGCAACTATGTCAAATACCCTTTTGGTTCTTGGAATCTTATATTCCACTTCCATTTGCTGGGCAATGTCCATCAACTTTGGCTTAATCAGCTTAAACTTCACCAAAAAGTTCATGCGTTCGCAGAAATCTTCATATGGAAAAGGATAAGTATAGTAGTCGTTAACTTTCAGCTCCAGTGCTTTTTTCCTCCAAGCTTTATCTTCTTTAACACCAAGCAATACAATGATAAGTCCTTGCAATAAAGGGTTCTTTTTTATGTATTTTACCTGATCAAAACACTGATTGTTTTCATCAACCTCTATCAATACAATATCAGGCACGCTCAAAAAAGATTGATTGTCTAAATACCTTTTAAAATCAGCAGGATCTTCAAGGTAAGTGATATCGCCATCAAGTTCTTCAGATATCACTTCTTTCAGTAGCTTACCAAAATACACGATTTTGGCACTTACTTTATGAAATTCAATGGTTGGGGATGTCATATTTTAGTTGGTTTGGCTTCAGTTATTTGATTTTAGTTTATTAGTTGCGCTATTTTCGATTTTAAAATAACAGGATTAAATGGTTTTTCAAGGTAGCTATCTATTTTAAAAGGCATATTTTTCACTTTATCTTCTAAATCTTCTGCACCCGATAATAAAATAACGGGAGTATCTCTGTAAAGGCCGCTAATTTTCAGATTTCTAATCAATGTGCTGCCATCAAAATAAGGCATCATCAAATCAGATATAATTAAATTAGGATCATTCCCTTCCTCTAACCAGCTTATTGCCTCTATACCACTCTTCTTAATCACAAGATCATAGTCGGCAGACAATATAAATGTTAATAGTCTAAGAATACTTAGCTCATCATCAACAACCAGTATCTGTTTTCTATTTGTTGTATTACTTTCCATAATCTTGTCTCCTTTCTTAAAATCTTTAGTTAATTATCTCAATCACTTTCCAATTTCTACACTTTAATCCTTATTACTTTGTTTTAATAGCAAACTCCATTTTACTAACTTCCCCTTTTCCTCTTGTGTTCAATTCATTTGAAACCACACGTCCAAAAGAATCAATAACCAGTACTCTTATATTTTGATCTTCGTTTGATACTACTTCTGTTTTTAATTTAAAGTCACTCGTATAATAAAATGGGATATCATTACTTCCGTTAGAAACACTAACATTAAAATCCTTGTTATTAATGTGATAGTTCACATCACAGTTCTCACATTCAATTCTCAGTATTCCTTCATTACTTATAGCGATTTCAGGATTGCTAAATGTCGAATTTTTTGTGCAACTGCTCAAAGAGATGAAAATTAATACTAATAAACCGATGTTAAGCCTCATTTTTTTTACTGTTTTTAATTACCTAATTGAAAAAATCAAGCCAGCAATAATTTTTCACAGTAAAATCAGCCTTTATTGGTGTTTTTCGGCTGTATACACACTAAATATAAGTTTCACACTTATTACACACTTTTGTGTACACAGTATAAATTAAATCAAAAACACCCTTATTGTAGAATATATTCCACAGTCCTTAATTAAAAATAAATACCACGAAAATTTAAACAAAAAAAAACGGCTGTTATATAAATAACAGCCGTTTTTTTTAAAAGATAGTAAAATCTTAACCTGTATTAATTTTTAGGTTGTACTCTTCCAGATTTTCTGTCTTTATCCCTTCCTATTAAATATCCTGCACCCGCACCAACAACACCACCAATAATGGCACCTCTTCCTTTTTTCTTGTCAATTAGCGCTCCGCCAAGTGCTCCTGCTCCGGCACCAATTGCAGTACCTTTAGCAGCTTCACTCCATCCTTTTTTCTTGGAAGCAGCCGGCTCTTCATAATTTCGGTTTCCGGAAGATTGAGAAGCAGCTTCATTTCTTTCAGCTAATAGTAAAGTTCTTTTTTCTTCTTTCACCTGAGCAGCAATTTTTGCATCCTCTTTTTTCTTCACTTCTGCTTTTTTAAAGCTATCTAGTTTCAAGCTGTCTTTTACTGCGGCAATTGCCTGTTGCTTAATTAGGGCTTGTTCTTTTTCATTGTTATTCGAGCACGCCGATAATAACATTGTCCCTGCTATTACTATTGAAAATAAATATTTCATGACTATAAAATTTAGTTTACTACCCATATCTAGAGAAAATGGTGCCAAAAACGTTATTTATCATCTAACGGACTGTAAACTACGCTACTATAATTTTCCTCAGCATCATTTTCTCCGTCCCTATTTCCTGAAATCCGGTCATTATCGTCGTCTAATCTTGTCATTAATGATGGTGGGTCCGACGAATGGTCAGCATCCAATCCTAAATTATCATCATCCAAATTATTTTTCTTCAGTTTCAGATCAGCCTTCTTTTTCATTTTAGCAGCCATAAAAGTTCATTTAAGTCATTACATATAACAAAAGTTGAACTTTTAAGTTTCAAAAATTCAACAAAGCAACTCCAAATGCAACATTTTGATTTTAATATTCAATTGATTACTTTCACATCGAAATAACATTAATACTATGCGTACAACAGGAAAAGTTAAATGGTTTAATTCTGCAAAAGGATTTGGATTTATAACTCCAGAAGATGGAGGAAAAGATATTTTCGTACATTTTTCTGCAATAGCAGGAGATTCATTCAGAGAGCTAAATGAAGGTGACAGTGTAGAATTCGAATTGAACGACGGAAAAAAAGGCCCGGAGGCTCAGAATGTAAAAGTTCTTTAATAATCCTCTTTCAATCAAAAAAGAGCCTGTATCATAAATCCTGATCAGGCTTTTTTCGTATAAAACAATGTCTTTTCATACTGCACCCTCCCCGTCATCTCGACGATAGGAGAGATCTCCTGGTTATGTCAATTCAATAGATCTCTCCTATCGTCGAGATGACGAAAGCTTTAAGGTAGCGACGGCAGCTTTAAATTAAAATATATAAACATGCAAAAAACAATCAGCATACTAGGATGTGGCTGGTACGGCCTGGCATTAGCAAAACACCTACTCGCCAATGGCTACAACGTAAAAGGATCAACAACCAGTGCCAATAAACTACCAACCCTTCAAACAGAAGGAATAGAACCATATTTAGTCAGTTTTAACGAACCAAGCATAAACTACAACCCTGCATTCTTTAATAGCCACACATTAGTCATCTGTATCCCGCCTAAAAGAAGCAGCGCTGAGCAGGCCAGCTTTCCAGATAAAATAGCCGAAATCTGCAAGGCAGCAGACAACAGTGTCAAAAACATACTATTTATAAGCTCCACCTCAGTATATGGCGATCGTAATACCGAATTATCAGAAACTGATGAACCAGATCCCGATACCCCATCCGGTAAAGCAATGAAACAAGCCGAGACCATCCTCAAAAACCATCCATCTTTCAAAACAACTATACTCAGGTTCGGTGGACTCATTGGCCCTGGTCGCGATCCGGGCAAGTTCTTCGCAGGCAAAATAAATTCCCCAAATGGGCAATCCCCAATAAATCTAATTCATTTAACAGATTGCGTTGGCATCAGCACCCATATCATAGAAACAGAAAGTTTCGGGTACACATTCAATGCCTGCACAGCCCACCATCCAGAAAAGCAAGCGTTTTATACACAAGCAGCCATCAACTCCGGGCTGGTGCCACCAACATTCATAAACGAACTTACCAGTTGGAAAATAATTAACTCCAATCAATCATCAACAGTATTAAAATATAATTACCAGATAACCAATTGGGTACAGTGGCTGCAAAAAGGTAAATTCTAATTTTAGTTTACGCTTAACTGTTAAAATGATATCTTGCCCTAATTAGGATAACCAAAAACTATGAAATTGACCATTTGGGGAGCAGCTAAACAGGTAACCGGAAGCATGCATCTTTTACAATTAGAAAATTATAATATATTAATTGATTGTGGGCTCGACTATGAAAAAGAAACCTTTCAGGAAGAAAACCAATACTTCCCTTTCGATCCGGCTTCTATAGATGTAGTTATCCTAACCCATGCCCATATAGACCATTCCGGTAACCTGCCAACACTGGTTCGGTTGGGTTTCGAAGGGCAAATCCTAAGCACACCACCAACAGCCGATTTAACCGAATTACTTTTACACGATTCCGTAAATGTATTTATTGGCAAGCAAAACAGACGCCCTAAAGGCCGAAGAGGCGGCAGATCAGGACCTCAGCCCTTATATCTCCAAAAACACGTAAACGACACCATGGACAGGTTTGTTACCATAGCCTTCCACAAAGAGTTCCGTTTAAATGACAATGTCTCATTAACCTTTATCCCCGTTGGGCACTTATTAGGCGCTGCAGCAATAGTTTTAACCCTTCAAGATAAAGGCGTAGAGAAAAAGATTGCCTTTACCGGCGATATAGGCCGTACCAACTACCCGGTTTTAGTGGATCCGGAACCACTACCACAGGTCGATTATCTAGTATCCGAATCCACCTATGGTGGCCGGTTGCACAGTACCGATGTAACCCTGCAAGAAAAGTTAATAGAAACCATAAACGAATCATGCGTTAAATACCCGGGCAGGCTAATCATTCCCGCTTTTAGCATCGGTCGTACACAGGCATTGGTATATTCCCTAAACAAAATCTTTAGCAGCGGACTGCTCCCACCCGTAAAAATATTCGTCGATAGTCCACTTGCTACCATTGCAACAGATATTTACAGAAAACATCACCACCTGTTAAACCAGGAATCTCAAGACTTCTATCGCAAACAAGGCGATGAATTTGAATTTGAGGAACTCTCTTACGTACATGATAAGCGCGAGAGCCAGTCGGTCTCCAATTATCACGAACCATGTATTATCATCTCGTCTGCCGGGATGCTGGAGGGTGGCCGTATTCAGGATCACCTTTATTATAATATACAAAATTATTATTGCACCATCCTATTTATCGGCTATTGCGCCAAAGGAACACTTGGCGACAGGTTATTACGGGGCGATCCAATTGTCCGCTTAAGGAACCGCGATCTCATGGTTTACGCCACCATACAAAAAACAGATCTGTTAAGCGGTCATGGCGATCATAACGACCTGGTTAATACCGTTAAGCAGCAAGATTCCGAAAAACTTAAATCAGTATTTCTGGTTCACGGAGAAATAAAAAGCATGAACATGCTTGGCGAAGCATTAACAGCACTTGGCTACAAAGTTAATTTACCTGAAAAAGGTGAAACTTTCGAGTTATAAAATATCCGTTCGGGCACAAACTGTATTAAATACTATACAAAAATCTTTACGTTTAAACGTTCGTTTCCTTTTTTTGGTATAAATTGAAAGCAAAACTAATCTACTGATTATTAGCACATTCAAATTTAAAATTAGATAAAACTGGCTTTGGCAGGATTATTACAAGCAGATAATCATTCAGTATTAAAATGAAACTGAAGAGAACTCAAATATCTAATTTATAAAAAACATGAAATCAAAAATTACAAAAGCAGCAATGATATTATCCATGGTGGGTCTATCAGCGCAATTATTTGCACAGGAGGCTGACTCTCAATCGTCGGAAAAATTCGCTAAGAAATATTTCCGCACCTGGTCTGTAGGACTTAACGGTGGTATGTTAACGCATTATACCCCTTTCAATAACAGAACTAATGGAAACTTCAATACTCCTTACGAATCTTGGGGTTACGGTGGTTACATCAAAAAACAAATAGTACCGGGATTTGGTATCCAGGCCGATTTCCTTGCAGGTAAAGTTAAAGGTGCCAACGTTATTGCCGGTACTAAATCAACTTTCGAATCTAGAATCGACTGGTCGGCAGCTGTTAGTGGTAACTTTACTATCGCCAACATGAGCTTAAACCAAAAACGTAATTTCCTTTCACCATATGCAACAATTGGTGCGGGTTACATGTCATCTGCAGCAACAACCGATCATCCGGGCGGTGCAAGCACAGGATATGATCAAAATTGGTTTGTTCCAATTGGAGCAGGTTTCAAATTGGGCGTATCAAAAGGTGTTAACATCGATTTAGGCTACACAGTTAGCTTCATGAAATCAAATAACTTTGATGGGGTAACAGCTGGTGCTAACGACAGATTCTCATATGCTCACGCAGGTATCGAGATTGCTTTAGGCAGAAAAGGAACTTCTCAATTACAAAACTTCAGCCCTATCGCTGCTATCCGCGAAGAAAGTGCTGCTGAAAGTGCAGAATTAAGAAGAGCATTATCAACTGCTGAAGAAAACGCAAGAAGAGACAAAGAAGCATTAGAAGCTCAATTAGGTGATGATGATGGAGATGGTGTAGCTAACAAATTCGACAAATGTGCTGGCACTCCTGCAAACACAGTGGTAGATGGTGCTGGATGTCCATTAAAAGCTCCTGCTCAGATCATCAAAGAAAAAGTAATTGTTACTGAGGCTGACCGTAGAGTTGTTGACGAAGCAATCAAAAACTTAGAGTTCGATTTAGGTAAATCAACTATACGTTCTACTTCATATGCAACTTTAAATAAAGTAGCTGAATTACTAGTAGCTAAAGACTTTAGCTTGAAATTAGCTGGTCACACAGATAACACTGGTTCAATGGCGTTAAACTTACGTTTATCTAAAGACAGAGCAGAAGCTATCAAAACTTATTTGGTATCACAAGGTGCAAACGCTTCACGTATCGAAGCAACAGGTTACGGTCCAAACCAACCTATCGCATCTAACAAAACTGCTGATGGTCGTCAGAAAAACCGTAGAGTTGAATTTACTTTATACTAGTATCTCACTAGTCTAAGTACCTCACTAGTTTAAATACTAGTCTCGTTAAATAAGAAAGCCTGGTCAAATGACCAGGCTTTCTTATTTAACGAGACTCCAGGAGAGATCCCTTGATTATGCCAACTTACCTCTTACCCCTCAACCCCCTTCTTAGGCGAAAACACCAGCGAAGCCACTACACTCAACACCAAAACGCCTCCAACAATAGACAACGACAACGGCGATGAAATATGATAAAAAGGTGCAATCACCATTTTAACCCCAATAAACGCCAGTATAACCGCCAAACCATATTTCAGCAAACTAAACATATAAATAAAGTTAGCCAGCAGAAAATACAAAGCCCTCAATCCAAGAATAGCGAAAATATTAGACGTATATAAAATTAGCGGATCATCAGGTGCAATGGCAAAAATTGCAGGAATAGAATCTACTGCAAACAATAGATCTGTAAATTCAATAACCGCTACAACAACCAATAAAGGAGTAGCCAGTCTTACACCATTTTGTACCGTAAAAAACTTGGCACCATCAAACTCCTTACTCACTTTAAAGAACTTGTAAATCAGGCGGGCGCCAGGGCTTTTGCTAAAATCTTTGTCCTCATCATCATGATCATTTGCCAGGCCAGATTTAATACCGGCATAAATAAGAAACAACCCAAAAATCAGTAAAACAACATTAATGCGTATCAGTTCGCCAAACACCGTCATTTCAGGCAAATAAGTTAAATTAATCAACCCAACACCTGCAAATATGAAAATGGCGCGAAACACCAATGCCCCAATAATTCCCCAAAACAACACTTTATGGTGCAATTCCTTAGGCACATTAAAAAACCCGAACACCAGAATAAACACAAAAAGATTATCAACCGATAGCGCCTTTTCTATCCAATAGGCCGATTGAAATTGTGTAAACTTTTCAAAACCCGAAGTCAGGTAAATTACCCCACTAAATATCATGGATAAGCTTATCCATACCACAGACCATATAGCGGCTTCTTTACTACTTACAGCATGTACTTTTTTATTAAATACACCCAAATCTAAAAGCAGCATCACAACAACAACAACTGCAAATCCCGTAATCACCCCGGGGTGATCAATCAAATTATTACTCATTTTAACTTCTATTTTGAAATTCCACTAAAATGCTAAAAAAGATCGGTTTTAAACATGTCATTTAAAATTTCTGCAATCATTTAAAATGATCAAATACTGACAACCATCTTCCGCTTATACTGTTATTTAGATATAAAATTATAAAACACATATTATGGAAAAAGTATGGCTCATAACAGGCTGTTCAACAGGCTTTGGCCGGGAATTAGCAAAACAAGTACTCGAACTTGGCTACAAAGCTGGAGTTGCTGCCCGTAACATTGCCGACGTAGAAGATATCGTTAAACAATACCCGGAAACCTCAATAGCTATAACGCTTGATGTAACCAGGCAAGATCATATTACTGATGCCGTAAAGCAACTAACCGAAATATTCGGACGGGTTGATGTATTGGTAAACAATGCCGGCATTGGCTACTTTGGTTCAGTAGAAGCCAGCGACGAGCACGAAACCAGAAGAATGTTCGATATCAACTTCTTCGGGCTGGCCAACATGACAAAAGCAGTGCTGCCCCATATGAGAAAACAACGGAGTGGCCACATCATCAATATCGCTTCAATCGGAGGCTTAATGGCCTTTCCAGCATTAGCTTATTACAATGCAACTAAATTTGCTGTTGATGGGTTTTCCGAATCACTGGCAAAAGAAACCGCCCCCCTTGGCATAAAAGTAACCATTGTAGCACCAAGCGGCTTCCGTACAGATTGGGCCGGGCGTTCGGCCAACGAAGTACAAAACGAAATTGAAGATTACAAAACAACCGCAGGTGCGAATAAAGACAACATCAGGGCTTACAATGGCAACCAACCCGGCGACCCGGTACGCGCCGCTCAGGCCATCATTAAAGTAGTAGAGACCGAAAACCCTCCATTACGCTTATTATTAGGTGCCGCAGCATTAAAAAATGCCCGTAAAAAAATCGAAGAACTGGCACATGATTTTGATGCATGGGAAGAAACCACCGTTGGTGCAGATTTCCCCAAACCTTAATTTAAACCGCCTACATACACACTGTTGGCCACATCGCAACCCGGTGTGGCCATAAATGAAATATAAGTTTCCATTCTCGCTAACCTCAGTTCTAAAGGTAAAACAAATAGCTCCTTTCCCTCACTTCGCTTTGCACCATCAATACTGTAAAGGCCAATTTCCAGGTCAGGGAAATAAACCAGTATCATCACCCTTTGGCTTTTCTCAGCTAATACCATTTCCGGCAATACCGTCCACCTAAATCTTAACCCTTCCGGCACCATCTCAACCGTCGGATTCGCTGCAACACGCAAACTCCCCTGCGAAACCATTACTTTAGGATAATCCATTTTAATATCAGGATACAAGCCTTTTAAGGTGTTCATTTTATTATAGCTTAGGGCTATATTGTACGGATATTTTACCGCAGCCCTGGCTTTGAGCATAAAACCAGCATTAATAAACTCAGTAAACGGATATAAAAACTTTACCACTACTGCCATTTCCTGCCTGCAAATCAATTGTTTAATAGAAGGCGGTTTTGTAATCATACCCACCATCCTAACCACATTTTTATCTAATATATGGTAGCTCACCAAATTCCCAACTTTACCGGTATACCGGTAAGATTTATCACTATTAAAAACCCCATTTCTTTCCCTTTTAAATAAATCCATTTCTATCTCTTTTTAAATAAAAAAGAGGCTCCCAAAAATAGGGGCCGTCATCTCCTTTGGTTAATCAAAGGAGATGACGGGCATCGCCCGTCTCCACCGCACTACCATCGTTATACTTCAAATTAGCGGCATCTATAACAACTCCGGTTTTAGCATCGCTAAGTTGAATGGTTTTACCGTTGGCAAGAGTTATAGTTGCTGTGTTACGGCCGGGCTCAATGTCATGAGATCCTGAAACAAGTTCAGGATGACGGCCACCTTCAGGGCGGGGTGCGTAGTAGGATGTATAAAAGAACAACCCGGCGCCAACAACCAAAAATATTGCTGCTGCCGCAGCTATACGCGGCCATAGCTTATAACTACGAGGCTGTACTTTACTTTCCAAAGACAGCTGGTTCTAGATGTCATATCCAACTTCATCAATTCGGCTCTCATTTAGCTGAACCTCGTCTTTCAATTGGTAATACCATCTTTCCACAACTGCCTTTTCAGCAGGCGTACAAAGTCCCTTTCTGTATTTATCAAGTAATGTCTTAGCGTCTTTTTCCATTGCTTACAAAGAGGTTTATATTCCCTCATATATAACCAATACGGCTGACTAAGACCTAACAGGTAGAAGAAAACAAAAAAACTTTACATGATTTTCAAATCTTTCATCACCGACCCGGTAATTTTCTTACGGCACTCAGAAAAATCAGGTCGGTTATTTTTTCGATCCTGCAGTAATCTTGTCGCAAAAAAATAAACATCATTTTGTTTTTCCACGTAACCAACCCACCATCCTGTGTTGATCTGATCTGCCATCGTCCATCCTGTTTTGGAGCGGATGGTATAAGTTTTATTTTGCTCGCTTATCATTACCCGCTTTACGATATCCATATTCTTTTTAGAGAACGGGAGTTTCCCATCGTACAGTTTTTTAAGAAATTCAACCTGGCTTACAGGTGAAATACCAAGGGGACCAAAGTTCCAAAAGTCTGCATCAGGTTCCGAAAGGCCTGCATTGCCGTATCCGCATTGAGTAAGGTATTTCTTGTATACACTTCTGTCAATCTTTTTTGCAAGCTCTATAAACGCCCAGCCGGCAGAAACTTCAAATGCGTTCTTTACACTTATATCATGATAAATTTCAGGTCTGTAGCCGTATTTTGTGGTATCGGTTTTTCCTGGCCATTTAACCATATAGTTCTCATTCGGTATGGTTCCTGTTTCAAGGGCAATCAGCATATTAATGATTTTGAATGTAGAAGCAGGCAAGGTTTCCCGCCTTGTATTAATGGTATCAGAAAGGATCCATTGATGCTTTTTGTAATCATAAATTGCTATACCACCTTCCACTCCACACTCATCAAAGTATTTTTTGAAATCAGAACGAACGATGGTCTGTTTTGACTGACAAAACACTACCGGGCTAATTGCCAGCATATATAAGGCTACTAAAAGGAATCTTTTCATTTTATTTTTTAAAAATACACATTTCTTATCGCTTCCTCTACCAGGCTACATGGGCCTGTACTACTGATATCAAAACCGCTCCTAAGCAACAACGGTGGCTGCGCCATAAACTTAGGCACACTACCGCGATGTCTTTGCGCCGCATGAACCAAAAAAGGGTGACAAAGGTATACCGTTCCGGCCTTGCCGACAGCCAAAGCTTCCTCTCTCTTGGGTAATTCAGGCAACCTATTTGCCAGTTCCATAAAAGATAGCCCTTCTTCACCTTCGGGTTTCAGCAATCTGGCAACATCCATATGCGAACCTTTTAAAATCCTGGTCGGCGCATCTCTCTCGCTTACATCCGAAAATAGAAACAGCATCAGCAAGCCACGGCCTTTTGAATATACATTGATTCGGGCGGCGAAAAAGTCATTAGGATCTGCTCCAGAAAAACCTGCATCTACGTGCCAGCCGGTATCATCCGAATCAACTTCCGATGGGAAACGAACTGGAAAAGCTCCCATGCTCATGCACGGTATCCATTTTTCTTTACCAACCAGCTGATCGAATGCAGCATGAAGAATAGGGGTATTCGCCGCCTTAATAAATGGCGCCTGCGTATACATACCCAGCCACACCACCGGTTTCGCCCATGTGCTACTGTCATTAGGATCAGCAGGAATGTCTTTCCAAAGGATATTTCTCGCCTCAGCGGCAAGATCGGCAGGAAAAGCGTTATCAATACGGACAAAGCCATCTGCAATAAAAGATTGTATTTGCTGTGGATTTAAGATGTCGCGCATAATGTTTTATATAAAAATTCAGACAATAAAGAATTAGTGTCCCTCCGGGACATTAGCCTTACGACTTGAAAATTTATATTATAACATTACGGTCATTCTCATATTCCAAATATATTAATTTTTCTCCTACTGTCGCAAACGCCCCCTCAATAAGTCGTCTTTGCAGGTTTTCTACCCCATTCCTCCAGATTACCTTTGGATATACAAAAACAACTAAGTATGAGAACAATCATCTACCTCGCTGCCTCTGCCAATGGCCTGATCAGCAATAACAGAAACGTACCCGACTGGTTGTCGCAGGAATACGGTGAAGGCTTTATGGCCATCAGTCTGCGCACACAAGCCGTGATCATGGGAAAAACAACCTATAATGTACTTGCACCAGACTACCTACCCATTAAAGAAGGATCACTGGTTGTGCTCACTCACAATACCATGGCCGAACCTGCCCAATCCAATGTACTTTTTACTGATGACAGCCCGGAAAAAATCATAGAACAGCTTGCCGCAAGAGGACACACCGAAGCCGTTATTATAGGTGGTACGCAAACCGTAAGTGCATTTGTCAAAGCAGGCCTGGTGAATGAAATCATCCTGGTTGTAGAACCGGTACTATTTGGCAACGGCCTGCCATTGCTCAAAGACATCGAAGAAGCAGAGTATAAACTTTCCCTCCTCGAAGTAAACAAATTGAACAACAATACTGTTCAATTACATTATTCAATAACAAACAATTAATCAACACTATAAAACTAGATACCATGAGACCAACAAAAATCTGGGCCAATTTGGGCGTAAAAGATGTAACCACTACCAGGAATTTTTATAGCGCCTTGGGCTTTAAACCCAATGAAGGCTACGACAAAACCGATGAAATCACCAGTTTTCTATTTGGCAATGATGATTTTGTGATCAATTTCTTTGTACAAGATTCTCTAAAAAATGCGTTGAGAGGAGAAGTAGCAGATTTGTCTAAAGGAAATGAAGTGATTTTCACACTTTGGGCAGATAATAAAGAAGAAGCCGATAAATGGGCTGTTGAAGTCAGGAATGGCGGCGGCAAGATCTTTGATGAACCTGCTGAATTTGGCCCGGGTTATTATGGCTTTGGATTTTCAGACCCTGATGGGCATAAATGGAATGTATTTAACTGTTAAAATAAACAGGGCATACTGCCCTGTTTATTTGTAATCCTAATTATTCTTTAACGACGCCATATCAATTACAAAGCGATACCGCACATCGCTTTTCAGCATACGCTCATACGCTTCATTAATCTCCTGCATCTTAATTACCTCTATCTCCGAAACAATATTGTGTTCCCCACAGAAATCAAGCATCTCCTGTGTTTCGGCAATTCCACCAATTAACGATCCTGCAACAGATTTCCTCCCCATAATCATAGGTACAGAGTTCAACAACGGATCAAGCCCACCAAGATACCCTACCAATACCAACGTACCATTTATATTCAGTGTAGGTACATACTCATTTAAGTTATGCACATAAGGAACAGTATCAACAATCAAATCAAATTTTCCTGCTACACCCTGTATCTGCGCCGGGTCTGTAGAAATAATAACCTGATCGGCGCCCAATTCAAGCGCATCTTTTTCTTTTCCGGGCGATCTTGAAAATAATGTTACATGCGCACCAAGTGCTTTAGCCAATTTTATCGCCATATGGCCTAATCCGCCCAAACCCACAACGGCAACGGTGCTGTCTTTCCCAACATTCCAGTGTCTTAATGGAGACCAGGTCGTAATACCAGCACATAGTAATGGCGCTACAGCAGCCAGATCAAGGTTTTCGGGCAACTTTAAAACAAAATGCTCATCAACCACAACTTTTTCAGAGTAACCGCCAAAAGTGCGCCCGCCTAAATGTTTGTCCTTTCCGTTATAAGTTCCCGTAAAGCCAGGAATACAATATTGCTCCAGGTCTTGTTTACAGCTGGCACATTCTCTGCACGAGTCTACTAAACACCCTACCGCAGCCAAATCTCCTACTTTAAATTTGCTTACTTCAGATCCCACCTTGGTTACCCTGCCTACTATTTCATGACCGGGAACTGCCGGATAAACAGTCCCTCCCCAGTCGTTTCTGGCAGTGTGCAGGTCCGAGTGGCATACCCCACAAAACAGAATGTCAATCTCTACATCTTTAGCCGTTGCCTCCCTCCTGTCAATACTCAATTGTTTTAATGGCGCTTCAGCCGACTGAGTGCCATATGCTTTTACTTCAAACTTTTCCATTATCGTTGTTGGTTTACGTTGTTATATTCTTCGTCTGTTACAGGTTCCAGCCAGGTTACCGGGCCGTTTTCGGTGATATTGCTGATCGCAATATGTGTAAGGCTTTTATCGGCAGTTGCGCCATGCCAGTGCATTACATCAGACGGGATCACTACCACATCGCCTTTACTCAACGATCTGGCAGGTTTTCCTTTTTCCTGGTAATACCCTTCGCCATCGGTTATTAGCAAGATCTGCCCTGCAGGGTGTGTATGCCAGTTGTTTCTGCAGCCCGGCTCAAACACCACATCCCCAACCGAATAATGTCCCGTTTCATCTTTCGGGACTAAAATATTAACCCATGCCGTTCCGCTGAAATAATCTGCCGGGGCTTTATCTCCTTTCGGGAAAATGGCTGTTCTGTTTTGTGTTGTTTCCATCTATGATTCTTTAAATAGCTGTGCCTGTTTATTGTTTAACAATTGCAGGCTAACTTTGTGTCTCATCGGGAGCAATTTATTTTTGCTCCATTAATGCTCACACAAAGGTCTAAGCTATTCTCTAATAGATGGGTATACAGATTACTGGATTACTTACCAAAATCACTGATTGGTGAACAAGTGTAAAACAAGTTTACGAACAAGCTTAATTGCAGTGGTTAAGCCAATCAACTAGCCTGTTGATGGCATTTTGAACTGGCTTATTAGATGATAGACTTTGCGCTGCATCAGCACCCCAGATCGCCGTAAAACGTTTCTCCGAAAAACGGTTCAGCTTTTCGCAAACTGTATCGGTTCCACATGCTTCATTGCTATGGATCTGGAAAACTGGTTTTCCTTTGCTGTCAATATTTACACGAGAATAAGCGATCACTTTGCCGCCCTTTTCTGCAATTCCAATGGGTAATCCAAAATCAGAAGTAAGCACCTTACCAGAACCATTTGCATGTTTAACAAGCGCTAAACTATTCTGGTAAAGGTTTATAACCGATTTCAAATCTTCCAAATAAACTTCTCGAAGCTTGATATCCTCTTTTTTTATTTCTGTTGCTCCCATAACGTTAAACTTATTCCACAAAATTATAGAATAAGAATAAAGGGATACAGATACAAAAATGTTATTATTGAGCGATACAGATTTAAAACATACGCCAAAATCTTCTTTTCTCCAGAAAGCGAAACTCAGATTGTGATTGTTAAGAACAACTTTTAGTAAATTTGAATTATGACTACGTTAACAGTAAATATTGACAACAAAAAATCTGAAAAAGCAGTTAAAGCTGTTTTAGAGGCTTTAGGACTAGATTACAGCGTAGCTTCAAATTCAGAAAAAGTTCTACGGCCGTTAAATAAGACCGAACAGAACATTTACAACAATCTAGCACGTTCCTTCGAGCAAATCAAATTGCATCAGGAGGGAAAGATTAAACTTCAAGATGCAAAAGCAGCTATATTGGAGATTGAAGCGGAACTTGATCAATAATGGCATTCGAGATTGTTTTAACCTCCGATTTTAAAAAAGAATTAAAGCAAATAGCAAAAAAAACATAAAGGAATTTTAAGAGACCTAAATGCTTTAATTGAAGAATTAGAAGAGAATCCGATTATAGGAACTGATCTAGGTCAAAATTTGTATAAATAAGATTAGCAATTTCTGGAACAAATAAAGGAAAATCTGGCGGTGCCAGAATCATAACCATGTTTTAATAATTAGTGAGACTGTATATCTTACCGACATTTATTTAAAAAACGAACACGATACGGTTGATGTCTCCTTAATTATTCAACGTCTAAAGAACACCGGTTTGCTCTAAAGCATTCCTGCAATTTTTTTCATTTCTCTTACTTTGTTGCTTTCTCCTCACCCTTCCCCTCCTTTTCCTCAACCCCATCCTTTCCATTATTAAATTCCCTTATCCCCTTGCCTAAACCACTCATCAATTCCGGGATCTTCTTTCCACCAAAAAGCAAAAGAACTACAACCAAAATAACCAGGATCTCTTGTGTGCCCAATGCCGCCAGTAATGTATTATGTAACATGTGTTATAAAATTTATGATATTAACCTGATACAAGAATAACAACCCCAGATTAAAATGGCATTAAAAACAAATCCATGTTGCGTAACTTTACCTATATTATCGCACAATATGAACTGGATCACAAGAGAGCGACCAAAAATAGACAGGATTGCATGCCCATGGCTAATCAAAAACTTCATTGATAAAGACGCTCATTTCTTTTACGTGCCTTTTGATCAGGTTATAGAAAAAGCTGCAGCGTTAAACGCCACACCTTTTGACGTTCCCGGCGTGGAGCTTACACATAAAAACGACCTGTGCACCTTCGATGCGCTTATAAAAAAATACAACCTCGATGACCCTGCCCTCGCCATAATGGCCCCCATTGTTAGAGGTGCAGATACCGACCGCCATAACCTGGCAAGTCAGGCATCCGGCCTATGGGCAATAGCCGCCGGAATGGCTTACAACATTAAAGACGATCAGGAGCTTTTAAAAGCAGGCATAGTAATTTACGACGCCCTGTACACCTGGGCCACACACCTCCAAAATGTAAAGCATACAGAAAGCCCCGTAGAGCAGCTATTAATAGAAGTATACCAGAAGTTCCTTAAAAAAAGCAGTACAGATAAAGTACCGGCATGGGCAAAAGAGCTGAAAACAATTATTCAGGATCAGATAGATACGAATCTTGCTTTAAGCTTAACCGGGATCTCTAACGAATTAAATGTGAATCCCGCATATGTATCCAGAGAGTTCTCCAAATACTTTGATGACCTTTCATTTGGCGAGTACATCAGGAAACTTCGCATAAACAAAGCAATTGCCTACATAGAAACAACCGATTATTCGCTTTCAGAAATTGCTTATCTCACAGGTTTTTCAGATCAAAGCCATTTCACCCGAATTTTCAAACTGGAAACGGGTATTAAACCTTCCCAGTTCAAAAAGAACAGGAAAGTTTAGTTCTTTTTCTGCTGACCAGGTGCGTATGGTTTTGCAGATTTCGATCCCGTACGTTTTTTCGCTTGCCCCGGAGGTACTTTACCACTATTTCCTGCGGTTCTTTGCGTATAGCACGACATTAAAAACATCATACTGCAAATAGTCAATACAAAATATATCTTTTTCATATTCATTTTTAGTCTGTATTGCTAATAACATGCCACAAATAGTAAATTCTGTACCAACAGTTAAATCTGTTCTATTTTAATTTTTCGCGATGCAGTACCATTGTTCATGCAAATTCAAATCAACAAAATACGTTTCGCAATATGCTGTATCTGCAGCCTGTTTATTTCTACAACCACTTCAGCTCAAAACCCGCAACCAACTTATCCAAAATTAGCTGGTTATGTAGGCATTGTTCATCCTATTGTATCCTTCAGTTCCGATGGCACCCATACCAACTTCAAAGACAGTTATATAGTTGGCTTGCCCATAGGCATCAACATTTGGAAAAGCGCTAAAATCGGTTTTTCCAGCGAAATAGTGCCGCTTATAAAGGCCACAAGCGCAAGCAGCAAGGTCAACAATGTGCTGTTTCACCCAGGCATCTTAGTTGCCCTGGGCAATGGATTTACTTTTGCCGGTCGACTCGCTTTTGAAACTTCAGGCCGATATGGCCTTACCCCAGTATTCAACAAAGTTGTAAAGAAAAACAAAGGCAGCAGTTACTTTGTAGCCATTCCCCTTCCTGCACGTTTTGGTAACGATCAATCTTCGTCTTACGGCGTAGGCTTTCAGTTTGGGATCGCATTTTAACAAGGACATGAAAAACAACGCAACATATAAATTAACCGACCTGGTCGTCTACTTTTTAAAGCTTGGCACCTGGGGTTTCGGCGGACCAGTTGCACTAGTTGGCTACATGCAGCGGGATCTGGTTGAGCAAAAAAAATGGATCTCTGAGGAGGAATACAAAGAAGGTCTTGCACTCGCTCAGCTGGCACCTGGGCCTTTGGCCGCGCAGCTGGGTATCTACATGGGTTTTGTTCATTACGGATTACTGGGCGCAACATTAGCAGGACTTGCTTTCGTAATCCCTTCCTTTATTATGGTGGTTATATTGGGTGTTGCTTATAAGCTCTATAGCGGTTTACCCGGCATGCAAGCCGTATTTTATGGGGTAAGCGCCTCGGTAATTGGAATTATCACGGTTAGCGCTTATAAACTGACCATTAAATCTGTAAGTAAACCAAACCTCGAAGCTGTTAAATCAAATTGGCTGCTTTGGGTATTTTACCTGTCCGGTGTGATCATTACTGTGATCATCAAGAGAGAAGATATTTTATTTTTTATCATCTGCGGTGTGGTTTACATGTTGGTTAAAGCGCCACCGCAATGGATTAAACGACCAGCCTCAGCTCCTTCCCTGATTTTACTGAGCGTTGGTTTCTGGCAATATGAGGGTAAAACACTGCAGCAGATTGGCTGGTTTTTCTTAAAAGCCGGTGCGTTTGTATTTGGCAGCGGACTGGCAATTGTTCCTTTTTTACATAGCGGCGTAGTTCAGGAATTTGGATGGCTTAATGAGCAGGAGTTTTTGGATGCTGTGGCTGTAGCAATGATTAGTCCCGGTCCCGTAGTCATTACAGTTGCCTTTATCGGCTATCTGGCAGCGGGTTTTCCTGGCGCTTGTGTGGCGGCATTGGCTACTTTTTTGCCTTGTTACCTTTTTACCGTTGCCCTGGCTCCTTCTTTTAAAAGGATTGCAAAAAATCCCAGTATAAAGGCTTTTGTTGATGGCATCACGGGTGCTGTAATTGGCGCACTGGTAGGTGCAGTGATCATTATAGCTACACGTGCAATTATAGATATACCAACTGCTACCATTGCTCTATTTTCTGCTCTTGCTTTAATTTATATCAAGCAGATCAAAGAACCCCAGTTAATACTACTTGCGGCAATAATTGGTGTGGCTATAAAAGTCTTGTAAAGCCCCGCAAAAGACCTAAATATGAAATAGGAAGAACACAAACACCGATGCACCCATTTTGTACCTCAGAACTTTAAGCGCATTAGAGATCTGCTTTGAAACAGTTTGTTCCGAAATCCCCAGTTGCTCTGCAATTTCCTTATGTGATAAGTTCTCTTCCCTGCTCAGCAGAAAAACTTCCCTCATTTTAGGAGGCACCGTACCGATGTATATAAAAAGGCAGCGAAATTGGTATCCTGTAATATGGTTTCTCGTTTAGTCCATAAGGTTGTAAAAAACTCCTGAATGATATCTTTTGCTTCTTCCTCGTCATTTAATTTCTTAAGTGCAGAATGTACAACAAGCGGTAATACCGCTGATAGATCATGGCATAAGCGGTCTGATCTCCATTCTTTAAAAGTCCGGTTAGCTCCTGATCCGAAAGCGTTCTGTAGCCTGCCATTTGTTAATTATACCTTTACAAATTGTTAACCCTTAGTAACAAATTTGTGTAATATTTTAATAATCACCACTATACAGAAGCAATATTTTTTCGCACTTCAATCACATATTCTAAAATTCATTTACCTTTACCATGCTATTTATTATGGAAATACTGATTGTAGAAGATGAACCAAGAGTTGCCAGCCTGATTAAAAGAGGGCTAGAAGAGCAGGATTTTAAAGTTACCCTCGCATTTGATGGTGAGATGGGAAAAAAACTAGCCCTATCTAAAACCTACGACCTCATTATCATGGACATCATCCTTCCCAAAATAAACGGACTCGATCTCTGTAAGGAAATAAGAGCTGCCCACCCCCATCTTCCAATAATAATGTTAACCGCTTTAGGCACTACCGACGATAAGGTTGACGGATTTGATGCCGGTGCCGACGATTATCTGGTAAAACCGTTTGAGCTCCGAGAACTTCATGTACGCATTCGTGCGCTGCTTAAAAGGAACAACAACAGCCTGGCAAAACAAAGCACTTTATTAAAATATGCCGACCTGGAATTAAACAACCAGACAATGACTGTAACAAGATCCGGAACCGAGATTGCGCTTACCCCAAAAGAGCTAAAATTGCTCGAATACATGATGCAAAACGCAGAAAGAGTGTTATCCAGAGCAGAAATAGCCGACAAAGTTTGGAACACTCATTTCGATACAGGCACAAATTTTATTGATGTTTACATCAACTACCTCAGAAAGAAAATAGACCGAGATTACCCCAATAAACTGATACACACCAAACCTGGATTAGGCTTTATATTTAAATCAGAATAACCACGCTGATGAAAATCCGTAATAAACTAAGTCTCCTCTTCACCGCAATAATAGCAACCCTGCTGTTTGTTTTTGCAATGGCAGTATACCTATCCTACAGCCAAAACAGAGAAGACGAGTATTACAAGGAACTGCACAAAATTGCCATTACAAAGGCTAACCTGCTGCTCGATGCCAAAGTAGAGCCATCGGTTCTTCAACTCATCTACAGAAACTCACAAAATGTATTGTTTCAGGAAGAGGTGGCCATATACGATACCTCATTTCACCTTCTTTATCATGATGCTGTTGATATAGACAAGGTAAAAGAAAACTCAAATATGATCCACAAGATCATAGCCGAAAAACAAATACAGTTCTATCAGGGAAAAATGCAGGTAATTGGCCTATTGTACCAGCATAAAAATGGCAATTACGTAATTACCGCAGCAGCAACCGATCAGTATGGTTACGCCAAACTAACAAACCTGAAATACACATTAATTGTAGCCTTTTTCATCAGTATAATCCTCATTTACTTAGCCGGGCAGTACTTAGCCAGCAGGGCGTTAAAACCTGTTTCTGATATGGTAGATGAGGTGGAAGAAATAACGGCTACCAATCTCGATCTTCGCATTAACGAGGGCGGCGGCAAAGATGAAATTGCCGAACTGGCCGTTACCTTTAATGCAATGTTAAACCGCTTAGAGAAGTCTTTCGATGCCCAAAAGGAGTTCGTATCCAATATTTCCCATGAACTGCGCACCCCGCTAACAGCAATGCTTGCCGAGCTTCAGCTTACTTTAGGTAAAGAACGCCAAAATGCTGAGTATAAAGAATCAATACAGCATGCAATCAGCGATGCGCAAAAAGTAGTGCGCCTATCCAACAGCCTGCTAGACATGGCTAAGGCAAACTACGACCATACCGAAATTACATTTAAAAAACTCCGTCTCGATGAAGTTCTTCTGGATGCCAGAAACGATGTATTGCACACCTACCCCGACTATAAGGTAAACATCATATTCGAAAAAGAAATAGAAAACGACGATTCCATTTCCGTAAAAGGAAACGAATACCTGCTTAAAGTGGCCTTTATGAACCTGATAGAAAATGGCTGTAAATTCTCTGCGCAACACGAATGTACCATTGCCATAACCTACCACATGGATCATACCATATTAAGATTTCAGGACAATGGAACAGGCATCTCTGCCGATACAGTTTCAAGAATATTTGAACCATTTTATCGGGGTCAGAATCAGGAATATGCAGCCGGAAACGGAATTGGACTATCTCTTACAAAAAAGATCATAAACCTTCACCAGGGTACAATAACTGTAATTTCTGAACTGAACCAGGGCAGCGTATTTACCATCGAATTGAAGCATGCCTAAGCAACCATTAAAATTCTAATGGTTTTCTAATAACATTCTAAAACTACTCTAACCTTCCCTCCCAAGAGCTCTCAATACTTTTGCGGCACATTAGAAATAAGTAGTAATCTTAAACTATTATGCCATGACATTACATGAGATCGCCGTAAAAGACACAAGCCAGTACCTTCAAATCCTGGACAGCAATGAAAACGGACTTCAAGCCTCAAACATCAGTGCCAGACAACGCCAGTTTGGGTTAAATGAGATAGAGCATGAAAAGCCGCCATTATGGTATAAACAGCTCTTTCATGCGTTTTTAAACCCCTTTATTGGAATTTTAATTGTACTTGCTATAATTTCATTAATAATGGATGTAATTCTGGCCGATCCGGGTCAGGAAGAGTATAAAACTGTAATCGTGGTAAGCATTATGGTGATGCTCAGCTCTCTGCTCAGGTTTACACAGGAATACCGCAGCAATAAAGCCGCTAACCAGCTAAAAAGCATGGTTAAAACCACTGCAACAGTTTTAAGACAGCCCAGCGGAAAAACAGAAACAGATATTAAAGACCTGGTTCCGGGAGATATTGTTTTTATAAGCGCCGGAGACATGATCCCCGCTGACTGCAGGATCATACAATCTAAAGACCTGTTTATCAGCCAGTCCATATTAACCGGTGAATCCTTACCTGTAGAAAAAAGCAGCAATCCGCTTAAAACCACGGACAACAGATCAACCCTCGACTTCGAAAATATTTGTTTTATGGGCACCAACGTGGTAAGCGGTACAGCAAAGGCTATTGTTGTAAACACCGGCAACCTAACCTATTTTGGATCTATAGGCAAAGCAATTCTGGGCACACGCACCCAAACCAGTTTCGATAAAGGCGTAAACAAAGTGAGCTGGCTGCTTATCCGTTTTATGTTCATTATGGTTCCGCTGGTATTCTTTATCAACGGTTTAACTAAGGGCGACTGGATGCAAGCGCTTCTGTTCGGGATTTCTGTAGCTGTTGGCCTTACCCCGGAAATGCTTCCAATGATTGTTACTGCCAACCTTGCAAAAGGTGCAATAAACATGAGCAAGCGTAAAGTAATTGTAAAACGACTTAATGCCATACAAAACATAGGCGCTATGGATGTGCTGTGCACCGACAAAACAGGCACCCTTACAATGGACAAAATTATACTGGAGCGTCATCTTAACGTATTTGGAAAAGACGACGACGAGGTGCTAAAATGGGCCTATTTGAACAGCTATCATCAAACCGGATTAAAAAACCTGCTTGATATTGCCATTCTGGAACATGCAGAATTAAAAGATTTCATTAAAACAGATAACTATCAAAAGATTGATGAAATACCTTTCGATTTTAACCGCAGAAGGCTAAGCGTTATACTCGGTACAGATACCGGCAAACACTTACTGATTTGCAAAGGAGCCGTAGAAGAAATGCTGGACCTGTGCAGCCATGCCTTTGACCCCGGCGAAGACAAGCAGCTTCACATAGAGAACGATGCCATTGTTCCAATGGATCAAAAAATGAGACAGGCTATAATAGACACCTCCAGAAAGTTAAACGAAGAAGGGTTAAGGGTGTTACTGGTTGCCATTAAAGAATACGAACCACGCCCGCTCAACTACGCCGTTGCCGATGAATGCAATATGGTTTTAACCGGTTTTATAGGCTTCCTGGATCCGGCAAAACCATCGGCCAAGCCATCAATAGCAGCGCTTCAAAAACTAGGTGTAAACATTAGAGTACTAACAGGCGATAATGAAATTGTAACCAAAAAAATATGCCGCGACGTGGGTATACCGATAAACAGTATCCTGCTGGGCAATCAGATCGAAATCATGAGCGATGAGGAAATCATCAATCAAATTGATGACATCAGCATTATGGCCAAGCTTAGTCCAATGCAAAAATCACGCATTGTAAAATTACTACAGTTTAAAGGCCATACCGTAGGTTTTATGGGCGATGGGATTAACGACGCGCCTGCTCTTCGCAATGCGGATGTTGGAATATCTGTTGATACAGCAGTAGATATTGCTAAAGAAAGTGCCGATATCATTTTATTGGAGAAAGATCTGATGGTTTTAAGACAAGGCGTAATTTATGGTCGCCGCACTTTTGGCAACATCATTAAATATATAAAAATGACTGCCAGCAGCAATTTCGGCAATATGTTTAGCGTATTGGGTGCCAGTGCATTGCTCCCTTTCCTACCCATGCTACCTATCCATCTGCTGGTACAAAACCTGCTATATGATGTTTCTCAGATTTCTATTCCGTGGGACAGTATGGACAAAGAATTTATTGAAAAACCTCAAAAATGGAGTGCCAGGGGGATTAGCAAATTCATGATTTTTATAGGCCCTATTAGTTCGATTTTTGATTATGCAACCTTCGCGGTTATGTATTATGTTTTTTCAGCAAACACCATTGAAAAGCAAACGCTGTTTCAAAGCGGCTGGTTTATAGAAGGATTGTTATCGCAAACACTGATTGTTCACATGATCAGGACAAGAAAAATACCTTTTATACAAAGCTGGGCAACGGCTCCTGTAACAGCACTTACATCATTGGTAATGGTTATTGGCATATGCATTCCATTTTCGCCACTTGCCGAAAGTTTAAAAATGCAGGCACTGCCATTAAGTTATTTCCCATGGCTTATTGGAATACTGATAAGTTATTGTCTGCTTACCCAATTGGTAAAAGTTTGGTTCATTAAAAAATTCAATCAGTGGCTATAATTCGAAAAGAGATGAAAACAAAAAACAAATTAAATTACACACTCGGTTGCATCATAAGTGTAAGTTTATACGCTTGTAAATCTTTAGAAACCAATGGTGGTTTAACAACAAATATTATTTCTGTTCCTTGTAAAATCAGGCCTTCGGTTAAAGGTGTTCCGGAGCAGTTAAATACAAATTTTAGTGCGGCCTTGTACCTTGGCAGTAGAAAAGAAGGCGCAAAGAATGGGTTTAGTTACGGTGCTTTCAGCGGTCTTAGTGCCATAACTGTAAATCCTCATGTTATGGAAGATAAGATTGATTACGAATATGATGGGCTTGCCTTAAGTAACGGCATTGCCGGAATATACGACAATAAGAAAATCAATATAGGCCTTGCCTTGGGCATCGACATGCTAACTGATAAAAACAGGGCAAACTGGATATATCAAGGCAAGCCCTGGATAGGGATCCTGTTTGGGATTACACTAAATTAATTCCTAACGCATTTATGTACACACCGGGAGCTATTGCTTTCGCAATTGCTTAACAATTGCTCAGGATCATCTTCGGGGTTCGTTCGGTTACAACCGAACCAACCCCGAAGATGATGCAACGTAACTGCGAACCAATCACGAGAGCAATAGCTAAGCAAGTGCTCAGCTATTAGTTCAATTTATCAAGGGGTTTTCTGTTTTTAACGGCTGAAGCTTTGTATTTGCTCGGAGAAAGTCCTGTTAATGACTTAAACTGTGCCGACAAGTGGGCGCTGCTGCTATATCCCATTTTAAAGGATATTTCATTCAGGTTCAATTCGCCGTACTCTAACAGTTCTTTTACTTTTTCTACTTTTTGCTGGATGATGTATTTCTCGATGGTTAATCCCTCTGATTCTGAAAACAATCTACTCAGGTAATTATAGTCTTTATTTAATTTATCGGCTACCAGATGCATCAGACTTTGATTAATCTCGCCCAGATCTGAATAGTGAACTAAATTGATTACTTCGTTCTTAATCTGCTCTACCAACTGGTTTTTTTCCTTTTCAATAAGTTCAAAACCTAAAGCCTGAAATTCGAAAGCAATATCTTTCAATTGTTCCTGATTGGGATCCGGAGCAACTTCTACTTTACCTAAGGTTATTTGTTTAACCGAAAAACCAAGATTCTGCAACCGCTCATTAACGATCATAATACAGCGGTCGCAAACCATATTTTTTACATATAAAGTCATATCTAATCAGCTAGTATCATACTTCTTCGGCTTTGTAACCGGCTTTTTCTAAGGTACCAATTATTTCTGTTGCTTTAAGCTCATCCTCCGCCTCCACTTTTAAAATTTTATCCGGGTTTTCAAGATCTACTTCCCAGTTTTCTATGGTATTTAAGCCGTTTAAATGAGGCGTTACGGTTGCAATACAACCTGTGCATTTAATATTTGTTTTGAATTTTAAAGTTTGCATTTTTTTTGAGTTTAATTGTTGTTATTATGTTATGTTTTGAATTGTTGTTGTAATGGTACTATGCCAGTCATTCGGCTAACACACTCGTCGTCATCCCGAGGAACCGAGGGATCTCTTGGTTAGGCTAGTTTGCTTCAAGGCTACTTCAAGAGATCTCTCCTATCGTCGAGATGACGATCGAGCTACATGACGAGCGCATCCATTACAACTTCGCAAATTTCAATCTTAAGCTATTACTTACTACCGATATAGAACTTAACGCCATAGCCGCACCGGCAATCATTGGGTTCAATAAAAACCCATTAACCGGGTACAATACCCCTGCAGCAATTGGAATTCCTATCAGGTTGTAAATAAACGCCCAGAACAAGTTTTGTTTAATAGTTCTAACAGTTTTCTTAGACAATTTTAACGCCTTTGGCACCTGCAAAAGATCTGAAGATATCAGCGTGATCTTTGCCACATCTATGGCAATATCAGAACCCCTGCCCATTGCGATCGACACGTTTGATTGTGCCAATGCCTGGCTGTCGTTTATACCATCGCCTATCATGGCAACCACCTTGCCTTCAGCCTGTAGTTTTTTAACAAACTCAGCCTTATCAGATGGCAATACTTCTGCTACAAAGTTTTCTATACCAGCTGCAGCAGCCACCGCAGCAGCAGTTTCCTTATTATCACCGGTAAGCATATAAACCTCAATGCCCTGCTTAATAAGTTTTGAAACCGCCTCTTTTGAGCCTTGTTTTATCTGATCAGCAATTGATACTACTGCCAGCACCTGCGTTTCATTGGCAAAATAAATTACCGTTTGGGCCTGATCTTGTAATACTTTAGCCTGATCTTTCAATTCACTGGATATTAACTGATTATGATCAGTTAATATTTTATGGCTTCCGGCCCAGTACTTCTTACCGCTGTAAACTGCGGATACCCCTTTCCCGGTTAAACTATCGAAATCTGTAATGCCTGCAGGTTTTACACCATCCTTTTTAAGGTGATTAAAAATTGCTTCGGCCAATGGGTGTTCCGAACTTTGTTCCATAGCAGCAAACACCTGTTTTAACACATCTGCATTTTCTGGTAAAGTACTGGCCCAGTGTATAGAAGTAACTTCTGGTTTACCCTCTGTAATGGTTCCGGTTTTATCTAAAACAATGGCGTTTACTTTGTAGCCAAGCTCAAGCGCTTCGGCATCTTTAATTAAAATACCGCTCTCTGCACCTTTGCCTATTCCAACCATAATTGCTGTTGGTGTTGCCAGTCCTAACGCACAAGGACAAGCAATCACCAATACAGTAACCATAGCCAGTAACCCTTGCGTAAAGGCATGTTCGCCGCCAAATAACAGCCACACACCCAGCGTAATTATAGCAATCAGCATCACTATAGGTACAAATATCCCGGCTACCTTATCAACCAGTTTCTGAACCGGTGCTTTAGAGCCCTGGGCTTCCTGTACCAGCTGAATAATATGTGCCAGCATGGTTTCGCTGCCCACTTTTTCGGCTATAAAGCGGAAACTTCCCTTTTGATTAATGGTACCTGCAAAAACGTTATCGTCCTTTTGTTTAGAAACCGCGACAGGTTCACCGGTA
Source organism: Pedobacter sp. 05T44 (assembly GCF_056395985.1). Taxonomy (NCBI): domain Bacteria; kingdom Pseudomonadati; phylum Bacteroidota; class Sphingobacteriia; order Sphingobacteriales; family Sphingobacteriaceae; genus Pedobacter; species Pedobacter sp. 05T44. Next base: position 30,057 of record NZ_JBFTKO010000004.1, read on the forward strand.
ATCATGCTTTCATCTACAAATGAATTTCCTTCGTAAACCTTGCCATCCACCGGGATTTTTTCTCCTGACCTGACCAGTAGTTTATCGCCCGCTTTTACATCCGCAACCTCTATTTCTTTTTCTCCCTCATCCGTAATCAGCATCACCGTTTTTGGCTGTAACCCAATCAGTTTCTTAATGGCAGATGAAGTATTGGATTTAGCACGTTCTTCGAGTAGTTTACCAAGCATGATAAACACAATAACTACCGCAGCAGCTTCGTAATAAACATGTGGATGCAAGCCTCTTTGGTGCCAAAATTCAGGATAAAAGGTATTAAACACACTGAAAATAAAGGCGATACCGGTACTTAATGCCACCAGCGTATCCATATTTGCCCTGCTGTGTTTTGCTTGTTTAAAGGCGTTTATAAAGAAGTCTTTACCGAAGTAAAAAACTACCGGGGCAGATAATACCAGCATAATGTAATTGGCATAAGGCATATCCATAAAAAGCATGCCTATTACTACTACAGGTATGGTTAATATTCCTGCGGCAATTATTCTCTTTTTTAACGCTTTATAATTGTCGGCCTGTACTTGCTCTTGTTTTTCGTTTCCTTTCTCAGTATCCAGAATTAAGTCGTAGCCTATGGATTGAACAACCTTTTGCATTCCCTCTGGTTGGATCACCCCTGCATCATAGGTTACTTTTACCTTTTGGGTAGCATAATTTACTTCAGCTTGTTTTACACCGGTTTGTGCGCCTATCATAGATTCTACACTTACCGCACAACTGGCACAAGTCATCCCCAGGACGGGAAAAGAAGTGGTTTCTATATTTTCTTGTAATGCCATAATCTTTCTATTATTTACAATACAAAGGTACCATGGCCGGGGCCCGAAGGGATTATATAATATGGTAATTAGTTTATATAATTCTGCACCATACAAAAAGCAGCCTTAAACTACATTAATGTCAATCGAATTTCGTGTTTCATAATTAATAAAGAAGTTTTATGTTTAATAAACCGTTTTAAACTTGCCAAATGTTACAGACAAAATTAAAAGCCCAAAGCCAATACCTACTAACGAACCTTTTAATAAATCAGACAATCCTACGTAACGAGAAATGATTTGTGTAATAGCAATTACAAACAATCCAATTGACAATAGAATTAGTGCATTTCTTCTTGATATTCTTTTCATTTTGCTTCCTTTATCTATTTAAAATTACCATTTTATTAAACTAATTTAGCTTTCACCATCATCGCTGCTTTCGTATAACCTCCTTCTGATCCATCTACAAAATGAACATGTCCATCCACCAGATCCCGCACATAACAAGACATGATCGCATCATTACTAATGTGAACACCATATATAATCTCTCCTTCTTTTTCCAATATATCCAGTGCACGGAGCAGTTTCAATCTTTGTGTATCATTCCCAGAAATTACGGTATTTATTTTTCCATCAATCACCAACGTATCGGACATTTCTACCAGACGGTTCAGATAATCCTTGCCATGTGCTGTAAGAAAATAGATGAAGCCATAAAAATTGATCAGCCAGGTACGGATCAGTTCAAAAAACCTGATCTCTCCCATCCTTGCACGCATTTCTCGATTTAGGCGGTTAAATGTAGTATTGAGTTTAAGTTTGGCAACTGAAATTGGCTGCCGCTTCCGTGGTTCCCCATAAATATCATCTAACAATGCAACCACTTTACTAAACACCAGTGATTGCGTCCTGTTTTTGCCAGAGACAACCAAAAGTGTGACCACCTCACTACTATTTTCAGGAGGCCCGATCTTATCCCATCGGCATTGCATCCCGCTAAGATCCAGAACCTCAGTAACATCCCCCTGTTGGGCAAACAAATAGTCTTCAGCCTTGATCAGTCGTTCGGCATAACTTAATCCAGTTCCCAGAACTACAGGAATGGAAAAAGATCTTGCAATGTTGAACTTACTGATCCTAAGTTCATTCCCTTTGCTATAAATTTGCTGTACGGGCAAGGTACCCACCCGGAGTTCAAGCCCAAAGTTAAGCAGAACATTTTCTTTATAAAGCAGTAGCAAATCCATCAACACATCTAATACCGATGGAGGAACTATAAAGGTCGCGCCATCCCCGCCAAAAAAGAACGGAACCGTTATCCCTCTTTTAAATACGAAATTCAGCACTGCCACAATGCTACCGGTAGCCAGTAGATTAACAGTTTCATGCTGTCCCTGAATTACAGCTTTAGTAGATCCCTTAATGTCAGTAATGATCACATGCCAATCCTGGGGCACCTGATAAAACAAGTCCTCATTTCTTATCAATTCAGCCAGAGGCAGTTTATATTCTGGCAATTGATTATAAAATAAATCACTGGTTACCTGCATAATAAAAAAACCAGAAGGGTTGATTTGAAATTACAACAAATCCACGACAAAACAACACACCAACAAAAACGTAAAAATATAGTACCCGCTGAGACATCTATGTGAATTAACCCGGTATTGTGTTTTGGTTTTGGATAAGATTTAAAAAACCGTTTTTCTAATTTTGAAAAGATAAACCAGAAGAGTTAAGTCATACACAATAGGTATTAATAGATATGACCACCTGCTTGGCAGTATTGAAGAGTTTCAGGAACTAGCTTCCGTCTTCATTAAAAGGTTCTTCTCCATATAGCATGTGGTCGCAAGCAATGATGATCTTATCCAGATTAGCTCGGAGTGCGATGGATTGTTTTTTAACACCGAGAAGCCCTTCCTGGAGGGTTTCAAAGTTTTGTTGTTCTATCAGATCGGGGTTAGTTTGTTCGCACATTGATTTTAGTAAAAAAAAGGTTAAATGCTGAATTAACGGGTTTTTGTAGTTTGTTTTCTATTTGAGCATCTGAATTATGATTTCCGGTACCATTATATACGGTTGTTTAAGCGAATTGGTTTTAAGGCCGAATTTTTCTTAATGGACAGGCGGATTTACTCTAAAGCTGCCCTTAAGTGTCCATTTTTTCAGTAAGATATTTCCAATATCTTTTTGGGACATGCTGCACATGTAATTTTGTGTTTTTTCTGGCCGCGATATTGGTGCTTTTAAAATAATCTTTCCATAATGTGGCATAGAGATTTTCTTTGATGGCATGCAGTTCCCCGGTTGTTTTTTGCAAGTTCTTTTCTTCTTCTGGAGTGAGGTTCACTTCTTCAGCTTTTTCCAGGTTATAATATAATCCATAATGTCTTTTCAAGTCGTAAATGATCCACTGCTGATCTGCATAACGGTTCTTAAAATGGTTCATGATCAAAGGGAGCACATTGAAGTCCGGGTCTATAACGCAGTAAAAAATTCCATCAGCAGAATGTTGAAATCGTATGAAAGCTTCCATCCTGTGTTTCTCTCTTTCAACCTTCCTGGCTGTTTGTGCTACCGCCAAGACATGGGTATTGCCATAATTGCCCTCTGATCCGGCTGGGTTTGAAAATATATAACAAGTAAACTCAAATAGACTGCTGTAAGCCTGAGCTGATTCTGAGAGGAAGGTGCAGTAGAATCTTCTCATCCAACCTCTGTCTAATTTCTTTTTTAATCCTGTCCATACCCTATCAGCCTTTTTCTGATCCTTATATACATGGAATTCCGTGGTGAAGGCATCCGGTTGGTAGTATTTTTCCAATTGCAGCATAATCTTTCCTGGTTTTCTTTCAAACCATTCAAAAACTGCACACAGCAAACTTTCTAAACTGCCATCGATCACGTATATCATTAAAGTTGCAGGATTAAAATAAAATCATTTGTTGAACATCATTCTTTAAATATTTACTCTGGCTCTCCGCTAATATAAATGACTTGATCTGCGTACCCTGGTAATCTTTAATCTGATAGGGAGTATCTGCGCATTTGATAAAATGTTTTGCCCTGTTATAGGCAACCCCTATTTTCTTAAGCTGGTCGATCCGTAACTTTCCGAATTTTCTGGCTTGTACAATTTTTTTTGCTGAGCTCACTCCAATTCCAGGGATGCGCAGAATCATTTTATAAGCGGCCACATTGATATCTATTGGGAAAAACTGAAGGTTTCTAAGCGCCCAGCTAAGTTTTGGGTCTATATCCACATCCAGGTGTGGGTTGGCATCGTTCAGGAGTTCGTTAACGTTAAAACCATAAAAGCGCATGAGCCAGTCAGTTTGATATAATCTGTTCTCACGAATTAGCGGAGGCTGAGTGCCAATAAGCGGCAGACGATTGTCATGGCTAATCGGAATATAACCTGAATAATAAACCCTTTTCAGAGAGAAGTTTTTATAAAATGCATCTGCGGTATGCATAATGTCTTTATCTGTTTCAGGTGTTGCACCGATTACCATTTGGGTGCTTTGCCCCGCAGGTACAAATTTAGGAGTACTTTTAATCAGCTTTTTTTCGTCGTTGAATTGTACGATTTGATTTTGTACAAATCCAAGTGGGCGCTTTACGTCTTCATGGCTCTTTTCCGGGGCAAGTAATTTTAGTCCCTTTTCTGTAGGCATCTCCAGATTGATGCTCATTCTGTCTGCATAAAGACCAGCCTCCCTGATTAATTCTTCGCTTGCACCGGGAATCGTTTTCAAATGAATATATCCATTGAAGCGTTCTTCCAGTCTTAATTTTTTAACGACTTTGAGTAAGCGCTCCATCGTAAAATCGGCGTTTTTAAAAATTCCAGAGCTTAAAAAAAGTCCTTCAATAAAGTTTCGTCTGTAAAAATTGATGGTTAGGGATACAACTTCTTCTACAGTAAAAGCTGCGCGTTCAATGTCGTTACTTTTTCTTGAAACACAGAAAGCACAATCATAAATGCAATGGTTGGTCAGGAGAATTTTTAAAAGAGAAACACAGCGTCCATCCTCTGTATAGGTATGACAAATTCCAGAAGCATGGCTATCACCAAGTCCTTTATTGTCGTTTTTTCTCGTTCCCCCGCTTGATGAGCATGATACATCATATTTTGCTGCATCAGCCAGTATATTTAACTTTTCTCTAATCCGCTCAGACATCTTTCTAAATTTTACTAACAAAAGTAGTTATATTTGCTAATAACATTAGTAACATCAATAAGGTTTAAAATATTTTGCTTAAATCATTCCGATTATTCATATAATTCAGGAGTATGATTATTTTACCTTTAACATATAGCCAAGGCCATAAACATTCTCGATAGAGATTTCTTTGGATGCTCTAAATAACCTTCTGAGCCTGGAGATGAAGACTTCGAGGCTTTTTCCGTTAAAATAATCATCATTTCCCCACAGCGCCAACAGAATATCCTTTTTCTTTACCAGCTGGTTGAGATTACCTAAAAGATAATCCAATAATTCTGATTCTCTTAAAGTGAGTGATACCTCGTTGTTATCTGGCAGCAAAACATACAACTGCTTTTTATTGTATTTGATGTTGGCAATACGGATAAATTCCGGTTGGTCACCGGATCTGTCAGAAGAATTGTTGGATAACTTATCGATGATATTCCCAATTCTCAGTACGAGCTCTTCAATTTCAAAGGGTTTGGCAATATAATCTATTGCCCCTATTTTGAGCCCCCTGAGGCGGTTATCTTTCTCGTTATGGGCTGTTAAAAAGAAAAAGGGTTGGTTTTTATTGATTTTCATGATCTCGGTAGCTAAATCAAATCCGTTTAGATCTGGCAGCTGAACGTCAATGATGATCAATTTATTGGTCAATTGGTTAGCCGCATAATAAGCTAATGCCTCATTAGCAGTTTTAAACCATTGCACACTAAAGCCCCTTAACTTAAGGTATTCAGAAACAACATTTCCTAAATCTATTTCATCTTCTATTATAACAATATCGTAAATCATATATAGACCATAAATTCTGTGCCCTCACCTATTTTTGTTTTCACGTCCATTCTCCAACCATGAATATCCAGACATTCTTTTACGTAATATAATCCAAGCCCAAGCCCGGGAATGGTACTGTCCTGGTTTGACCGGAAGAACTTATCGAATATTTTTTCTTTAACATCATCTTCAATTCCGGTTCCATTGTCGGCAACATGGAGCACATAATTTCCCTGCTGTTCATCAATAAATACTTCGACATGCTTATGGGCACTATGGTTATATTTAAAAGCATTATCAAACATATTATTCAGCATAGTTGTGAACACAAAAGAATCGATCCGAACCAGTATTTCAGCGCTATATGGATCAAATGTAATGCGATCTGATGGACTAAGCTTTACCTTATAATCATTTATCAATACCATAACCGAATAGTTCAGATCTGTTTCTACCAGATTTGCCTTCTTTTTGAGCACTGATAGCTCCAACATCTGATTGATATGCGATTCCAGCCGGCGGGCCTGCCGTTCTACAATGTGAACAAGTGCTTTTACACGCGGCCTGTCGTTCAGCACAACATCATCATCGAGGCTTTTACTTGCCACCAGGATTGTAGTAATCGGTGTGTTGAATTCATGCTTAATGCTGTTCAGAAAATCGGACTTTATTTCGGCCTCTTTTTTCTGCCTCATCCAGTTGATGTAAGTATAATAATTTATGCCAACAGTTATGAGAATACATATTGCCACCAATGAAAATGTAGGAAGCATCTGATAGGCAACCCTTAACATGCGGTAAGGGTGATCAGCAAAAAGGCTAAACGTAACCCTGTAATCGTATTTTAGCTTGTCGCTTACAGAAAGATTGGTTACCCTGTTTTGAGGTGTGGGGTTGGCGAGCTCACCATCAATAATAGCCCCATAGTTTGCTTTATTCTTTTCTTTAAAAAATGCTTTTTTACTGTCAAAGATGAAAATATCTCCTATACGGTTGTCAAAGTTTATTTCTATTGATTGAAACGTTAGTAAATAACGCATATTGGTATCCAGGGAGTTCCGAATAACGATCGACTTGAAAACACTGTCCATGTTACTCTTCATCCTTAAAACATTGAAAAGTGTATCACTTACCCGCATGGCCAATTGATCAAAGGTTTTCTTATCTTTAAGATAAGCCGCACGTAGGTTGGGCATATTCCGGCTTAGAATAGAATCAATGATTTTTCCACCACCGGGATACACTTTGTCGGCAGGTATGCTCCTCCCGTATTCGTCATTAAGCAGCGTTTTTTCCTTTAAGTTGAAGTCTCTGTCGCGTAAAGTGTATGTATTGTAAATTAACCTTGCCTGCACAACTATGAGGATCAAAAAGCTGACTAACACTATGCTCTTATATAGGCGACTTGTCATTTTTCAATAATTCAATTTGCTTTAAAAGTAGGGTAAGTTTTTTTATTTTTCTTACTGTTAAGCTTTTGTTAGGCTTCTGTTAGGTTTCCATTCGACAAGTTTATTCTTTATTCACTATAAATTTGCACTGACCAATTTCAAAACAGAAAAAATGACTATTAAAAGAATTTTAGTTTTATTGTTACTGATTTCAGGACTTTCTCCTTTAAAATCATTACATGCGCAGCAAAAAGCGCCGAATAAATCGCTCCCTGCACTTCAACAGGATTTTGTAGACCTCGGATTTGGCATGTTCATCCACTATGGGATGCCTACTTTTATGAACCAGGACTGGTCGGATCCTGATGCAGCCCTTTCCCTGTTCAAATCACCTAAGTTTGATGCCGATCAGTGGGCTAAAGCAGCAAAATCGGCAAACATGACCTATGGATGCTTAACAACCAAACACCATAGCGGTTTCCCTATCTGGAATACCAAAACTACGCCTTATAATGTGATGCATACGCCATTTGGACGTGATGTGGTAAAGGAATATGCCAATGCTTTCCGTAAAAATGGCTTAAAAGTAATGCTTTACTATTCCATTCTGGATACCCACCATGGCATCCGCCCCAATCAGATCACTGCTGAACACATTCAAATGATCAAAGATCAGATCACCGAATTGCTTACCAATTATGGTGAAATAACGGCCCTGGTTATTGATGGATGGGATGCGCCATGGTCAAGAATCTCGTATGATGATGTACCATTTGAGGACATCTATCACCTGATCAAATCACTACAACCCAATTGTCTGGTAATGGATCTTAACGCGGCAAAATACCCGGCAGAAGCACTTTTTTATACCGACATCAAATCGTATGAGCAGGGCGCAGGGCAATTCATTTCTAAAGAGCACAATAAGCTGCCGGCTTTGGCATGTCTTCCATTGCAGGAAAACTGGTTTTGGAAAACATCTTTCCCGGGTACACCGGTTAAAAATGTAGACGAGCTTGTAAATAAATTTATTATACCGTATAACAATGCTTACTGTAACTTCATCCTTAATGTAGCCCCAAATGCAGATGGCTTGATTGATGAAAATGCCGTGCAGGCTTTAAAAGAAATAGGCAAGCTTTATAAAAAACCTGAAAAGCTTCCGCAGGTACCGGAGCATGCTGCACCGATCATATCAAGTAACCTTGCTAAACATGTTAAAAGCAACAGCAGCTGGAGTGATGACATGAATATTATGGATTTTGCCAATGATGATAATTTTGGAAGTGCCTGGGTTTCAAATTCCGAAGTAAAATCGCCATGGTATGAGCTCAATTTTGAAAAGGCCAAACCTGTAAATATGCTGGTGATTACTCAGGGAAGGAATACAAAAAGTGCCTATACCATACAATACTTTGCCAGTGGAAAATGGCAGCCGCTTAAAACCGAAAAAGTAGACCAAAACAGCAAAATTCAGATTTTCCGCTTCGACAGACTTTGGGCAGAGAAAATAAAATTAGCTATCCAATCTCCTGATGGCCCACCATCTATTGCCGAAGTTGGTGTTTATAATGAAAGGAGATAAAAGCCGCTAAGGTTCCCAAATATTACTTTATAAAAAGTTTCTTTATGATAAATTCAGTTTACTGACGTTACTAGTATAGTATTACTGAATTATTATGAAGAGACTTTTTGCTATTATATCACTGTTATCTATTATCAGCTCCCACCAATTATTTGCCCAGACCGGTTTCGAACAACTCATAAACGCAGGACCTGCCGATGCCACAAAACTTGTTGATGCTTATTCCAAGTCTCTTTTTAAGGGATTTGGATTGGGTATGAACAGTGGGTGGACAAACAGTGCCCAGACCCTCGGACTGTCCCATTTTGAGTTGCGTGTTACCGGAACTGGTGTAATAGTACCTGCCTCTGGCAAATCATTTGACGTTACCCGGATCGGTTTGTCGAGCAACCTGCGTCCAGCGAACCCCAATGACGTCATTTCACCCTCCTTTAGTGGCAGCACCAGAGCTAATGGGCCTTTGATGGATGTTTATGATGAGAATAACAACAAACTGGTTTCTTTTGAATTACCCAGTGGGATGCTGGAGAATTATGTACCTACACCACAGATCCAGTTAACTGTAGGCCTGCCCGCCAATACAGATGTTACTATTCGGGCTGCGCCAAGGTTTACAATTGGCCGGAAAATAGGTTCGGTTTCTCTGATTGGTTTTGGAATTAAACATAATTTTATGCGCGATTTATCTAAGGATGCGCCTTTTGATCTCGCCTTGGCCTTCAGTTACAATAACCTGAAATATAAGAAATCACTCAACCTGCAACCACTTGAAAATTCGGTGCCGCAAGACAGCGAACAGTCTACAGACTTTTCCGGACAAGAGATTTTTGGGAACTTTAACAACTATCTATTCCAGGCATTGATATCCAAACAGTTTTCAGTGTTCACCCCCTACCTGTCTTTAGGCTACAACGTGTCGAGCGCCGATATGGGACTGAGCGGAAACTACCCGATAATAAGCGGTTATAATGGTGACCAGGTTACTTATAAAACATTTTCTAATCCCGTAAGGATTGAGAGAACCTACCTAAAAGATTTTCGTGTTGATGCGGGTTTTCAGGTTAAACTTCCTATAGTCAGGTTTTATGCTTCTTATGGTGTTTCTGGAAATTACGGTATTGCCAATGCGGGCATCGGTATCGGCCTTTAATATCTTTTATTTATATAATTTGGAATTGGCATGACGAAAAGCCGGTTATCAAATAACTACTTTTGTGGTATGACGCAAAAAAGATATCTGTTCTTAATTTTAATACTTGGTTCACTCACCGCTCTCGGCCCCTTTTCTATCGATATGTATTTGCCGGGTTTTAAAGCAATAGCCAAAGACCTGAATACCACCGATGCGAAGGTAGCCTGGTCGTTATCAAGCTATTTTATAGGTATCTCTGCTGGTCAGTTACTTTATGGACCATTGTTAGATCGTTTTGGTCGTAAGAAACCCCTATTTATTGGTTTACTGGTATATATTCTGGCAGCTGCCGGATGTGCGCTGGTTAAAGATATTGACTCGTTTATTGTATTGAGGTTTGTTCAGGCAATTGGAAGCTGTGCGGCTACTGTTGCATCGGTTGCCATGGTTCGCGATTTGTTTCCTGTTAGTGAAAATGCCAAGGTATTTGCCTTATTGATGCTTGTGCTTAGCGTTTCGCCTATGATTGCTCCTACCGTAGGTGGCTATGTTACGGTGGCTTTTGGCTGGCATACAGTGTTTTTGATTTTACTGGGCTTAGGCTTGTTTAATTTGATAGCCAGCTGGCTCTGGTTGCCCGAAAGTTATAAGCCGGACACCACCATGTCATTAAAGCCTAAACCCATAATAAACAACTTTATAGCGGTGTTACGTGAACCTACATTTTACACGTATGCGTTTACCGGAGCTATGGCATTTGCTGGTTTGTTTGTATACATTACCAGCTCTCCTATTCTTTTTATGTCGCTATTTAAAGTGAAAGAAGAGACTTATGGATGGATCTTTGCCTTTCTTTCTGTAGGGTTTATTGGCGCAAGTCAGGTAAATACATTGATGCTAAGGAAATATAAAAGCGAGCAATTGATTTTTGCCGCTTTAATTGGGCAGGTTATTACGGTAATTGTATTTTTAATTGGCAGTATTAATGGCTGGTTCGGGCTTGCCGAAACTATTGGTTTTCTGTTTGTTTTCTTATGCTGTTTAGGAGTTGCCAACCCGAATGCTTTGGCGCTTTCGCTTGCTCCTTTTTCAAAAAATGCAGGTAGTGCATCTGCGTTGATGGGCGCGCTTCAAATGGGATTAGGAGCATTGGCATCGGCATGTATTGGCTTTTTTGAGCAGACATCGGCTGTGCCGATGGTTTTGATTATGACAGTGACCTCTGTTATTGCGCTTACTGTACTTTTTTTTGGAAGAAAGAATATTGTGGCAGCGCCAGCGGGTAATTAGTTTTTTTTCTCGACGATCGCCTTATAGCGACCGCTAAATATTTCTCCTCCCCTGCGTAGGGGTATAAGTAAATCATGTTGTCTTACTCTAAAACAAGACAACAATGAACATCAAATCTTTTATAACAGCATCAGTATTATTAGCTACCGGTCTAGTTGCAAATGCGCAAAATCAAATGCCAGGCAAAATGCATATTGGTATTGTGTATCCTTTAAGTACTAACGGAACACATGCCCCTTTAGATACCAATAACCTTTCTTTTAACTTACTTGGCGGAGTATCTGCAGCTGAACGTGGTTTGGCCTTTGCAGGGCTTTCGAATGTGGTATTACATGATGCCAAAGGGTTCCTGTTTGCAGGATTTTCTAATCATGTAATCAAAAATGCAGACGGCGGACAATTTGCTGGTTTCCTTAACACTTATGGCGGTGGCGATGGTTTTGCTTTTGCAGGCTTTGCCAACATATCATCAGGGAATGTAAAGGGTGCTCAATTTGCTGGTTTCGCCAACATTGCTAAAGAAATGAATGGTGCCCAGTTTGCAGGCTTCGGCAATGTGGCCAAAGGGGGAACAGCATCTCAGTTTGCAGGTTTCATCAATATAGCAAAAGGTGTGAAAGGTTCTCAAATGGCTGGCTTCATGAATGTAGCCAAAGATGTAAAAGGATCTCAAATTGCAGGCTTTATAAATATTGCCAAAAAGGTTAAAGGCGCCCAGATAGCCGGTTTTATAAACATCGCAGAGAGCAGTGATTTCCCGATAGGTATTGTAAACATTATAAAAAACGGGGAGAAAAGTATTGGGGTAAGCACCAACGACAACCTGACCACCATGCTAACCTTCAGATCGGGAGGCAGAGTACTTTATGGTATTCTGGGAGTTGGATACAACTTTAAAAACGACAAAGAAGTATATGCAGCTGAGGCCGGTATGGGAGCTCATTTTTTCCAGTCAAACAGCTTCAGGTTAAATACTGAATTAACGGCGATGAGTTTAGAGAGCTTTAAACATGGAGAATATTTTAGTTCGTCGTTTCGCGTATTACCTGCTTTGAAGATCGCTAAATTTCTGGAGATCTATGGCGGTCCGTCTCTTAACTACGTAAACACCAATACCATTGAGGGTAAAGATTTAAACAAGCACTACATATCTAAATGGGGTAACAAAGGAAACGACTTCCAGGGACTATATGTAGGCTATACCGGAGGTATTCAGGTAATCTTTTAACCTAATGCAACCTTTAATTGAAATTAACAATCATCGTTTATAACACACAAAAACCAAATTACTATGAGAAACCTATTATTGTACGTTTACATCAGTCTGCTTTTTATCTCCTGTTCAAAAGACAGACTAACAGCCAGCGGTGATAAGATCACAGAGGAACGTAACCCAGGAAACTTTACCGGTATAAATGCAAGTGGCTCCAACCCTGTCCATGTGGTTTATGGCGCCGATTTTAAGGTGGTATTAAAAGGATCTGACAACCTGATCCCTCACTTTAAAACCAAGGTTATGAGCAGCGTATTGTATCTGGAATATGAGCGCACAAGTGTACAACATGACGATATTGAGGTATTTATTACCATGCCTTTGATAGACCGTGTTTCGTTAAGCGGTAGCGGGGAGGTTGAAATAAAAGGTCAGTTTCCTGATGTTGATACATTTAGGGCTTCTCTTAGCGGATCCGGAGAAATTGAGGTTGACGAGACCTTTAATGCCAGACAGGCAAAAGTAGATATTTCAGGTTCTGGCAATGCAGATCTGGAGAAGCTAAATGCTAAAAATGCCGACATAGACATATCTGGAAGTGGTGATGTGAAAATCAAAGTACAGGATCTGTTAAAGGCTGCAATAAGCGGCAGCGGTAAAGTATACTACTGGGGTAGTCCACAGGTTAATTCCGATATCAGCGGTTCTGGAAAAGTAATTAAATTTTAAAAACTACGGTCATGGCTTCACTTCAATCAATTTGGCAAAACTTCATCTCTACATTCGGAGCAGCAAGAATTCCGATTAATGACATCCATCAGCTAGAGAAAAGTGCCCCCGACTTACTGATATATGCATTGCCGTTGGTGTTCTTTTGCACGGCTTTGGAATGTGGATTTTCTCACTTTGCTGAACATAAAAGCTATGAGAAGAAAGAAACCATAGGTTCACTTTTCATTGGCCTTGGAAATTTAGCTGTTAACCTTTTAATGAAAGCAATATTGCTTTACGGTGCAGTGTGGATTTACAATGTTTTGCCATGGCGCATGCATTTGAGCTGGTGGAGCCTGATTCCGTGTTTTATCATTTATGACTGCTGCAGTTACTGGTCGCACCGCATATCTCATTTCAACAGGTTCTTTTGGGCAACACATGTAGTGCACCACTCGGCCGAGCATTACAATTTAACGGTGGCTTTCAGACAAAGCTGGGTGCAGCATTTTAAAACTGTATTTTTTATACCGGTGGCTTTAATGGGTTTTAACCCGGTTATATTCTTTGTTGCCAGTCAGTTGAGCACGTTATATCAGTTTTGGGTACATACCGAAGCCATTGGAAAATTGCATCCTTTTATTGAAAAGTACTTTGGTACGCCATCTAACCACAGGGTGCATCACGGCAGTCAGGAGAAATACCTGGATAAGAACTTTGGTGCTACGTTTATGATCTGGGACCATTTGTTTGGCACTTTTCAATATGAAGAAGAAAAGCCCGTGTATGGCCTTACTACGCCTGTAGGCAATAAAACGAATCCTTTTATTTTGAACTTTCATGAATACAGGGACATGATAAAGGATGTGAAGCAGAGCGATGGGATTAAAGAAATGCTTTTCTTCATTTTTGCCAGTCCGGGTAAGATTTACAGACACAAACTTGCCAATATTGAGCAGGCCGATAAAGCTCCGGTTTTAGATAAAGCAACTTACCTTAAGAACAAGGGAATAAAGGTTTTAAAGTTTGCAGGTATGCTGCTGGTGATCATTTTATTGCTTAGTGAGTCGTTAGATGTTTTAAGCCAGCCTTTAAAGAAAGCGGTTGAAGCTGAAACCTCGGCCCTGCCTACTCCTATTGGAGAAAACCTGTTGTTTTTTCTGCAGAGAAACCCTGATGCCAATACGGTAATTTATGAGCTTAACTTTAAAAGTGAAGGGGTTTTGGATCGTGAAAACCCAGTTAAAGGATCGTGGATCAGGTATGCAGAGCAAGGCAAATACAAAGAGCTGACCGGTATTGAGCGCAGGTTTGCCTATGGGGTAAAATGTAAAGCTTTGGAGAATGGGGAATTTGAGATCAGGTTGGTTGCGTATAAAAAGCTGCCATTGTATCTTAAAAGGTCTGAAATTGATAATAAATATAAGATTTATATAAAGGATGAGGGCAAGGATTTATTGTTGAAACGGGTTTTTGTTAGGGTAAATGGTGGTTCGTTCTGGTTCCCAAAGGTAGAGTACATTGATTTGATAACAGTGAATAGCGCGTCAGGGATTGAGATTTTAAAGCGGATTGAGATTTAGGGGCGGGCGGGCACGCCTGGGTAATCGCCACGTCATCCTGAATTTATTTCAGGATCTCTCACTAGAAAGGCGTAATAGCGCTTCCGAGATCCTGAAATAAATTCAGGATGACGATCGCCGACGAGGAAGGATGACGACCATGTGGGACAACGCTTAAAAAAAACTAATATATTTGAACAGACCAGCAATAAATTAAAGTAGTAAGAAACAAACCAGTGATAAATCAAAAAACCGCCCTTCTGCATCAATATGATGATAAAGCATTTGAGCAAATGTTCAAAGCGCATTATAAAGAGCTTCACTCCTATGCCAATGTAATGCTTAGGGACGAAGACACTGCGGAAGAAATTGTACAATCTATGTTTCTTAAATTCTGGGAAAAGAGAGAATTGTTAAACGTGCAGACATCAATAAAAGCATATCTGTACAAATGTGTTTATAACGATAGCTTAAACTACCTTAAACACCAAAAAGTTAAAACGAAATACCAGGATTTTGCCGCATATACCATGAACGATCATCATGAAGCTGCATCATCAAGAGTAGAGCTTACTGAACTTCAATATAAGCTGCAGGAGGCGTTAAATGAATTACCTGAGCATTGCAGAACCATTTTCCAGATGAGCAGGTTTGAGGAATTGAAATACAGAGAAATAGCCGAGCAACTGGATCTTTCTATTAAAACAGTAGAAAACCAGATGGGCAAAGCTTTAAAGATATTGCGTTTGAAACTGGCCGATTTCATCACGCTCATTTTACCAGGCATAATCATGTATTACAAAGATTTTTTTAATTAAGAGGAACAGATGACCGAGGAAATATTGATAAAGTTTCTTTTAAAAGAAACAAGTGAAGAAGAAAGTATTGCTGTACAAAAATGGCTGGATGAGGCTACCTCTAACAGGGCCGAATTTACCCAGCTGGAAAGAATCTGGACTGCAAGTAAAAGTTTAAGTACTACCAGCAATGTTGATGAAGAACAGGCATGGACAAAATTCAAAGCAAGAACGGCTTCGGGATCAAAGGAAGCTATTGTGCGACCAATTAAGCAAAATTTCGGGTGGTTAAAAATTGCCGCTGTATTGGTTTTAGTAGCCGGAGCATGGATGATGTACAATGTATTTGGCCCCGCAAATTATACGGATCTTGTGGCCAGCAATAAGGTGATCGTTGAACACCTTCCCGACGGATCGGAAGTAACTTTGAATAAAAACTCGCAGATCAGCTATGTGACAGATTTTAAAGACGAACGCAGTGTGAGGCTTAAACAAGGTGATGTGTTTTTTAATGTGGCGCACGATAAATCAAAACCTTTTGTAATAAAGATTAATAAAGTATCGGTAACGGTTGTTGGTACTTCCTTTAATGTGAAACACTTAAAAGGAGAAACTGAGGTAATTGTAGAAACAGGTATTGTAAAAGTGAGCAATGGCAATGAAATGGTAGAGCTGCATAAAGGAGAGAAAGTTTTGATTAAAGAGGTATCGCCTAAATTGATTAAAGAGCAGAATACAGATCAGCTGTATAGCTATTACCGCAGCGGAAAGTTTGTATTCTATAAAACACCTCTTTGGAAGGTGGTAGAGGTTTTAAATGAGGCTTATGATGTGCATATCGTTATACAAGACCCTTCTATTGCCAATGAAACACTTAATACTACGCTTGAAGAGGCTAATCAATTAGATAAAAACCTGGGGTATATTAAAGAGACTATGCAGAATTTAAAAATAGATCGTAACGATGGACAGATCACGCTGTCTAAAATTAAATAATGAGATTAAAAATAATCATAGCCCTATTATTTATAACCGGATATTGTAAGGCCCAGTCGTCCGTAACCAATTACCTCCGTAATTTGGACAGAAGGGTTAATCTGGATATAAAACAACAACCGATTTCTGAGGTGCTCAACAAAATGAGTAAGGCAGGCGATTTCTATTTTTCGTACACAGGCTCTTTATTTAAGCAGGATAGCATAGTAACCCTGAAGGTGAAGGATATGCAGGTTAGAGACATACTTGACCGCTTATTTAACGGAAAAGTGGATTATAAAGAAACCGGACAGTACATTATACTTCGCTATGCAGCCAACCACCTGACTATTGAACCCGAAAATATTACCAGCGCGGATAAACTGTACATCATTAGCGGATATGTTATTGATACGGAAACGGGCAAAAAAATAAAACAGGCAAGCGTTTACGAAAAACGTTTACTCCAATCGACACTTACGGATAACGAGGGTTATTTCAGGCTTCGCTTTAAGGGTGAACATACGGACGTTACTTTAACGGCCAGTAAAGATACCTACAGGGATACTTCGCTGGTTTTTCTGGCTGATATTACAGTTAAGCCCGAAGGTTATAAAGAGGAAGATTCTGAGCAGGGCAGTGAGTTTTTTAATTCGATTGAGAACTCGGGAATCAGCAGGTTCTTTATTTCTTCAAAACAAAGAATGCAGAGTTTAAATATTCCTGATTTCTTTGCAAACACCCCCTTTCAGGCTTCGCTTACCCCCGGTTTAAGTACACATGGGATAATGAGTTCGCAGGTGATAAATAAAGTATCACTGAATATTTTAGGTGGTTATACTGCCGGAACAGATGGTGTTGAGGTGGCCGGTGTGTTTAACATTACCAAAGGAAACGTGAAGAAGTTGCAGGTAGCCGGTGTGTTTAATGGCGTGGGCGGCTCTGTAGATGGTGTACAGGTGGCTGGGGTGCTTAATGATGTAAGAACGAGTGTTAAAGGTGTGCAGGTTGCTGGTTTGCTTAACCACGTGAAAGAGAAGGCCGAAGGTTTTCAGATTGCAGGGCTTGCCAATGTGGTATCCAAGGATGCGAAAGGTATGCAAGTTGCAGGCCTGATCAATGTGGTATCTCAGGACACAAAGGGTTTTCAGATTGCAGGGCTTGGGAATCTGGCTTCTAAAAACCTTAATGGAATGCAAATAGCAGGTCTTGGTAACATCACCTCACAACGAATGAAGGGGACTCAGATTGCCGGTTTGTTTAATTATGCTAAGGAAATGGATGGTTTTCAGATTGGTATCGTAAATATTTCAGGAAAATCGGATGGCTATAGCCTAGGCCTGATCAATTTTGTTAAGAATGGCTATCATAAGCTTAGTTTCTCTACAAATGAGACCATAAATGCGAATGTTTCTTTTAAAATGGGGAATGCAAAGTTGTACAACATCATATTGGCTGGAAAAAACTTTGCCGATTCTGCTAATATTGAAACTGCGGGTTTAGGCTTTGGCCACGACTTTATATTCAGCAACAGATTCTCTGTAGCGGCCGAGATCACCTCTCAATATTTGTATCTGGGCAATTGGGATTACTCCAATTTCCTGCACAGGTTCCAGACCAACCTCCAGATTCAGTTGGTTAAAGGTATAACCGTATTTGGCGGACCGGTTTATTCTATTTACTCTACAGAAGCTCCTGAAGGTTCAAGCGGCAAAGGCTACAAACAAAACATAGCGCCCGCAAAGCATGATTACATCAGCAAAAGGGCTAAGGGTTGGATTGGCTGGAATGTGGGTATTACCATTATGTAGCGGTTAACATTTTTACCACTTCGGCTACTCCGGCGGTTGCGGTTTTTTCTATTTTAACTATGTTTTTATAATGGTCTACCTCAGGTATTTTAGGGTCAATTATGTATTTAACTGTGGTACGCGGAACAAAATTTATTAAACCTGCTGCCGGATAAACGGCCAGAGAAGTGCCTATCAGCATAAAAACATGGGCTTTTGAGCAAATTGAGGTAGCGGGGCCTATCATAGGCACATCTTCTCCAAACCAAACTACATGTGGCCTTAGTTGCGCGCCAAGTTCACAATACTCCCCTGTTTTAAGCTCCCATCCGTTTATCGGGTAAGTTAAATCGGGGTTCAGATCTGATTGTGAGCGGGTAATTACGCCGTGTAAATGGGTAACTTTTGTTGATCCGGCACGCTCATGCAAATCATCTATGTTTTGGGTAATGATGTGTACATCGAAAAACTCTTCGAGATCAGCAAGGGCTTTGTGAGCGGCGTTTGGCTTTGCTTCCAGCACTTGCTTCCTTCTTTGATTATAGAAGTCTTGTACCATTGCAGGATTGCGTTTCCAGGCCTCTGGTGTGGCTACATCGTAAACGTTGTATCCTTCCCACAGTCCATCGGTATCTCTGAAGGTTTTTAAACCGCTCTCGGCGCTGATGCCTGCTCCGGTTAATACTACAAGTTTTCTTTTCATAGAGAGTTGTTTGGTTTTTGAGTTAGCTGTTTGGTTAAAAGGCTGTGCAATTGCAAATGCCCTTTCCGCGGTCGTCATATCGACGATAGGAGAGATCTCTTGGTTATGCCAATTTGCCTGGCACAGCTATTTAGTGATCAAGAGATCTCTCCTATCGTCGATATGACGAATTCCCCGAGATGACGGGGTGTGCTATTCGGTTCTCAGGATGACGAGCTACTTCAGTATGACTGACCACAACTAATTTCCTTTTAAATTTAAAAGGCTGTTCTTTAGAACAGCCTTCAATATTTCAATATAATATTAATATAATAAATACTTTAATTACAATTATACCGCTGTATTTGCTGATAAACTTAAACGGGGATACTTGGCTCTTAATACCTCAAATGCACCGAACATAACGGCACCGTAAGCAAGTGTTCCGTAAAGGAATAACCTTTCGTAAGGTACTGCTGCGCCTAAGCATTTAATGTATCCTGCCAGGGTTGGCTCGTACAATCCCGGGAAATACATCACACCAATATCGGCAACAATCCAGTGTACCAGAACTGCTAATACAGATGCACCAAGGAAACTTAATACCGTTACCTTTCTAATGATGAGCTTGGCAACCAGAACCATTAGCACAAACGCGATATAGGTCCAGTACCAGCCTGCATAAAAGAAGCCGTAACCAGATGTTTTTGCGATGAAAATATCGCTTAACAATAAAAGCAACAAGGGAAATCCGAAGGCTTTATAATTGTTATTAAAATATGCTCCTCCAAATAAGGCTATCGCCCCTACTGCAGAGAAATTTGCAATTTCTTTGAAATTATCAGAAAGTGGTGCAGCAACACGAATGAGGCTGATCACTACAATAATTAGCAAAAGAATGGCAGTACGTGGATTGAATTTAAATTCAGACATATTTTTAAAATTATAACACAAAGTTATATTATTTCTATGGTATAAAAAAACAAGGCATTTATTATGAAAACCGTTATATTTTAATGAAACACAAACGTTGCCGGGAAATAATATCCTTCGTAAGGAATCTTTTTAACTAAGTTACCCGATGTGGCATCGTAAAAGTAAATGTTGTTTACGCCATAATTGGTTCCATAACCGTCTTGAACTGTTGTGGTTACAATCTGGTTGGTTTTAGCATAATAACCAAGGTTCTTTTTGTAGAATGACTGCTTATCAGGAGTGGTTATAAAAGGCTGGTCAAGTGATGCTTTATTTCCTTCGATATATCTGTACAGCATTTTACCCCCGCCAAATCCCGGCGATTTTAACAGGTAAACGGTGTTTTCTTGGGTAGATGCGATTATTGGCGATGAAAACCAGGCAAACCATGTGCCTACAGGTGTGAAAGGCAATTCTACACTATCGGTAGCTAAGGTTAAAGGATCGGAGTTATAAAGGAATTTTCCTTTTGTATACCATACTTTATTGTTTGGAGTTTGAGCAAAACCCAGCGTAACATCTTTTATTTTTTTAACTACTGTAAGATCTGCAGCATTGTAAATTACTACTCCCTCTGATTGAGAAAGGGTGTAAACGTATTTTCCAGCTTTAAACATATCTCCTGTTTGGCCACTGGTTCCGGCAAGTTGTGTAGCGGCGTAAGTTTTAAGGTTGACTTTAAAGATACCTTTGCTGCTACTTAAAAGGCCATTGTTTTCGTCGAGACCTACAAAAGCACGCCAATCGCTTTGAGGCGATGCAGGAATACGGCCAATTTCTTTAAGTGTCTTAGCATCAGCTACTACAACAGGGCCACCTATTTTACTTACTACATATAAATTTTTATTGAATATGGTTGCAAACTGAATGGTTGAGCTTTTAGGCTCAAAGTCTTTTCCAGGGTTTTCTTTCTGAAAAACGCTGTCTTTTAATGTGCCTGAAACAGCGTCGAAAAAGGTTACTGAACCTGTACCATGACCATACCAGCCTTCGTTAATCACAAAGAATCCGTCTTCGAATTTTCCTTGCTCAGGTTGTTGAATTTCTTGGTTGTTGTCTTTTTTACAAGAAAATAGAGTTCCGGCTAATACTGCAAGTAAAAGCGATTTTTTTAAACTAAAGTTGTTCATTTAATTGTTTTGATTTCTTTGGAGCGGCTTATTATAAAATTGATTTAATTATTAATTGGGGAAATTATTTAGCCAGGTTTAAATCGGCAACACCTAATATTTCGGTCGACAGTTCGCCTAACCAGCCAAGATCTGCCTGGATACCCGTTTGAATTTTGATGAAATCTATGCCGGCAAGATGTACCACTTTACCGTCTTTATCGATAGCATTGGCAATATCTATATTGTCACCACCTACCTTATTATCGGCATACCCAAATTCAAATGGTGCACTGGTAATATATGTTGGCGTTTCAGGTTTAATGCCCGAGGAAGGCAGCAATGTGCCTTTAAGTGTGTATTCGTTACCTTCTACCCATGATGGAAATGCCTGTGAGGTAGCCCCTGCAATGGTAACTACACCGGTTTTTCCTTTATTGTCTTTCCATGATACGCTGCCGCCTGTAGTTGGTTTTGTATAAGTTACTTCGTAATCGCGAACGTATCCTTCCTTGCCAAACTCACTTCCTTTTAGCTCGTACCAGGTATCATCAGGTTTACCGTTTCCATTCTCGTCCTGCATTACCCATACTACTCCGGGTTCTGCCCAGTTTGACTGGGCATTGCCATAAATAACAATGTCGTCTTTCTGATTTTCATTGATCACCGTATGGTCGAAACCGAGTACAATGTATCCACCCCAGGCACCCAGAGATACAATACCCTCTTTACCCTCGATGCTTTTTGCACCCTCTAGTGTTCCTAGAGATTTATTGGTGAATTGCCCCGGAGCTGGTAAATATTCAAATACTTTGGTTACGTAATTATTGCTTCCAGGATTTGAAGGCACTGTTGGGATGCCAACATTAACCACATATTTATAGTTAAAAGAGCCACTGCTATTTGTAGCAGTGTACTCTATGTTATATATACCTGCTTTTAGCGGGGTAAAATCGTAAGTGGAGGTATTACTGGTAACTTCACCTTCTAATTTCCATTCCTGATCATAAACCTTATCGTTGACATTAAAAGCTGAAAATGCGATCTTTTCATTGACCTTGCCGTTTATAGGGCTATCTTCAATTTTCATTTTAACCACCGGAGCCTGCTCTGCATCCTCGTCTTTTGTACAGGCAGATAGAACACTAATGCTCAATAAGGCGAAAAGTAGGTAATGTTTAATGTTCATAACAGGTTTACTTAAGGAATACAATATCGTTATTTATAGTTGTAATTGAATACCGCACTTTGAGGTAAAGTACCTGTAGCAAAGTCAAATTTCTTTTTACCATCGGCACCGAAACAGAAGAACTTGCCCGTAACTGCATAACCTGCAGCATCTCCAATGTAAACATCATTGTTTAGCGTATTTACAGTGATGCCATAAGGGGTTTTAATTGCAGTCTGATCTGTAACAAAATTTCCATTAAGTGTGCCAGTTGATATATCGAATGTTTTAAGATATGGATCTAGGTAATCACCAATTACAAAACCTTTTGTTCCTGTAATGTTCAAATACTCGAGACTAACTTCATTAGAGCTAACTTTTTTATCCGTTACGCTACTCAATTTAACCAGTTGAGCTGGAATATCTGCATAATTTCCTTTTACAACTGTAAACAGATCGCCATTTGCAGTTGCTGCAATTTTTGTAGAATTAAAACCAACATTGATGTCTAATTTCTTTGTAAATGTTGTTAGATCGACCACAGAAACTGATGTGCTATTGGGACTAGGGTAATCAAACTGATCAGAGTTTGTTACATATAATTTGCCGTTTACTATTGCCAAACCTTCTAATGCACCACCAACCTGAATTCTTGATTCGACAGCCAGACTTGCCGTATCAATTTTACTAATGTAACCATCGTAACCAGACACATATGCTTTGTTTTTATAGAAAGCTATGAAGCGAGGCATAAAATCTTTACTGTCATCAAAGAAGGGGATTCTTTTAATAGATTTTCCTGTTACTATGTTAATGACTTCAATATAGGAATCCTGCTTGGTGTCTTTTGCTCCTGTTACAGCGCAATACATTTTGCTGCCATATTGTTTTAAATCGGCGGCATTAGTTCCCAAAGGAATTGCATTTTTCAGTTTGAAATAATCTTGTGTGACTTCGTTTTTAGCAATGTCGTAATAAGTGATGGTACTATTGTTTGTCCCGCCAAAAAATCCTTCGCACAATACATACACACCGGCTGTAGAAACGGGTTGCGGATCTAATGCAGGAAGCCTGTCTTTTTTACAGGATGCTAATCCTAAAACACAACCAAGGATTGCGAGCAATCCTGGTTTTCTATAATTTAGTACTGGTTTATTCATGATTATTGTTTTTATATATTTTTATTAATATCCGTAATTAAATACTGCATGTTGTGGTAAAGGGCCGGTTGCAAACTCAAACTTCTTTTTACCATCGGCACCAAAGCAAAATGCTTTTCCTTCTGTTGCATAATTTTTATCGTCCCCTATGTAAACTTCGTTACCTACCGGATTCAAGGTTATTCCGTAAATGCTCCCGATAATGGTATCGTCTGTGATAAACTCCTTACCCATTACACCGGTGCCTACATCAAATGGTTTTATAGATGCACCCCAATCCAGACTTAAATAAGCAGTATTACCTCCTATTGCCAATGCTCCTGCGCTGTATTCGTAGTTACCTGTAACCTTGTTTGTTGTACTGCTAATTCGTGTTAAACCTGGATTGATGTCGTCGTAATTACCCCATGAAATTACCAATAAATCTCCATTTCCTGCTGCTGCGATCCTAACCGGATTATGGATAACTTCGATATCCTGTGTTTTTGTAAATGTGGTTAGATCCACAACAGAAACTACATCCTTTTTGCCGTTGGGATGAATCGGATGATCGGAATTGGTAACATAGATGTTGTTATTTACTACGGCCAGCCCTTCAAGTGCCCCACCCACTGCAACTCTTGAGTCAATAGCTAAAGTTGCTGTGTCTACACGGGTGATTTTTCCATCATAACCAGATACATAAGCTTTGTTTTTGTTAAAAGCTACATAACGTGGCATATATTCGCCGTCAGCATCAAAGAAAGGAATTCTCTTTAATGATTTTCCTGTAGCAACGTCTATAACTTCCAGATAAGAGTTTTTACCTCCTTGTATTCCTGAAACTACACAGTACATTTTACTGCCGTAGCGCTGTAAATCATTCGCGGTTTCGCCCAATGCATATCCGTTTACTTTTTTAAAGTAATCCTTTTCTGATGCGCCTGTTTTGACATTGTAGTATGAAATAGCGCCATTATTGTTATTCATGGTGCCTTCGCACAACATATAAACGCCAATGGTTTCTTTTGGCATTAAAGCTTCGGGTTCATCGCCACCGTTAACTTTATCTTTTTTACAGGCGATGGTTAGTGTAATAAACCCGCCTAAAAAGCAAAGTATGAGTTTGTTATAGTTCATCTTATAGATAATTACTTATTTTATATTTAAATCAGCGGCACCCCCTACTTCTGTAGATATTTCGCCAAGTAAAGTGTTTCCTTTTTCATTTTGACCAGTATATACCTTTACAAAATCAACAGCAGTAAGATTTACTTTGTTGCCGTTTTTATCCACGGCCCAGGATAGATCGAATGAGTTGTAACGTTTGTTATCGTAATCATCGCCGGTTGAATAGCTATCTGTATATCCCCATTCAAATGCGAGGTTTACGAAAATGCTCTCTATTTTACCCCATGTTGATTTCAGCAGAGTTCCTTTAAATTTGATGCTATCCTGGTTTGCAGCGAAAAGCGGATAATAGTTATGGTTATGAAATCTATTTACCTCAACGCTTCCTGCTTTACCTTGATTGTCTTTCCAGGTTACATTTGCTGTTGCTTTGGGGTTATAATAAGTGATTTCATAGTTTTTAATTGTTGTGGCGGCCGTATGCTCACTTCCTGCAAGTTCATACCATTCATCGTCGGGTAAACCGTTTCCATTTTTATCCTGACTAACCTGAACAATGCCTGGCTCAGACCATTGTTGTATTGGGCCTAAAGGATTTCCATAAATAGCCAGGTCATTTCCATCTTTATTAATTATAGAATGATCAAACCCAAACGTAATGAAACCTCCATAGGCGCCCAACGATACCAAAATGGTATTTCTAACATCACCTATAATTTTCTGCGCGCCCTCAGGACTGCCCAGAGACTCATTTATAAATTGACCAGGAGCCGGCTGATATTCATAGATCTTGGTGATAAACTTACTGCTCGTACTAGTTATTGGACGCGGTACGTAAGTATCTTCATCAATAGTTTTGTCGTCCTTTGAACAGGAGCTTAAACACAGCTGGAAAAGTAAAACTGCTGAAAGACCAAGAATTGCGTTTTGATTGAACTTCATTTTTAATTTAGATATGGTTATTTATATACAAATGCAAAGTGAGCGGGAATATCTCCGGTAGTGACCGACCATTTCTTTTTCCCGCTGGGATCAAAACAGTAAAGTGTGCCTGGTGAAACATAATTTTTGGCATCCGTAACCAGAACTTCCCTGGTAATGGGATGCACAGCTATTCCATAAGGAATGGTAATTGATTTCTCTGTTCCGTCTGTAATGAACTTCTGATTGAGTATTACTTCGTCTTTTACGTTGAGCATACCGTAGGTTATGGTGTATTTCGCTTCATTATAGTTCCATTCTGAACCATAGTAATAAGCGACATCTCCATCAATAGCCAGGTTGTTTACCGCGATGTTAAAAGTCTTTTTTACCTGATCTGTTTTGGTGTCTATTACAAACATTTTTGAGGGGATGTCAAAATAATTCCCTCTTGAGGTTACATAAAGATCACCATATTTATCAGACTTTAATCGGTGTAAATTGATGGCTACATCTATTTGTTTGGTGACAGAAAATGTATTCAGGTTTATAACAGAAACGGTTCTTTCGTATTTCTGAGGACTATATCCGCCTGAATTTGCTACATAAAGCTTTTGACCTACAATAGCCATTTCTTCGGGCTGCCGGCCAACATTTACCCTTTTTATTTCTGTTAAGGAGCCAGTATCTATTTGGGCTACAATTCCTAATGGTGCATTAGGATCTCCTACTGTACCAAGATACGCGCTCACATAAGCTTTGCCTTGGTTAAATGTGATATACCGACAATTGGTGATGTTAATTTGTTTGATTCGTTTACCGGTTTTAACATCCAAAACCTCAATTTTATTGGATACGTTAACTACTACATATAGCTTGGAGCCATAAACCCCTATATCATTACCAACGTCACCTAATCCCTTTACTATTTCGGGGTTTACCTCATTATAAATGTTTCTTCTGTAAATTCCGGTAGTATAATCAAGGTAATCTAAAGATGCCTTGTTCATATTCATATTGCCCTCGTTCACGATATAAAATCCTTTAACCTGAGCGGATGGATCAGGAGGTAAAAGGCTCTCTTGTTGCTCAGGTACCGGCTTAAGGTCTTTACGACAAGATACCGTAAGTCCAACTGTAGTAATTAGAAGTACTAAACTAATGGCATTAAGTAATTTATTCTTTTTCATAAGTGCTAATAGTTATAGGTTAATCCAAAACGATAATAGCGACCGGGCATAGGGAAGTTCGTAATCACTTCATAATCCTGATTTAACAGGTTATTGATTTCTGCGGTAAGGCGAATTTCCCGGCTATTTATTTTTGTGTTACAATGCAAGGCTAAATCATGAGTATACCATGGTTGTACATAGTTGTATACGTTATTTGTACTTTGATTATAACGTTCTCCGGTATAAATGAAGCTGTAATTCATTGAGAAATTTCTATACGCTGCACTTGCTAAAAATGATCCGCTGTGAATTGGCGTGTAAGGAATTAAATCCTTATAGCTTGCTGAGGCTTTATCTGCATCTATTGCCTTTTGATAGGTATAGGTAAGACCTGTTGTAAAGTTAATGTAATCGGTAAGCTGCCATGCAGATTGTATGTTCACATCTATCCCCTTGATTTCTACAAGCCCGAGGTTCTGCATACTCCATCTTGCCTGACTGTTTCCCGGAACGGCAACTATTTTGTTTTTAACTTTGTTATAATAGGCATCCGCCTGTATAGAAAACTGGCTCAATATCCTACCCTCGTACCCTTTTATATAAGTAAACCCTAAATCGTATTGTTTTGTATACTCGGGTTTTAAAACGGTAAATCCGTAATTGGTGTAGTAGAGGTCGTTAAAGGTTGGCATACGGAAAATGCTTTTATAGAACGAACGCAGTCTAAACTCTTTCTGATTAAAAGGCTGCCATGAGAGCATAACCGTTGGTGTTAGTTCGTTTCTATTTTCATCTGCCGGTCCGCTTTGAGTCTTATCGTACTTAAGGGTGCTTAATAAGTTGGCCTGAATGTCAAATTTAGCAAAGCGAAATTGGGTAGCCAAAGCCGTTAAGATGGTGTTTCTTACGGGATATGAAAAGCGGTAGAGGTCTGCATTTAAATCATTCCGCTGGTAATCTGTAGACAATACAACATCCCAGTAATTGGTAATTTTAAACTTATTGGCCAGAGACACGTATATTTCCTGTAGATGAAAATTGTTTTCCTGTAATCCATCAACTGTTACGATATCCGGATTTAAGTAACGTTGATTGTCATTTGCATATTTGGCTGTTGCCAGCAAACTGTACTTACCTACATTCTTTTCATATGAAGATTGAGCGAAAAAGTTCTTATTCCACATCCGTTGTGAAAATGCAAACACGTTGTTGACAACCGCACCCGGCAAGCCCTGGTTGTCTTTATAACCATATAGTTTTACCTTCCACTTACTACTGTCGGGCAATACTCCGTTTAATCCCAGTTCCAACCTCATCGTTTCAATGTAACCGTCTTTTCTTACTGCTGTAGTATCGTATACTCCATTGGTAGATCGGAATTTATATTTGCCATTGGCATTTTTATATTCCGCACTTAAGGTGCTGTAAACATTCTTACTTATTTTACTTTGCCACAATAAAGATGGATTTATAAGCCCGAATGACCCTCCTTTTACTGATGCACGAATTTTTTGGGTTCTACCGGCTGGAAAATCCGGTTGTTTTGACGTAAGATATAGTGAGCTGGCTGAGGCAAATCCCTTTGCAGATTGAAAAATGGAGCTTTTTTGTCCGTTATAAAGTTCTATCTCTTCGATATTATCCAATGAGAATTTACCAAGGTCTACCTGGCCATTTTGTGCATTGCCCAATTGCACGCCATCATAAAAAACTGCGGTGTGGTTAGTGCCCATGCTGCGCACATTAATGGTTTTTAAACCACCAATGCCACCATAATCTTTAAGCTGCACACCAGAAAAGAAACGAACAGCATCAGCTACTGAAAGGCTGTTTAGTTTTTCGAGCTCTGCCCCTGATAATATTTGTAAGGGTGTTGAAGAAGTTTGTCTCTTGGTGATCTTTATTTTCCTGATCTGTACTTCTTTAAGGTGATTAACCTTATTTACAGAATCTGTAGTGTTGCGTTTTATGGAATCGGTTTGGGCAAACGACTGAACAGCCATAAACATGCCCAGCCATATAATAGCCAGAAAAGTAAAAAAAATAGACTTTACGCCTGTAAAAGCGTTTTTACTTCTTTTCATTTTGTTGTGAGCTTATTACCCACAGCAAACAGTTAGATCAAGGAAATGAAATACAATAAACAAGCACTCACTCCAAGCTTCAATCCCCGAAAGCTATGAAATATTACCACTTATGGCAGGTCTTCTGACTTACTTCCGATTATTCTGCCTTCCCAATCCTTAATCCCTTTTAAAGGATCAGAAAAAGTGGCCTTGATTTGAACACCGTTATGAAGCTTACAGCTGCGGGACAGTTACGGATTTACACCGTATTCCCTTTTAATCCCGAATAAGCACATCGGGAACCAAAAGCGTTGCAAATGTACTTAAATAATTACCTTGAAGCAAGCCTGATTAGCTTTCTATATTAAATCGAATGCTCTTGCATATTGGCAGATCTCGTAATAACAGTGCGTGTTGAGTTTTTGCTTGATGTTTTTTCTATGTGTTTCGACGGTGCTTGTTGAAATAAAAAGCTTTTCTGCTGTTTCTGAAGAGGATTTACCTAATGCCATTAAACCCAGGATTTCACGTTCCCGGGAACTTAATTTAGTGAAATGGTGGTAATTGTTGCGCAGAAAGTTGTTCTCTTCGAGCAGCCGAGATGCCTTAACGGTCATGTGGTGCATCGAATCAATCGGTAAAGCGATTGTTATGACAAGCAATGGCTTGTTTTCCTCGTCCCTGATATAAACCTTTACGCTAGACATATGCCAGTTCCAGTCGCTTGAATTTGAGAAACGAACCTGCTGAAAAAAAGTACACAGGTCCTCATCGTTATTTTGCTCTATTAAGCCAAGTATTTTAGGAACATAATCTTTAGCGTCATCTCCATTGAAATACCTGGTATAATATTCTTCGGCAGTTATTTTGGTGATATCCTCC
This sequence comes from Pedobacter sp. 05T44, assembly GCF_056395985.1. NCBI lineage: Bacteria > Pseudomonadati > Bacteroidota > Sphingobacteriia > Sphingobacteriales > Sphingobacteriaceae > Pedobacter > Pedobacter sp. 05T44. Next base: position 59,560 of record NZ_JBFTKO010000004.1, read on the forward strand.
AGAGAAACGCCAAGTTGCTGCAGCCCTCTTTCAGACATCCAGGCAACTGACCAGTCCCTAAGGTCGTGCAAAATAACAACGCCAGGCAGTTCCTCTGCTATTGCAGAAATTTTAGCTATAGCATCATCAATCTTACTTTGGATAAGGACGTTTTGACTCATATTTTGAAAGCAATAATAAAGATTGTAATTATCAGTTAAATATACGTAGTAATAATGTATTAGAGGTAATAAAATCCCTAAAAACAGGGATTGATTTTGCCATTATTTTATAGTCAATTTGCACAAAAATTAACTAATAGTAAAAACAGCTCACAATCGCGTTTTATCCTTATATTTATTCCCATTATTATTGTTATTATGATGATGAAGTTTGCCTCCTTTTTACTTGTTATGGTTAGCCTGAATGCAATGGCTCAGAAAACAGATACTACATTTATAGCGCAATTAATGCTTAAACACCCCGATCTTTTTGCAGGGGTATTAAACCATCCGCAAAAGAACCAGATCCAGGTTCTTTATACTCAGATCGACAGGGATGCGAGGCATAAGCCAGTTTTTAAAACCTATAGTTATAACCTGGACGACCACAGGTACTTTTACCCCGCAAGTACAGTTAAACTGGCAGCCGTAATTTTTGCACTTGAAAAAGTAAATGAACTTAAAATAGCCGGGTTTACCGCCAAAAGCACCATGATTACCGACAGTTCATATACTGCTCAAACTAAAGTCCTGGGTGATAGCACTGCTAAAAATGGACTGCCTTCTATTGAGCATTACATCAAAAAGATATTACTTACCAGCGATAATGATGCATTTAACCGATTGTTCGAGTTTATTGGTCGCGCTGAAATTAACAGCAAATTGAAGAAATACGGTTTTAACAACAGCCGTATCTTAAACCGGTTGGCTATAGGTGATGCGGGTGAAACGGCAAAACACACCAATCCTATTAAATTCTATAACGGAGATAAACTGGTGTACAGCCAGGCCGAACAGTACGATCCTAAAGAATATGTGCTTTCATTAACAAATACAGTTATGGGTACGGGTTATCTCGACAGCACAGATAAACTGGTAAATAAGCCTTTTAACCTCGAAAATAAGAATGCTTTTAGCATTTCTGATCAGCAGGCGATGATGAGGAAACTGATATATCCGGAGGCTTTCCCTATTAAGGAGCGGTTTAATTTAACGCCTGCCGATTACAAACTGATCTATACTTATATGAGCAAATTGCCGACTGAAAGTGATTACCCTGCTTATGACCCTAAAGAATTTTGGCCAACATACGCCAAAATGCTGTACTATGGCAGGGATAAGGATGCTCAAATTGATTCGAACATCAGGATATTTAATAAATATGGCGACTCCTACGGTTTCATTATCGACAATTCGTATTTCGTAGATTTCAAAAATAATATTGAATTCTTTCTTACGGCCGTTGTTCAATCAAATGAGGACGGCATTTTTAATGACAACAAATACGAATACGATACGGTATGCTTTCCCTTTATGAAAAACCTTGGCCGGACAATTTATGCGCATGAGCTGGAAAGGAAACGTAAAAGTGTACCTGACCTTAAAAAATTCAGGATGAAGTATAATTAACTATTCTTCATCTAATAATTGTGCTTTTATATCATCCAGTTTCTTTGCTTCTTCTTTTGCCAGAACCGGGAATTTAAGGTTTAGCTTTTTGAATGTTTCGGCCAGTATATGGCTGATTGCCAATCGTGCATACCATTTCTGATCGGCCGGAATAATATACCATGGGGCATTTTCTGTTGAGGTGGCTGTTATTGCCTCCTCATAAGCAGTCATGTATTGTTTCCACAATTTGCGTTCTGCGATATCACCCGAAGCAAACTTCCAATTCTTTGCCGGATCATTTATTCTATCTAAAAACCGTTGCTTTTGCTCTTCTTTAGAAACATACAGAAAGATTTTTATGATAACTGTTCCGTTTTCATTTAGGTGTTGTTCAAAATTCCTGATGCTGTCATAACGCTTTTTCCAGAAAGCATTGTCTATCTTTTTTACATCCTGATATCCGGGAATGTTTTCATTAAGTACATATTCGGGATGTACTTTGCAAACGAGGACGTTTTCATAGTGGGAACGGTTATGAATTCCTATTCTCCCCTTTTCCGGCAGGGCTTTACAATGACGCCATAGAAAATCGTGGTCGTACTCTTCGGAATTTGGAGCCTTAAAACTGTAGACCTGGCAACCCTGTGGGTTTAAGCCAGACATTACATGCTGTATGGCGCTATCTTTCCCGGCAGCATCCATCGCCTGAAAAATAATTAATACAGAGCGCGTATTTTCTGCATATAGTGTTTCCTGAGCAGCATTTAACTTAAGTTTAATCTCTTCCAGCCTTTCCTTTCCTTCTTCTTTCTCCAGATTCCCCCTGTAGCGGGTATCATAGTTTTTAAGGGATACTTTTTTTCCGGGTGCTGCCAAATACTGTTCTATTTCATCTTTCATAAGCTACATGTTTAGCTAAATATAGAATAAAACTCAGAAAAAGCACTGCAGCCTCTGGATGATTTTTATCAAAAAGTACATTTCTTTAATCAAATTGGACAGTTTGCTTAAGTGTTTAATCTTTAAATTTGGTTTATTCCTATAGATAATAGTTAAACAATCGTGTTTCATGTGTAATATGCAGTACTTCTTCAAAAAATCCAATTTAGCTGTGCTAATCCTGTTTACAATCGCCTTGTTATCAGTAAGTGCTCAAGGGCAAACAAAGGCTACTTTTCGGAATTTCAATGATGCTTCTGAACAGGTTACAAGGTTTAGTACGGTTGGAGAAGCCATTGATGCTCATGATGGAGAGATTGCATTTTTTGAAGGTGTTTATTACCTGTATGGCACAAGTTATGGGTGCGGTTTTCAGTGGGGTAAAAAAGAAGCACCTTTTTGTGGATTTAAAACCTATACTTCGACAGACATGGTGCATTGGACAGACAAAGGTTTTTTATTTGATGCAAAGACTCCACTGTGGCAGTCGAGGTGTAATGGAAGCACTTATGGCTGTTTTCGCCCGCATGTAATTTTTAACAAAAAGACTTCTTTATATGTACTATGGATTAATGTTTACGACAATGTTTCAGGATTTCGGGTATTTACCAGTAAAAACCCAGCAGGTCCGTTTACTGAAGTTGCAGAACCAAAATTGGCGGTGAACGCAGATGCTCCTGCCGCTGGATTGAACAATGGTGATCATGATACTTTTGTAGATAAAGACGGGACCGGCTACCTCGCCTATACCGATTGGAGATCAAAAGGGACAATAGTGATTGAAAAATTGAATGATGATTACCTAAGTGGCAGTGGAACAGTTACCAAAGCGATTACACCGGGGCAAACAGAAGCTCCTTCTTTATTTGAAAGAAAGGGGATTTATTACCTTACTTATTCAGACCCTAACTGTGGCTATTGCGCTGGAACCGGTACTTCTTACCGAACGGCCAAAACACCGTTAGGCCCATGGTCTGAAGGAATTCAGATCAGTAATAATTCTTGCGGAGGCCAACCATCATTTGTTTCGCCGATAAAATTAACTTCGGGCATGATCTACCTCTACGGAAGTGACCTATGGAATAATGCTGCAAAAAATGAATCTCTTGCTAATTTTTACTGGGCACCTTTAAACTTTGCCGAGGATGGATCTATACTTCCGATGGTCTGTAAGAATGAGGTTACGCTTTCGCTTGCAACAGGCAGCAAGGGAAAACAGCAGGTGATTAAGGACGTGGATAATGATACGGGGATTAAAAACTTCAAAGGCTTTTGCGACATTAGTAATGAGATTCAACGTGGACAGGGCTTTAGGGCAAGCCGTACAGGAATTCTGAATACCGTTTCGATTACTACATTCCAGAACAATGATCCTGATGCAGATCTGATTATAATGATGTATCAGGCAGATGCCTCCTTACTTCCTGTTGGGAAACCGCTAAAAACCATTAACATCCCTAAAGATTCGGTGAGCTGGTCGCCCTCAAATGTTATCGTTCGTCCAGATATTCCTGTTGTGGCAGGCAGCCGCTATGTTTTGGTGTTAAAATCTGCTTCAAAAAAAGGAGCTTATGGGTTCATGTATCATGATGAAGCTACTGAACAAAATGCTGGTGCTTCTTACAGCGCGGATGGAGGTATCCATTATACAATTGAAAAGAATCGTAAAATAAAGTTTTTTACCACCATAAAACGGAAATAAAATCATAATCATAGAACAAGCTGGCCGTTAATCGTTAACTATTAGGTATTAATAAGTTAATCATCAGCTTATAGCTTAAGGATACTTTAGCTAAGTATGATATCCTTAAAATTGTCTGAAGACAGGTGTTATAAAGTGCTGATCTCGGTGCTGATTGCTATTAGCTTTTTTTCCTTATCTAATGAAGTGATGGAACCGGATGGAGCCTTATATGCCAGCATTTCTAAAAATATGATCCTAAGAAACGACTGGCTTAACCTTTATGTACATGGCAAAGACTGGCTGGATAAGCCGCATCTTCCTTTCTGGCTCGCTGCTGCAAGTTTTAAGCTTTTTGGGATATCTGCTTTTGCTTACAAACTCCCTTCCTTTTTAATCAGTCTGATGGGAACGTTTTATCTATATCGTTTTACTGCAGATTATTTTAACAGGAAAACTGCCCTGATCAGTGCTATTATATTTCTGACAAGTTTGCACGTATTGATCTCCAATTCTGATGTAAGAGCAGAAGCTTATCTTGCGGCTTTTGTTACAGCGGCCATTTACCATTACGACAGGGCACGTCAAAAATCTTTTTTACATATTGTTGCAGGGTCTTTTTTTGCAGCCTGCGCAGTAATGGTTAAAGGGATATTTGTCCTGGTTCCGATATTTTGTGGTTTTATTATTTACTGGGCTATAACCAGACAATTAAAGGAATTGTTAAAACCGAAATGGTGGATCGCCATTACACTTATTTTAATTTTTATAACTCCCGAACTATATTCCCTGTATGTGCAATTTGACCTGCATCCTGAAAAAACAGTATTTGGACAGCAAGGGGTATCAGGGCTTAGGTTCTTTTTCTGGGATAGTCAGTTTGGACGTTTCTTTAATACCGGCCCAATTAAAGGAAAAGGTGATCTATCCTTTTTCCTGCACACTACTTTATGGGCGTTTTTACCTTGGTCTGTACTGTTTTACGTGGGTATAGTCGACTTATTTAAAAAACATTCAAGAAGTGTTCTTCCACCCGAAACGATTATCATCTGGAGTTCGGCATTTATTACCTTTTTGTTGTTTTCATTTTCTAAATTTCAGCTTCCACATTATATACTGGTCATATTCCCTCAGTTTTCAATTATTACTGCCTTATATTTAGTGAGGATCAGTGAAAAGAGGATCAAAACATTCCTTATTATACAAAATGTGATCTTCCTAATTGTAGTTTTACTGCTTGGCACAATTGCAGTTTGTTTCAAATTTCAGTTTTATGGGGCGGCACTTGCAATTTTACTAATCACCTCAGTTAGTGCTTTTTTACTGTTTAAAGGGGCATCCATTAAAACCATTGTAAGCAGAGGTGCAGTTTTATCAATTGGGATAATGAGCTTTCTTTACCTGTTCTTTTATCCTTCTATTTTAAAATACCAGTCGGGCATGGAAGCGGGTAAATGGCTGCAGGCAAACGACATAAAAGCCATCCCGGCTGTTTTCAGATATGACCATGCTTTCTCTTTTGATTTCTATGCAAATAAAGAAGTTAAATATCTATACGACGATGCTGATCTTGAAGAGACAAAGGATCAAAAAGAGACGGTGATCTATACCCACGAATCTGAGCTGCCCTATCTCAAAAGCAAATACAATTTAGAAATACTGAAGCAATTTGATTATTACCACATCACCAAACTGAAAGCAAAGTTTATACTGGCAAAAAGCCGCCCCTCGGTTCTGGAACATTTTTATCTGGTGAAAATTAAATAACAACACAGATGTGATCATCATCATGATTTCATGAATAATTGGGCTCCCAATTTATTATCTTTGTTTATGTTTTTTGATGCATAAAGCCTAAATTCATAGTAATTCCAGATGCTAAAAACTGGTTTTTGTGTTCTTATTTTCCTGATTAACAATTGTTTTATAAATCTTTTTGCACTCTCAATTATACGCTAAATAGAATAAAGCAACTTGAAATATCAAATCAACCAGTTTATTAATTAATTGTGTTTATTTGCATTGCAAGTTTTAACACTATTTAACACTAACAGTTTTACGTTTTTTTTCATCTTTATCACATGTTTAAAGAAATTCGCAATAAGTACATCCGTTATTCGAGCATAGTTCTTTTTTGTATCATTATCTTCTTTTGTGCGTTGCAACTTAACTTTTTATGGTTATTTGGTTATTCTCCTTCCTCTAAAGATATAAAAGCCCCTACCCTTCGTGTAGGCTCAGAATTATACACAGCCGACGGCAAATTAATTGGCCGCTATTACAAAGAAAACCGTACTCCGGTAAATTTTAATGAAATAGCACCAAGTGTAATTAATGCACTTGTAGCAACTGAAGACGTACGCTTTTACAGCCACATGGGCATCGATTTTAGATCCTTATTATCAAGCGGGATATCTACCGCTACCGGCGATAAAAGAGGTGCCAGTACAATTACTCAGCAGTTGGCAAAAAATCTTTATCGCACACGTTACAATAAATCGCAAGGACTTTTAAGTCATATCCCGCTATTGCGGACGCTTATACCCAAACTTAAAGAGTGGCTTACGGCTGTTAAACTGGAATCTAATTATTCCAAAAACGACATCATAACCATGTACCTGAATACTGTTTCTTTTGGGAACAATGCTTATGGAATAAAAACAGCTGCAAGAATATACTTCGATAAGCAGACAAACGAACTGGATATACCGGAATCGGCCTTATTGGTAGGTATGTTAAAAGGTACCAGCTTATACAACCCTATAAAAAACCCTGATAGAGCATTAGAAAGACGCAACGTGGCTTTGGCTCAAATGAATAAATACAATTACATCAATGCTGCCCAGCTGGATAGTTTCAAAAACAAACCAATAAAGCTTAAAGAAGGACGTATTGATGAAGGCAGTGACGGCGATTCTTACCTAAGGGCTGCAGTGGATAAGTATCTGGAAAAATGGTGTGAAGATAATGGTTATGACCTTTATGAGGATGGTCTGAAAATTTATACCACAATAGATTCTAAACTGCAAAAATATGCAGAGGAAGCTGTTTCAGAGCAGATGAAAGTTATTCAGAAAAGATTTTATAACGTTTGGGGCACGGAAGATCCATGGGAAGATTCGGAAAAGAAAAAAGTAGATTATCCTGAACGTGCGAAGAAAAACTTACCCATTTATGCGCTTCTTCAAAAGAAATTCAGCAATTCTCCTGATTCTGTAGAAGCTTATTTCAACAAGAAAAAGAAAATGAAAATCTTTACTTGGAAAGGCGATAGAGATACACTCTTTTCGACCATGGATTCCATCAGGTATTATGGTAAAATAATGAATACCGGAATGATGACCATGGATCCATTTAATGGGAAGATTAAAGTTTGGGTTGGTGGTATTGATCATAAGTTCTTTAAATATGACCATGTAAATCAATCTAAAAGACAAGCGGGTTCTACCTTTAAACCATTTGCTTATTTAGCAGCTTTGGAATCAGGAATGAGTCCGTGTGATAAGTTTACAGACAAACCTGTCCGTATCTCTTACCAGGAAAATGGAAAGACAGAATATTGGGAGCCAAGAAATGCAGATTGGAGCAATAGCTATCGCGAAATGTCGCTGCGCTGGGCCATGGCTAAATCAGTAAACACCATTACTGCTCAGGTTACTGAAAAAGTAGGAGCGGAAAACGTGGTAAAATGGGCACATGAATGTGGTATTGACAGTCACCTGGCATCTGTACCTTCTGTGAGCCTTGGGCCAAATGATGTAACTGTTTATGAAATGGTTAAAGCCTATGGGACCTTTTTAAATGGTGGTATCAAAACAGAGCCGATCCTTGTTGAAAAGGTTACTGACCTGGATGACAATGTGATTGAAGAATTTAAGCCGAAAACAAAAAGAACACTTACCGAAGAAATAGCCTGGTTAATGTTGTATATGCTTAGAGGTGGTATGGAAGAACCTGGTGGAACTTCGCAGGCGCTTTGGGAATGGGATTTATGGAAAAACAATAACCAGATTGGTGGCAAAACAGGAACATCATCTGATTATGTTGATGCCTGGTATATGGGGGTTACTAAGGATCTGGTCACGGGTGTTTGGGTTGGCTGCGACGAGCGTACGGCCCACTTTAAAAACGGGGAAACCGGTGAAGGTTCAAGAACTGCCCTGCCTATTTTCGCAAAATTTATGGAAAAGGTTTATAAGGATCAAAGTACCGGATATACAATGGGACCTTTCCCTAAATCGAAAGTTAAAATTACCAGGGATATTGATTGCCCTACACCTAGATATACTGTTGACACAACAAGTACCGACAGTATGGCTGTAGATTCTACAAATTTTGATGTTCCTGCAACTGAAGAAACACAACCTGTTCAACAGGATGTTGTAGTTCCTAAGCCCGAAGAAAATAAAACACCTGAACCTGCTAAACCACAACCAGCCACAGAAGCTCCCCTAACTAAAAAAGAAGAGCGTCAGTTAAAGAGAAAGCAGCGGCAGGAAGAAAAGGAAAAAGAAAAAGAGAGAAAGAAAAACGAACAACAGTAGTTTTTAATATTTATAAATTATAACCAATAATAGTCATACTATGATCATGAACTCTACATTTTTGAGAAGGCTAATTCCACTGCTGGTCTTCCTAATGATATCGGCTGTTTCCGTTCAGGCTCAATACTTTGGACAGAACAAGGTGCGGTATAAAAATGAGAAGTTTAAGGTGCTGCAAACTCCACATTTTGAGCTTTATTATTATCTTAAAAATGAAAAGATGATCCAGAAATTCGCACAGGATGCGGAAACATGGTATAAAATGCATCAGGAGATCTTCAGAGATACATTCCTTAAAAAGAATCCGATAATCCTTTACAATAACCACCCTGATTTCCAGCAGACTACTGCTTTACAGGGTGAAATTGGGGTGGGTACAGGCGGTGTTACTGAGGCGCTTAAGAACAGGGTAATTATGCCTGTAATGGAGCTGAATAACCAAACCAGACACGTTTTAGGTCACGAGTTGGTTCACGCTTTTCAATACCATATCCTGCTTGAGAAAGATTCTATTGGTCTGGAAAACATTAGCCAGATTCCTTTATGGATGATTGAGGGTATGGCAGAATATCTTTCTGTTGGTAAAACCGATGCTTTTACCTCAATGTGGATGAGGGATGCGTTATTAAACAGAGATATTCCTTCATTAAAAGACCTTACCAATTCTAATAAGTACTTTCCGTATCGTTACGGACAAGCATTCTGGACTTTTGTAGGTTCTGTTTATGGCGATACGACTATTGTTCCTTTGTTTAAAGCCACAGCAAGATTTGGATATGAGAATGGATTAAAATATACCTTCGGATATGATGACAATACGTTATCAGGACTGTGGAAAAATGCGATAGAATCGCATTACCGTCCAATGTTAAAGTCTGATAGTTCTCAGATCAAGATCAGCGGTACAAAAATTATCGACAACAAGAATGCGGGAAATATGAACGTGGCTCCTGCAATCAGTCCTGACGGAAAATACCTCTGCTTCCTTTCAGAAAAAGACTTATTTGGCATAGATCTCTTTTTAGCGGATGCCAAGACGGGAAAGATAATGCGAAAGCTAAGTAGTCAGGTAGCCAATTCGCATATTGATGATTTTAACTTTCTGGAATCTGCAGGTGCTTGGTCGCCGGATAGTAAGCAGTTTGCCTTTAGTATTTTTAGTAAAGGTAAAAACCAATTGATGGTGATCAATGTTGACAATGGAAGCGTTGCTTTAAGAACGGATATGGGTAATGTTGAGCAGTTTGGAAACCTTACCTGGGCACCAAATGGAGATGATATTGCATTCTCTGGAATGGTTGAGGGACAGAGCGATATTTTCACTTACAATATCAAAACGAAAACGGTAACGCCGATTACCAATGATGCTTATTCTGATTATGCACCTAGTTATTCTCCTGATGGAAAAAAACTGGTTTTTTCCTCAGATAGAGCTTCAATGATGAAAAACAGCAGCAATGCTGTACACCCGATCAACCTTTCAATATATGATATTGAAAGTAAGTCGTTAACAGATGTACCTGTATTCCCTGGTGCAAACAACTTAAATGCGCAGTTCTCTGGCGATAGCAAAAGGTTATTCTTCTTATCTAACAGAGATGGTTTCAGGAATTTATATGAATATAATCTTGGCGATAATACCGCAAAACAACTTACCGACTACTTTACCGGTATTAGTGGTGTTACCGAATTCTCGCCAGCTATTTCAGTTTCGAGAAACGACGACATTATTTATAGCTACTATCGCTACCAAAGATATACTTTGTACAACTCTCCTGTCAGCAATTTCAAATCAAGACCGGTTGATGTAAATGAAGTGAATTTCGACGCTGCGATATTACCTCCAATGGAAAACACCGGGGTTGACATTGTAAATTCTAATCTTGGAAACTTTGAAAAGTTTGAAAAAACCCTTACTGATTCCATGAAACTGGTTCCATACAAACCAAAGTTCAAACTTGATTATCTGGCCAATAGCGGCGTTGGGGTTTCAACCAGTAGATTTGGAACTGGAGTTCAGGGTGGTATTGTAGGGATGTTCAGCGATATTTTAGGTAAAAATCAGATCATAGCCAACTTGTCTGTAAACGGCGAAATCTATGATTTTGGTGGCCTTGTAGGTTATATTAACCAGCAAAGCAGAATTAACTGGGGTTTTGCATTGTCGCACATCCCATACATTACTGGTTTTAGAGACATTGCGGCAGAACAAATTGATCAGAGTGATGGCAGTAAGCTAAATGTTATAAATGACAGAACAAATCTGATACGGACATTTGAAGATCAGATGCAGTTATTTGGTGCATATCCATTTAATAAGGTACATAGGTTTGAACTTGGCGGCGCATTTTCTCGTTATAGTTACCGCATAGATCGTATAAGTAATTATTATGATGAAACAGGCTCATACTATCTTGGTTCTGAAAAGAAAAAAATACCAACAGATCAGGCTTCGCAGGAATTAGGTATACCATTTAATTCATTTACTATTTTCCAGGCTAATGCATCATTTGTTGGCGATAACTCTATTATGGGGGTAACCTCTCCTCTTGATGGATTTAGATATAGAGTTGGAGCCGAGCAATATTTTGGCGATTACAGTTTCTCGGCCATCACGGTTGATTTAAGGAAATATGTGCGTGTTAAACCTTTCACCTTTGCAGCCAGAACTTATAACTACATCAGGATTGGAAGAGATGGCGAAAACCTATACCCATTGTATGCAGGATATCCGTATTTAATAAGAGGTTACGAAGCGAACTCTATGTATAAGAGTAATGATTTAGGAGGGAACTTCGATATCAATCAGCTATCTGGAAGTAAGATAGCAGTAGTGAACTTTGAAGTCCGCCTACCATTTACAGGCCCTAAAAAGTTAGCTCAAATACCTTCTAAGTTTTTATTTACTGATTTAAACCTGTTCTTTGATGCAGGATTAGCATGGGATGAAGATTCAAAAGTATCTTTCAAAAGCCAGCCTAATGGTGTGTTATTGCCAAACGGCAAACCTGCTGAAAGAGTACCAGCACTAAGTGCCGGTGTTTCCGTTAGGGTGAATGTATTTGGTTACTTTGTATTGGAACCTTATTATGCTTTCCCGTTCCAACGTAAAGATGTTAAAGCCGGTGTTTTTGGTTTAACATTTGCTCCTGGTTGGTAAGACTGTTATTTAATGATCGTATAAAAAGGCTCGAATAGAATATCTATTCGAGCCTTTTTTGTTTTAAGAGTACATAGTAAATGGCAGGTTAACCTGATTGATCAGCTTCTTGCTGGAAATGATATGCTCAAAATCCAACCCTATCGTTAAATCTACCCAATCAGGATTACATGACCTCACAACCCGCTCCTTTTGCATCCTGGTGAATCTGCTCATTATTTTAAATCTGCTTAAAGCCTGTGCTTCTGTTTTAAATTCTTCAAAATACACCAATCTGGTAAGTTGTTGACTGCTATCAAAAAACAAGCAAGGCATTTGCTTGTAGAAATCCAGCGTCTTAATTAAATCAGAACTCATTCCAACGTGTAAACTAGTACGGTTTCTGTCTGTTACAATGTATACGAACTTTTTCATGGCCTTAAGCTTAAATTATTATTAACTAAATTAATTAGTACTCCTTTTGGATATTCAAATAAATAATACTAACTTTATTGGCACAATAATACTAACTATTTTAGTAAAAACAAATAAATTTTAAATTTTTATTTTATGTCAAATATTTCATCCAACCTTAAGTACTTAAGAAAGAAAAAAGGCCACACACAGCAGCAATTCGCTGATGCAATGGAAATTAAAAGATCATTGATTGGTGCTTACGAAGAGGACAGAGCGGAACCAAAATATGATTTACTAAAGAAAATAGCAGAATATTTTGAACTGACTATAGATGAATTTATCAATGAAAATATAAACGACAGCTGGAAACCCAAACCAAAAAGCCAGGGTTCGAACCTTAGGATACTAAGTATATCTGTCGACAAAGACGACAATGAGAACATCGAGATGGTTCCTGTTAAAGCTAGCGCCGGATATTTAAATGGCTTCGCAGATCCACAGTATATTAAAGACCTTCCCAAATTTCAATTGCCATTGCCCTTCCTAAAACAAGGAACGTTCAGAGCTTTCGAAATCGTTGGCGATTCTATGTTACCTATCCAATCGGGAAGCGTAATATTAGGGGAATATATGGATAACTGGAATGATGTAAAAACTGGCGAAACCTATGTTATTGTGAGCAAGAATGAAGGTGTGGTTTATAAAAGAGCCGGCAACCGCTTTAAAGAAAACAAAGAACTGAAGTTAATCTCAGACAATAAAGTATATGATCCTTATACCATAGCAGCGGAAGATATTCTTGAAATATGGAAAGCAAAAGCTTATATTTCATCTACCCTGCCCGACCCTACACCTGAACCTACTATTGAAACGCTAACAAATATGATGTCTCAAATGCAAAAATCTATATCACAGCTAAACAAAAACTAATACGCCCCAGAACAGCACTAAATGAATAAAGCTGAGCAATTCATAAACGAAAGGCTACTCAACAGAACAGAAAAAGGCTCATTAAGGAAATTATCTGCAAAGATTTTCCCTGTTGATTTTTGCTCTAATGATTATCTGGGCTTTGCAAGATCGCCTCAATTAAAAAATGCAATCAATGAGACTTTATTGCATATGCCACATTATGGTAATGGCGCTGCAGGTTCTCGTTTGCTAAGTGGCAATCATGCTTTTACTGAAGAGACTGAAGCTTTTATTGCTGACTTCCATAATGCAGAAAATGGTCTTGTCTTTAATTCTGGATACGATGCCAACGTAGGTCTTATTTCAAGCTTAGCACAGCGCGGCGATACCATTATATCTGATGAATTGATTCATGCCAGTCTTATAGATGGTGCCCGACTAACTCATGCCAACCGATATTCCTTTAAACATAACAATCTTAACGACCTTGAAGCCAAACTAAAAGTTGCAAAAGGAAATGTTTATGTGGTTGTAGAAAGTGTTTATTCTATGGACGGTGACGTTGCGCCACTTACTGAAATAAATAACCTGTGTGAAAGATATGAGGCAAACCTGATTGTTGATGAAGCGCATGCTTTGGGTATTTTTGGGAATTATGGACGGGGGTTAGTACAGCAGGCGGGCCTGGAAAATAAAGTATTTGCACGCATCGTTGCTTTTGGCAAAGCATTGGGCTGCCATGGGGCAATTGTATTAGGAAGCCGTGCATTACGCAACTACCTCATCAATTTTGCACGTTCCTTCATCTACTCTACAGCAGCTCCTATTCATGCTATTGCAGCTATAAGAAGTGCTTACCAAATGCTGACTGATACAGATTACCGCCCATTAATTGCAGAGAAAATAGCTTTGTATTCACGCTTAATTAGCAACTCGGGCATTCAGGATATTCAACCAAGCCCAAGTACAATACAAACTATTATATACAACAGCAACCAAAAAGCTAAATTTGCTGCCGAAACATTACAAAATAAAGGTATAGATGTTCGTGCTATCTTAAGCCCTACCGTTGCAGAAGGCAAAGAGCGGCTAAGGATATGCTTACATCTGTTTAATACCGATGAAGAGATTAAGATGCTTGTAGACCAACTCATATTATTAAAAGAACATGAATAATACATATTTTATTACCGGAATAGGAACCGGTATTGGTAAAACAATTGTAAGCTCAATATTAACAGAAAAACTACAGGCAGATTATTGGAAGCCCATTCAGTCAGGGGATCTGGAAATAAGCGATAGCTTATTTGTTGGAAACCTGATAAGCAATACCAAAACAGTTATACACCCTGAACGATACAGACTCGGCCAGCCACTTTCTCCCCACTTGTCGGCCAAAATAGATGGTGTTCACATTACCACTGATTCTATAAAAAAACCGATAACGGATAACAGTCTGATTATTGAAGGCGCGGGAGGTTTAATGGTACCATTGAACGATAAGGAACTTATATGCGACCTGATCAAATCACTTGATGCAAAGGTTATTGTAGTTTCTCAGAACTACCTTGGTAGCATTAACCATACCTTACTTACGCTAGAAGTCCTTAAAGCAAACCAGATCTCTGTAGAGGGGCTAATATTCAACGGCCCTGCAAATGCGGAGACAGAAAATTACATCCAGAACTATAGCGGGGTTAAGGTAATTGGAAAAGTTCCTTTTATGAGTCGAATCGACAAAGAACATATCATCACTGCCGGTCAGCACATTAACTTATAAAATATACGACATAAAAAAAGGGAGCTAATAGCTCCCTTTTTTTATAACTTAAGTTATATCTATTTTACTGCATCAATTACAGCTTTAAAAGCTTCTGGATGGTTCATAGCTAAGTCAGCTAAAACTTTACGGTTTAAACCGATATTTTTAGTGGCTAATTTACCAATTAATTGAGAGTAAGATATACCGTGTTGACGTGCTCCAGCGTTGATACGTTGAATCCACAATCCACGAAATTCTCTTTTCTTAACTTTACGGTCACGGTATGCATATTGCAAACCTTTTTCTACCGTATTTTTAGCAATGGTGAAAACCTTGCTTCTTGATCCCCAATAGCCTTTGGCTAAATTTAGGACTTTTTTCCTTCTTCTTCTCGAAGCTACTGCGTTTACCGAACGTGGCATGTTTTTGTTGTTTTTGATAAACGGTGTTGCGTATTACAGCAAACTTACTACCGGTTACCTGGTTAAAAATTTAATTATTTACCGATTGCAAGCATACGTTTAACGTTGCCCATATCAGCATCAGACACCATTGATGTTTGACCTAAGTTACGCTTACGTTTAGTCGACATCTTTGTTAAGATGTGGCTTTTGTATGCGTTCTTTCTTGCGATTTTACCTGTTCCAGTAAGCGAAAAACGCTTTTTAGCACTGGAATTGGTTTTCATTTTTGGCATAACCTGTTTTTATTATATGTAATTTATTTATTTCTTAGCAACTTTTGGAGCAAGTGTTAAAAACATACGCTTACCCTCTAATTTAGGTAGCAATTCTACCTTACCTATGTCTTCAAGAGCCTGAGCAAATTTAAGAAGAAGAATCTCTCCCTGTTCTTTATAAACGATTGCTCTACCTTTAAAGTGAACATAAGCTCTAACTTTCTCACCATTTTCAAGGAAACTAACAGCATGCTTTAGTTTAAATTGAAAATCATGATCGTTAGTGTTAGGTCCGAATCTAATCTCCTTAATAACAGTTTGTTTAGCGTTAGCTTTAATCTCTTTCTGCTTTTTCTTTTGCTCGTAAACAAACTTGCTGTAATCGATTATTCTACATACTGGAGGAACTGCATTCGGAGAAATCTCCACTAAATCCAATTCTAACTCATCGGCAAGGGCCAAAGCTTTTGCCAAAGGATAGATCCCCGGTTCAACATTATCTCCAGCTAATCTTACCTCTTGTGCCCTGATAAACTGATTAATATTATGTTCTGCTTCTTTTTTCTTAAAAGGAGGACGTGGTCCCCTATTAAATCCTGGTCTGCCTAATGCCAAATTTGTATCTTATTTAAACTGTTATTTCTTTAATTAATAATTCACTAAACTCTTGCAGGGTCATTTCACCTAAATCGCCTTCGCCATGTTTCCTTACAGAAACCTTTCCTTCAGCCATTTCCTTCTCACCAATAATCAACATATAAGGTATTTTTTTAACCTCTGCGTCTCTGATTTTC
Source organism: Pedobacter sp. 05T44 (assembly GCF_056395985.1). Taxonomy (NCBI): domain Bacteria; kingdom Pseudomonadati; phylum Bacteroidota; class Sphingobacteriia; order Sphingobacteriales; family Sphingobacteriaceae; genus Pedobacter; species Pedobacter sp. 05T44. Next base: position 76,019 of record NZ_JBFTKO010000004.1, read on the forward strand.
CTTCCAATCTTCTCATCACGAAAGTCAATCAGCCCGCGAATATCGGAATTATTTAGTTCATCTGAAACTTTTTTTGCATATTCTTCATACTTTTCTGAGATAGGAAGAATAATAAATTGTTCAGGAGAAAGCCATAATGGGAAATTACCAGCACAATGTTCAATCAAAACTGCGATAAAACGCTCAAGAGAACCAAATGGAGCCCTATGGATCATTACTGGTCTGTGTTTTTGATTATCGCTGCCAGTATATTCCAACTCAAAGCGCTCAGGTAAATTATAATCAACCTGAATAGTTCCAAGCTGCCATTTTCTACCCAATGCATCCTTAACCATGAAATCTAATTTCGGGCCATAAAATGCTGCTTCGCCGTATTCCACAACTGTTGGTAAACCTTTTTCTGCAGCAGCCTCAATAATTGCAGTTTCTGCCAGATGCCAGTTCTCATCGCTACCAATGTATTTTGCTCTGTTTTCAGGATCTCTTAAAGAAACCTGAGCGATATAATCATTGAAACCCAATGATTTAAATACGTATAGTACAAGATCAATTACCTTTTTAAATTCCTCTTTCACCTGGTCTGGGCGACAAAACAAATGTGCATCATCCTGAGTAAATCCACGAACCCTTGTTAAACCATGCAGTTCTCCACTTTGCTCATAGCGATATACAGTTCCAAACTCAGCAAAACGCAAAGGAAGATCTTTATACGAACGTGGTTTCACTTTATAAATCTCGCAATGGTGCGGGCAGTTCATCGGTTTAAGGAAAAACTCCTCTCCTTCCTGCGGTGTCTTTATTGGCTGAAATGCATCTTTACCGTATTTCTCATAGTGACCCGAAGTAATGTATAAATTCTTATGGCCAATATGTGGAGTTACAACCTGCTCATACCCTGCCTTACCTTGTGCTTTTGTTAAAAACTGCACCAAACGCTCGCGCAATGCTGCACCTTTTGGTAACCACAATGGCAATCCCATGCCTACTTTTTCAGAAAAAGCAAATAGTTCAAGCTCCTTACCTAACTTTCTGTGATCTCTTTTCTTAGCTTCTTCAATCATATGAAGATATTCAGTAAGTTCACTTGCTTTAGGGAAAGTAACACCATAAATACGTGTAAGCTGTTTTTTAGTTTCGTCACCACGCCAATAAGCGCCGGCAACATTCATCAACTTAACAGCTTTAATAAACCCTGTATTAGGAATATGTGGGCCACGACATAAATCGGTAAATTGTCCCTGAGTATAAAAAGTGATTTTACCATCTTCAAGGCCATCAATAAGATCTAACTTATATTCGTCTCCCTTTTCAGTAAAATACTTAACTGCATCAGCTTTTGAAACTGATTCTCTAACAAAAACCTCTTTCTGTTTTGCCAGTTCAATGATTTTTGCTTCGATAGCTTTAAAGTCATCAGAAGAAAACTCTCTGTCGCCAAAATCTACATCATAGTAAAATCCGGTTTCAATAGCTGGACCGATACCAAATTTTGTACCAGGGTACAATGCTTCCAATGCCTCGGCCATAATGTGGGCCGATGAATGCCAGAAAGTAGCTTTACCTGCTGTATCATTCCATGTTAGTAGTTTTAAAGAAGCATCAGACTCTATCGGTCTGGATGAATCCCAAACTTCTCCGTTAACTTCGGCGGCTAAAACATTGCGGGCTAAACCCTCAGAAATTGATAATGCAATTTGATGGGCAGTTGTGCCCTTTTCGTACTGACGGCTAGAGCCATCAGGCAGTGTAATGTTAATCATCTACAACTATGATTTAAAAATTAATAAAATTTGTGTTATAAATCACCTACAATGTGATTCTGAATTACAAAGTTAACTAATATTCCGTACTTTCTAACCATCCATTTGCCAATACATCGGCTAAATGCATCGTTTTAAGCGGAATATTATTTTTGTCGATGTAACCCTGTAAATGCATCAGGCATGATAAATCTGTAGAAATCACATATTCAGCACCTTGCTCCAAAGCATTATTCACCTTCTGCTCAGCCATTGCCGATGAAATGGCATCAAACTTAACTGCGAATGTACCACCAAAGCCACAACACATATCAGTATCCTTCATCTCTACCATTTCCAATCCGTGTACTTTAGACAAAAGTAGCCTTGGTTCTTCTTTGATTTTGCATTCGCGTAGTCCGCTACAAGAATCATGATAAACAGCCTTTCCATCCAGCTCTGCCCCAAAATAGTCTCTTTTAAGAACGTTTACCAGAAAATCTGAAAGCTCAAAGATATTGGATTGGATATTCCTACATTTGTTATGCACGGTAGTGTTGGTAAAAAGATCACTATAACCACTTTTAACCATACCTACACATGATGCGGATGGAGCTACTATATAATCTGTTTCCGAAAAATCACTAAGGAACTTAGTGCCCGTTTCCTTTGCCTGCTCCCAATAGCCCGCATTATAAGCAGGTTGACCGCAGCAGGTCTGATTAGAATTATAGAACACCTCACAACCAGCCTTCTCCAATAACTTTATGGTATTAAATGCCGTTTCCGGATATAACTGGTCTACGAAACAGGGTACAAATAATTCTACTTTCATTAATATTATATTCTCTACTATTTAAGTCAAAAGTGACCATTTTATTTAAGTTAAAACGAGCATTACCACGCATTTATTTTAAAGCTATAACGTCAAGCATTTACGTTAAGCATTTATAAAACAGATCTCTTTTCAACGCTTTTTAATACCACCAAAAACACCAAACCAATTATAAAAAATGATGCCAAAGCTATTATGGAGTTCCGCATATTCCCCGTTACTTCCTCAATGTAAGCAAAACTAAACAAACCAATTACAATGGCCATCTTTTCGGTTACATCATAAAAGCTAAAGAATGAGGCTGTATCAGGGGTATTGGCAGGCAAATATTTTGAATACGTTGATCTTGACAAGGACTGAATACCTCCCATAATTAAACCAACAATAGCGGCCAATCCATAAAATTGGTATTCATTGGTGATGTAATATGCACAAACACAAGTAGCAATCCAAATGAGTACCACATAGATCAATACACGAACATTTCCAATTTTCTTTGCAAAATAAGACATCATCATGGCACCCAATATGGCCACCAACTGTATAATTAAAATGGTTACAATAAGTTTAGAAGTTCCCAGTTTTAGAGTCTTTTCTCCAAAACCCGCAGCGGCGAGCATAATGGTTTGTACACCCATTGAATAAAAGAAAAATGCCAATAAAAACATTTTAAGCACTTTCATATGGCGTAACTGGTTCCAAACTTTAGACAATTCCTGGAAACCACTTCTTACTACGCTCTTATTAATCGACGAATAATTTGGACTACCTGCAGGAAGCTTTTTAAACGGAATCTGTGCAAAAGCAATCCACCATATACCCACCAGCAAGAATGATAACCTTGGCGGAAATGATAAATCTGTAATGCCAAACAGTTCCGGTTTCAGTACAAAAACAAAGCAAATGATCTGAAGCAAAACACTACCTACATAACCATAAGCAAAACCTTTTGCACTTACCGCATCCTGCTGATCTACAGTAGCTATTTCTGGGAGGTATGAGTTATTAAACAACACCCCTCCTATGTATCCCATGGCAGCTATAGCAAAACAGATGATGCCCAGTTCCAGCGTATCGAGCTTAAAAAAGTACAATCCCATGCAGGCAATACCACCTATGTAGGTAAAGATTTTCATGAAAATCTTTTTGTTGCCCCTGTAATCTGCAATTGACGAAAGAATAGGCAACAGCAAAGCCATTATCAGATAGGCCACAGATAAGGCATAGTTAGACAAGGCCGTATTGGTAAAAGTTCTTCCAAAAAAGGAAACCTTATCACCATGTTCCTGAGTGGTAGTTATTATGGTATAATAAGCCGGAAAAATGGTAGAAGTAATAACTAGATTATATGCTGAATTAGCCCAGTCAAAGAACGCCCACGAGCGGATGACTTTTTTATCGTTTTTTTGTTCCATGTATTAAATGAGGTACTAAAGTAGCTAAAAAACAGTATTCAGTATTAATTTACTTTCTCCAATTTAGTAGCTCCTGATTTTTTCTCATCAACGTTTTTCGGGTTCCCTTTATAATACACCTCACTTGAGCCTGCCGTTTTAATTTTCAGATCGTTCAGCACATTTATGTTGGCCTTTCCGGTTCCATCGATATTTATATCGTAAATACCTGCTACAAAATCAAATGCATTAACAGTTGATGTTCCCTTAGCTGTTAAATTGTGTACACCGGTTTGCCCGGTCAGCGCAAGTTTACCAATCCCATCAATCCTGGTGGTTAATTTAGACGCACTCAGGTCCAGAGAAACATCAGATGTACCTTCGAGTTTCAAATCAACATCTGTTGCATAAATACGGCCATCGCCAACAACCTTAACAGCTCCTACTGTATTTAGCTTTTTCAATTCACCAATACCTGCATAAACAACTACAGAGTCTGTACCACAATATATTCCATCGTCCAGTTTCACCCTCAGTTCTCCACTGCTCACATCTGTTCTTACCATGTTAACAATACTAGAATCTGCATCAATTTTTATAGCATAAGAACTATCTTGTTTGATCACAAGTTTAATGGCCCCGGTAATTTTTATCTGATCAAAATTCTTTACAACAGCATCTTTAACAATGTGTTTACCCGAATCCTGTATACAATCAGAGGAACATCCTGCTAAAAGAACAGGAATAGCACAAACAATAGCGATAATCTTTCTCATAATATTAAAGGTAATAATTTTTCCCGTCCGTTTTAATTTTCCCGGCATCAAGCAATTCTCTTATCCGGTCTAGTATCTCATTTTCAGCACCAACTTTTATGGCATTTACAAGGTCGTCCAGTGCGTGGGCCTGACTCTGTAACAAAGTAACAATCTCAAAATCTATCTTATCAGATAACTGATCCAGATCTTCAGCTTTTTTCTCTGCAAGGCAGATGTCGCAAACTCCACATTTTTCAGAATCGGGTTCATCAAAATAAGTCAACAACTGAATGCTTCTACATTCTGCTTTTCCGGCATAAGCCAATACCGCATTTATCTGATCTGTCTGAATTTTCTTTCTTAGTTCAATATACTTTACATCAATGTCTATATGAAGCAGATCAACTCTGGCACGTATATATTGCAACTGAGGTTGGTCTGTTTGAGGCAAATACGACAAAATACCCTGATCCTGTAAATTGTTCAGCAGCCTGACTACATCATTAAATGACATCCTTACTTTCTTGGCAATATCTGATTCCTGAATCTTCACATATTGATCAAAGGCACCGCCATATGATCTTAGAATAGCCTTAATAAGTGGATCATAGCCTGCATTTTCTATCTGAAAGCGATAAACATCTTCGTTGCCAACTGTAAACAACACCCTCGATTGTAAAAAAATATTTTCCGACAAGGTGATATACCCATCACGTTCCAAAAACTTAAGAGCGGCAATTGTTTTTACCACGCCCACATTAAACCGTTTACAGAAATCAGCAATATCGAAGTTAAAACTTAAGCCCTCGCCAGCACCAAATGCCAGCTGAAAGTAATTGCCCAGATAGTGATATATCTTTTTAATCTCGTCTAACGTAGGAAAACTATTGGCGTATTTAGCCTGCAGGGCCATCTGATCTGATTTATTGGACAATAGAACACCGTATGATCTTTTACCATCCCTGCCTGCCCTGCCGGCTTCCTGATAATATGCTTCTAAACTTTCTGGTAAATCCAGGTGAACTACAAAACGAACATCAGGTTTATCTATTCCCATTCCAAAAGCATTGGTGGCCACCATTACACGGATTATGTTTTGCTTCCAGTTTTCCTGCCTTTTAAAGCGTTCTTCCTTTTCAACCCCCGCATGGTAAAAATCAGCAGCAATGCCATTTCGTTTTAAAAACAATGCTATTTCCGAAGTTTCCCTCCGGTTGCGCACATACACCAATCCGCTGCCCTTTACATTCTTAACAATATCTATCAGTTTTCTGTGCTTGTCTTCATCGTTTAAAACCACATAACTCAGGTTTTTCCGAGCAAAACTCTGCACAAAAATCTTTGCATTTTTAAACTGTAATTTCTCTACAATGTCATTTCGCACAAACTGAGTGGCGGTAGCTGTTAAAGCCAAAACCGGCACCTTTGGATGGATCTCTCTGATGGCACTAACCAATAGATATGGTGGCCTGAAATCGTAGCCCCACTGAGAAACGCAATGCGCTTCATCAACCGCTATAAGATTTACATTCATGTAAGAGATCCGCTCTCTAACCAATTCAGAAAGCAACCGCTCCGGAGACAGGTAAAGAAATTTAATATTGCCATAAATGCAATTATCTAAAAGGATATCGATCTCTCTTTTACCCATGCCTGCATAAATGGCCACTGCATTGATCCCATTATCTTTTAACCCCTCAACCTGATCTTTCATTAAGGCTACCAGGGGCGAAATAACAATACATATTCCCTCCATAACCATTGCAGGTACCTGAAAGCAAAGCGATTTACCTCCTCCTGTTGGCAATAATGCTAAGGTGTCATTTCCGTTTAAAACCGATGCAATAATTTCATCCTGTGATGGCCTGAAACTATCAAATCCCCAGTATCGTTTTAATATCTCTACTTCACTCATAAAAAGGTTAAGCCCAAAACTATAAAAATGAACTGATATTACTAAATTGCGGGCTAATTAACACCCGTCGCTTATGAAAACATCATTACTACTATTATGTTTCCTACCTATACTTCATTTCAGCTATGCCCAGGAAAAAAAATGGGATGTCGAAAAATTTCATGGACCCACTAAAACGTTTAATATCAGCACAGACGAGGGTACATGGATGAATTTGGATGTAAGCGCCGATGGTAAAGATATCGTTTTTGATCTTTTAGGGGATATTTACACTATGCCCGTTACAGGTGGCACAGCTGCGTTGTTAAGCGGGGGCGTTGCCTGGGATGTTCAGCCGCGCTTTAGCCCCAATGGGAAGTATATATCCTATACCAGCGATAAAACCGGAGCCGACAACATCTGGATCATGAACCGCGACGGGTCTAATAAAAGGCAAGTTACCAAAGAAACATTCAGACTGTTAAACAATGCCACATGGATGCCAAACAGCGATTATCTGATTGCCCGGAAGCATTTTACTGGCAGCCGTTCTTTAGGCGCCGGAGAAATGTGGATGTACAGTATATATGGTGGCGAAGGTGTACAATTAACCAAAAGAAAAAACGATCAGCAAGATGCGGGTGAGCCTAACGTATCGCCTGATGGCAGATACCTATACTTTAGCGAAGATGTATCGCCAGGTCCTAACTTTGAATATAGCAAAGACCCTAATGGTGTAATATATGCGATCCGTCAGCTAGACATGATTACCGGCAAATTAACAGATCTGATAGAGCAACCAGGGGGTTCAGCTCGTCCTCAGATCTCGCCCGATGGCAAAATGATGGCTTATGTTAAACGGATCAGATTAAAATCTGTACTTGTTGTACAGAACATCAATTCCGGCGAAGAATGGACACTAACAGAAGACCTTACCCATGACCAACAGGAAACGTGGGCCATATTTGGTGTTTACCCCAATTTTGCGTGGACTCCTGATTCTAAAAACATCATTTTTTATGCTAAAGGAAAAATCAAAAAGATAGAGCTCAGTTCATTGGTTATTTCCGATATCCCTTTTAAAGTAACAAGCACGCAGACCATACAGGAATCTCTGCATTTCCCAAAACAAGTATTCAGCGCTGAGTTCACCTCAAAAATGATCAGACAGCTAACTACCTCACCCGATGGTAAGTTTGTTGTATTTAATGCAGCAGGATTTTTATATAAAAAAGAACTGCCAAATGGTACTCCTGAAAGGGTTACCAATGGTATTGATTTTGAATTTGAGCCAGACATTAGTCCGGATGGAAAATTTGTAATTTACACTACCTGGAGCGATGAGTTTAAAGGCTCCATTAAAAGAGCTGACCTTAAATCTGGCAAAACCATACCACTTACTGATGAAAAAGGCCTCTATTACTCCCCTTCCTACTCTACCAAAGGCGATAAAATTGTTTACCGTAAAGGCGTTGGAAACGATGTTTTAGGATATGCTTATGGCCGCGGCACAGGTATATTTACCATGTCGGCAGATGGAACAGCAAAAACACTGATCTCCGAAAACGGCATAAAGCCACAGTTTAACAAAGACGATACCCGCATCTTTTTTCAAGGAAATGAGGATGGCAAAAAGGCATTTAAAAGTGTAGATCTAAATGGCGGCAATCCGCGTACTCATTACACCTCTACCTATGTTACCCAGTTTTGCCCAAGCCCTGATGGCAAATGGATGGCATTTACAGAGCTATTTAATGTATACATCACCCCGATGGTTACCACAGGATCGCCTTTAGAGCTTTCATCAACAAACAAATCTATTCCGCTAACCAGAGTTACTAAAGATGCGGGAACTTATTTGCATTGGAGTAATGATGGCAGCAAATTACTATGGACATTAGGGCCGCAATACTTTAGTCGTGAAATTAAAAACACCTTTAATTTTGTAGACGGTGCTCCACAAACCATTCCGCCACCAGATTCTATAGGTGTTTCTATTGGCCTGCGTCTTAAAACAGATGTGCCAGACGGTATAACTGCCTTAAAAGGTGCCAGGATAATTACCATGAAAGGTGATGAAGTTATTGAAGAAGGAACCATTATAATAGATCATAACAAAGTTGTAGCAGTAGGTAAAGCAAGCGAAGTAAGTATACCGCAGAATGCTAAAGTGATTGATGTAACGGGAAAAACAATAATGCCGGGTATTATTGATGTACACGCACATTTACGCACCAGTCCGGACGGCATTAGTCCGCAACAAGATTGGTCATACCTTGCTAACCTTGCTTTCGGTGTAACTACCTCACACGATCCATCGAGCAATACAGAAATGGTGTTTAGTCAATCAGAGATGATCAGGTCAGGCCGCATGGTAGGGCCAAGATTATATTCAACGGGTTCTATATTGTATGGTGCAGATGGCGATTTCAAGGTAGTCATTAACAGTTTAGATGATGCTTTATCTCACCTCAGAAGGTTAAAAGCAGTGGGCGCCTTCTCTGTTAAATCATACAACCAGCCTCGTCGTGACCAGCGTCAGCAAATATTAGAAGCCGCACGGCTATTAAAAATGGAAGTAGTTCCAGAAGGTGGTTCTACATTCTTTACCAACATGAACATGATTTCTGATGGTCATACCGGTATTGAACACAGCATCCCGGTTGCTCCGGTTTATAAGGATGTAGTTTCTTTCTGGAATAATACCAAAGTGGCCTACACACCTACCCTTATTGTAAGTTACGGCAGTCAGTGGGGCGAGAACTATTGGTACGACAGAACCAATGTTTGGGAAAATGAAAGGTTAATGGCATTTACACCTCGCCCAATTATAGATTCACGTTCAAGAAGAAGAACTACTTCGGAATACGGAGATTACGGCCACATTGAAGTATCAAAAGCAGTTAAACAAATTGCTGACGGCGGCACAAAAGTAAACTTAGGTGCCCACGGACAAATCCAGGGTCTGGGAGCGCATTGGGAACTATGGATGCTGGTACAAGGTGGCATGACACCGTTACAAGCCATCAGATCGGCCACGCTAAACGGTGCTTCTTATTTAGGTATGGATAAAGAAATAGGTTCATTGGAAAACGGCAAACTTGCGGATCTGGTAATTATGGATGCCAACCCATTGGACGACATCAGAAACTCAGAAAAAATAAAATATGTAATGGTAAATGGTCGTATTTACGACAGCTTATCGATGAATGAAATTGGCGGTCGCGAAAAATTACGCGGCAAGCTGTGGTTTGAGATGGGCAAAGGTATGGTTTACAGTTTCCCAACAGGAAATGCCGAAACCTGGACCTTTACCACCCCTAATTGCGAGTAAAATCGAATAACCCGTTATTTATCCAGTAACGGGTTATTTAGAATACCGGTAAACAAAATTAGTCCGGTTTTCATTTCGCGGATTGCATATACAAATGGACGATTAATAAGAACAGCGGAAGGTTGTTGCACCGATGTGAGTTCAATTCCAACAGAAGTAACAGCAGCGGCTTCAGTTCCGCTTTCATTTACTTCAATAAAAGTTTTGTGTCTCACCTCGTCTATTTCCAAATGCCCGTCCGGATTAATTCTTGTAAAATCGGCAAAGCCATTTTTACCAAACGCCACTTCCATACCCAGATGTTCTAATTGATCATTTAGTTTAATATCATAGCTAAATTTAAACTTAGGCATTTTTATTTCCATACCGGTTTTCTTTAAGCCTGCCATCCATCCTTTCCATTTTGCAGAAGTAATTGAGCCTGCAAATTCATTAATTGTAGTATTACCATTAGGCAATACAATTACCATACTATATTTCTCGTTCCCATAAGGAAGTTCGTATACATTCGCCTCCTGTGAACTTAAATAATTAACAGAAGCTTGCGCAACCATAAAATCTGTTTGAATCTTATTGTTAGCATCTAAATTAAAATCCGCTTTGGCAGTTTTGTTTTTATCGAACTTATATTTCCAATCGCTTTTAAAGTAAACAGCATTAATCAGGTACATTACCATATCACTACCGATCTCATCAATTATACTTGGAATCTTTCCCTGTGTGCTGTTATTTACCCAGCTATTAATTTTGTCTTTTGCAGTCGGACTTTTAAAATCTAACCCTTCAACTTCGGCATTATAGTTATCGGCATTCACCTTTAGAAAACCAGGCAATGGTGTAAAGGTTTTTTCATACCAAATTGAATTGGCAATTTCTAATGTAGCTTTAGGATCTAGCTGAGGCAATTCAGTTGTTATTTTGTGGTAATAACTGTTTATTTCGGCCTCAGTAAAATCTTTAAACTCCATTGTATTTTTTATGGCCTCCAACGTTGAGCCACTGCTGCCGTTACTGGTCATGCCCAAAGCTATACTTACGCTTAAAGGTGATAGCATGAGGTTTTTACCCGCTAATGGTTTTAACAAAGTTTCCTTAAACAGCTTAAAAGTAAAAGCATTATCGGCTTCTGCCTTTTGTTGCTCTCTCGCAGTTAAAATCAGATCTTTTCCCTGGTCTATTGGTTTGCTATCCTTTTTACAAGATGTGGCGGTGATCATTAAAGCGGCAATAGCTAAAAGTAAGATGTGGTTCTTTTTCATCTGGTTAATGGTTTGGTTTGCTTCGTTAAACGTATAAATCTGGTGATTCGCTACAGTCTGTTAGAATTCGCACAATGCTTTTTTACAAGCAGTATCAAAACTTTGGTTGTTGGGGCGTTGACAGGGCGTTCGTAAGGCCTTGATAGGGCTAAAACCCTACTAAGGCCCTGCCAATGCCCAATTAAAACCTTATTAAATTTCAAGAAATACATATGATATTATGTCGAATCTATTTATTAGATTTATTAGTAAAAAAAGCTATGGGGATATTACCAAAACAAGTAGCTGCAATTATTCCGGAAAATGCCCGACAATCTGTTAAGCGATCTTTGCAGGGATTCTTTCAATTTGGATTAACAAAAATATCCGGAGGTAAAAGCAACGCATTACTTTGGTCTTATGGTCACTTTGAACTGACACCCTTTACTATATTTCAAGGATTTTCTCAGGGTAAAAACCTTCTACCCAATTTGTATGGCGGTAAAAACTCCATTTGGGAAGATCCGGAATTAAGGGGTATTATCCCAATACAGGATTTTAAAGCACAAAAAGATTTGTTACGTCGTTTAAAAAAAGAAAAAACACTACCACCGGAAACACAACTACAAATAAAGGTAAATACCAATTTTAAAGAAACAATAACTGGCTGTTCCCGTACAAATGGTAAAAAGAACAGGGTTTGGCTAACTCCTGAATTTATAAAATCGGCTTTAGAACTGCATGAAATGGGCATAGCACACAGTGTAGAGGCTTACCAAAATGGCATTCTTGTTGGTGGTGTAATTGGCCTTGCTATAAATGGATATTTCACCTCGTTAAGCTTATTTCATACGGTTGACAATGCCAGTAAAATCGCTTTTTACTATTTACTGGTTAAACTTAAAGACGATGGATTTACTTTACATCTTAGCGGAGCAGCTAATTCCTGGTTCACACAGTATGGAATGGTTAATGTTGAAAAAGAAGAATTCAGGATAAGTTTAATGAAAGCCGTAGCCACCCCGGCTAAATTCACTCCAACGGTTCCTCAGCTATCATTTTAAGAAAAATACTGTCTTACAAATTCTGAGCAATTACATAACCATTTGCCCAGGCCCACTGAAAATTATAGCCACCAAGCCAACCGGTTACATCTATACATTCGCCACCAAAATACAGTCCGGGTATGTTCTTACATTCAAGCGTTTTAGAAGAAAGCTCATTGGTATCAATACCACCCCTCATCACCTCAGCTTTGTCATACCCCTTATCGCCTGCAGGTTTTACCTTAAACAGGTGGATGGTTTTATGGATCAATTCAAGCTCTGCTTTGGTTAATGATGCTACCTGTTTCTCTATTGGCAAAAACTTACTCATTGCATCGGTAAGTTTTTTAGGGTAAAACCGGTTAAACAGGGTTGAAAGTAAAGATTTCCCGTTTACTCTTCTTTCCTCCTCAATTAAGCTGGTAATATCTTTACCGGGCAACAGATCTATATTTATTTCTTCACCCCTTCTCCAATATGAAGAAATCTGTAAAATAGCAGGGCCACTAAGTCCCCAATGTGTAAACAAAATATTCTCTTCAAAAGAGATGCGGTCGTTGCTTACTTCGCAAAAGACACTGTTTCCTGATAACTGAGCGTACCAATCTTCATCTTTACCTGTAATGGTTAATGGCACTAAAGCAGGTGCAGTTTCGATAATATTTAAGGCGTGTTTTCTGGCAAAACGAAGCGCAAAATCTGTTGCACCCATTTTAGGAATAGGCAACCCACCCGTAGTTATTACCAGCTTGGGAGCCTTTAAAGTACGTTGTTTCCCCCCTTTTTCATATTTTATGGTAAAGGAGCTATCGTTAACAAATTCTATTTCCGATACCTGTGCATTGCAGATAATCTGTTGCCCAAAATCAGCACATACAGAGGTAAAAACATCTACAATGTCTTTGGCATTTTTGCCATCTGGAAAAAGCTGACCCAAAGTTTTTTCTTTTCCTGTGATGCCATAAGCTTCAAAAAAACTGACGGTATCGTCAACAGTCCACTGTGTAAATGCCGATTTGCTGAAATGTTTATTGTTAGATATAAACTGTTCATCGGTAGCAAACAGGTTGGTATAATTACACCTTCCACCTCCTGAGATCAGGATTTTAGCTCCCGGTTTATCGCTTTTTTCCAGCAAGATAACCTTTTTACCAAGGTAACCTGCCTGTACGGCGCACATCAAACCACACGCTCCGGCTCCAATAATTATAGCATCTGCATCCATCAATCCGTTTATATTGTTATTTTTGTGCAAAATAAGCATAACTTTTTCATAGTAGATATGGCAAAACAGATAAGTGATTTAAAATTGGGCATACTTGGAGGCGGACAATTGGGCAGAATGCTGATACAAGAGGCCATCAATTATAACTTAACCACTTTAATTTTAGATCCCGATACCGACGCACCTTGTAAACATATAGCGAACTATTTTGAGTGTGGCTCAATTACTGATTTCGACACCGTTTATAATTTTGGAAAAAAGGCCGACATCATCACTATTGAAATAGAGAAAGTAAATATTGAGGCACTTGAACAATTGGAAAAAGAAGGAAAGCATGTTTATCCACAATCGAGGGTAATCCGTTTAATTCAGGATAAAGGTGTTCAAAAACAGTTTTTTAAAGAGAATGATATTCCTACCGCCCCATTTCAACTGGTAAACAGTAAGGCAGAGATGTTAAACAGCAACATTCCTTTCCCTTACATGCTTAAACAGCGCAAAGACGGCTACGATGGTAAAGGGGTAATGAAAATAAACCATGCCGCAGATGTTGAAAATGCCTTTGAAGGGCCTTGTTTAATTGAGGAACTTGTAGATTTTGAGAAGGAGATTGCAGTTATTGTGGCAAGAAACCCAAACGGAGATGTAAAAACTTTTCCTTTGGTTGAGATGGAATTTAATGCTGAAGCAAACCTGGTTGAGTTTTTAATCTCCCCTTCCACCTATCCGGATGCGATTCAGGAAAGAGCTGAAGTTATTGCTAAAAACATCGCTTCATCATTAAATATTACCGGATTATTGGCGGTTGAAATGTTTATTACCAGGGATGGCAACATCTTGGTAAATGAGCTTGCGCCTCGCCCTCATAATAGCGGTCATCATACTATAGAAGGCAATTATGTATCTCAGTTTGAGCAACATTTAAGGGCTATTTTTAACTTACCTCTGGGCGACACCCGTGCAATAAACAATGCGGTGATGATTAACCTGCTTGGTGAAAAAAACCATAATGGGGTGGCAAAGTACCATGGACTAGAAAAAATCATGGCAATTGATGGTGTATATGTACATTTGTACGGAAAAAAATATACCAAGCCTTTCCGTAAAATGGGTCACATTACTGTTGTTGACCAAAACCGCGAAAGTGCAATAGAAAAAGCAAATTATATTAAAAATACATTAAAAGTTATTTCCTAATGAGCGTACAAGTTGGCATTATAATGGGTAGCAAATCGGATCTTCATATTATGAAGGATGCTGCTGATGTTTTTAAAGAATTCGGGGTCGAATTCGAAATGACAGTTGTTTCTGCTCACCGTACTCCTGAAAGGATGTTTGATTATGCAAAACAGGCTGCTGGCCGTGGTTTAAAGGTAATTATTGCGGGTGCCGGTGGTGCAGCACATTTACCTGGAATGGTGGCTTCTATTACCGTTTTGCCGGTAATTGGAGTTCCTGTAAAATCTTCAAATTCTATTGACGGATGGGATTCTATCCTTTCTATTTTACAAATGCCTAATGGTATCCCCGTTGCAACTGTTGCACTTAATGCAGCAAAAAATGCCGGTTTGCTTGCTGTTCAAATACTTTCTACTGCTGATGCAAGTCTTGCTGTTAAAATGCAGGCTTATAAGGATGAGCTTAGAAAGAAAGTTGAAGAAAGCGCTTTAGAGCTTTAGAGTATTTAGACATTAGTACTTGGACATTAGTAGTTATGCCCCTTGTCTAAATACTAATTACTAATTCAAATTAGGATTACTTGGAAAATTGCTAACATGCGCATATTTTGGTCCAAGGTTAATGATCACCTCTCGCCATAAATCTTCTTCATCGTTAGAAAAAACCACATCAGCCTGATAAGTGTCTGATACAATCCATGTATTTTCTTTAAGCTCATCTTTAAGCTGCTCTACACCCCAGCCAGAATAGCCAATAAAAAACTTGATTTCGCTGGCTTGGATAAATCCATTGCTGATGAGAATTTTCAGTGCTTCAAAATTGCCTCCCCAATAAACCCCTTTTGCAATTTCTTCGCCACCATTTAGCTTATCATAACAGCGATGCATAAAATGAACGGTATCGGTTCCAACAGGGCCACCGATATATACCGGGAAGTCTGCTTTATCCAGTTCAGGGATTAAATCGCTCAGCACAAGTGCACTTCTTTGGTTTAAAATAAAACCAACAGTTCCCTCATCCTGATGCTCTGTAATTAAAACTACCGAACGTTTAAAATTAGGATCCATTAAAAATGGTTCAGAAATTAATAATTTACCTACAGATGGTTCTAAGCGACTTAACATTTTAGAAATTTAAAACAAAATTAACTAAACTAACCCTATTTTTGTGTATGGACCTTACTAAAGAAAATATACAAAACCTACGCCAAGATTATCGCTCGGCAAGTCTTTCTGAAAATGATGTTGATAGCAATCCAATTCTTCAATTTAAAAAATGGTTTCAGGACGCTGTCAGTTCACAGCTATATGAACCTAATGTGATGACGCTTGCTACTTCCGATAGGTTTGGAAAGCCCACGGCAAGGATAGTATTATTGAAAGGTATTGATGAGGATGGTTTTGTATTTTACACCAATTACGAGAGTAAAAAGGGCCGTGATCTAGTAGAAAACCCACAAGCAGCCCTTGTTTTCTTTTGGCCTGAGTTAGAACGACAAGTGCGTATAGAAGGTGTGGTAAGTAAGGTTAGTGAGGAGACTTCTTCCGAGTATTTTCACTCGCGTCCAATAGGTAGTCAAATTGGAGCAATGGCATCTCCTCAGAGTAAAGTAATTAGCGACAGGGAATCGCTAGAGCGTAAAGTTGAGCAACTTACTACCCAATATGCTGATCAGGAAATCCCACGTCCGTTACATTGGGGTGGTTATTTAGTGGAGCCTACTTATATAGAATTCTGGCAAGGCAGACCAAGCAGGCTGCATGACAGGATTGTTTACGATTTGGTGGAAGGTTCGTGGATTATCAATAGATTAGCTCCGTAAAAAAACTTAAATGAAAAACATCTCAGTAATAGGCTCAGGTACTATGGGCAATGGGATTGCGCATGTTTTTGCACAATTCGGATATCAGGTAAACCTGATTGACATTAACAAGGATGCGCTTGAAAAGGCAATCAATACAATTGGCAAAAACCTTGATCGTCAGGTTACCAAAGGCACAATAACAGAAGTACAAAAGGCCGAAACGATCAAAAACATAACCGTATTAACCGATATGCAATTGGGTGTTGCAAATGCAGATTTTATTGTTGAAGCTGCCACGGAAAACCTTGACCTAAAACTAAAAATATTTAAAGATCTGGATGCTTTTGCTAAGCCGGAGGCTATTTTAGCAAGTAACACTTCTTCTATTTCCATTACCAAAATAGCATCTGTTACCAATAGGGGCGCCAAAGTTATTGGAATGCATTTTATGAATCCTGTACCAGTGATGAAACTGGTTGAGGTGATTCGCGGTTACGCAACAAGTAATGAAACTACTGCTACAATAATGGATCTTTCCAAAAAGCTTGAAAAGGCACCTGTTGAAGTAAATGACTACCCGGGTTTTGTTGCCAATAGAATATTAATGCCCATGATAAATGAGGCTATATATACACTTTATGAAAACGTTGCAGGAGTTGAAGAGATTGATACGGTGATGAAGTTAGGAATGGCGCATCCGATGGGGCCATTGCAACTTGCCGATTTTATAGGACTGGATGTTTGCCTGGCTATATTACGCGTACTGCATGACGGATTTGGGAATCCTAAGTATGCTCCATGTCCTTTATTAATAAACATGGTTACTGCTGGTAACAAAGGGATTAAATCTGGTGAGGGCTTCTATAACTATTCTGAAGGTGTTAAAGAAGCCAAAGTTGCCGCCAAGTTTAGTATATAGTTAGTATTTAGTAGGTAGTACTTAGTATTTAGATTAAAGGAAAGCTACAGAATAGAATTTAATATATCTGATTTTAAATGTATTTTTGGATGTTTAACACCATGTCTAAGTACTAAATACTAAGTACTAAATACTATATTAAAAATAAATGAACGAAAATCTTGATCCTTCTTCTGAAAGCCTATCTCCTATTGAACGTGATATAGAGAAAGTGCTGCGTCCGCAAGTTTTTGAGGACTTTACAGGACAAGAGAAAATTATGGAAAACCTCAAAATCTTTGTAAAAGCTGCAAAGTTAAGAGGAGAACCATTAGACCATGTTTTATTACACGGCCCCCCGGGTTTAGGTAAAACAACACTTTCTCACATCATTGCAAATGAGATGGGTGTAGGCATTAAAATAACGTCGGGACCTGTTTTGGATAAACCTGGTGATCTGGCAGGGCTACTTACAAATCTGGATACTGGCGACATCCTATTTATTGATGAGATTCACAGATTGAGTCCACTAGTTGAAGAGTATTTATACTCTGCAATGGAAGACTATAAGATTGATATCATGCTGGAAAGCGGACCCAATGCCCGTTCAGTTCAAATCAGTCTGAATCCTTTTACCTTAGTAGGTGCAACTACCCGTTCTGGTTTGCTAACTGCACCTTTAAGGGCGAGGTTTGGAATTAATTCCAGATTGGCTTATTACGACGCAAAGTTACTTACAACCATAGTTTTAAGATCATCTGATATTCTAAAAACACCAATTACTGAGGAAGGTGCTTACGAAATAGCACGCAGAAGCCGTGGTACACCTCGTATTGCCAACGCATTATTGAGACGGACACGGGATTTTGCCCAGATTAAAGGCAACGGAAAGATCGATACTGAGATTGCTCGCTATGCACTTAATGCCCTAAATGTTGATGAGCATGGTTTGGACGAAATGGACAATAAAATTCTTACCACCATTATAGATAAATTTAAAGGTGGGCCTGTTGGCTTAAAAACGATTGCTACCGCAGTTGGGGATGATGAAGGAACCATTGAGGAAGTTTATGAACCTTTTCTGATACAAGAAGGGTTTTTAATGCGTACCTCTCGTGGCCGTGAAGCAACTGAAGCAGCATACAAGCATTTGAAAAGAAATTTTCCTGGCCAAACAGGTAAATTATTCTGATCATTATACTTCATTAGCCTTTAAAAAACAGCCAATAGATTAACAAAGCAACAACAAGAATGGGAATTATCCATTTTAATACTGGGGCAGCCCCGTTTTTATCGTATTCGTCTACAGCCTGACGTGAAGGTCCCGGATCATCCTGATGCTTTGAGTAGTTCGTCTCAATTGGCTTATGAGGTTTTAGTGGATCCTCTGAATGTTTAACATCTGCATTATCCATAATATTAAGTTTTAGTTACTTAATAAACAATTAAAGAACTTAAAGGTTTGATAAGCAAAGATTATCTTTGCATTTCATGAACAGTAATTCTGCAAAATACAGCAAAATGATTAAGGATGAAGCCATTCGCTTAGGCTTCATGCAATGCGGTATTGCCAAAGCTGAATTTCTTGAAGAGGAAGCGCCAAGGCTCGAGAAATGGCTGAATAACAATTACCATGGAGAAATGGCCTACATGGAGAATCATTTTGATAAACGCCTGGACCCAAGATTATTGGTTGACGATTCAAAATCCGTAATATCGCTAACACTAAACTATTTCCCGGAAGAGCAACAGAGTGATCCTGATGCACCAAAAATATCCAAGTATGCTTATGGTACAGATTACCATCTGGTAATTAAAGACAAGCTGTTTCAATTGCTCAATTTCATTTCAGAAGAGATTGGCGAGGTTAATGGGCGCGCTTTTGTAGATTCCGCCCCTGTTCTGGATCGCGCATGGGCAAAACGTGCAGGCATTGGATGGATCGGAAAAAACAGTAACCTGATCAGTAAAAAAAGTGGTTCATTCTTCTTTCTGGCCGAACTTATTGTAGACTTAGACCTGGAATATGATAATGCTTTTGAGACCGACCATTGCGGAACATGTACCAAATGTATAGACGCCTGTCCTACCGATGCAATATTATCTCCCTTTATTATTGATGCAAAGAAGTGTATTTCTTATTTAACGATAGAGTTAAGGGATGAAATCCCTAATACTTTTAATGATAAGATGGAGAACTGGATGTTCGGATGTGATATTTGTCAGGACGTATGCCCCTGGAACAGATTTTCCGTACCTCACTCTGAGCCGAAGTTTCAGCCTAAAGAAAACCTGTTAAACATGAAACGGGAAGACTGGCTCGACATTACTGAAGATGTATTTAAAAATATATTTAAGAACTCGGCGGTTAAAAGGACTAAATTCAAAGGACTTACCAGGAATATAGATTTCATAAAAAAACTGCCTGATAATTAATTCAGGCAGTTTTTTCTATTTCCCGAACTTCATTTTTAGCTGTTCCAACATATCGTTAGTCACATCAACTGCGGGTTTTTCCTTTTTAGGCTGAGGCTTAAATGCCGGCTTTGCCTGGTTTGGGTTAGGCTTATTTGCTACATGCGGTTGTGCCTGCTTAGGAGCCTGCGACTGTTGCCCTTGTTGTTGCTGTTTCTCAAGTTTAAGCTTTTCCTTCTTTTTATTCCATCTATCCCAAATTTCACCAAGCTTTTTCTTTGTATATAAAGGAAAATCACCTTGTTTCATCCAGGCATAGTAACTAGGTTCAGTATCAAAAACCTGCTCTACAGTTTTGCCCTTGTGCTTTCCGAAATTGAAAATCTCTTCATTATCTTCATTAAAAACCATTCGGCCTGCAAAATCCACAGGTTTATTCATATTTGTAAAAGTATGAAGGGCATCAACACTGTTCTGAACCGGTTTGGATATGTTACCTTGTTTATCCTCGAATTCTGTGTCCTTATAGCGCTCAATTTGAGCCAATAAGACATGATAAGTGGCAGTGATATCTGCTTCTGCAGAATGCGCATTTACAATATCTTTATCACAGTAGAATTTATAGGCGGCACGTAAGGTACGTTGCTCCATTTGATGGAATATATTCTGAACATCTACAAACTTCCTGTCGGACATATCAAAATCCACTCCTGCCCTTAGAAACTCTTCAAGCAATACAGGAATATCAAATCTGTTTGAGTTATATCCTGCTAAATCAGCATCTCCAATAAAATCAGAAAGTTCTTGTGCTACATCTTTAAATGTTGGCTCGTTTGCAATATCCTTATCATAAATTCCATGAATTAAAGATGATTGCAGAGGAATAGGCATTTCTGGATTAATACGTAGCGTTTTAATTACTTCCGAACCATCAGGCATGGCTTTTAGTATGGCAATTTCTACGATACGATCGGCACCAACATTAACTCCGGTAGTTTCTAAATCAAAAAAAGCAAGCGGACGATTTAAATATAATTTCATTTCTAACATTTTGTAGCTCTTCAAAAGTCGTAAAAATCATCCATTAAACCTTAACTTATTTGATAATGCATTAAATTCTGAAACAAATGGTTTTAATGTATATTTTTATTTCCTTTGCTGTATCAATACTGCTATATAATATCGCTCCATTATGAAACTTTTTTCCATTGCGCTTCTTTTATCGTTTTTTTCGATTAGTCATTCTTATGCTCAGGATTTTGAGTATGCAAGAATTACAGGAAGTGATATTGAATTAAAAAACACGCAACTAGATAGCAATGCTAATGCTATGGTTATCAGAGAATTTGGCACTACAGCCGTACAGCTGGATAATGCAACCGGTAAAACCTACATTGATTTTGAATATCATGTACGCATTAAAATATTTAATAAAGAAGGTTTTAACCATGGAAATATTGTAATTCCATTGAGGATATATCGGGATGATGAAGATGAAATTAAAGAACTAAAAGCCACTACGATAAATATTGTAAATGGTCAGCTGGTTAAAACTGAGCTGGATAAGAAACAAGTATTCAATGAGAAAAAGAACAAATACGTTTCGCTAACAAAATTTACGATGCCCAACTTAATGGATGGAAGCATTATTGAATATAGCTACCGACTGCATTCGCCTTATATCTTCAACTTTAAAACATGGGAATTTCAATCAGACATCCCAAAGTTACACAGCGAATATATAGCCAATATCCCTGCTATCTATAATTACAATGTTTCGTTAAGAGGGGCGCAGAAACTTACCAAGCAGAATGCAGAAATAAAGAAGGAATGTTTAATGATTGCAGGAAATAAGATTGACTGTTCAAAAATGACCTATATTATGAAGGACGTTCCGGCATTGATTGAAGAGGATTATATGACTGCCCCAAGTAACTTCAGATCGGCCATTTACTATGAGCTTTCTGACTATGTTATGCTTAATGGTGGCAAAAAAAGCATCACTAAGACCTGGAAAGATGTTGATTATGAATTAAATTCAGACAAATCATTTGGCACTCAAATGAAGCGAAAAGATGTTTTTAAAGAGCTGATGCCTCAAATATTGGGCAAAGCCAGCGATGATTTAAGCAAGGCAAAAGCCATTTATAATTACATTAGGAAGAATATAAAAATGAATGGTTTCATTGGTATTTACAGTGAGAATAACATTAAAACCGCTCTTGAAAAGCACTCTGGAAATACCGGAGATATAAATTTAGCATTAATTGCTGCTTTAAGCGCCGCAGATCTGGATGCTGAAGCCGTAATATTATCAACCAGGGCAAATGGGGTAGTTAACAACCTTTATCCGGTGATCAGCGATTTTAATTATGTGGTTGCAAAGGTTAATATTGGCGATAAAAGCTATTTACTGGATGCAACAGAACCCCTGTTACCATTCGGCCTGCTTCCATTACATTGTATAAATGGAAATGGCAGGGTTATTAATTTAAAGAAACCATCTTACTGGTACGATTTAAAAGCCAGTCAAAAAGAGTCTACAAAGTATGTCCTTAATGCGGAATTAACTGCAGATGGAAAACTAAAGGGCAAACTAACTACTTACTCATTAGGGTATGCTGCACTTAAAAAACGCCAGCGCATTGTAGCAGCCAACTCTGTAGATGAGTATGTAGAAAAGTTAGACGAACAAATGCCCGGAATAAACATATTAAAACATTCAATAGAAAATGTAGATAGCCTGGACAACACGCTGGTAGAAGACTATGAGATTGAAATGAAGGTCTTTGACAATTTAAATGCCGATCAATCATACTTTAATCCATTCTTTATTAATCGTATTACTAAAAACCCATTCAATTTAAATGAAAGGACTTATCCTGTTGATATGGGGGCGGCAAGCGAAGAAAGGATCACCATGATCATTAAACTTCCTGCTAATATTTCTGTAATTGATAAACCGAAAGATATGTCGATGGCGCTGACAGAAAATGGCGGGAAATATCTTGCCTCAACATCAATGCAAGACGATTCTTTTGTTTTCAATGAGATGCTTCAATTCAATAAACCTATTTACGAATCTGAGGATTACTTGTCATTGAAAGAATTTTATAGCCGTATTATACAATCGCAAAAAACTGATATTGTATTTAAAAAAACCAAGTAAATGCTGAAGAGATTATTACTTCTGATTTTTATTGCTGTTGCCTTTAAGGGATACGCTCAGGAGCAACCAGATTATAATGTAGAAAACATTCCTTCTGCATTAAAAAGTCGTGCTAATGCCGTAGTCAGAAACATGGAGACTACCGTAGATATGCGTGCTCCAGAGAATGTTATCCTTAATGTGAAAAAAGCCATTACCGTTCTGAATAAGAACGGAGACCAGGTAGCAGCTTTAGCGCTCTTTTACAACAAGGCTACCTCCATTAAAGGTGTAAAGGGAATTATTATGGATTCTTTTGGAAAACCAGCCGGAAAGTTTTCCTTAAGCAACTTTCTGGATGAAAGTGCTGTTAGTGATTTTTCTTTATTTGAAGATGCCCGGATTAAGAGGTATAATCCTAATGTTTTAACTTATCCTTACACGATATCTTACGAATATGAAATCAGGTTTAAACAAAACCTGATCATCCCTGATTGGTATGCAACACCCTATTCTGATGTTTCTGTAGAGAAAACCAGTTACACTTTCATCTCCAAGCCCGATGATAAAATCCGTATAAAAGAATACAACTACAAAGGGAATGCAGAGGTAGTAAAATCAGATAAGGTTATTAGTAGGACATGGAAGGTAACTAACCTAAGTGCGATTAAGCGTGAACCTTATGCTCCTGATCCTGACAATTATCTTACCTATGTGAAAATAGCACCCGAACAGTTTACTTATTATGGTCATAAAGGAAGCTATAGCAACTGGCAGGAGTTAGGAAAGTGGGTTTATGATGACCTCGTAAAAACAAGACAAACACTTTCGCCAGATATTATTCAGGAGATGAACAACCTGGTAAAAGGATTAGACAGTGATAAAGAGAAGGCAAAAAAGATCTATGAATACGTGCAGAAGAAAACAAGATACATTAGTGTGCAGATTGGTATAGGCGGATTCCAACCTTTTGAAGCAACAGAAGTGCACCGTGTTTCTTATGGCGATTGTAAAGCGCTGGTAAATTACACACAAAGTTTATTAAAAGCTGTAGGTATAAACAGTCTTTATTGCGTGGTATATGGCGATAGTTATAAAAAGAGTATGGATGCCGATTTTGCAAGCATGGATCAGGGAAATCATATTATTTTATGTGTACCACTTAAAAGTGATACCACCTGGTTAGAATGTACCAGTCAGGATAGTCCGTTTGGATATTTAGGAAGTTTTACCGACGACCGTGTTGTATTGGCCTGTACAGAAGAAGGTGGTAAATTACTAAAAACACCAGCCTTAACTACTGCTGCAAGCCTGCTAAAACGTAAGGCAGAGCTTAATTTAGATAAGGATGGTAATGTTAATGGCAAGTTGCACACCGACTTTAGTGGCTCCCAGTATGATAATTATCGTCGTATCATTAGTAAGCCTTCATCTGAGCAGTTAAAATTGCTAAAAGAAGAGTATGATATTGACAATATTGATTTTAACAATCTTAAACTTGCTCAAAGAAAGGATAGCAATCCTGTAACCTCAGAGTCCTTAGATCTAACTATTCAGAGGTATGCACCCCGTACAAATGACAGGATCTATATGGTACTTAATGCGTTCAACAAAACCAACTCCATTCCAGAAGTTAGAAACAGAACATTACCTGTATATGTGAACAGGGGCTTTACAGATGAAGATGAGATAATATATAACCTTCCCGAAGGATATAGTATTGAAGCTAAACCTAATGACAGGGAAATTAAATCGCCATTTGGCAGCTATGCTGTAAAGGTTACAATGGAGGGTAAAAAGCTGATATATAACAGAAAATTTGTTTTGAATAATGGGACGTACCCCGCTGACAAATACGAAAGCTTTATGCGCTTTTTTAGTGACGTAAGTAGTTCAGATAATAGTAAGGTGATTTTTAAAACGAATTAACTTAGAAATATAATTCCAAGGGCTATTCCGATAATCATGATTAGGTACATCAGAATTTCGGTTGTAGCAAAGCGTTTGTACTTATTCCAAAAGGAATCTTGTTTATGTTCTGACATAGTTTAGTTTCTAAAAGAACCTGCTTTAACCATTGTTTTTTGGTAAGCAGGAAGGGTTAAATCGTCGACCACTACCCCACGGGTTGTAGATGCATGAACAAAATAAGTGTCGTTAAGATATATTCCAACATGATCTACAGCACCACCGCCAAAAGAGAAAAAGATAAGATCTCCTTCTTTTAACTGACTAATGCTTTTTTCTTTGATTGTTTCGGCCTGATCGCGGGACCTCCGAGGTAAGCTATTCCCATAAATGTCTTTTTGCAATAAGAAAGCAAAACCTGAACAATCAATACCACGTTTATCTAATCCGCCCAAACGGTACCTTACCCCTGTCCAATCGTTAATAAAGCGATACAATTGCTTGCTTTTTAAATGAGACATAGCATAAGCAATCTTAGATGCTGAATTTGGGTTAGGTTTTACACTTGCTTTTCTTGAACCGCAGGAAGACAACACGATTAACATAAGTACAAATAGTACAGCTTTAACATTGTTTTTCTGCGTATTCAAAATCATCATAGCCTTTATTGTTTTATTATTCGTTGTATTTCATCGAGCTTTAAAAGCGCTTCAACCGGAGTAAGTATATTTACATCCAGGTTGTTAAGTGTATCTCTTATCTTCACTAAAACGGGATCATCAATAGCAAACATCTGCAACTGATAGGCCTGATTTTGAACCTTCTTAATGCTATCTTTAATGCTTTGCCCTTCGGTTCTGTCTATTTCAAGTTTTTTAAGGATCTCATTTGCCCTATTGATCAGTTTAGGAGGCATACCGGCCATTTTAGCAACATGTATACCAAAACTGTGTTCGCTTCCACCGGGCACTAGTTTACGCAGGAAGATCACCTTATTTGAGACCTCTTTAATAGATACATTAAAGTTTTTAACGCGGCTCATTGTGTTGGCAAGTTCATTTAACTCATGATAATGGGTAGCAAACAATGTTTTTGGTCGCGCCGTTGGATGCGTGTGCAGAAACTCTGCGATTGCCCATGCAATAGAAATACCATCGTAAGTACTTGTTCCCCTACCAATTTCATCTAGCAGAATAAGACTGTTATCCGATATATTGTTTAGGATACTTGCAGTTTCATTCATTTCCACCATGAATGTACTTTCGCCTGAAGAAAGATTATCGGACGCACCTACACGTGTAAATATTTTATCTATTAGCCCTATACTTGCAGCCTTTGCCGGCACAAAACAACCCATTTGGGCCATTAGAACAATGAGACCTGTTTGTCTTAATATGGCCGATTTACCCGACATATTGGGACCGGTGATGATGATGATCTGCTGAGTATCGTTGTCTAAAAATACATCATTGGTGATGTACTCCTCACCTACAGGTAGCCTTTTTTCAATTACCGGGTGCCTGCCACCTTTGATATCTAATGCTTTACCTGTAGTAATTTCGGGCTTAACATAGTGATTTTTAATAGCCAGCTGTGCAAAGCATAATAGCACATCTAATTGAGCTATCTGGAAGGCATTTAACTGAATCTGCTTAATATATGCAGCAACCTGAGACACCAATTCATTATATAAACGGATTTCTATCTGCTGAATTTTTTCTTCGGCTCCAAGTATCTGTTCTTCGTATTGCTTTAGTTCGGGTGTAATGTATCTTTCTGCATTTACAAGTGTTTGTTTCCTGATCCAATCTGCAGGCACCTTGTCTTTATGGGTATGAGTAACTTCCAGATAATAACCAAAAACATTGTTAAAGGCTACTTTTAATGACGGGATACCAGTGATGGCAGCTTCTCTCTTTTGTATTTCAACAAGGTAATCTTTACCGCCAAAAGCTATTTTCCTAAGCCTGTCAAGATCTTCATCGATACCCTCAGCTATTACATTCCCTTTGATTAATACAGCAGGAGGATCTTGCTGTAATTCTCTTTCGAGTTTTTCTCTGATGGTTAAACATGGATTTAACTGATCTGCAAGAACAGATAAGAAAGGGTTTTTCACTTCTTCTGCTATCTTTTTAACAGATTCTATATGATACAGTGCCTTTTTTAGCTGACAAAGTTCCCTTGGACCTACTTTTTGCAACCCTACTTTGGAAATCAGCCTTTCTAAATCGCCTATCTGTTTAATGTGCGTCAAGAACTCTTCTAAAAGCGGTTCCTTTTTAATCAGAAACTCTACTACACCTAAACGTTCCTGTATTGGTTTTAATTCCTTTAATGGCATTATGATCCACTTGTGCAGCAAACGAGCACCCATTGGGGTTGATGTTTTATCAAGCACTTCGAAAAGTGTAATGGCATTATCGTTTGTAGAACTAACCAATTCCAGGTTTCTGATGGTAAAGCGATCTAACCATACATATTTATCTTCTTCTAAACGAGAGATCGAAGAAATGTGCTTTAAATTGCGGTGCTCAGTTTCGTTCAAATAATGAAGCACTACTCCAGCAGCTACAATACCGGTTTGCAGTTTATCAACTCCAAATCCTTTTAAAGAAGCTACTTCAAAATGTTTGGTTAAAATCTCATTTGCATAATCGTTGGTAAATGCCCAGTCATCCAAATGGAAAGTATAAAACTTGTCGCCAAAATTCTCAAGGAACTCTTTTCTTTTACTTTTCTGGAAAACTACTTCATTTGGTTTAAAGCCTTGCAAAAGCTTATCTATGTATTCTGCGTCGCCCTGTGCAACCAGAAACTCACCCGTTGAGATATCAGCAAAAGAGACACCTATTGAATTCTTATCGAAATAAACCGCAGCCAGATAATTGTTAGATTTTTGGCTTAATATATTGTCATTGTACGCTACTCCTGGTGTAACCAGTTCCGTAACCCCTCTTTTAACAATTGTTTTAGTTGTTTTAGGGTCCTCAAGCTGGTCGCAAATAGCCACTCTCTGGCCTGCCCTAACTAACTTAGAAAGATAATTATCTAATGAATGATGGGGAAAACCAGCTAATTCCAAAGCGCCATTTGGCCCTGTACCTCTTCTGGTAAGAACGATACCTAATATCTGAGCTGTTTTAACCGCATCCTCGCCAAATGTTTCATAGAAATCGCCAACCCTAAATAGTAATAATGCTCCGGGATACTTTGCTTTGATCGCATTGTATTGTTGCATTAACGGGGTTTCTTTAGTATTATCTTTAGCCAAAATGATTCTGTTTACAAAATCGTAAAGATACTATCTTGATGTGTAGGCTTTATGATTTGTTGAAAATTTAAAAAATGTTTATAGGTTTAAAGCCTGGCAATGTAAGAAAGGAATAAATCCAGTGCTTCTCTTTTCTTTTCGGTAAGATCAAAATCGAGTTTATGAAAAAGGTAATCATTCAAATCAAAATCATCCCGGGCAGGCAAGCCTTTTAACAGCTCTGCACGATGACCTAACCCAAAAGCCAGTGCTTTATTAAATTCATCAATAAAAGATTGAGGAATAGTTTTGTTGGCAACCCAGGCTGCGTAAACAAATGGCAGGCCTGTAAAATCCATCCATTGCTGCCCCATATCATAAGCAAAAGCATAATCAGCCTTTTTACCAAAAGTTCTGTCGCCTATTAATACTATTGCATCAGTTTTTGCATCGATATCTGTAGTAAATTCAACATCCAGTTTCCAGTAAAATTTCAACAATACTTTTGCAAGATTATTTGAGGTACGGGAATGACTATCTAATCTTACCGTTTTAATTTCTGAAACATCAACATCGCTAAAAATAAATACAGAATTTACTGCACCAATTGATCCAATACAGTAATCTGCAACGATGTTAGCATTAGGTACATGCGGTATGACAGCAACAGGAATTAATCCTATATCAACTTGGTTATTAATTAGCTTAGCAGCACAATCTGAGGGTATATCTAAACTTAGATCTATCTTATTTAGAATTTCCGAATGTTCAATTCCGTAAATGAAGGGCTTAGTATTTGTATAGGAAACTGCAGATATTTTAATATTACTCAAAGGAATTATTTTAAATGGTCGGTATTATTAAACTCAACGATGTCAAATTTATCGCCAGTGAGTTCAACTTTATAAAGTGTTGTATTTTGGTGCGGGAAATCTCCCATTTCGGACAAAGGTTTATTCATCAGCAAGCACAGCAATAAACGCATTGCACGACCATGCATGCAAATCAAGATCAGTTTTTCTTCTTTTTTGGATTTGATCAGGTCTACCGCTTCTTTAAGTCTGGCTAAAACCTGGTTAGGGCTCTCTCCACCTTCAAAATGTGCGTCATAATCGCCTTCGTCCCAGGCTGTAACTATAGCTTTAAACGCTGTTATTGCATTATCATCATTAGGCTTTCCTTCCCACTTGCCCCATGCAAGCTCATCTAAACCTGCAACCTGTTCCCATGGAATTCCGGCATCAATAAATCCCTGAACCGTTTGATGTGTACGCTTTAGTTTTGACGTATAAATCTTTTCAAAGGGGACATTTTTATACATTGCATAAAAAGCAGCAGCCTGACTGCGTCCGGTGTCGTTAAGATCGCTGTTTATTCCCCTGCCCTGTACAATTCCTAGTTTATTTAATTCTGTTTCACCATGCCTGATGATGTATATTTCCTTATCCATTAGTTAATTACGGGTAATTTGTAGTATTGAGGTTTCACTTCATCCTCAAAAACGAAATCAGTGTAATCGGTTACAACATTATATAAAGTATCTCTTTCAATGGGTTTACGTTTTACCTGTTTTATGAGATTTACGAGGTCTTGTGTACTCATTGCAGGAGTTTGCTCTTCGGCGCCGGCCATTGAATAGATCTTAGTGGTATCATCTAGCGTACCATCTATATCGTCTACCCCAAAGTTTAATGAAAGTTGAGCAGTTTGTCTGCTGATCATTGCCCAATAGGCTTTAATGTGATCAAAGTTATCCATGTAAATACGCGCAATTGCATAATTCCTCAAGTCTTCAATTACAGATACTTCCGGCACATTACTCATCTGGTTGTGCTGATTTCTGAATTTAAGCGGAATAAAAGTCTGGAAACCACCTGTCTTATCCTGCAACTGACGTAATTGCTCCATGTGATCTACACGATGTTCATATTTTTCGATATGTCCATATAACATAGTTGCGTTAGAACGCATCCCCAGCTTATGCCATTCTTCATGTATAGCCAACCATTGTTCGCCGGTACATTTATCTTTAGATATAAGGTCTCTTACCTCAGGATGAAAGATCTCTGCCCCTCCTCCTGGAATTGACTCTAATCCGGCCTCTTTCATTAATTTCATACCAGTGGCATAGTCAATTTTAGCCTTTTTAAATATATAATGATATTCTACGGGTGTTAATGCTTTAACATGAAGTTCAGGACGGTGTTTTTTTATTGCGCTAAAAAGTGCTGAATAAAAAGCAACATCGTATTGAGGTAAAACTCCACCTACTATATGTACTTCTGTAACAGGTTCGTTGTCGTACTTTTTAACCACATCAAGCATTTCCTCCATCGTTAGGGCCCAGCCTTCTTCCTTCTGCTTAATTAAGCGAGAATATGAACAGAATTTACAGTCGTAAACACAAAGGTTAGTCGGCTCTAAATGAAAATTACGGTTAAAATAGGTTTTATCACCGTGCTTTTGCTCTCTTATGTGATTTGCTAAGGCACCCAGGTACCCAAGTTCGGCATGTTCATAAAGATAAACACCCTCGTCAAAAGTAATCCTTTCTTGATTTTGTACCTTTTGTGCAATTGCTTTAAGTGCCCCAGGCAGATCTGGATCGTTTAAAATCAGAGCTAGTTTTGAAGTAGTATCCATTTATAACGTATAATGAACAAAAGTAACATAAAATCAACAGATAACCCTTTTTTAAGGGATTTTACCTGTCAATATTATGTCAAGAGCGTTATTTCCTGATCTTCTGGTAATTAGCCGGGTTACAAAAATGGCCGCCATAAGGCAGCCATTTTGGATTATTGTTGGAAAAAGTTTAGAAATTACTCGGAGTGGTAGTATCCCACCATAAGCGTGATGCAATATCGTCTTTACCTGAGCTTAAAAAAGTCGCAGCTTCAGCAACAGCTGCAGCATTACCGGTTCTTTCTGCGGGCACAAATACGAGGCGTTTTATCCATTGATCGGCTGTTATTACACCCCAATCCGGACTACTATCATTTTTAGCTACGTGCGGAATTTTAGGATAGCCTGTCCTTCTAAAATCTACCCAGGCTTCTAAAGTATTGGTAAAAGTAGCTAAGTATTTTTGTGTGATAATTTTTTCCAGTTTCAGTTCATTAGCGTCACCAGCATTCCAGGCTATCGTAATGGTAGAAAGTGCTGTGAAATTATTTTTACTGTCTTTTGGATCAATATAGTTGATTGGTTTACTTGTTGCATCAGCCAAATAGGCATCAACACCTGCTGCTCCCCAGTCGGCAAAAGAGAGGCGTACTCCATTTTCATAGTTTGTTTTAGCATCTCCTGCATTTGCCCATCCTCTTAATGCCGCTTCGGCTTTCAAAAAAGCGATTTCCGATGCGGTAAACCCTCTTCGGTTTTGTACCGATTTGAAATCTGTACTCACTGTAGAATAGGAAACCCTATCATCTTTGGCATTGATGAAAGCGCCGCTGCGAATACCTTTAAATTTGTATGCAGGATGGTCGGTAACTAAACTGGCATCACTTACTTCAGCAAAATATTTATTCATACGTCCATCTTTTAAACCCACCATAAAAGATTCCATGGTTGCACCCATACGGGTATCGTTCCAGTCAAAAGAAATCATCGAAACAGGCATTACCTCTCCATTTAACGAAATAAGGAAATTCTCGGCATTGGTAGTGATTAACCCAACTGGGTCAGCCAGGGCTTTTTCTCCTTCTGTTTTAGCAACTATAGGGCTAACCTTAACCAAACGCATTGCTAAACGGAAACGTACCGAATTAAGTAATTTTAACCATGAAGCGATGTTGCCTTTATAGCTTGGGTCGAATTTGGTAAATCCAGTGTAAGATGTGTTGGCTTTGAAATTTGTTTCAATCTGATCTAACTGCGTAAACAGATTGTTATATAGATCAGACTCCTTGTCGTATTTGATCGAACCTAGGCCAGCAGTGCCATAATTCGAATAGATCACCGGACCATAGATAGCTGTTAGTTTCGATATGGCTAATATCCTAACCAATTTTGCCCAATCGCCGAATAATGGTAATTCTTTTTCTTCGGCAAGCTGTATTACCTGTTTTGATGGAGACATTACGCTACCATATATACGATTCCAATAGGCATCAATCCAGCGCAGGTAGTAAGTGGTATTGTTTACACCTGCAACATAAGGCGTTGGAGAGCCCATATATCCCATCCAGTTATCATAACACAGATCTTCTTCAATTTGGTGGCCCATCAGGTTAAATAACATAACCGAGAAGGAAGATCCAACCAGATTAAAGTCCTGCTCCAGCATTTTATCTGTTATTTGATTTGGATTTGTATTTATCTCTTCGAAATTCTTGGTGCAGGAGTTGAGTACGATCAAGGCAAACACCATTAAACATATTTTTTTCATTATTTTAAGACATTAAAAGTTTAACTTAAGATTTAGCCCGTAAGAACGTGTACCAGGTACAGCAAAAATATCATTGGCCTGCATGCTATTGTTGGTACTCATCGCCTGCTCCGGATCGAAAGGTGATTTTTTATAGAAGAAAAACAGGTTGCGCCCAATTAATGAAATGGAAGCTGATTTAATAGCCGAACCTTTAATTGGCAAATTATAGGCTAAAGATACCTGGGCCAAGCGGACATTGGTGCGGGAGAATACATAAGGCTCCATAATCCCATTTCTATCACCGATTGTTGAATAGTACAACGCAGGGTCAATTGAGCTTTGAGGGGTAGTACCCATTATGGCATTAATCGGAATACTTCCTGCATCTCGTGCTTCGCCGGTCCTTTTACTTACTCCGTAAGAATCCAGAAAAGCTTCAGTTTTAGAGAAAGCAACACCGCCGAACTTAGCCGTTACCAAGGTACTTAAACTCAAGTTTTTATATGTAAATGTGTTATTCCAGCCGGTTATCAACTTTGGATTTAAATTTCCAACATATTCCTGAGTTGCAGCCTTACTTGGTTTTCCAGCATCATCTAATATAATCTGCCCTGAAGCATTTCGTGCAAATTTGAAAATGTATAAGTCGTTAAATGACCCGCCAGCTTTGATTATTGAATTAAAACCTTCACTATCGCTACCTACCTGATAACCGGGATTATCGGCAATTAATTCTACAATTTTGTTTTTGTTCTGCGATAGGTTAACGGAGGTGTTCCACCGGAAGTTTTCGTTTTTTATTGGGTCTCCACCTAACGTTAACTCAAAACCCTGGTTGGTCACCTTACCTGCATTCACATAGTAAAAGGTGTAACCGGAACCCGAAGGGGCTGGCAAAGATAAAAATTGGTTGGTACTTGTGTTTTTATAATAGGTAAAATCAAGAGTTAGTCTATCGTTTAAAAAACGGCTTTCCAGGCCAATCTCATTACTGATTATCTTTTCAGGCACCAATGTCGCAAAAGGGGTCTGTGTATTTCTGGTAATCCCTCCTATGCCGTTCGGTCCACCTGCACCACCGATAACATTACCTGGGTTTACGATATTATATGGCACCTCATTTCCTACCTGCGAGGTTGATGCCCTTAGTTTTAAGAAATTGATTTCTGTGGGCATGGTTACCATCTGGCTGATTATAGCGGACACACCTGCCGAATAATAAAAATAGGAATCGTTGCCAGTAGTTGCCAGTGTAGAAGCATAGTCATTGCGTCCTGCCAGATCTACATAGAGCATATCTTTGAACCCTAGAGAGGCATTGGCAAATAAGCCCTGTTTCTGAACTCTGCTGTAGGTCTGATTGATAACCAGATTATAAGGCAGGTTTGCGAAACTGAAAAAGTTCGGGTACTGGAGCGGTGTTGTGCCGTTGGCAAAAGTCATCCCATCATTAAACGTATAATCCTGTATACTTCCTCCCACAACGCCATTCAAGCTGAATTTACCAAAAGTGTTGTCATAGCTTAAGATGGCATCACCATATAAGGCCTTGTCATTATACTTGGTGTAATTCCATGTTCCGTTAGAACTTACGCTTACTGAGTTACCTCCTGCAGCATAACGATAGTCTAATAATCTGTCATTATAATCAATGTTTCCACGTACATCAAATTTAAAATGTGGTAGAAATGCGTATGAAGCTTTTGCTGAAGCAATTACTCTGTTACTAGTGGAAAGTTTTGGGTCATTATATAGTTCCCAATATGGGTTGTTTTGTTTTTCTTCAGTAGAATACCAGTTTTGTTTATACAGATTTCGTTCAGTATTAAAAACTTGATAATTGGTTTTGTAATCGGCAAAATCTCTTTCACGGGCAAATAAATACAACCCCGTTAACGGATTATTGTAATAACCGGCGCCAGGACGATTTTTTGACTTTTCGTTGGAGAACCTCACATTTCCACTCAAGGTAACCTTATCATCAAATAATTTTGTTTCCTGGCTTAAAGTAACATTATGCTTATTGTAAGTGCTGGTTGGCACAATGCCCGATGCGTTATTATTTCCATAGGAAAAATAGGTCGTTGTTCTTTCATTGCCACCAGATACTGATAGGGAATTAATGGTATTTACACCTGTCTGAAAAAAATCATCAATATAGTTACGCTGGTAGTCCCCCTTTGTTTTGGACCAACTGTAATCGCTGCCACCTATTGCACCGTAATCAAATTGAAACTCAGGTAATGTTGCCGCATTGCTAAAATTTATTGTAGAATTTAAAGCGATAGCAATTTTGCCGTCCTGACCTTTCTTGGTGTTGATTAAAATTACGCCGTTAGCTCCCTGGCTACCATATAAAATAGCACCATTGGCCCCTCTTAAAATAGTAACCGATTCAAAATCATCTTGATTTAGTGCAGAAAGACCATCGCCACCATCTGTTCCACCATAGGAACCCGGCTGCCCGCCTTTGTTATTTACTACAGGCACCCCATCAATTACAAAAAGTGCTTCACTATTTCCGGCAATTGATTTTGAGCCCCTTAATACTGTTTTTGTTGAACCTCCAACACCGGAGTTACTGATGCCGATATCAACACCAGCAGCTTTACCACTTAAAGCCTCCATGAAATTGGGACTTCCAGCTTTTGTAAGTTCTGTGCCTGCAAGTTGCTGTGCCGCGAAGGTAAGTGCTCTTTTCTCACGTTTTACACCTAAAGCGGTAACGACTACCTCTGTTAGGCTTGCATCACCTGAAGGTTTTAACTTTATAGTTACATTGGTTAAATTGCTGATGTTTACTTCCTGGGATTCCATGCCGATATAGGAAACGACCAGTATGGTGGCATTATCAGGAACAGTTAAGGTAAACTTCCCATCAGCGCCGGTAACTGTTATCGCATTGGTACCTTTTGCGGCAACAGTTGCACCAGGAAGTGGCAATCCGGCATCGTCGACTACCAATCCGGTTACCGTTTTAGCAACCATCTCACTAACATTAATGGAGTGTTTTACCACCTTGGAGAGATTTGGAAATAGACTTTTGTTTATTACAATACCCTCAGCCTTAGCGGTATTCTGTAAGCCAAGCGCAGCAACTGCTAGGAGCACTAGCTTCCGCAAGCCTTTGGTGGTGCTAGAAAATGTGATTTCTAGGGCACTGGTTGTGGAATGAACTTTCCTCATTTTCATACATTTGTTTAGTTTAGTTTAATAATTTTTATTAATACAGTCGGTTATTTACAAATGGTTATTGTAAATGAGCTTGGTTAGCCAACGTATTTAGAGAAGGGATCTATTTCAGAAAGAAATTGCCTACAAGGAATTCATTTTTTTTGAAATTATTTTTATTCACTACATTGCATTGGAAAAAAACCAATCTATTTAGCAATTGAAAACAGTAAAGCCCGACTTATCCAGTCTGTGGATCAGAATGTCCATTGAAGACGATGTTAAATCCTTTGAGGCTTTATACTATGCGCTATTCAATAAACTTTTTAAATTTTGCTGTTACTATGTGACTCAAAAGGAGGTTGCAGAAGATATTATTTCAGAAATATTTGTAAAGTGTTGGGAGAACAGGAAAGGAAACCTGCATGTAATTAATCCGGAAACATATCTATTTGTTGCTGTTAGAAATCAATCATTAAAACATCTAAAAAAGCATTCAGGAATCCATATAACTGAATTAGAATTGTCGGGCGAGTATCCATTCTCAGACAACAACAATCCTGAGAAAGAATTAGAACGTAAAGAATTACATATTAAATTAGATAGTGCAATTGAAAAGCTTCCCTTGCAGGCAAAAATGGTTTTTAGGTTGATTAAAGAAAATGGAATGAGATATAAAGAGGTAGCTGAAATTCTAGATATATCTCCAAGAACAGTGCAAACACAACTTTTTAGGGCTATTGATAAACTAAGGATTACACTGCTTTCCTATAAAGAAGCTAAGGATCTATGTGGTAATAATGATAAACAAAATATTAGCGGAAAAATTATAAGTCTTATTTTTTTAATAAGTATAACAAACTATTTTTTAGCGCATTGTAGGCATTTTTAAGTAAAAAGAGTACTATATAATAACACAACAAAAAACACAAATGACTGATCAAAGATTTACGGAGTTATTGGGCAAAAGATTGGCCGGTGAAATTTCACCCAAAGAGCTTATTGAGCTTAAAGAACTGCTTTCAAAAAGTACCGTCCATAGGAATGAGTACGAAAATCTAACCGGTTATTTTAATGACGAAAAATCAGGCGCTAACAATATTGATGCAGTTTTTGAAAAGATTAAGCAACAAATAACTATTCCGGAGCCTAAACCTATTCAAAATATTGAAAAACCGATAAAAAGAAACTTTGTCAGTTGGTACAGGATTGCAGCTGTTATTGCATTTTGCACCTGTTCTTTTGCGGCATATCATTTCTTTATTCCAGATAATCCTGCCGGTAAAAACGATACTACTGAATGGAAAGTTTTGCAAACCCCTAGCCGGGATAAATCAAAAATTATACTTGAAGATGGTACTGAGATAAACTTAAACGCTAAAAGTCAATTAAAATATCCAGCATCCTTTAGCGGAAAAACCAGGGAAGTATATCTGAATGGTGAAGCTTTTTTTGATGTTAAGAAAGACCCTGATCATCCTTTTATTATCCATACCAAACATATGAGGATAAAGGTACTGGGAACTGCTTTTGATGTAAAAGTTTATGAGGATGATTCATTTATTGAAACAACTTTGGTAAGAGGGCTTATTCAGGTCACATTGAACAATAAACCTGCTGAAAAGATCATATTAAAACCAAACCAGAAGTTTACCATTGCTGACAAAAACAGTGTTAATTATACCATAACTCCTTTGACTTATTATAATTCAATGGATAGCAGCAACAACAACATCATGGAAACCTCCTGGTTAAACGACAGACTGGCATTCAAAAATCAAACATTCGTTTCTATTGCCCGGGATGCGGAAAGAAAATATGGCGTTGAAATCAGGTTTAATGATGAGAAAAAGAAAGATTATACTTTCACGGGAAAGTTTGAGAAAGAAAGCATAGATGAACTATTAAATGCTTTGAGATATATAGAAGATTTCAGCTATAAAAAAGACGGGAATATTATATATATTTATTAAAATCCCTCAAACCAAATCACCACCTAGACCCGAGTACGAAGCTTATGATGAAGACGATGCGGCACGTATTGATTTTCTGCTTCCTTATGACAGCAATTAATGTCCATTCGCAAACGAAAGTGACATTAAAGCTCGAATCGGCAAGTTTTGATCAAGTTATCAATGAAATACAAAATCAGACTTTTTATCGGTTTGTATTTAGTGAACGTAAAATTCCTGATAAGAAAATTACCATCAATATAAAGAACGAGGAAACGTTCAAAGTACTTGACCAGATCCTTAGTAGCACTAATTATAACTATAAACTACTTTCCAATAACCTTATTGTTATAAAACCGAGATCAAATGAAGATCAAGGCATTGATTCCGTTAAGCTACTGGATGAAGTTATCGTAACAGCCTTAAATATTAAAAAAGAGAACAGAAAGATAGGTTATTCAGTTTCAACTATTGATGGTTCTTCATTAACAAAGGCGAGGGAATCGAACCTTGCTATGGCATTAGAGGGACTGGTAGCAGGGCTAAATGTGAGTGGTGTGAATGGAGGGCCGGGCTCGTCTGCCAGAATACTGCTAAGAGGTACCGCAAGCAAGGATGCCGGGCCGCCTCTTTTTATTATTAATGGTATACCTATAGATAATACTCAGCGTGGGAGTGCAAATGAATATGGAGGTGTAGATTATGGGGATGGAATCAGTAACATCAACCCCGATGACGTAGAGACGATTACCGTATTAAAAGGATCTTCCGCTTCTGCTTTATATGGTGCACGTGCCGCAAATGGTGTGATCATAATTACCATTAAAAGTGGAAAAAAGAAATCGGGTAATTCTGTTGAATACAATTCCAATTTCTCATTTGACAGTCCTGTAAACAATACCGATTATCAATACATATATGGTCAGGGTTTACAAAATTTAAGGCCGCAAAACATCGCAGGAGCAATTGCAACCGGTATACTTAGCTGGGGAGAAAAAATGGATGGACTGCAAAGCGTACAAATTAATGGAGAAAACCGTCCCTATGTACCGGTAAAAGACAATATAAAAACATTCTATAGAACGGCGCCGGCATTTACAAATACCATTTCCCTAAATGGCGGATCAGATAAAAGCAGCTATCACGCATCTGCCTCTGTTCTTGATTATCAATCTATTTTAAGGAATAGCGATCTGAACAGAAAAACAGCCAACCTATTTACCTCGTATGACCTGACCAGAAAACTTACACTCACGTTAAATGGCAATTACATTTACGAACACGGCAAAAACAGATCCTACCTTAGCGATGGCCCTATCAATGCGAATTACGGCATCGCTGCCATAGCAACAAGTGCAGATCAAGCGTTGTTAGCTCCGGGATATGATGTAAATACCGGAGCCGAGACCAGGTGGAATGCGGATGAATACAAAACCAATCCATATTTCACCATCAATAAAAAAGAAGACAATTCTTCGCGTGACAGATTTATATCCTCGGCGCTTATCAAATACGATTTGAGCAACTGGGTGTTCCTACAAGGAAGATTTGGTTATGACATTAGCAATGATCATATTATCAGTATAGTACCAACAGGCACCGCTTTTTCTATAAATGGCCAGGGTGGGATAAACGCTTTAAATCAATCAAAAACATCAGAATTAAATACCGACATTCTTCTTTCGGGAAACAGAGATATTACTAAAGACCTTAACATAGACATATCTGCAGGGGCAAGCTTCCGTAATAGAAGAACAAAATCTAATGAGCTAACTGGTACTCAATTTATTATACCCTATTTGTACACGATTGAAAATCTAGCTGCCGTTAGTAGTAAAAATGCCCTAACAAGAATTGTTACTCAGTCGGCGTATTACACGATTGACCTGGATTTCAAAAAATATCTTACCCTATCATCCACCGGCCGATACGATGTATACTCTACGCTTCCACGCAATAGCAGGGGCATTTTTGTGCCAAGCGTTTCCGGAAGTTTTATATTCTCTAACTTTTTAAAAATAAAAGGTCTGGATTTTGGTAAAATAAGAGCAAGTTTTGCCCAAACAAGCGGAGAACCAGCAGTGCCTTATACCACACAGATCTATTATTCTTCAGATAAGTCCATAAACGGTGTTCCTCTAGGAAATTTTTCCAGGGATCTGCCCAACTACAATCTGAAGCCTTTCACTTTAAATGAATTTGAAACCGGCATTAATTTAAAACTTTTCGGAAACAAATTAGACCTTGATTTCACTTATTTCCACAGGATTACCAATAAGGAAATTATTAACGCCGGGCAATCTGTAACCACAGGATTCACATCCGCTTATGTAAATTTAGGCAAAACCCGTAATACAGGTATCGAAACTTCTATACAAACCAATTTGATAACCAATAAGAATTTTAGTTGGAAGGCAGGAATCAATGCCAGTCACATAAATAACTTATTGATATCAATAGATGGTATCAGCAGCTATGCGTTTGGGGGCACCTATCGTCCATTAAACGCAAGTACAGCCCTTGTTGTTGGCAAGTCTATCACCCAGATCATGGCTTATGATTATCAGCGCGACAAGAATGGGAACATGATCATCGGTACAGATGGAATTCCGAAACGAGGGGATATGAAACCAATGGGCAGTGTTCTTCCATCTTACTACGGAGGTTTCAGTAATAACTTCCAATATAAAAGCTTCAGTTTAAGCTTTCTAATCGATTATAAATTTGGAAACAAAATCCTGTCGGCTACAGAAACCTACTCCTACGTTCTGGGCCTTAATAAGGCAACCCTTATTGGTCGTGAAACAGGTATAGTTGCCAACGGTGTGTATGAAAATGGAGAAACAAATACCATAAATGTTCCTGCCTATAACTACTACCCGGCGTTGGCTACAAACATCTCCGCACTCGCTGTTTTAAACGGCAGTTTTATAAAACTAAGACAAGTTGTGCTTGGCTACACATTCTCGTCCAAAATATTAAATAAAACGCCTTTTAAAAATGTATCAATAGATTTAATAGGAAGGAATCTATTAACTATTTTGAAGTATACTAAAAATATAGACCCCGAATCTCAGTTCTCTCCCAGCCTTGCTTATGCAGGAATAGAGGGCGCATCATTACCTGCAACAAGAACGTTTGGTATAAACCTAAATCTGAAGTTTAAATAACTGTATGCTATGAAAAAAGTAATTATTCTTCCATTGGTTTTAATAATGATCATTATGTTTAGCTGCAGTAAAGAGAAGTTGGATAAAATAAATACAGATCCGACAAAATCCAATGCTTCAAACTATGACCCTAATGGTCTACTTTCAACAGCACAATTAAAGTTCGCAAATAAAGGTTATTATCAGTTGCTTTATCAAAGCACAATGACGCAGTTACTCGCATCTACTTATTACTATTATAATAATGGGGATAAATATATAAATGTGGCGAGCTTTACCGATTATCAAGGAAGGATTTTTGAAGAGGGCTATGCAGAGGCCTCCACAATAAGAGAAATGCAGCGACTAGCAACTGAAAAAAATGCTGATAAATATTCAAATCTGATCAATATTGGTGACATCATGTTCGTACTAATTTTGCAAAGAATCACGGATACTTATGGAGATGTACCTTATAATGAAGCCGCAAAAGCCAGGCAAGGTATTAAATATCCTTTATATGATAAACAGGAGGACATCTACAATTCCATGTTATTAGACCTTGAAAAAGCCATTGACAATTTGAATCCTGATAAACCCGGGCCAACTGCAGATCTGTTTTACAATGGAGACATTAACAAATGGAAGAAGTTTGGCTATGCTTTAATGGTACGGGTAGCGATGAGATTGAGCAAAGTTCGACCAGATATCGCGCGACTCTGGGTTGAAAAAGCTTCAACTCATGCTTTTTCTGACGCAAGTGACAACGCAATTCTAATGACTGATGCTACCAGCTCGGGTAGCCAAAATAGCTCTTCAGTTGCATTACGTGTGTTTTCAGATTATATTGAAGTAAAATGGAGCAAAACCTTAATTGATTATCTAAGAGATACTGGCGATCCAAGATTGGCCGTCATCGCTGAAATACCTCAGGATGGTCTTGCAAAAAATATAAATCAAACACTTTCAGGAAATACAGAGGCATCAGTTCAAATTGGACTGCCTAACGGATATGATCTGCTTGGAGGAAATACCGATATCAGCAAACATCCCTTATATCCTGGAGGAACAGGTTCAGGAGCTGATTTTGCTCCTCTAGGTAAATACTCCCGACCAAGAACTGATGTATACCTAAAACTTGGCGGACCCATTTTTATCATAACGTATGCCGAAACACAGTTTTTACTCGCTGAGGCAAAACTGAAAGGATGGAATGTTCCCGGCACCGCGGCGGAACATTATTCAAATGGTCTGAGGGGTGCATTGCAATCAATGGAACAACAGGATCTACAGGCAAAAATAGCCCCTGAAATCATCAACGCCTACGTAAATGAGCATCCATTAACCCAATCTGACCTGGAAACAGCCCTTAATCAAATTAACACCCAGTATTGGGTGGCTACAGGCACCAATTTCAATTTTATTGAATCCTGGCTAAATTGGAAAAGATCCAATTACCCTAAATTGATACCTGTTAACTATACTGGTAATGTAACTAATGGGACCATACCCAGAAGAAT
The DNA here is from genome assembly GCF_056395985.1 of Pedobacter sp. 05T44. Classification (NCBI taxonomy): domain Bacteria; kingdom Pseudomonadati; phylum Bacteroidota; class Sphingobacteriia; order Sphingobacteriales; family Sphingobacteriaceae; genus Pedobacter; species Pedobacter sp. 05T44. The sequence goes on from NZ_JBFTKO010000004.1 coordinate 118,254, forward strand.
GATATACCTATCCTCTGAAGCTTTGAATAATCCTGAAAACTATAAAGCTGCAGTTGCGAGATTAAATGGTGGTGATGCACTAACATCAAGGGTATGGTGGGATAAATAAAAAGTACTCCTAATTCACCATTATTTAATGAATAAAGGAGTACGATCGAGCGTAAGAATTATCTTTTTTTACTACCCTCTATATTTGGGAGAAACCCTGTAAAAATCCCAATCAAAGGAAGAAAAGCACAAATTTTAAATACATATTCAATACTGGTCTGATCGGCCAGCTTCCCCAAAACTGCGGAGCCTAATCCGCCCATACCAAATGCAAAACCGAAGAACAGACCAGCAATCATCCCCACTTTTCCGGGTACCAATTCGGTTGCATAAACCAGTATTGCAGAAAATGCGGAAGAAATAATTAAGCCAATAACAACAGATAAAGCACCTGTCCAGAATAAAGAAACATACGGCAGCAATAATGTGAATGGCGCTGCACCTAGAATTGAGATCCAGATGATATACTTACGGCCAAATCTATCTCCTAATGGTCCTCCAATTAACGTACCGGCAGCAACAGCCCCTAAAAAAGCAAATAGGTAGACCTGAGACTGCTGCACCGACACATTAAATTTATCCATTAGGTAGAATGTATAATAGCTAGTCATACTAGCCATGTAGAAGTATTTTGAAAAGATAAGTACCATCAAAATACCTAAGGAAAGTACCACTCGGTTCTTAGATAAATTATGATGAACCTCTTCCTTAAGGATGCTTTTATTTAATGCCTTTAAGGCCAATTGTTCCTGATACCATTTTGCAACCCTAGACAGTACTACAATACCTAAAATTGCAGCTAATGAAAACCATATAAGGTAAAATTGACCATGAGGGACAACTATAATTGCCGCCAAAAGCGGACCTATAGCACTACCTGCATTTCCACCCAGCTGAAAAATAGATTGTGCAAGTCCCTTTTTACCTCCGGAAGCTAAATGTGCTACCCTGGAAGATTCCGGATGGAATATTGAGGACCCTATTCCTATTAAACTTACTGCAAGAAGGATATTTAAAAAACTGGAAGCAAAGGACACAGCTACAAGTCCACAGAGCGTAAAACCCATTGCAATAACAAGTGAATACGGGCGGGGCCTCTTATCTGTATAAAAACCAATAAAGGGTTGCAATATTGATGCTGTTAGCTGATAAGTTAAAGTGATAAGACCTATTTGAGCAAACGTAAGACTGAACTTTTCTTTTATTACAGGGTATACAGCAGGAATTACTGCCTGAAGCATATCATTAAGTAAATGTGTAAAACTAATTGTGAATAAAATAGAGAATACTGTTTGCTGTGTAATTCTCTTTGTGTCGATAACGGCAGTGTTTGTAAAAGATGTTTTTTCCATATTTTTCAGATCAGATCATCTGATGAATTTTAATAAATTTTTATTGAGATACGTGTCCTAATATTTTTGCGGCAATGTTCCAGGCCTTTTTTGGGTCTCCGGCGATAATGCTTTTTAGCAACTGCTCATGATATATGTAAGTTTCTTCGAAGGCTCTGGCATCTGAATGTGTTTGAAGGAACCAATTTTTTAAATGAATGGAGGCTGATTTATATAAGTCGGCAAGTATTTCATTCTTTGAAGCTTCGGCAATTGATATATGAAATTGCACATCTGCTTCAATACATTCATCTATTAATCCCTCCTTGGCGGCTCTTCTTCTGTTTTCCAGATGAGTTCTTATGATTATAATATCACTTTCAGTTCTGTTAAGTGCTGCTTTCTCTGCAATTTTCATTTCAAGTAATTGCCTAACCTCATCCAGATCTTTAACATTCGCACGCTTCAACCGCAAATCCATAGGTTCCCTATTTGCTGTTAGCTGATCTACAAAAGTTCCAATCCCTTGTTGAACTCTAAGTAACCCAGAATTAGCTAATATTTTTATGGCTTCCCTTATAGTTGAGCGTCCGACACCAAAGTTTTTCATTAATTCCGGTTCTATCGGCAACTGTTCATTCACTTTGTATTGTCCAAGAGAAATCTGCTCACTTAATCGCGCGGCTACTTCATCCGCAAGAGACTTTTTTTGTATAAGATCTTTCATGTTAATTCATCATATCATCAGATGAATTCAAAGGTAGAAATTAAAATACATCTAACAAAGAAATCAATAAAAAAAGGGCTCAAAACTAATTGAACCCTTTTCCCTAAACCAAACTATTTTACTCTTATTTCGCTGCTTTTGTAAAATTCAAGACAATGTAAGCAGTTTTTGCTCCATATTCTACAGGTGATTTAATAACCATACTATTGCCATCTGTAGAAGACAATACCGATCTGTAACCAGAAGTTACGTTTTTGGCTTTTTCGCCTTCAAAGATCTTTTTGAATTGGAATGTCTCGTCAGCAGGACTTACTGACCAGTATATTTTCTGAGTTTTTGCAGTACACTCTCCTCCACCTGGTAAGGTATAGCTTCCGTTTCCGCTATTAGTGAGACTCCAGGTACTTCCTTTGAAGCAAGTATAAGAACCTTCATCAAACAATGATTTTACTGCTGATTGCGGCAAGCCTTCAAATGTAATATCATTTAAAACCCAATTACCAGTTACATTACCTTTCTTTAAACTTTGAGTTGCACCACCTTTAGGCGAACAACTTTGCAAAACCATTAACGAACTGCATAAAATGGCTGCTATCAGTAATATTCTTTTCATATTCTTCTTTAATTTGATAATTCAATTACATAAATCTTGCCAAAACTTAAGGCGAATAACATTATACCCTTAACTTTGTTACATCTTATGCCCAATCTTAACTTTTAACCCCGTAATAATGAAGCCAGAAACACTTGCAATACATGCTGGAAATTTATATAAAGTCAGCACTAATGATGTTACACCTCCTATAAATCTATCTACCACATTCCTGAGAGATGAAGATGGTGGCTACTCTGGTGGACATATGTATAGCAGAGTAAGTAATCCAAATAGATCAGCACTGGAAAATGCGCTTTCAGAATTAGAAAAAGGTGTAGAAGCCTGTGCGTTTTCTTCAGGAAATACGGCTGGAATGGCAGTTTTTCAGGCTTTAAAACCAGGAAGCCATATCATTGCTCCTGACGACATGTACTGGGGTTTTAAAAAACAACTGCGGACCATTTTTAAAGATACTCTTGAAATTGATTTTATAGATCTTACGAACCTTGATAACATAGCAAAATTCATTAAGAAGAATACTGTATTGATATGGATAGAAACCCCTTCTAATCCATTATTAAAAATTACAGATATTGCCGGGGTTTCCAAAATCGCCAAGGAGAACAACCTTATTCTTGCATGCGACAGCACTTTTGCTTCGCCATGCTTACAAAACCCTATTGATTTTGGGGCGGATATTGTAATGCACTCTTCCACAAAATATATTGGTGGCCATAGTGATGTTCTGGGTGGGGTACTTATCACGGCAGAAAAAAATGAATTTTGGGAAAAGATCAGAAACATACAGCAAGTTGGTGGAGCAGTACCCTCTCCTTTCGATTGTTTTCTGTTAATAAGAAGTATCAAAACATTGGCATATCGCATGCGCGGCCACTGTACTAATGGATTGGCTTTAGCATTACATCTAGAAAAACACCCTGCTATTGAAAGAGTTTATTATCCGGGATTAATAACCCACCCTCAGTACGACATCGCAAAAAGGCAAATGAATGGCTATGGAGGAATGTTATCGGTGTTAGTTAAAGGTGGATCTGATGAAGCCAGAAAAGTGGTTAATAAAGTTAAAGTCTTTGCGCAGGCTACAAGTTTAGGTGGAGTTGAAAGTTTAATAGAACACCGTGCATCTGTTGAAGGACCTGACACCAAAACCCCACAAAATTTAATTCGGATATCTGTTGGGCTTGAGCATATAGATGATCTAATAGCAGATTTAGATCAGGCACTTGCAGGATAAAATCAAGCAACCCCATCAAAAAATTAATTTACAACACTGTAATACAACAAGTTAATAAATATCCAAAATATAATTTTGGATATTTATTAACTTAAATCTACATTTGCGATATCATTTAGCGAAAGCTAACCAAGTCAACCTTCCTTAATAAAAAGGTTTGATTTATAAAGAAGTGGCGAGAGACAGGCTCTTTGACCCACTGGCAACCCTCCCAAGATGGAGAAGGTGCCAATTCCTGACCAAAAGACATGGTGTCGTTTGGAAAGATAAATTGAAACAAAATGAAAACTGTAAGCATTACTTCAAATCTGTTTAATTATTGTTATCCTCAGCAGGCTAATTGCATGTGCTGTTGCATACTATAATTTACAAATCTTCCTTTTGCATTTCACATTCATACGGAAGGCCCCTTGCAGGGGTACGCTTAACAACGGTATACGTTTCCGAAGCTAAAATCTCCGCAACGTATCGACTCAAAAACATAACAGGAACCACTTAAAACTAAATATAACATGTCAACATCACATAAATTCGAAACATTACAAGTACATGCAGGTCAGGAAATTGATCCTACTACAGGATCAAGAGCTGTTCCAATATACCAAACTACCTCTTACGGTTTTAAGAACTCCGAACATGGTGCAAACTTATTTGCGCTAAAGGAATTCGGAAACATTTACACCAGGATCATGAATCCGACAACTGATGTTTTCGAAAAAAGAATAGCAGCACTTGAAGGCGGTGTGGCTGCTTTAGCCGTAGCTTCGGGACAGGCGGCTCAATTTATTGCATTAAATAATATCCTACAGGCAGGTGACAATTTTGTATCCTCATCTCATTTATATGGCGGATCATATAATCAGTTCAAAGTAAGCTTTAAACGTCTTGGTATTGAGGTTAGGTTTGCTAATGGCGATGATGCCAACGATTTTGAATCAAAAATCGATGCAAATACTAAAGCTATATATTTAGAAACCATTGGTAATCCTGCTTTCAGTATTGCCGATTTCGAAAAATTATCTGCCATTGCCAACAGACACGATTTACCGTTAATAGTAGATAATACTTTTGGCGCAGCTGGTTATCTGTTTAAACCTTTAGAACACGGGGCCCATGTTGTTGTGCAATCTGCTACCAAATGGATTGGCGGACATGGCACCAGTATTGGCGGGGTAATAGTAGATGGTGGAAATTACAACTGGGGAAATGGCAAATTCCCTCAATTTACCGAGCCATCAGAAGGATATCATGGTTTAATTTTTAATGATGTTTTTGGAATTGGTGGTCCTTTTGGAAATATTCAATTCATTATTCGTGCCCGCGTTGAAGGGTTAAGAGATTTTGGCCCGGCCATCTCTCCTTTCAACTCTTTCCTTTTAATTCAGGGATTAGAAACTTTATCACTTCGCGTGCAACGTCACGTAGATAACACACTTGCACTGGCGACCTGGTTAGAAAGCCATGATGCTGTGAAGAGCGTAAACTATCCCGGACTTGAAAGCAGTCCATACCATGCTAACGCCAAAAAGTATTTAAAGAATGGATTCGGTGCAGTGCTATCTTTTGAACTACATGGTGATAAAGAAAAAGCAACGGCATTGGTCGACAATCTTAAACTTGTTAGCCACCTTGCAAACCTGGGTGATGCAAAAACCCTTATCATACAACCTTCAGCAACTACGCATCAACAACTAAGTGACGAGGAACAAATTGCTGCAGGCATTACAGCCAGCCAGCTACGTGTTTCTGTAGGAATTGAACACATAGACGACATTAAGGCTGATTTTGAACAAGCCTTTGCTGCTATCAACAAATAAAATAAAACGCTACAAGATCTAAAGAATGAGCACTACTGCCACATATACGCATACAAAGTTATTTAAGCTAGAGAACGGGAAAAAACTACGCAAATTAGAGATTGCTTATCAAACTTATGGCAAACTAAATGCAAAGAAAGATAATGTGATCTGGGTATGCCATGCGCTTACAGCCAATGCTGATGTTTTAGACTGGTGGAAAGGACTTTTCGGCAATAACGACCTGTTTAACCCTGAGGAACACTTTATCATCTGTGCAAATGTATTAGGGTCTAATTACGGTACAACCAATCCATTAAGTATAAATCCGGTAACAGGGCAACCGTATTACCTTGCTTTTCCAGAATTTACCATCAGAGATTTGGTCGCTGCTCACCGCTTGCTTGCATCATATCTTGGCATTCAACACCTTAAAGTATTAATTGGCGGTTCTTTAGGCGGGCAACAAGCATTGGAATGGGCCATTACAGATAGCAAGAGCGTAGACAATCTAATTCTTGTAGCTACAAATGCAGTACACTCACCATGGGGAATTGCATTTAACGAGAGTCAGCGTTTAGCAATCAGCACTGATCGTACATTTTATGCACAGCAGCCAGATGGTGGCTTAAAAGGTTTAAAAGCCGCAAGAAGCATTGCTTTATTATCTTATCGCACTTATGAAGCATATTCAGCTACTCAATTAGAAAGTGTAAATGACAAAACAGGTTCATTCCGAGCCGCCTCTTACCAGAATTATCAGGGCGAAAAACTGTGTAAACGTTTTAATGCCTACAGCTATTGGTACTTGAGTAAAGCAATGGACAGCCATAATGTTGGCCGAAGCAGAAAAAGTATTGTTGATGCCTTAGCATTAGTTAAAGCGAATACGCTGGTAATAGGAATTGAAAACGATGTTCTGTTCCCGCTTTGTGAACAAGAGTTTTTAGCGAAGCATATTCCAGGAGCAGCACTCAAAAGTATTAGCTCTGCTTATGGCCACGATGGTTTTTTAATTGAGACAGACATATTAACCAACATAATTGGCACATTCTTAAAAGAAAGTGCAAATAAGAAAATAATTAAATTACATAAAACAGCATAGTATTTAGATGAGTAAGAAACTTAAGATCGGCTTATTTGGTTTTGGAGTTGTTGGACAAGGATTGCATGATATTATTCGCGGTCAGGACCTAAACCTTGAGATCGTTAAAATAGCTATTAAAAATCCTGAGAAAAAACGTAGCCTTGAGGCACATCTTTTCACCACAAATCATGACGAAATATTAGACAATAGTGAAATTAACACTGTAGTTGAGTTAATTGATGACGCAGAGATTGCCTACAACATCGTTAAAAGAGCATTAATCAGCGGTAAAAATGTAGTTTCTGCCAATAAAAAAATGATTGCTACTCATCTGGCCGAACTGGTTGAATTGCAAGAAAAACATAATGCATCTCTATTATATGAAGGTGCAGTTTGCGGCAGTATACCTATCATCCGTAATCTGGAAGAATATTACGACAATGAATTACTGCACGGTATAAGTGGAATATTCAACGGTTCATCTAACTACATTCTATCTAAAATATTTAATGAAAATCTTGAATATGGCGTGGCATTAAAGCAGGCGCAAGATCTTGGTTTTGCTGAATCTAATCCTATTCTGGATGTTGGAGGTTATGATCCTAAATTTAAATTGGCTATTGCAACTGCACATGCTTACGGGTTATTTATTGATCCTGATAAGATACTTAATGTTGGCATTCAGAACTTATCAGAGCATGACATTAAGTACGCCAGAGAGAAGAACTTTAGAATTAAACTTGTACCTACTGCGCGTAAAATAAGCACCAAGCAAATCATTACTTATGTATTGCCAAAGTTTGTAAAATCTGATGATTTTCTGTTCAATGTAGAAAACGAATACAACGGTGTAACTGTTCAGGCCGCCTTTGCTGATAAGCAATTCTTCTTTGGAAAAGGTGCAGGTGGTCACCCTACAGGAGCAGCTGTTTTATCAGATATAGCTGCACTAAGATATGATTATCGTTATGAGTATAAAAAATACCATCAACACAATGGGTTAGTTCATACCGACAATGTAAACATTGAAGTTTATTTGCGCTATACCCATGAGTATACATTGGAAAAGCTGCAGATAGATAATATTATTGAGCGGTTCTCCCGTAATGATTACAAATATGTAATTGGAAATGTAAGCCTGAAAACTTTATTGGCTAACCGCGACCTTCTTGAGCAAAAGGATGTTTTTATTGCTCATACTGGTAGGTACACTTACACCGAACAGCAAATCTTAAAGGTTTCTGAAGAGGAAGTGATATTTAACTAGTTATTATTTTTGCTTTGTTTTGATAGTGAAAAGGCCCCATTCGGGGCCTTTTGCTTTATGTTATTTTATATTTCTCTGTTCAAATCCCAATTTTCAAGATAATCAGCTACTCTTCTTACAAAAGATCCACCCAACGCTCCATCTACAACTCTATGGTCATAGGAAAGCGAAAGGAACATCATATGGCGTATAGCGATTACATCGCCAAATTCTGTTTCTAATACTGCTGGTTTCTTTTTAATTGCGCCTACGGCTAAAATGGCGACCTGTGGTTGATTAATAATAGGTGTACCCATTACATTACCAAAAGAACCTACATTAGTCAGTGTAAACGTTCCATTTTGCGTTTCATCAGGCTTAAGCTTAGAAATACGTGCTCTTTTCGCCAAATCGTTTACCGATTTAGTTAATCCAACCAAATTAAACTGATCTGCATTTTTAATAACAGGAACAATCAGGTTCCCACTAGGTAAAGCAGCGGCCATGCCGATGTTAATATCTCTCTTTTTAATAATCTGGTTTCCATTTACTGAAACGTTGATCATTGGATAATCTTTTATTGCCTTGGCAACAGCTTCTATAAATAATGGAGTAAAAGTAATCTTCTCATTCTCGCGTTTTTCAAAGGTTCCCTTCACCTTATCACGCCACAGGACCAGATTAGTCACATCTGCTTCAACAAATGATGTTACGTGAGCCGAAGTGTGCTTACTCATTACCATATGTTCGGCAATTAATTTACGCATCCTATCCATCTCGATAATCTCATCACCACCACTTACACTTGTCAATGGCTGAGATACAGATGCAGGTTTAACAGTTTCTTCTTTAACAGATGTTTCAGTTTTAGCTGCTTGTGGAGCAGGAGCTATTGAAGGTGCTCCCCCTTTTTTATTTTGAATATAATTTAACAAGTCATCCTTAGTCAAACGTCCATCAGCACCAGTACCAGATATAGCATCTAATTCACTTATCGCAATATTTTCCCGAGCAGCTATATTTTTCACTAAAGGAGAATAAAAACGATCAGAACCACTATCTTCTTTCGCAGCGCCTCTGGCATCATTTGATGCCAATTGTTCTGTTCCGGGAATGCTTTCAACAATAGACTGTTCTGCCGCAGGTATGGTAACTGCAACATCCTCAGCAGCATCAGAATCAGTTTCAATAATCGCAATTACAGTACCTACCTGCACAATTTCATCTTCCTTGAACAACTGTTTAATTAGCTTACCTGCTATTGGTGATGGAACTTCAGAATCAACCTTATCTGTAGCAATTTCCAGAACCGTATCATCCATCTCTATCATATCCCCGGGCTGTTTAACCCATTTAATGATGGTTGCTTCTGCAACACTTTCCCCCATTTTAGGTAACAATAATTCGTATTGAGCCATTTTTTATTTCATGATTGATATCGGATGCAAAAGTAAAGTATTTTGAACACTTAATCCCCATATTGGTTAAGTTCATTCAAAATCATGGTCAAAGCTGCTATGGCTGAACGTTCTATGTTTTGCGCTCTTTTATTTCCAAAACTATAAACCCTTGCCACAACACGCTTACTACTCGCTACCGCAATCCACACTGTACCAACGGGTTTACCAGGCATACCACCATCCGGACCAGCAATTCCACTTACCGCTACAGCATAATCTGTTTTAAAATGATCTATTGCTCCCTGAGCCATTTCTTTTACGGTCTGTTCGCTCACTGCACCGTAATTATTTAAGGTTTTAGGGCTAACACCCAAAACGGATTCCTTAAGTTCATAAGAATAGACGACTGCCCCTCCAACATAAACAGATGAACATCCTGGATGTTGTGTAATCAAGTGGGCAATATAACCACCGGTGCAACTTTCGGCGGTCGAAAGCGTAAGCTTTCTCTCATCCATTATATTTAGAATTGCCTTTTCAAGGGCAATATCCTCTTCCACAACAACGTTTTTCTTTACTTTAGCAATAATCTGCTGAGCATAAATTTCTACCTCATTTTTCAGTATTGCTTCATTAGTTCCTGTGCTGCTCAGTCTTAAACGTACCTGACCTAGTCTTGGCAGGTATGCAAGTTTAATATGCTCAGGTAAGCTATTTTCAATATCCTCAATTTCAGCAGCTAAAAATGACTCTCCTATATTAGCGGTAAGTATGGTTTTATGAACAATGAATGGAAGTTTAAATGCTCCCTTTAAACGAGGCAGAATCTGTTCCTGCATCAGGTACATCATTTCAAATGGAACACCTGGCATAGATACAATGATGTTCCCATTATGCTCAAACCACATACAAGGCGCTGTCCCGTTCTCATTTTTGATAACCGTACAACCTTCCGGAACATCGGCCTGTTTTATATTAGATTCGATCATTGGCCTGTTATGCCGCTTAAAGATCTCAGTAATGTGCGCCAATGTATCCTCATCCCTCCTAAACCCCATATTAAAATATTTGGCGAGGGTTATTTTTGTAATATCATCTTTAGTGGGGCCTAGCCCACCGGTAATCAGAATCACTTTTGCTCTTTTTTCAGCAAGTGCTAAAGCTTCAGATATATGATCAGCATCGTCAGATACTGAGGTAATTTGTTTTACCTTAATTCCTATCAGATTAAGTTCTTTGGCCATCCAGGCAGAATTGGTATCTACAATCTGACCAATAAGAATCTCATCTCCTATCGTTATTATTTCAGCTAGCATAAATTCAAATATTAGAATCGGGTATAGTAATTCTTTCTCTTGCTCAGTTTTAAATCCTGAAGCACTGATGCTTTTACTTTGATGTCCACAGAATAAAACTGATAAGCACCAAAAGGAATCCAGCTAAAGCTCATATCCCAGCAATGTAAATCTCGATATATAGCTAAAGAGGTTTGCGAGAAGGTACTCGCCTTAAAATCCCAACCAGAATTAAACTGGACTTTCCATTTCGGGGTGATATTGGCATCACCATTAAAATTCAAAGTATTGGTGATCGTTGAATTTTGACCAACCCTGTCTGTATTGTAATTAAAAGTATAGCTAAAGGCAAAGTTCCACGGAATTTTAAAATCCACAAATGCATTAGGGTCCCTGCTTACTTTGGCAAGTTCCTCCGACTGCTCTGGTGTCATACCTGTCTTTGCAGCTTTATCCTTTAAATTCTGTTCGTTTTCATTCTTCTTTTTTAAAGCCTCAGGATTTAAACTATAATTAAAGGAGAAACCAAAATTAGTTAGACGAGGCAGTTTACCCACATTCCATACGTAGTCATCGATTAGTTTCCTGCTCACCTTTCCAGTCAAAACATCTACAGTATCCGTATATCTATACGGATCTAAAGTACCATAATAATTTACGCCTAACTTATCTGTAAACTGCGAACGCCCGCTAAATCCAAGGGTCGATAGTTTAAAGCTTGGGGCCAGAAAATTGTATGAACCGCTAATACTTAAACCCTGGATAATAGGAATTTTTTTATCGCCTTTTCCTGTAGTATCATTTGGAGTAAGCACCTTTGCTTCAACCGTATTGTCTAAACTGAATGAAATTGAAGCAGAGCGACCAGCTCCCGGAAAGCCATAAGGTGAGCCTTCAAAGATTGAATATTTTTGCTGCTGTCCGTCCGATCCAATTTTTGGAGTTCCGTCAGTATAGTAAGCAAGTTTATAATATCCTTTAGCTACATCCGAAAAATCTGGTCTGTAGCTAAAACTTACCTGAGGGGTCATCACATGCCTCAATGCTTTGAAGTTACCAAACTTATTAAACTGAGCCGTACTATAAATCTTTGTAGATACGCCCATGTTTAAGCTATACTCACCATTGCGTTTAAAACCTGCAACCGTGTCAATTATCTCCTGATCACCGCTATTTAGAACCTTTAAATAAGATTTACGTACCGTTTGAAATTGCCACCTCTCGGTATAGGATACCCCTGTATTGAAATTAAAATAATCCGCTATATTAAAGGCCATATTTACTGGGATCTGGTGACTAACCCCATTTTTAAATTTATTAAGCGACTCTCTTTTAAATAACTGATCTTCCGTTGTTGTAATGGTATTACTAGCCTGCATGCTATAACCAACGGTTATCTTTTGATACCACTTTTGTTCTCCTAGCCTATCCTTTGAATCAAATGGATTAAAGGTTGGGACACTTAAACTGATATCGGGTAAGCGTAGGCTTACAGACTTATTTTGTGTTTCCTGAGAACCATCTGCCGCAATACCAAGGGTTATTCCGTTGCCAAAAACCCGGCCATAAGACACGGATGACCTTAAAGTATTTTTAGTAAACTGATTATAATCATAACTGGCTCCCCCGGCTGTGTTTTGATTAAAGGAACTTGTACCGGCATCTACCGAGGCAGAAAATGTTGTCCCCGGTTTTGCATTTGCATTCTGACTGTGCGTCCACTGCAGGTTAAAATCCTTTCTTGGTGTATATTCAGGTGTACCTTCCAGACCATACCTTGAATTTGAATATCGGAAGTTTATGTTACCGTTATACTTATATCTTTTCGTATAATTAGAGAGTAATGAGCCTTCGTATGAACCTCTGGTATAAATTGTAGCCAGCATTTTTGCATCCCAGTAATCGTTTAGACCAAGGTAATAGCCCCCATCCCGCAGAAAAAAACCTCTTGTATAATCTTCACCAGGACTGGGCAGAATGACCCCAGAGGATTTCTTGTTAGGCTTGGGAAAAAATGCAAAGGGTAAACCAATAGGTAAAGGAATGTCCTCTATTTTTAAATATACAGGGCCGGTAATAATCTGATTTTCGGTAACAATGCCCTTTGTAATATAAATACCAAAGTGCGGATGTGGTAGGTTACAGGTACTATAGGTCTGGCCTTTACTATGAATTTCATCATCCGGTTGCTTCTTTGCTTTACCTCCTGTAAAGAATCCTCCCTCCTGCTCCGTATATACTCCCCATATACGACCAACACTGGTTTCTGTATTATAAAACAGTGAGTCTGCAAGCGATGTGGATTGCCCGGTCATTTTAACAATAGGCCTGCCGACATACTTTCCCTTAGCATCAGTTCTTCCACTGGCATAAATCTGCTTGGTTTTTGAATTGTAAGTAATATAATCGGCATCAAGTTCGAAATCCTGGTACTTAACCCTGGCTTTCCCATATAGGTAAACCATTTCCTTCTCTTTATCCACAAAACTGGAATCTTGAGCAGAGTATTCTATTTTCTCACTGGCAGTCGTATCTTTTGGCGCAGTTTGTGCGTTACCTTTCTTAGTGGTGTCTGCTTGTTTAATTACTTGCTGCCATGAAAAATTATTCAAAGCAAGGGCTCGATTACCAACAGATGTTAATAAAACAATGAAGTTTAAAAAAATGATGTACCGTAAAAGTTTCAAATTCGTGTGTGAATGTTATTTTTGCATTAATGTTTAATCCAAAACGTTCAAAATTAATGAAAAATATACCATTGCTCAGACCAAATGCGATTTTGATTGTATTTATTTCTGCAGTTATTATTACTATATCTAATTATCAGGCATTTACGCAAGAATATAAAATAAAAACTATTGTTATTGACGCCGGACATGGTGGCAAAGATGGCAGTACAAGAGGGCTCTACTCTACTGAAAAAGATGTAGCCCTTAAAACAGCATTACACCTGGGTGCTGCCATTGAAGCGAATATGAAGGATGTAAAAGTAATTTACACAAGAACTGAGGATGTTTTTATTCCTCTTTATGAGCGTATTGCTATCGCAAATAATGCAAAAGCAGATCTTTTCATTTCAATTCACTGCAATGATATGCCGGTATACAGGTCAACTGTAGTCACTGGGTATAGAAAAAACAGCAGGGGGAAAAGAGTTCCAATAACAAGCACAGTTAGCAGAAAAAGCACATCTACAAGAGGAGTCGAAACATTTGTTTCAGGTATGGGACGCGTAAATGAACAAGACGAAGCTATTAAAAGAGAAAATGCATCCATATTCTTAGAGGAAAACTACAAGGAAAATTACGAAGGCTTCGACCCGAACAATCCTGAAAATTTCATTATACTTTCTCTAATGAAAAATACTTTCAGAACCCAAAGTTTAAAACTGGCTAAACTGGTACAAGATCAATACATTAATGTTGGCCGCATCGATCGTGGTGTTCAGGAAAAAAGTCTCGCAGTTTTGGCTCGTGCAGGTATGCCTGCCATATTAACCGAAATTGGTTTCATAAGTAACCCTGATGAAGAAGACTATATGAATTCTGAGGCCGGACAAACTGAAATAACCAATTGTCTGTTAAAGGCTATTGAAAACTACAAGAAAAGCATAGAAGGATAAATAATTGAATCAATAACTATTATTAGATGAGTGTAAAGAAAAATGCAGCCCTGTTATTATTACTATGTTTATTTAGTTCACAACTAGTATTTTCCCAAACTTATAAAGTTAAAACTATTGTTATTGATGCCGGACATGGCGGAACGAAGCCTGGTGCCAGAGGAAGTTTTTCATTGGAAAAAAATGTAGCGCTAAAAGTAGCTTTAAAGCTAGGCAAAAAGCTCGAAGAAGAATTACCCGGAGTAAAAATCCTTTATACCAGAAAAACAGATGTTGATGTAGATTTTTATAAAAGAGCTGCCCTTGCAAATGACAATAAAGCCGATCTTTTCATTTCTATTCACTGTAACTCAATGCCTGATAAAAGGGTGGTTACCGGTTATACAAAAAACAGAAGAGGCAAAAAGACCCCTAAATATTCGTATGTAAAGAATAAATCTACAAGTGGCACTGAAACATTTGTTGCAGGTTCTCACCGCTTAAATGAGCAAGATGCCGCCATTAGGGAAAATGAGGACATCAAGCTCGAAAAGAATTATAAGCAAAATTATAATGGCTACGATCCTAATGATCCTGAAACATTTATTATACTATCTTTGTTCAAAAATATATTTAGGGATAAGAGTCTGAAATTAGCTAAATTAATTCAGCACAATTATACCAACGATGACAATAGAGTAAACAGGGGGATTAAGGAACAAGGACTCTTAATTCTTCAAAGATGCGGAATGCCGGCGGTACTAACAGAAATTGGATTTATTTCTAACCCTACCGAAGAAGAATACATGAATTCAGCGCATGGACAAGAAGAAATTGTTAATTCAATTTTCAAGGCAATAAAAACTTACAAAAAGGAAACCGAAACAAATTAAGTAAATACATACCAAGAACATACACTGAATGAAGATAGCAAACGAAACCAAAGTAGGCATACTAGCTGCCTTTTCTATAGCCCTGTTAATTATAGGATATAATTTTTTAAAGGGGAATGCCATTTTTTCAAGTGAAACTGTTTTATATGCAAAATATTCGCGTGTTGATGGTCTGGCGGTATCCAAACCGGTTTTAATTAATGGCTATCAAATTGGCCGTGTAGATAAACTGGAATTACAAACAGACGGCTCAATTGTTGCCACGCTTAAAATCAAGGGCAAATACGAGATCCCAAGAAATAGTATTGCCAAGCTTGAAAGCACCGACCTTTTAGGAAGTAAAGCAATTGTAATGGCGCTGGGTACTGGTAATGATTTTGCTCAGGATGGTGACACATTGAATGCAAACGTTCAAAAAGGAATTCTTGAAACGGTACAACCAGTTCAGAAAAAAGCTGAGTTAATTATTGGAAAAATGGACTCCATTCTAACAAGTGTGAATTCCATCTTGAATCCAAATTTCCAAAAGAATGTTGATAAAAGCTTTAACAGCATAGCCTCTACCCTTTCGTCTTTAGAATCTACCTCTAAAAAGGTTGATAATCTAGTTGGTTCAGAAGGCACCCGCATATCTGCAATTCTTGCCAATGTAGAAGCAATTTCGGGCAATCTAAAGCAGAACAACGCCAAAATATCTGCCATTTTGAACAATATCAATTCGATTACGGATCAGGTAGCTGCAGCTAATTTCAAACAAACAATAGATAATGCAAATAAAGCTGTTGCAGATCTTCAAACTATAGTAGGTAAAATCAATAATGGTGAAGGAACACTAGGCCTGTTAGTTAACGATACAAAAATGTACGACAATCTAAACAATGCGTCTAAAAGCCTTGATAACCTGATGATAGATCTGAAAGCAAACCCAAAACGTTATGTTCACTTCTCCATATTTGGTGGGGGTAAAAAGGATAAGTAATCAAATAATATAAGTATTACCTTCTATTGCAAGTTCAGTGTTTTCAAAAACAGATTTTGCTTCATCCAAAAGAGGTTGCAACGTCTTGTATCTTGATGAAAAGTGACCGATAAGCAATTTTGCAGCCCCGGTCATTTTGGCTATCTCACCGGCCTGTAAAGCCGTCGTATGATGTGTTATATTTGCGCGGTCTAGCATTTCATGTAAGAATGTAGCCTCGTGATACAGCAAATCACAATCTGCAATGTTGTTAAAATATGTTTCATCAAACAATGTATCAGAACAATACCCATATTTTTTAGGGGTATCAGAGTCGGTAGTATAATCCTTATTCAAGATAACTCTGCCATCAGGTAAATTAAGATCAACACCTCTTTTTAACAAAGGATAATACTCAATATCGATCTGCTCTTCCTCCAATTTTTCAACAATGAGCTTACGCAGTCGTTTCTTTTGGATAAACTTAAATCCCGTGCATGGAATTCTATGATTTAAAACAAAGCTATCAACAACCAGATCAGCATTTTCAAAAATCTGAACAGATTCATTTGCCTGAGTGACCACAAATTCAATCGGATACCTAATTACCGTTTCTGAATATTTAAACTGAAGGGCCAGTATTTCCTGTAAAGGTTCCGGCGCAAATATCTTAATAGGCTTAACACGTCCGTTTAAGTGCAGACTGGAAAGCAAACCTATTAAACCAAAATAATGGTCGCCATGTAAATGGCTTATAAACACATAATCTATCTTGCTCGCTTTAAAGCCATATTTGATCAACTGCTGCTGAGTACCCTCACCACAGTCGATCAAATAAAACTTCTCATTGCAATTTAAAAGCTGTGCTGTAGGATTTCTATTATATACGGGCGTGGCAGAGCTGCTCCCTAAAATAGTAACCTCAAATTTCATTAATCTTTATCTACGCTTCCCAACAACTCTTTTTCTATTTCTTCCATAAAGATTAGATCAGTTGCTTCATCAAGTTTTGACACAATTGTTAGCGATTGGTCTAAATTGGACATTTCCAATATTTTAGCCACAACCTCATTTATTCCTGTTACAATAAACAGGCCATTAGATTTCTTACAAAGTCTGTCTCCAACAAGCAAACTGCTCAGATCCTGAGAATCATCACATTGCTTTATAGCCGATAAGTCTAATACGATATTACGATATCCCTCTGTATTCAATAAGATGAATTCAGATTTCAATTTCGGTGTATTATCGTTCGTAAACTTAGATTCATTAAGCTTCAAAACAACATACTTTTCATGCTTATCTACTGAAAATTTCATGATATTGATTTATTTAGTTTGATTACGAATGTAGTTAAAATTCTCTGATTTATTTAATTATTGAAGTAGATTAGATGTCTACGCCGATAAGAGTTTACTTATAGAATCAGCCACATTTTTTTCTATCCTGCTTACCACATCAGCTGTCTCATTTTTCACAAACTGATCTCCCGTTATTTGTTCATAAAGCTCAATGTAACGATCAGATATAGAGTTCACAATTTCAGCAGACATCACCGGAATGGTTTGCCCATCCTTACCCTGAAATCCATTTTCTATTAGCCATTTCCTTACAAATTCCTTAGACAACTGTTTCTGTGGTTCATTCCTATCTTGTCTGTCTGCATAACCTTCTGCATAAAAATAACGAGAAGAATCTGGCGTATGAATCTCATCAATTAAATAAATATCTGAGCCAACTTTACCGAATTCATATTTAGTATCTACAAGGATAAGACCTCGCTCAGCAGCCATTTGGGTACCACGCTCGTACAATGCATAAGTATAATTTTCAAGATGGGTATAATCTGCAACAGACACGATGCCTTTGGCTAAAATATCTTCTTTAGAAATATCCTCATCATGCCCCACAGAGGCTTTAGTTGTAGGCGTTATAATTGGGTTAGGTAATTTATCATTTTCCTTTAAACCATCTGGCAAAGCTACTCCGCAAACACTGCGTTTCCCGGCGCTGTATTCTCTCCAGGCATGCCCTGCTAAATAACCTCTAATTACCATTTCCACTTTAAATGGCTCACAAATACGTCCGATGGTAACCATTTCATCAGGTACATCAATAACCCAGTTCGGAACAATGTCTTTTGTTGCACCTAAAAATTTAGCCGCTATCTGGTTCAATACTTGTCCTTTAAAAGGTATTGCCTCAGGTAAAACCACATCAAATGCAGATATCCTGTCTGTTACTACCATTGCCATAAATTGGTTGTTAATGGTATAAACATCTCTCACTTTTCCTTTGTAAAAATTTGTCTGCTTAGGGAAGCTAAAATTTGTTTCTTTAATTGCTGTCATGCTATGTGCTAAAAAGCTTTTATTGTTTATTTAAAATTACTGAATATCACCATAGGCTTTCAATATTCTTTTAACCAGTTTGTGTCTTACCACATCTTCACCTGTTAAATAAATAATATCAATACCTGGTATATCTTCAAGAATACGCAGCGCGTTATGTAAACCCGACATCTGCTTTTTCGGTAAATCTATTTGAGTTATATCGCCCGTTACAATGAATTTTGCTGATGGCCCCATACGGGTCAAAAACATTTTCAATTGTAAATCAGTGGAGTTCTGTGCCTCATCCAAAATTACAAAACAGTTATCAAGTGTCCTTCCACGCATAAAAGCAAGTGGGGCAATCTCGATAGTCCTGTTTTCAATATATAATTTAAGTTTTTCGGCAGGGATCATATCGTCCAGTGCATCATACAATGGGCGTAAATAAGGATCAACCTTTTCCTTCAAATCGCCGGGTAAAAACCCAAGATTCTCTCCTGCCTCAACAGCAGGTCTGGTTAAGATGATACGCTTGATTTCTTTGTTTTTTAATGCTCTTACTGCAAGGGCAACGGCTGTGTAAGTTTTTCCGGTCCCGGCAGGTCCGATAGCAAAGAGCACATCATTTTTATTAATACTCTCAACCATCTTCCGCTGATTGGCGGTCCTGGCTTTCACCATTAAACCATTGGTACCAAACACAATGACTTCTCCACCTCCCCCGTTGCTGGTTTTTTCAGCAGCGGGCTCGTCGGCCGACTGTATTTTCTTTGAAACCAAAATAGATTCTACATCATTCGCAGTTAAAGAGCTATACTTCTCTAACTGACTAATCAGTTGACCATACTTCTTTTCAAAAACCTTAAGTTCCTGTTCGTCACCTAATACCTTTACTTCGTTTCCTCTTGCCACAATCTTTAATTTTGGAAAAGCACTTTTAACCAGCTCATAATGCTCGTTATTAGCACCCCAAAATTGTACCGGATCTACCGATTCTAATGTTAATTTTAGTTCGTTCAAAATATTGTTTTTTAGATTGGAGTGTATATTTTGATTTAAAAGTTGAATATTTGTACGCGTTTTACCACCTACGCAAGATTAAGAATAAATATTCAATTTTTAATGGCCATTATTACTTTAACAACAGATTTAGGTTCTAAAGATTTCTATCAGGCTGCCCTTAAGGGTAGTATCCTGAGTATCCTGCCTACAGCTAACATTGTTGACGTAACTCATGAAGTGCCATCTTTTAATATTTCCCACGCTGCATTCGTTTTAAAGAACGTATACCCTTACTTCCCCAAGGGCACGGTTCACCTTATTGGTATTGATTCTGTATTTAGCGAAAACACAAAATATATTGCACTAAGACATAAAGATCATTTCTTTGTAGGTGCCGATAACGGAATTTTCTCATTACTTTTTAACGAGAAGCCCGAAGAGATTGTGGAGTTAAATATTATGCAGGACCTCAAATATCTTCACTTTCCCCTGGTTGATATTTTTGTTAAAGCTGCAACGCAGCTTGCCAAAGGTGCGAAGCTTAGGGACATCGGTGTACCAACAGAAAGTATTGAAGAAAGAATGTTGTTAAATCCGGTTATTGAACGCGACATCATTAGGGGCAGCGTAATCTATATTGACACCTTCTGCAATGTTATAACCAACATCACAAAAGATCTTTTTACAAAAATTCAGCGTAACCGCGACTTCACCTTGTATTTCAGAAAAAGTGAAACCATTACGCAGTTGAGCTGGCATTATAATGAAGTGCCTGAAGGTGAAAAATTGTGCCTGTTTGGAATCAGTAACCATCTTGAAATTGCCATTAACAAAGGAAAGGCCAGCGGATTATTAGGTTTACACCTTAACGACATTATCAGAATCGAATTTCATCCTTAAAAATGCATTTCCCATCAGGCATGGAGTTTGCTTGTCCCTTAAAAACATTTAAACATGATCAAAAACGTATTGTTTATTATTTTCTTTATTAACACATCATTACAAGCCGCAACATTTCAGACGGATACAAGTGCTTATCAAACACAAAGACTAAAAGTAAATGCGCTCCTTAAAGAAAGAAGTGCCAAATTTGGCCAGTACGATCAAAGCTTGGATACCAAAACAGGAATATTTGGCCTGCAAACTAAAGGTGATATAAAAAATTCAAATGAAATACTGCGTCAGATAGTTTTAAATGACAACAATGTCTTTAAAGAGCTTAAAATACTCATGGACTACAAAGATGAAGAAGTTAAGCGTGTTAAAAATGAAGCCAGCAGTACCAACGATAGAATCGAGAACTACAAAACATCAATAAAAAAGCTACAAGATCAGAACCTGCAGCTAAAAAAAGATTTTGCTGCTGCAAATAAAGAAAAACAAATCACGAATTATATAGTTATGTTTCTGGCGCTTACTTTATTTGTAGCGTGTTATTTATTCTACAAAAAACTTAAAAAAGCATGATGAAAAAAGTCTTTAAAATTCTTGTAAAAATAAATAAAGCAATTTTGCCAAGTCTGTATAAAAAAGACCCGTTAAAACTAACTACGTTTCAAAAGGCAATATTAGGCTATAAGTACTGGGTTTTAACCCAGTCGCTTAATTAAAGTAATTGGTTAATAGCCCTACCAGAAATTTCGGTTCAACCCAGGTTGATTTTGGAGGCATTACCCCATTCACATCTGCCACCGAAATGACCTGATCTATCGAGACAGGAAACAAGGTAAAAGCCAACACATAAAGGCCATTATCAACCTTAAGCTGGAGTTCAGAAATGGCAGTTCCCCCACCCTCAAAAGTAATTCGGGCATCAGTCCTGGGATCTTTTATATTTAATATAGGGGCAAGAATATGATTCTGTAGAATACTCACATCAAGCGCATTAACAGGGTCATTTTCATCATAGATTTCTTTCTTTGGCTCAAGCACATACCATTTTTCATCAAAATACATCCCAATCTTATGTAATTGATTCGGTTTAACAACATCTGGCGACTCCTGTACTAAAAACGACTGTTTTAACAACCCAATCAATAATTGAGGCTCCAGGTCACCAAGATCTCTAACCAGTCTGTTAAATTCCAGTATTTTAACCTCTCTGGTATTCATATAAACTGAGGTAAAATAGTTATACCCTTCAGTTCCGGTATGACGTTCTTTATTTAAAGCTTGCTTATGCAAACCCATCTTTGCCATTGATGCTGCTCTATGGTGGCCATCAGCAATGTATACAAAGGGAATATCATAAAAGGCAGTAACCAGGTCATTCAGATCCGGATTATCAGTAACAGCCCATACCTGATGTGTCGTACCATCCGCAAATGTAAAATCAAGGTCAGCTTTAAGCCCGGTGTATTTGTCTGTAATGGAATCAATAATCTGATCAGGGTGGTAGGTAATTAATACAGGGTTAGCATCTAGTCCGGTTTGCTGCAGATAATCTGCCAGAAGCCTCTCCCTGCGCTCTACGGTCGACTCATGCTTCTTTATCCTCCCCTCCAAATAATCTTTAATATGAGTAAGTGTCCAAATGCCTGTTTGCACCAGATCATTGTGTTTTACTCGGTAAATGTAAATAGCAGGTTTATCCTGCTTAATAAGAAATTGATGTTCAAGGAACCCTTCAAGATTCTCACTGATCTTTTTATAAACCAGCTCCTCCCTTGTTCCCCTTAGATATGGATTATCGAGTTCAGGATTAATCAGATGAAGAAAAGTACACCTGTTTTCTGAAGCAATTAGCCTTGCCTGACCCGTGCTATAATTCTCAAGCGGCCTGGTTACAACCAGCGATTGCAAATCCACTGCAGGTTTAAGCGCGCAGAAAGGCTTTATAAGAGGCATACTTGATTATGAATAATGGTCAAAGCTATATAAAAAAATAGCTTTGACCACTAATCTTACTTATTAAAATGCTCAATAATCAATGAAGCAAGTTCAACACCTATACGTTCCTGCGCTTCATTTGTAGCAGCTCCAATATGAGGGGTTAAAGAGATTTTAGCATGTTGTAAAATAGAAGCTCTTGGTGTAGGTTCGTCATCAAACACATCTAAACCAGCGAAAGATACTTTACCACTGTCTAAAGCAGCAACTAATGCCTCCTCGTCAATGGTACCGCCTCTTGAGCAGTTCACCACACCAACACCTTGTTTCATTTTAGCAAACTCTTCTGCACCTAAAATAGGTTTATCTGCGAATGGAGTATGTAAACTAATGAAATCACTGTTTGCAATTACCTCATCCAATGATACTGTTTTGAAAGGGATCTCAACAGAAACACCACCCTGGAAAGTCAATGGCAAAGTACCTTCAGCAGGGTAAAGGTCATAAGCCAATACGTTCATACCTAACCTAAGAGCAACCTTAGCAGTTTCACGGCCAATACGACCGAAACCGATGATCCCCATGGTTTTACCTTGAAGCTCAACACCACCAGCATATGCTTTTTTCAAAGCATTGAATTTAGTAGCTCCTTCAACAGGCATTTTTCTGTTTGAATCCTGTAAGAAACGAATACCGGTAAACAAATGTGCAAATACCAGTTCAGCAACAGATAACGAAGAAGCTGCAGGTGTATTTACCACTGCAACACCCTTGCTGCGGGCATATTCAACATCAATGTTATCCATACCTACACCGCCTCTGCCAATCAGTTTAATGTTAGGTACCTGATCAATCAATTCTTTACGTAATTTGGTGGCACTTCTAACTGTAATACCATCATAGTTTTTTAAAGCTTCAACCAATTGATCCTGAGGAACAGTTTCAGTATCAACAACAAAACCCGCTTTTTCTAATAACGCTTTACCGATAGGATCTATCCCATCGTTTGCAAGTATCTTAATCATTAATTTTTATTTTAATTGGTGTGTTTTTCAGCAAAATTCTGCATTAATTCAACTAGTGCATGAACACTTGTAATTGGAAGCGCGTTGTATATAGAGGCTCTAAAACCACCAACACTTCTATGTCCTTTAATACCTTCAATTCCATTTTCTTCAGCATATTTCAAGAATGGTTTTTCAAGCTCTGGGTTTTCCATTACAAAACAAACATTCATTCTAGAGCGATCTTCAACAGCACAAGTTCCTTTAAACAAAGGGTTTCTGTCAATCTCAGTATATAAAGCTCTGGCTTTTGCTATATTTTCTTTTTCAATTTCAGCAACGCCTCCTTTAGATTTTAACCATCTTAAGTTAAGCATCGCTACATATATAGAAAATACCGGAGGAGTGTTATACATAGAACCACCATCGATATGCACTTTATAGTCAAGCATAGAAGGTACCTTTCTGCCTGATTTACCTAAGATCTCATCTTTAACAATTACTACTGTTAAACCAGCCGGACCGATATTTTTTTGAGCTCCTGCATAGATCAAATCATATTGGGAAACATCAATAACCCTGCTCATGATATCCGAAGACATATCGCAAACTACAGGGATACTGGTTTTAGGTACGCTGAACATTTCTGTTCCGTAAATAGTATTGTTAGAAGTGAAGTGGAAATAAGCACTGTCTTCTGGAATACTATAATCTTTAGGAATAAAGGTAAAGTTTGATTCTTTTGAAGAAGCAACAATGTTTGCTTTACCAAAAGTAGATACTTCTTTAATAGCCTTGTTTGCCCAAACGCCTGTTTCCAGATAACTGGCAGTTTTTCCTTCAGGTAATAAGTTCATTGGAACCATTGCAAACTGCAAACTAGCACCGCCTTGTAAAAATAAAACAGAATATCCGGAAGGTACATTTAATAATTCCTTAACTAATTTTTCTGTTTCTGCTACCACACCTTCAAATTCAGATGTGCGATGAGAGATCTCCAGAATGGATAAACCATCCTTAAAATCTAGAACTGCTTGTGCTGCTTGCTTAAATACTTCCTGAGGTAAAATACAGGGGCCTGCGCCGAAATTGTGTCTCATTTTTATAGTGATTTTTAATGCTTGTAAATGTAACAGTTTTATATTATTTATTATTTCGAATTCTTGAACTTTATAATCAATTTCAAATTTAGTTGCCTGCCAGTTAAATAATTAGGAATAGCATATTGTACGTTATCTACATCCTTAAGCCATAAATATGAAACCGTATTGTTAATATTTAACAAATTAAATACCTCTAAATGAGCAGAAAACGAACTAAAATATTTATCCAGTAACCTCGGTTTTTTTAGTCCGGCATCGTCTAAAAAATCTTTAGAAAATCCAATATCCACACGCTTATAAGCAGGGATATTAAAATTATCAGAATAACGACGTGTAAGAGGTGCTCCTACCGGCAATTTAGAACCATACATCATATTTAAATGTACTTTATAGGTAGGGCTGTTCAGCAATCTATCCTGAAAATAAACTGAGAAATTAATTCTCTGATCTGTTGGCCTTTTTAAATAACCCCGCTCATCATTGAAGATATTCTGATTAGCCTTCATTAAAGACATTCTGAAATAAGACACCAGATCCTTTACAAACTCACCGCCAATGCTCAGGTCTGCTCCATAGATATAGCCTTTTGCCAACTCTCCGGCAAGATACTTTACCCTTACATTATCCATCATATAAGGAATAAGCCTGTCCTGATATTTAAAATAAAGCTCAGAAGTAAACTTTAGACGTGTTCCCAGACCATCAAATGCATAGTCCAAACCTGCCGATGTATTGTATGACCTTTGTGCCTGCTGATTTAAATTAAGAATTCCATTAAAATCCCTGATGCTCCTGTAGTCGGGAGCCTGCTGATATACTCCGGCAGTAAATCTGAAAATTTTATTATTGCTCGATGGCCTGTAAGCCAAAAGCAACCTGGGGCTAAGGAGAAATTGCTTACTTAAAGTATTATAATTACCCCTTACACCAAGCTGAAGGGTTGAGTTGACTGACAAGGTGTAACTATCCTGAATATAAGCGCTGTAGTATTGAATTGCCAGGTCATTTCTAACATTAATAAGGTTGTCCTGATAGAAATTATTTAACCCTCCCTGTTGTATATATCCTGCCGAATCTATAAGACTATATTCATTTAAATTATCGTTATATTTCTTGCGCTCAAACCTTAAGCCCAATGAAAACGTATGGTTTTCATAATCCTGATCTACCTTTACCTCCGAACTGAGGTTTTCTGACTCCAGGTTATTGCGGGCATAATTGATATACTTCCCTACGCCTTTGTTGATCCTAACAGCGCCAAAGTTTCCATCTGCAAAGGTATTGTTAACCTCATCAAACACATATCTCCCCTCTATGTCTATTCTTTCTCTTTCAAGGGTATTAAAATAACTGTTTATCCACTTTATAACCAGATTCGATTTAGGGTAAAAGGCAAAGGTTATGGCCCCTCCTGCTGTCTGATAATCATCAATTTCCTTTCCGCTGTAGTCTGTTTGCAAGCGCATCACAGTACTTAATGTTCCAAATTGGGTTTCTCTGCTTTCGGGTATTAATTTAAAGATCCCACTATTAAAACTCCCTAAAAAATCAACACTCATTTTAGACGAAACATTTTGATGATAAATCAATTGCGCATCGGTAAAATTAGGCGCATAGCTCCCTTTATTATCTTGTCTGTTTAATATACTTGTATTATTCTTATACCTCAATCCTGCAAGCAGATAGCTGTTTTTGTTTAAAATCTTAGAACTAAAACCGGCTCCCAGCATACCAAGGTTCAATACGGCCTCACTACTATCCGGCCGATCATATTTCACATCCAGTACTGATGATAATTTATCACCATATCTGGATTCAAAGCCACCTGTAGAGAACTTGGCAGAGCTTAACAAATCACTGTTAATAAAACTCAAACCCTCCTGCTGTCCATTTCTGATCAGCACAGGCCGGCTAATTTCAACATCATTTACATATACCAGGTTTTCATCAAAATTACCTCCCCTAACGCTATACTGAGCGCTCAATTCATTATTAGTAGATACCCCCGGTAATGTTTTAAGAACCACTTCAAAATTACCCGAAACTGAGGGTATAGAAGCAATATCTGCAATATTAATAGTGGTGCTGTTACGAAGCTGATTTTGTTTTGTGGTAATGGTAACCTGCTCCAGTTCGTTTATATTCCGTGTTAATGAAACATTTTGAATAATCCTGCCGGCCTTACCATATTTAAACTCAACCAAAACAGATTTATAACCTAACAGACTGTATTTCAATGTAAAAGAGGTGGTACTTGAATAAATATTATAACTCCCCTTGTCATCAGATGCGGTCGACTGGTTTTGTCCAACAACGCTAATGGTTACCATAGACAATGGGCTCTTCAGATCATCTGTAATTAGTCCTGACACTTTTACAAGAGGTTGTGCATTTACATACGTAAAACCAAATAGTAAAACTGAGAGCAGCAGGCAAAGTCTATACATTTATGTTACAAAGCTGTGAGCTTATGATGATTTCAATTGTGCATCAAGTTGTTTTAATTCAGAGATCATGACCGATGGAGAAGGAGCAGCAAAAATGGCATTTCCTGCAACAAAAACGCTTGCACCCGCCTGAATCAGATCGGCCAGGTTCTTTATCCCTACCCCGCCATCAACTTCTATGAGCAGATCAGGATTAACAACTGAGGCCATAGCTTTTAACTCCCTTAGTTTATTTAGCGTATTAGGAATAAACTTTTGGCCACCAAAACCCGGATTCACTGACATAACAAGCACCAGATCCAGATCTGCCAAAACATCTTTAAGTAAGCCCACAGGAGTATGAGGGTTAATTGCAACACCCGCCTTGCAACCAGTGGCATGAATTGCCTGAATCGTTCTATGCAAGTGTGTACAAGCTTCGTAATGCACCGTTATTACTGATGCGCCTGCAGCTGCAAAACGCTCAATATACTGATCAGGATTAACAATCATAAGGTGAACATCCAAAGGCTTTGTAGCATATCTTTTTATTGCTTCCATTACTGGAAAACCAAAAGATATATTTGGTACAAACACACCATCCATCACATCTACATGAAACCAGTCTGCCTCACTCGAATTAACCATTTCAATATCACGTTGAAGGTTAGCAAAATCAGCGGAAAGTAAAGAGGGAGCAATAAGGTGTTTCATGAGAAAGGTGTTTTTAATTTATAGCTGGTTCACAATTGTAAATATAAAGAAATAACCCATCTTATACCAAAAAACCCCGCGATTTGCAGGGTTTTGAGTATATAAGAAGCGACAAACCGAAGGATTTACCCTCGGCTGACAGACCTACCTTTGGATTAAGCCGGCTTATTTTCAGCTGGAGCAGCTTCTGCTTTTGGTGGACGAGGCAATAAAGCTTTTCTAGAAAGTTTCATTTTACCTTGTTTATCAACATCCAAAAGTTTCACTTCAACTTTATCACCTTCTTTAAACACACCGTCCATTGTTTCTAAACGAGTCCAGTCAATTTCAGAAATGTGAAGTAAACCATCTTTACCTGGCATAATCTCTACAAATGCACCAAATGGCATAATAGATTTTACCTTACCACTGTAAGTTGCACCTATTTCCGGTTTAGCAGCTATTGCATTGATACGGGTAACAGCAGCATCAATTGCAGCTTTGTTATCAGCAAAGATTTCAACGATACCTTTGTTTCCAACCTCTTCGATAGAGATAGAAGCGCCAGTTTCACGTTGCATTTCCTGAATAATTTTACCGCCTGGCCCTATTACAGCACCAATAAATTCTTTATCAATACTTAAAGAAACAATACGTGGAGCATGGTCTTTATAATCTTCGCGAGGTGCAGAAATTGTTTTCTTCATCTCATTTAAGATATGCAAACGAGCCTCTTTAGCCTGAATTAAAGCGTTTGTTAACACTTCCCATTTCAAGCCATTGATTTTTAAGTCCATTTGACAAGCAACAATACCTTTTTCAGTACCGGTTACTTTAAAGTCCATATCACCTAAGTGATCTTCATCACCTAAGATATCAGAAAGGATTGCATATTTACCAGTTTTCTCATCAGTAATTAAACCCATTGCAATACCCGATACCGGAGCTTTGATTTTAATACCGGCATCCATAAGTGCTAATGTACCAGCACAAACAGTTGCCATTGACGAAGAACCGTTAGATTCCAAGATATCAGAAACGATACGGATGGTATAAGGATTTTCTTCCAATCCAGGCAACACTTTCTTTAAAGAACGCATAGCCAGGTTACCATGACCAATTTCACGACGACCAGCACCTCTGTTAGGACGAACCTCGCCAGTTGAGAAACCTGGGAAATTATAGTGCAATAGGAATTTGTTGTATCCATTGATGAACGCACCATCAATCATTTGCTCATCATCTTTAGATCCTAAAGTAACGGTAGTTAATGATTGTGTTTCACCACGTGTAAATACTGCAGAACCGTGAGCTGAAGGCAAGTAACCTATTTCACTCCAGATTGGGCGTACTGTACGTACGTCACGACCGTCTAAACGAATTCCTTCATCTAAAACCAGGTTACGGATAGCATCATATTGTACATCGTGGAAATATTTTTTAGCAAGGAAACCGGTTACATCATCAATATCTTCTCCCAATGTAGCTATGAAGTCCATTAAGATCGTACCAAATGCATCACCACGCTCACCTTTGCTTGTGTTGCTTTTAGCTACAGCATAAACCTTGTCGTAAGTAGCAGCATAAACCTGCTCTTTTAATTCAGGGTTACTGTCTTCATGAGAATACTCACGTTTTACAGTTTTACCTACAAGTTCAGCAAGTTCTTTTTGAGCCTGAACCTGGATAACGATTGCTTTATGAGCAAATTCAATGGCCTCAACCATTTCAGTTTCAGAAATCTCATCACACTCACCTTCAACCATTACGATGTCTTTTTCAGTACCTGCAACAAGGAATTCCAATGATGCACGCTCTAAATCGCTCACGTAAGGGTTAATTACCAGTTTGCCATCAATTTTAGCTACACGTACTTCAGAGATTGGTCCGTTAAACGGAATATCTGAAACCGCAATGGCAGCCGAAGCAGCTAAACCAGCTAAACAGTCTGGCATTATATTTTTATCAGAAGAGATCAATGAGATCATTACCTGAGTATCAGAGTGATAATCTTCAGGGAACATCGGGCGCAAAGCGCGATCTACTAAACGTGAAATTAAAACTTCATAATCAGATAATCTTGCCTCGCGACGAAGAAAACCTCCAGGGATACGGCCTGCGGCAGCGTATTTCTCCTGATAATCAACAGATAAAGGTAAAAAATCAACACCAGCCTTAGCGCCTACTGTAGAAACTACAGTTGCCAAAAGCATGGTATCGCCCATTTTAACTACCACCGAACCATCAGCTTGTTTAGCTAATTTTCCTGTTTCAATTTCGATTGTTCTTCCATCGCCCAAGTCGAACGATTTTTTTATTACATTCATTTAAAAATTGTTGTGGTGTGTTTTCCTCTTTTCACACACCGGATTTATATATATTATTTTCTTTGCAAGTTAAGATAATAATATCAAGAAATTAAAAAAGCCATCCCTAAAGAATGGCTTTTCTTGATATAAGTAGTTCTATTTGATGATATCCCTTAGACCTAAAGTCTTGATGATAGCACGATAGCGCTCAATATCTTTTTTAAATAGATATGCCAAAATACCACGGCGTTTACCTACTAATTTTTGTAGTGATAACTGAGTAGAATAATCTTTACGATTTTTCTTTAAGTGCTCAGTTAAATGTGCAATGCGGTATGTAAATAACGCTACCTGACCTTCAGCAGAACCTGTATTAGTTTCTACTTCACCATGCTGTTTAAAGATTTCAGCTTTCTTTTCTTTACTTAAATACATTCTTGAATGATACTAAAGTTTAAATGATTAATTAATTGGGTGCAAAGATAGTGTAAGTTTTAAAGATTAACAAGTATGCGTAAAATTTTGGCTCGACGAGAAAATTGGCCATTACTAAACCTTATTTTTGTGGCTGTTACGACTTATTTATGGAAAAAAACCAATACAGTATATTTGAAAGTGAGCTAAAAGTACGTCCTGATGATATCGATATGTTTAACCATGTCCATAATAGCAAATACTTTGACTATGTGCTTGCTGCCCGTTATGATCAAATGGCTGAATTTTATAAAATGCCAATGGAATCTTTTTTAAATAGTGGCTTTGGCTGGGTGGTACGTACCGCACTTGTTGACTTTAAACGTCCGCTTATTTTGGGCGATATAATTGCTATCCGCACCGGAATTTTAACAATCAATGAAAAAGGTTGCCGTGTACAGTTCGAAATTGAAAATAAAAGAACAGGTAAAATTGCTTCTGATGGCTGGTTTGATTATGTGATGATTGACACCACCACCGGAAAGGGCTGTAAAGTAAATGAAGAAATGATAAAGGCATACAGCATTTAATACTTGACTTATAAACATTTAATGTAAATCCATATTCAATAAATAATCCGACCATAATAAGTCCGCCTTTTTTCTGTAAAAATGTGGACTTAACGTGGACTCATAATAATTCAGCACAAAAAAATATAGAATTGTAATTGTAAATTATATATATTTGTTTTCTAACTCAACCGCATTACGATGAAAGTATTTGCAGTCCGTTTGAGGTCCTAAAGACCAAGGGCTCCACCTATTCGACAAAATACTGACACAGCTTTTCTAGCTGGTCGCGGTTTATTTATTACTTTTTCCCTTACCCCATGTTAGAACAAAAAACAGCTTCATTAGGCAAGCTATCTCAAATTTTTACACTTATAAAACAGGCCCTTAAAGGCGAAGATCTCGATTTTACCCAAGGTAGCATTCGTAAAGCTGTTATTTTACTGGCCATTCCTATGATGCTGGAAATGGCTATGGAATCTGTTTTTGCATTGGTAGACCTTTACTTTGTAGGACATTTACACAACAGCAGTCATGCAATACAAACAGTAGGGCTCACAGAATCTGTACTGACCGTTATCTACTCACTTGCCATTGGAATGAGCATGGCTGCAACGGCTGTGGTAGCCAGAAGGATTGGTGAGAAAGATCCGGTTGCTGCCTCAAAAGCTGGAATGCAGGCAATAATAATTGCAGTTGCGTTTAACCTGATCATTAGCATTGCGGGACTTATTTACGCAACCGACATTTTATTATTAATGGGTGCATCGGCCGAAACTGCAGCGCAAGGCACAACATTTATGCGCATTATGATGGGCGGCAGTATTATTATTGTTTTGTTATTCCTTATTAACGGGATATTCAGAGGTGCTGGTAATGCGGCTATAGCCATGAAAAGCTTATGGATTGCCAATATTGCCAATATCATTCTATGCCCTGTTTTAATTAATGGTTTTGGCCCAATCCCTGCATTTGGATTAACAGGCGCAGCAATGGCTACAAGTATCGGGCGCGGCATTGGTGTGTGCTATCAGGTTTATCACCTTGTAAGTGGCAAAAGCCTTTTAAAAATAAAGTTATCCTATTTCAGGCCTCATTTTGAACAGATAAAAGCTTTATTAAAAATTGCTACTCCTGGTATTTTCCAATTTGTTATTGCATCGTGCAGCTGGATATTTTTGGCGCAGCTTGTAGCCACAACAGGTGGAGATCATGGATCAGCAGGTTATCAAACTGCGTTAAGGCTTATGATGTTCTTTATGCTTCCGGCATGGGGAATGAGCAATGCTGCTGCAACGCTGGTTGGCCAGAATCTGGGCGCAAAACATATTGACCGGGCAGAGCAATCTGTAATGAAAACTGCAAAATATGTGGTGATTTATATGCTATTTGTTATGGTGTTAACCTTTGGCGTTGGACGCTATTTTATATCATTTTTCAGCAATGATGTTTTAATACAGGAGGTTGCGAAAAATGCGCTTCAGATTATGAGTCTTGGATATATCTTTTATGGTATTGGCATGGTTCTGATCAGCACCTTTAACGGTGCCGGAGATACCTGGACGCCTACATGGGTTAATCTTTTTGGCTTCTGGCTGTTCCAGATTCCTTTGGGTTACTTCCTTGCTAAATATTTAGAAATGGGCCCGACAGGCGTATTTATTGCCATTCCGGTTGCCGAAACAGGTATTGCAATAGCAGGTTATATTCTATTCAAAATAGGAAAATGGAAGACTATAAAAGTCTAACTGCGTTATAAATCTAACGGCAGCACAAGCCGTCATCACTCCTATCGTCAAGATGACGGCTTGTGCTATGAAAATATTGAACCTTATGCCTGGTGTTTCAAATCCGGAACATACCCCAGGCCAGGTGTAAGCCAGTGCAATAAAAACACTCTTGAATAGCGGTAATTAAACGGAGCAAATAGAAATACACCAACCATAATAATGGCAACATATATCCAAAGGTTCTCGTAAGTAAGATCTACGCCCAGTATATAAGCTGCTACCGCGATGGTAATCATTTCAGCAACATTCATAGCATAACTAATGAACATTGCTACATAAAAAAAGCCAGGTTCCCTTTCAAAACGAAGGTTACAAACGGGACAATATTCATTAGTTGTCTGGCCCTTAAAAGCATAAAGCTTACCAGAAAATATTGGGCCTTTTCTACATCTTGGACATTTACACTCCACAACTGCCTGTATTTTTGATATTGGTTTCATAACTTTAATATTATGACACAAAAATACGACAGATAAAACAGTTAATTTATGATCCAGATCATACTTAAATTCTAATGATTTTACCCCTAAGCAGTTTCAATTCCTTCTGATCTGAAAGTTTTTTGATGATACGGATTACCGTTTCCACTCGTAGCCCGCTCATGTCTGCGAGCTGCTGCCGGGTTACCTTTAGCTCCTGACTATGTTCTACATCTTTAAACAGGTAAGCAATAAGCGTTCTTATTCTGTGTTCTGCATGTTCATTTGCCAGTTCTTCGAGCATCATTGACTTATAAAACAAACGATGGCTCAGGGTCTGAATAAGCTTCATACTAAAATCAGGATGTTCCTTTAGCATTTTAAGAAAGTCCTCTCCTTTTACCACTATAATTTCCGAATCCTGAGTGGCGATTGTGTAGGCCAGATAAGATTTATTAACCAATAATGCAGGTTCTCCGAAATACTCGTTGGCTTTAAAGATGCCTTGTATAAATTCTTTGCCATCATCATTTACGGTTACCATTCTCACCTTGCCACTCTTTATAAAATATACTGCCCTGGGATGAGCTCCAGGCTCATAAATTACATCTCCCTTTTTATAAAGAGATGGTTTAAAATTATTATCCAGCAAATATTTAATTGTCATGATGAAAATGCATTTTCATGTTAAATGCTACCCTATCGTTTCCTTAATGAGCTTAGTATAAAAATCATTTAACTTCATTCCCATTGCTGCAACTTGTTGAGGAATAAAGCTGGTTGAAGTTTGTCCGGGAATGGTATTTATCTCAATGAAGTAAAAATCACCTTCATCTTCTGTAAGTATAAAATCTATACGTACTACCCCCCTGCAATTCAACTTCACATAAACAGCTTCTGCTATTTTTGCCACTCTGTCTCTTGTTGCCGGTTTAACCGCTGCAGGGGTTGTTTCTGTGGCTACTCCAGGAGTATATTTAGCTTCAAAATCAAAAAACTCTTTTGCCGTTTCTACCTCTGTAATAGGCAACACCTTTATTTTGCCATCAAGTTTTACTACACCAACGGTAAACTCTCTGCCTGATATAAACTCTTCTATCAAAATTTGGTTATCCTCATGAAAAGCTTTCTCAAGAGCTGCTTCCAAATCATTGCCATGGCTAACCTTACTCATGCCGATGCTACTGCCGCCGTTATTTGGTTTAACAAAGTATGGTAATTTAAGGTCTTTTTTTAGTTGAATTAAATCGTAAGGTACATTCTTAAAGATCTGAGCAGATTTAGCAACATTCAATTGATCTATATTTTGTACAACGGCCTTTGTATAACCTTTGTTCATGGTAATGGCCGATGTAAGCGCATCACATGTTGTATACGGAATATTAAGCATATCAAAATACCCTTGTAGCTTGCCATCTTCGCCCGGGGAGCCGTGTATAGCTATAAATACCCCTTCGAACATTATTTTTCTTCCTTTTATGGTAAGAGAAAAATCGTTACGGTCAACCTCTATTTTCACAGAATCTGCAGGCTCATAAAACCAGCCTTGCTGGGTAAGCATAATTTTATAAACATCGAATTTACTGGTATCTAAATTCTGTGCTATTGTTGCGGCACTTTTAACGGAGACTACCCATTCGCCAGTGGTACCTCCGGTTAGCAATGCTATTGTTTTCTTCATCTGTATAATTTTTTAAATTCTAATACATCTATTATATGTATACGCGTTATGAGTTATAATGTATACATAACTTACTATCGTTGGTCAACAACTGTCCGAGCGATCTAACTAAGCAAAGTGACCAGGTCAGCTAAGGCACAAATATAAATTAGTTGGTGCAGATGTCATTTTAATTCCAATAAAATATTATTTTAATCTAAATTTGGACGCTATACCTTCAGAAGAGAAAAACGCATGGGCAAATTCATATCTTATTTAAAAACAAATTCATTTAGGAACAATCTTATTGCTGCTATAATTACTGTTGCAGTAATCTTATTTACCGCATTCTTTAGTTTAAGGTATTACACCAAACATGGCCAGGGTTTAAATGTACCATCAGTTAAAGGACTATCATTTACACAAGCGGTTAGTAAGCTTGAACAGTTGGGTTTACGTTATGAGGTCGATTCTGTTTATATTATGGATACCCCTCCGGGAACAGTAATAGATCAGGATCCAAACCCTAATACTTTTGTAAAAGACAACAGAACAATTTACCTGACTGTGAGCATGAATAAGGCTCCAAATGTTAAATTTCCGGATGTCGTATATAAATCATTAAGACAAGCCCAGGCAATAATTGAAAGTTTTGGTCTGAAACTTGGGGACACTACTTATAAACCGGATGTGAGCAGAGATGTTGTTTTGGAAGTTTCTTTTGGAAATCAGCCCATTAAAGTTGGGGAAATGGTACCGAAAGGGTCAAGAATTGACTTTTTATTGGGCGACGGAAAAGGAAATGAAGAAGTAGACATTCCAACTCTTATCGGCTTAACTAAGGATGAGGCATTGTTTGCATTGAGAAATGGCGCGATGTTAAACCTTGGAACAGTTACATATGAGGGGGTTGTGACGGATTCTGCCAATGCTGTAATCATAAAACAGGACCCACTTGCAACAGATTCGGTAACTAAAGTAAAAATTGGAACACCAGTAAACATTACATTATCTAATAAAAATTAATCACACTATCATTTATATATGTCAAACGAAGAAAATAAAACAGGTCTTAAAAAGAATACCAAAATAATATTAGGCTTACTATTGCTTGTTTTAATTGCCGGGGGCTTTTATGGACTTAAATTATATAAAGTATACTTTGCACCAAATGTTACGGGCAACGAAAAATACCTGTATATAAGAACAGGTTACAATATCGACGACCTTTATAAAGAGATTAAACTAAAAGATATGCTAACCGATATAGGTTCTTTTAGTGAAGCTTCCGGAAAAATGCAGCTTGCACGTTCTTTAAAACCAGGGCGCTATAAACTGGCAAAAGGTATGAATAACCGCAGCATTATTAATATGCTGAAGTCGGGCAATCAGGATCCTGTAAAACTTAAGTTTCAAAACTTAAGGCAAAAAGAAAACTTTGCCGGCTATCTCTCAAGAAACCTTGAACCAGATTCTTTAACTTTTATAAATCTGCTCGACTCTGCGTCTTTGCTTGAAAAGTATGGTTTTAATAAAGATAACAGCTATGTGATGTTCATTCCTAACACTTACGAAATGTATTGGAATGTTACTGCTTCGGAGTTCTTTGACAGAATGCATGCTGAATATGATAAATTCTGGAATGCTGATCGCAAACAAAAAGCAGCATCGTTAAACCTAACTCCTATTCAGGTTTCTATATTAGCTTCCATCGTTGATGCCGAAGCTTTATACGACAAAGAAATGCCTATTATTGCAGGTCTGTATTTAAACCGCTTAAATAAAGGTATATTGCTTCAGGCAGATCCAACCGTTATTTTTGCCAATAACGACTTTACAGTTAAACGTGTTACCAATTCGCTTTTAAGTATACAATCAAAATACAATACTTATAAATATGCCGGTTTACCTCCAGGGCCCATCATGATGCCTAGTATTAATGCTATTGACGCTGTATTAAACCGTGATAATAACAATTATATTTACATGTGTGCCAAGGAAGATTTTTCCGGCTACCATAACTTTGCGGTAACAGTTCAGGAGCACGAAAGGAACGCTAAAAAATATAGAGATGCCTTAAACCAACGCAATATTTTTAAATAATGTATACTCATACTACCAAAATAAGGGTTAGATACGGCGAAACGGACCAAATGGGATATGTTTATTACGGAAATTATGCCGAGTACTACGAAGTTGCGCGTGTAGAGATGCTAAGAAGTTTGGGCATGGATTATGTTGGAATGGAAAGTGCGGGTGTAATGATGCCTGTTTTAGAGCTTAACTGTAAATATATAAAGCCAGCTTTATATGATCAGGAAATCACAATTAAAACTACGATCCACGACCTTCCCGGTGTGAGGATCCATTTTAAATATGAATTATCTAATCCGGCTGGTGAACTTATTAACATTGGAACAACTACGCTGGTGTTTGTGGATATGGCAAAAAACAAACCTTGCTCTCCTCCAGAAAATTTTATGGAGAAGTTAAGGGTATTTTTTAATTAAATTTGATAGATGGAGTGGGTTCATAAGCAACTTTTAAAAATCAGGCTTTATTCCATGTTTATTAGCTGGACAAAAGTTTGTGTTTTGCCTGGTTTTAGTCCGCTACCAATTTATACTGTTGCCACATTCTTTTTTAAAGAGATTGGCAAAGACTCTCTAGTGAATAAGGCTTCTTCACTGGCATATAATTTTATGCTGGCCATTTTCCCTGCCATCATCTTCTTATTTACACTGATCCCCTTTATACCCAAGAAAATCGGTTTTCAAGATCAACTGATGAACCTGATTATTTTGGTTTTGCCAGAAGATGCTTATAAAGCTTTTAGCACTACGCTTGATGAAATTGTACATAAGCAGAACAGTGGTTTGCTGTCGTTCGGATTTATTTTATCGTTATTTTTTGCAACTAATGGGGTGCATAATCTAATGATGGCTTTTAATAAATCATCGTTGATCATTGAAACACGTAGCTGGGTAAAACAACGCTTAATTGCCGTTTTACTAACCCTTGTGATTGCTTTTTCTGTAATTACTTGTATTATAGCAATGGCAATTGGTGAAATTGCATTAAACCGTATTGAAACCACACTTAACATTAAGGCGAGTTTTACAACATTTGCTATCCAGCTTACCAGATGGGCACTGTTAGGAATATTATATTTTGTAACGATTTCTATCCTTTACAGATACGGACCGGCTCATGCCAAGAAATGGAAGTTTTTCAGTGCCGGTTCGTGGCTGGCTACTATACTCGCCTTTATCTCTGTATGGGGTTTCTCTTTTTACATTAATAACTTCAGTTCATACAATAAAGTTTATGGTTCTATCGGTACACTTATCGTTATTATGATCTGGCTTTATTTAAATTCTCTGATACTTTTGGTAGGATTTGAGCTAAATGCAAGCGTAGATCTGTCGAAAAGGAGTGTAAAAATCATCAGACCTAACTTCAATTTATTCAAAAAAGCGGCTCCAATAGAGGATAAACTAGGGAAAAGATAAATTTTTCTCACTCATTTTTAGCACGTTATCACTTTTAACCAGAATTATCTAAATCTGAATTTGCAAAATCAAGTCGTATTTGTACTTTTGTCGCGGAGAGTTGGCAGAGTGGTCGATTGCGGCAGTCTTGAAAACTGTTGACTTGTCAAAGGGTCCGCGGGTTCGAATCCCCCACTCTCCGCCAAAAAGGTGTCAAAACCAACAAAAAGCCTGCAAATCGTATGATTAGCAGGCTTTTTGCTTTTTAGGACATGCCAAAATATGTATCAATTCTCATCTCATAAGTGAGTGATTCGGTGAGTAATTTGGAAAATGAAAATGACTCACCGAATCGAACACATCAGACTGATAATCAACATGTTTAATCAACGAACATCTTGTGAAAAAGTACCTGCAAAGCTAAATTTGTTAACCATTAATGTAATGCATTATGAAAACCAATTTCAGCTTACTCTTCTATATGAAGAAGCAAAAGAATTATCAATCAGGCAACGCCCCTATTTATCTTCGGATTACCGTGGATGGAAAACGTTGTGAAATAACCACTGGCCGATGCTGTGATCCTCTACAATGGAACACAACTTCAGGCCGCTGCAATGGCAAAAAAGATGAGGTGAAATCCTTGAATGCTTACCTGGACGATCTCCAAAACAAAGTATTCGAAGCACATCGGCAATTAACTGAAAAAGATGACACCATCACCGCCGAGAAATTAAGAGATCAGTTCCAGGGCAAGGTAGCGAAGCAACGCACCTTAATTGACATTTTTAAAGACCACAACCAAAAGATGGAAGCACTTGTAGGAAGAGAGTTCTCTAAGGGCACAGCTGAGCGTTACAGGACATCTTTAAAACATACTGTTGAATTCTTACAATGGAAGTATAAGATTAGCGACATCGACATCAGAAAAGTTAACTTCGATTTTATAACTGAATACGATTTTTATTTGCGATCCGTCCGAAAATGCGCTAACAATTCAGCTGTGAAATACTTGAAAAACTTCGGTAAGATTATTCGCATTTGCCTTTCTAACGGATGGCTTGTGGTTGATCCATTTGCACGGTATAAAAACAAGATTAAAAAGGTGGAGCGCGTTTACTTAACCGAACAGGAAATAGAGAGCATGGCCAATAAGGAACTTGCGTCGGAGAGACTGGAACAGGTAAGAGATATCTTTTTATTTTGCTGCTTTACAGGCCTCGCCTATATAGATGTTAAAAATCTAAAAAGCTGCAATGTTGTAACTGGCGTAGATGGCGACAAATGGATCTCCATAAAAAGGCAAAAAACCAATACTCCATCTCGCATTCCTTTGCTTCCAGTAGCCTCTGCCCTTCTAAATTCATATCGCGATAACCCGACCTGCTTAAATACCGGAATGCTATTTCCAGTTTCAAGCAATCAGAAAATGAATAGCTATCTTAAAGAGATTGCAGATTTCTGTGGCATCAAGAAACCAATTACCTTCCACATTGCCAGGCATACATTTGCAACAACCGTCACCCTGTTAAATGGAATTCCTATAGAAAGTGTCTCAAAAATGCTGGGACATACTAATATTCAAACCACTCAACATTATGCCAAGATACTCGACATTAAAGTTGGCGCTGATATGGCTCTTATAAAAGAGAGATACCCTTCCATTTAAAAGTGACATGTCTTTATTTGGTTAGAAAAGGGATGTGCGTGGATGCGACATCCATTTCTTTGTTTTAAAGAACATATCAACATATTAATCAGTCGCTTGCGTGTATATTTCGCAGATAGTAGACACTTCATTTCGGGCCAAACTGTGCACCCGAACTTCTGCCTTTAATTTCGGGAGTTATCTTTGCCTTTAGACCAAATATATTCAAATCCCGAAAATTCACCCTTATCCATTTTTTAGAAGAGCTCTTTTATTTTTAGCGTCTTGACTGATGACGGATAGTTTCAAAGGCTATTTTTGTGACCTGAGAGGAGATCGTGACCTCAGTTTTTGATAAATCTATGTACCTGAAGAAGTCTTCATGGATTGGCTTCAGAATTTTGCAATGAAACGCAATTAAAGGCAGGCTAATTAATTTTTATGACCGAAATGAGGTATCATTCCATAGTGCTTTTCTTGAGGCTAAAAACGGCTTAAAATAAGCCGACTGACCATTTTTCAACGAAATCAACTGATCATTTTGGGCCGTAATATGAGGCCACGTTCCGCGAAAGAGGTGGCCACATACGGAATAATCCCCAGGGCTGTCAACCAAATCAGAAATTTCGGAATCCGGTCATCTTATTAGTTAAGGCCAGTAAAGGTTAAACACTTTGGAAATTATCTTCCATTCTCCCTCAACCTTTAATAATGACAAATATATAACCTTGTCACTTACGATTTCCTTACCTTCTAGCCGCAATACCTTTTCGCTGTCCTCAAGATCAATATTGATGCACAGATCCTGAAACAGATTACTAAGCAGGCGGGTTACAGCCAGAAACTGACTTCTACTATTAATATTTGTACGGTATATAATTACCATTTTAGTTTTTTTAACGATCAGTAAGACCTTTCCATTATGTTATCAATTTAAGGGTGATGAAAGTTAGGACTAACCTAATTGTCAGTCCCTGTTTTCCTATTGCAGGAAAACATTTGTAAAATGTGAGAAAGTTTGGTTTGCCGCCTCTATGGCTTCTTGCTCGGAATCTTCATTAATATATCGGTCGAGCACTGAAACAAAGGATGCCCATTTAGCGCCGGTTTCTGAACCATATCCCCTAAAGAACGAAATACCATCTGTCACCCCACACCGAGCCAGCATCTGGATGATAATTGTACCACCCATTATAGAACCTTCCATTACATACAGCGCGCCGAACGCTTTAACTGTATTGTCAATGGGGGGAACGGTCACTTCCGGTAGCCCCGTTAGTATTTCTCCCAGGCCTTTGATGTCGTTCGCAAGGCTGATCGCGTGTCTGCGCTCAGCATAGTCCGGTAGCACTTCATCCGAGATATAAGGCCTTATGGCCTGCTCCAGGCAGTTGAAATAAGCATAAAAGATTTTCAGAAGACTCGCGTAGTCTTCTTTATTGCGGATAGTCTTTAGTTGAGATATTACCAGTTTTTCCAATTGCTGATGAGCTACCGTAGTATGTTTTCTTAATTCTTCGTGTATCATAATACTTTAATTTTATAGTTGAATAATAAATGTCGACCAACTCCATCCCGATCAATCTGTACCGCCGCCCAAGCTGCGATACAGATCAGCTATAGCAGATAATTCCTGCCTCTTGACAGAAGCCAAATCAAGCTCACTTTGGAGTGCGTTTCCCTGTGCTGTAATTACCTCCAGGTAGTTTGCCATACCATTTTGAAAAAGCGAATTGGCATTTGCAGTCGCTTGCTTAAGCGTTGCAACACGTTTAGCCGCAATAAGGTGCTGGTGTTTTAATTTTTCGATCCTTACCATCGCATCGGATACCTCACCAATTGCTTTTACTACGGTTTGCCGGAAAAGGATAACTGTTTTCTCCCGCTCCATATCGGCTAATTTATACTGTGTACTTAATTCCTTATGCTGAAGCAATGGCTGTAGGACACTTGCCCCTACAATGCCGAAGAGTGAGCCGGGAATATTGAACCAATCACTTGCTTTCAGTGCATTAACACCGCCACTGGCAGTAATCCGAAGTGCAGGATACATTTGAGCCTTATTGATTCCTACTTTCGCATTCGCGATGACTAAGTCTAACTCACGGCTCCTGACGTCTGGCCTCCGGCGGACCATAGCTGACTGAACACCCACTGAAAGCTCGTCAGGAAACTTGATTTCATCGAGGATGGCGTGACGGTGGATGCTCCCTGGCAGTTGGCCAGCAAGGATATGCAGCGCATTTTCCTGCAATGCAATCTCTTGTTCAAGTTGCGGAATAAGCTCTGCCGCTGTAAGTTGCTGCGCTTGCGCCTGCTGAA
Organism: Pedobacter sp. 05T44; assembly: GCF_056395985.1. Lineage (NCBI taxonomy): Bacteria > Pseudomonadati > Bacteroidota > Sphingobacteriia > Sphingobacteriales > Sphingobacteriaceae > Pedobacter > Pedobacter sp. 05T44. Next base: position 160,498 of record NZ_JBFTKO010000004.1, read on the forward strand.
CAGCCAGGGAGGTAACCTGCCCGGCATTATATTGCACGCTTACTATGTGCAATGTACTGTCATTTAACGCCATGTTACGCTTTGCGACCCGCAGCTGTTCGTCCAGCATGAGCAGGTTGAAATAACCTTTGGACACGCTGGTAACAAGATCAGTCTGCAAGATTTTTCTTGCTTCATCACTTTGCAGATAGGCAGCAAGAGCCGATTTATTAGTATTGCGTATCCTTCCCCAGATATCAGCTTCCCAAGAGAGAGTTGCGCCGGCAGAATAATCCTCGATATGATTGGAGCCTAAAAACTGGCTGGCGGTCATACCGTTGAGGCTGTATTTCGACGGATTAATGGTGTTGGCCGTGGCATTGAAGTCAAGAACAGGCACATTGTTCCACTTTGATTGTCTTACAACTTGGTGCGCTTCTTCTATGTTTTTAAGCGCGATACTCATGTCAAAGTTTTTTTTCAGGGTGCTGTCGATCAGTACCTGTAATACTTTGTCTGGGAAAAAGTTTTTCCATGGCAGAGTACCTATACCCCCAGTGTCTTTTGCCGCCTCCTCATTGAAGGCAATCGGCAATTCCGGTTTGGGGACCTGTACATCTTTAGAGATTTTACAACTAGCAACCGTAAAAAGCAACCCGATAACTAGGATGATCCGATTATTTTTCATTGAATTTTTCATGACTTAAATGCTTTTTAGTTGATTGCTTCAGCTTCGAATACCTGTTCAGGCTTGGGTTCCGAATGAACCTTCTTGCTAGTGACTTTTTCATGCAAGGCTTGGAATACTACAAACAGAACCGGTATAATAAATAGTCCCAGGACGACCCCACTTACCATACCTCCGGCCGCACCGATACTGATGGAGTGGTTGCCCATGGCGGATGGACCGGTAGCCCTCATCATAGGGGTAATACCTGCCACAAATGCAATTGATGTCATAATAATCGGACGAATGCGAAGTTTAGCAGCCCCCAGTGCAGATTCCACCAGTGTGTAACCAGCATGTCTGCGCTGCGCTGCAAATTCCACGATTAGAATAGCATTTTTTGACAACAGTCCGATTAACATAATAAGAGCTACCTGGACGTAGATATTATTATCAATGCCCGTTATACCAATTGCGATGAAAACTCCGATAATACCAGTAGGCACGGAAAATACTACTGCCAAAGGAAGAATATAACTGTTATATTGGGCACACAATAAGAAGTACACGAATAGTAATGAGAGGATAAAAATGATCACCGATTGGCCGCCAGAAGAGATTTCTTCTCTCGTCATTCCGGAAAACTCATAGGAATAACCTGAGGACAGCATGTTTGCGGCTACTTCTCGAACTGCTTGAATTGCATTTCCAGTACTATAACCAGGTTTTGGCACGGCATTCACGCCTATTGAATTGAAAAGGTTATAACGGGTAATCGCTTCGGGTCCGTATACCCTCTTCAACCTTACGATTGTATTAACAGGTACCATGTCACCTGTTTTATTCTTTACATAAATTTCATTCATGGAGGCTGGATCTGCACGTTCTTCCTTATCTGCCTGTACCATGACCCGGTAATATTTACCGAATCGATTAAAGTCTGAAACCTGGGCACTACCGAAATAGGACTGCATCGTGCTTAACACATCTTTTTCATCAACCCCGAGTTGCTCGATCTTTTCATGGTCAAGGACCATCTCATATTGGGGATAGTCTGCACGAAATGTGGTGAACGCAACAGCGATTTCTTTGCGTTTCATTAATTCGGTAATAAAGCGGTTCGCAACTCCACCAAATTTATCCAACTTACCGCCTGCCTTATCCTCCAGAACTAAATCAAGTGCATCAACATTGCTGAACCCCGGCACCGTCGGAAAAGAAAACACGAAAATTTGTGCACCTTTAATAGTGGCAAGGCGCTTTTGCAATTCAGCAATATTTGCACCGACATCGTTAATTTCACCACGTTCGCCATCTTTTTTCATTCTGAAAAAGGCAACGCCAGAGGATGGACTTGTTGAATTTGTTAGTACATTAAAACCTGCGACTTCGTTGAAGGCAAATTTTGCTTTCATATCTCTCACTTTATTAGCCGCTTCATCAAGAATTGCCTGTGTTCTGTTCATAGAAGAACCTGGCGGAAGATTCACCGATATAGCGATAAACCCTAAATCTTCCGACGGAATAAAACCTGTAGGTGTTCTGCGAATAAGCCATCCAGTAATTAGAACTATAAGTACGAGTCCTCCAAGACTAACCCACCTAAACTTGATCATTTTTTTTACCGCTCCCACATATTTACCAGTTACATTTTCAAATCCTTTATTGAAAGCAAAGAAGAATCTCTGTTTGAAGCTTGTTGGTTTTTCGTGGTGATCATGATTCACATCTTTCAATAATAAGGCACATAATGCTGGGCTCAGGGTTAGTGCATTCAATGCAGATATGACAATAGCAATTCCAAGAGTAAACGCGAACTGCCGGTAAAATACACCTGCTGAGCCTTTCATAAAGCCAACCGGGAGAAATACAGCCGCCATTACCAAGGTAATTGAAATGATCGCACCTGTGATTTCATGCATGGCGGCCATGGTGGCTTTCTTTGGAGTAATGTTCCGATGCTCTAACTTGGAGTGCACTGCTTCGACAACCACGATGGCATCATCCACGACAATGCCGATGGCTAATACAAGGGCAAATAAGGTCAGAAGATTGATGGAGAATCCAAAGACAGACATAAAGAAGAAGGTGCCAATAAGAGCCACAGGGACAGCTATTGCGGGGATTAGTGTTGACCGGAAGTCCTGCAGGAATATATATACTACGATAAAAACGAGGATGAATGCCTCAATCAGAGTATGCTTGACCTGATCGATGGATTGATCCAGCATATCCTTTGTATTGTAAAGTATTTGCTGTTTAATTCCCGGTGGGAAATCCTTCTCCGCTTTTTTTAGAAATTCAGCAACCTTGGTCTGTATTTCCCTTGAATTGGAGCCAGGCAATTGTATAACCTGGAACAGAATACTTTGTTTGTCGTTTACTGTGTTTAGCGAATTGTAAGTATAGCTACCCAATTCAACCTTAGCGACGTCCTTGAGTTTTAACATACTCCCATCAGGATTTGATCTTATGATCATATTCCCATATTCCTCTGGTTTGGTATACTTTCCTGAATATTTAAGGACGTATTCAAAAGAGCGGTCGCTTGACTCTCCGAATCTTCCAGGAGCGGCTTCCTGGTTTTTGCTTTTGACAGCTGCCATCACCTCGGTTGGGGTGATATTGTAAGTGGCCATTTGTGCTGGCTTAAGCCAAATTCGCATGGAGTAATCCCTGTTGCCACCGTACAGTGTTACCTGCCCAACTCCTTGTATACGTTTAAGCTCAGGAATAACGTTGATTTGCGCATAGTTAGTAAGATAAGTTGCATCATACAACTTAGGCTTTTCACTCATTAGGTTAATTGCCATAATGAGTGAATTCTGTACTTTTTGAGTAGTGATACCAGCCTGAACCACTTCCAGTGGTAAAAGTCCGGTTGCTGATGACACGCGGTTTTGTACATTTACAGCCGCCTGGTCAGGATCAGTACCTAACTTAAAATAAACTGAAATGGTTAAGGTTCCATCGTTACTCGAAGTGGAACTCATATAGGTCATGTTTTCGACCCCATTAATTGCTTCCTCCAATGGTGGCGCTACAGCGCGTACCATTGTTTCCGCATTTGCGCCGGGATAATTGGCTGATACCTGTACAACAGGTGGGGCTATATCAGGGAATTGTTGTATGGGTAGATCCATAAGGCCTACCGCACCGAGAATTACCAGCATAATGGAAACCACCGTGGCGATAACCGGCTTATCGATAAAAACTTTTAACATGATTTAATAATTAGGGCTTAATTGCTAGCCAGGTTTTCGTTAGATTTTTCAGGTTTAACAGACATGCCATCTTTGAGGGATTCCAGTCCTTTTAATATTAGACGGTCACCTGTCTTTAGACCATCGGAGATATAATAGGTATTTCCAATTGAACCGGAAATGGTTAAAGCTACTTGTCGGACCTTATTGCTTTGATCAACTATATATGCAAAAATTTTGTCCTGCATTTCGAATGTTGTTGCCTGAGGTATTGCAACTACGCCAGCTTGTTTAAGCCCTAGTTTAATCCGGCCTGAATTCCCAGATCGAAGCAAACCTTGTTTGTTGGGAAAGGTTGCCCGCAGAGTGATTGCCCCAGTAGATTTATCGAATGCGGCATCCACCATATCTAATTTGCCGGGTTGTGGATAAGTAATACCACCGGAAAGCACCATGGTTACTGCTGAAGTATTTTTTAACTTTTCTCCGATAGAGGTGCCCTTCAAACCATCTTTAAAGGCAACAAAGTCAGCTTCACCAACAGAGAAATAACCATGTACTTCCGTGTTATCAGATAGATAAGATAATGGTTGCGTATCTGATGGGGCAACCAGGCTGCCGGTTTTCTTACCAAAGCGACCAATATAACCGCTTACCGGAGCTTTGATTGTTGCAAAACCCAGAGTGATTTTCGCATTTCCAGCTTTTGCCAGCGCTTGGATTTCACGAGCGGCCGCCGCATCGTAAGCCGCCTGTGAAGTTTGTAGTTGATATGGAGAAACCACTTTATTTTGCACGAGCGCCGTAAGTTTTTTTACTTCGATTTTTGCCGTTGCCACGTCTGCCTTGGCAGCCAATAATTCGCCCTGGGCATTGTTATATTCTTCCTGGTATGGGCGGGTGTCAATCTGGAAAAGCGGTGTTCCTTTTTCGACATAAGCACCTTCTTCTACAAATATTTTTTCCAAGATTCCTTTGACTTGCGAGCGAATCTCCACATCGGTCTGCCCTTCAAGTTTTGCCGGGTATTCTGTATAAACCACCGCATCGGTCTGGTTTACTATTGTCACAGGAACTTCAGGTACAGTCGTGTTCTGTGCCTGTTGGTTCCCCAGTGTACAGGAAGAAAATATGATAGCTGGAATTATCATTCCATGTAACAGATTTTTTTTCATAAAGAATTGATTTGATAAATTAGAAATGTGTGATAAAATGAATGGTGAGCCAAATTTCACCGATATTTTTTGCGGGATCATGGGTATTGCTATCATGTTTAATGGTGGTAATAAGGCGAAATAAGTAAGTAGACAAGAACACCCGTAAAACTGACATACAACCAGATTGGCATCGTCCATTTGGCAATTTTACGATGCCGGTTAATCTGATTGTTTAATCCGAATGCCATTGTAAATAGCGCAAGAGATACGATCAGCGCAGCCAGAAAAACGTGGGTAAGCAAAACAAAAAAATAAATTCCCCTCAGTATCCCGTCGCCGCCATATTTAGTAGAAGGCGTGGAAAAATGATAAAGCAGATACGAAAACAGAAACAAGGATGTAAATGAAAACGCAAGGAATACAAATGTTCGGTGCAGGGGTATCTTTTTATGACGTATCGCAAATAGCGCAATCATCAAAGAAAAAAAGGTCAGGCCATTTAATATAGCGTTGAGCAGTGGAAGCTTTGAAAAATCGTATCCCTTCAATGAAGAAATCTTGGGTAAGAAAAAGGCCAGCGCGATTAGACCATTGATAGCAAGGGTTAGCACCCATATAAGAGATTTATAATTTCTTTGTTGCATTAGTTTAAGAATAGGGTTGTGATGGTTGGTCGTGTTAGCATCAGAGAATGGCAAATCATCCAGAACATGAATGCATCGAAGAAAAGCTGTAACAAAAATTGATTGGGGCAGGCAAAACATACCATTTGGTATGTTTTTGAGTATGCAAATTGTTTGATCATAATTGGTATCATTTATAACATACTATTTGGTATGTTTTTACTCAAAAAATTATTCCAAAGTATCTAGGTATCTTCGAAACTCATTCAGAAATGAAGTATAGTAGGTTTTACCCAATAATTTACCCATATTTCTCACGCCATGGTAAAGGGTTATTACATTCAATGCAATCTGCTTGGCATCATGTGCCATGCCCAGCTGACCTGCCTGTTGACCTCTTATGATCTCCGCTTCGATAGCTCGTTTCCATTTGTTTAACGACTTTATCAAAGCCGTCCGAAATGCTTCAGACAAAGGCGCCATCTCCTGAATAAGGTTCACCGCGGGACAACCATGCTCGACCGTCATAAAGGGATGTTCAAAAAGCAATCCATTGATCATTTCGTAAATATTGTCCCTGAAATCAGAGCCAGCTGAAAGAGACTTTTCTATATGTGGCCAAATCTCATCTTGCATCGCTTCACTGATCAGCGCTACGCCCATTTCCTCTTTGTTTCGGAAATGGTAATAAAAAGCGCCCTTGGTAACCTTTGTTGTAGCTAGGATATCGTCGATACTTGTCGACTGATAACCCTGCTTGTAAATTAACTCAAGCCCTCTTCTGAGAATATCTGATCTTGTCACTTCTGCTTTTGACATAAACATACTGATTAGTATGTCGCAAAGATAGATACCTTTTATTGAGATTCTCTGTTTTTTTCTGTCATCAATAAGTAAAAGTAGGGAGCGACAAAATTGCCTCCAATTGTGTTAAAACAAAAGAATCAAAAACAAATAGGCATATGACTCACCTCTGTCTAGGGATAAATGTTTTGACGGTGAAATGACTTAGTGATATATTATAAGTGGGATATGTTTTAATATGTTTGTAAAACATACTAAATGGTATCTTTTTTTTAACTCAACGCGAATAAGGTTTTTTTGACGGTAATAGAGAACTATGGAAAAGAATAAATTTGGCTTAGAACATACCATCCAGTATGTCTTATTTAGTGACTTTAAAAATAATGTAATATGAAATATTTTGTATTCCTCATCATGCTTTTAACCGTATTTGGCATCTATAAAATTTTCAGTTCATCAAAAACTGATAACAGGATGGATAATCTGTTTTCCCAAAATCCAGTAATCCCGGATGTCCGAAGTGTTTCGGAATTTGAAACAGGGCATATCAATGGCACTATAAATATACCATTGAATAGCATCGAAACTATTTCATTAGCTGGATTCGATCAGCGCAGGCCGGTTATTACCTGTTGTTCTCATGGGGTAAGAAGCATTCTGACGGTACAGGTGTTGAAATCAAGGGGTTTAAAAATGTATACGATGGCGGAGCATTGCAGGATTTGGCCGGCCGTATGAAAGCCCAAAATCGCCAAACATCAAAATAGCTGATGCATTAATTGCCTTTCATTTAGTTAATAATTTCAAATAATAACCTAACCATTATATGTATTATACCCTCCTTGTTTTTCATTCAGTTAGTCGATGGTTTGTATTAGGCAGTTTGATATACGCCATAATCACTGCATATCGCGGATTATCCCGGAAGCAGGCTTTCACCCCAAAAGCCAATGCTATCCGACATTGGACAGCGACTATCGCGCACATACAGTTATTAATCGGAATGGCGATTTATGTGCAAAGTCCTGCCGTGCTTTACCAAACATTTGGTAGTCCTGATAAGGTAGTGAATGAACAGATCTTCTTCAAGTACTTTCATATTTCCACGATGATATTAGCTATCCTCATCATTACCATTGGATCTGCAAAAACCAAACGTTTGAAAGAAGACAGCGCAAAATATCAAACTATGCTGCGCTGGTTCACGGCTGCGCTGGTGATTATATTCATTGCCATTCCATGGCCATTCTCACCGTTGGCGGGGAGACCTTATTTGCGCACATTCTGAACGATAATTATATTTTTTCAAATCTTAAAATTTTCACTATGCACTTCATCGATCAAATTTTCAAAACACAGGTGGGCCGCTTACGACTAATCAGTTATCTTGAAGGTATTTCTTTACTACTACTGGTTGGTGTGGCGATGCCGCTCAAATACTGGGCGGATGAACCGCTCATGGTTAAAACTATGGGACCCGTACACGGCGTCCTTTTTCTTTGGTTCATTTTTACCACCATTAGTGTGGGCGTCGAACAGCACTGGAAGTTCAAACATACCACTTGGAAAGTCCTGATTGCATGCATTATTCCATTCGGTACATTTTATATCGACCGGTACATTCTCAAGTCTGCTGCCGAGACCGAACTGAAACGTCAGCAATCACCTGAATCAGAAACAACAGTATGAAAATAATTACAAGCCACAATGAAATGCTATTTACATACTCTTATAATGGATTCTCCGCTGAATGAAAGCAAAAACAAAGATTTTCGGTATTATAGCCTTTATTAATCTCGTTCTTTTTCTGGTAGCGTATAATATCCGGCCAATCAAAGTTAATTACGATGCAAAAGAAGTTCAGCTTAAATTTACTGTTCCCCCAAATTTCCCGCAACCTGGGAGCCAGTATGATCAGCACTTTGTAACTCCGGCAGGATTTAAACTTGGCAGGATTCTTTTTTATGACCGTGCGTTGTCGATAGACAATTCCATTTCTTGCGCGAGCTGTCATCAGTCATTTTCCGCTTTTTCAGATCAAAATAAACATGTAAGCCAAGGCTTTAAGCAATGCTCTGGAACAAGAAATACGCCTGCACTTTTCAATCTGGCCTGGCAAAAGGAGTTTATGTGGGATGGCCGCGTCAAACTGTTCCAATTGTCATCGCATAACGCAATTATAAATCCTTGCGAAATCGCAAACAGCATGGCAGGCGCCGTAGAAAAACTGAGGGCGAATGGTCATTACACTGATCTTTTCCGGAATGCGTATGGTTCTGTAGATATCGATTCGGCAAGACTGCTGAATGCACTTACTCAATTCATGTCTATGCTCGTTTCGGCTAATTCACGTTATGATAAGTATAGGAGATACGAACAAGGAGGTGTTTTCACAACTGATGAGAAAAATGGTTATATTCTGTTTAGGCAAAAATGCAGTGCCTGTCATAAAGAGCCCTTATTTACAGATCTGAGTTATCGTAACACTGGGTTGGACCTGGTATCAATTGACCGTGGAAGAGACAGTTCGACACACCTGGCAACAGATGTTGGGAAATTCCGTGTACCCTCCTTAAGAAATATAGAAGTTACTGCACCTTACATGCACGATGGTAGGTTTGCTACACTGGAAGATGTTCTAACACATTATGCAAATGGCGTAAAGCGCAATACTCACTTAGATGAACAGTTACGACATAACGGCACTTTAGGTCTTGCATTATCCAGTAGTGATCAACATAAAATTATCGCTTTTTTAAAAACGCTAACCGATAAGGAGTTTCTAACAGATGTAAGATTTCAAATACCATGATTAATTAAAGTTGCTTAATATATATTTCCGGATAAACAAATAACAATTCTTCGCACAGGAACGCAAGAACGGATTAAAGAACCGGTAAGATGGAGATTAGACAGACTGCTGGAGATTATTGATGAAAGGAAACAGCTTTAAGTCCCCTGTCATTCCATCCATCCTGCATCACGCAATCTGTCCACTATTGCCTCAGTATCGTCGAGACCGTATCGCTCCTTAGTCACACTTTTCTCAGTTGGCTATCTCCAATGCACTCCCCATTTACCCATAATACAGATAAAAGCCATTAACATAAATATGAATACCATTCAAGCTGCCCTGACTAATCATAGCCACCCTACCCTCATCACCATAAGCGCAGCTTTAAACTTTATCCCCTTCATCCCTCAAGACCGAATATTGAGTAACAGGATGTGTCGTTTTAATCCTCTGGAATAACATGCCAGAATCGTTACGATGATAATCAGCTATTCCCCAGGCTAAATATTGCGTTATCATCTCCTGAAACACACCCGTATGCTGGTAGCAGTGCCATTCCTCAACATAAAACACATAGGTGAACAGTTGATGCCCTTTATAGCCCCTGATAGATAAGTAAGTATTGATATCTCCTGCATCACAGTAATCCACCCGGTCATAAAAAGTCAAAAGATGCTTTATTATCGCATTACGCAGCGAACGATATTCGGCAACATTAATCACATACTTTTCTTCCGGATTTACACTGGTATTAATTACAAGATTGCCATCCCCAGGCAATTCATTAACAGGTACTGAGGGCTTGAAATAGTACTTTTCATCTAATATCGGTGTTTCCATACGTAAAAATCGAACCACAAAATTACTAATATTTTTAGCAAAAACATAAAATAAACAGAAGAAATATATCCGGCTCTTCCCCAATTTTGGTGGTTAAATCGATTTTCCTATTTCCTTCCTCCGAGATAGATCTTTATTAAGTTCGAAAAGCATCTTTTAATGCCTGATGCGAGTTGACGTTTTATTCCACCACCAAAATTGGGGAAGAGCCACTTTTAGCGAAATGTACACTTAGCTCTTCCGCTAATAAAAGAAAATCAATTTTTGGGGCTGTGATAGTTGGAATTTTCTTATCTTATCATCCAATTAACTCCTCATGAAAAATTTAACACTACTGGTCCTGACCTCAACCATTCTTTTCGCTTGTAAAACTCCTCCTGAAAGAATTCTGATTAAACTCAATAAAGGTCAGAAGTATGAACAGCGCATTGTTTTAAAATCTACCATCACTCAAACAGTTTCAGGAAGGAAAATGAGTACTTCCACAACTTCACAAGGTCTAAATCGTTATGAAGTACTTGCAGTAGATGATAGCGTTTATACATTTCAAGTCACATATCAATCCATGAAAGTCCATATTGAGGTGGACGGTGGTCCAACAACTCAATTGAAAACCCCTACAACAGCAGTATTAGAAAAGCTTAAAGGGCAGTCCTATCAGGTGAAGGTAACCAATACTGGTCGGATTGTGGCAGTCATCGGGGCTGATTCACTGTTTTCAAAAGTGACAGCCAGTATCGCTGGTCTTACCGAAGAAATGAGAGCCAAGTTATCACAAAACTTCATTAAAGCTTACGGAGACAGTGCGATTAAAAGTGGTAACCTTCAATATGCGAATATTTACCCTCAAAAGATAGTTAAAGGAGGCGATACATGGAGGATCCAAAGAGCAGGGGGCGGAGATATCTTATCACCGGCAATAGACGCAATTTATAAGATGGATAAAATTACCAGTCACGAATATCTTGTCAGTATGAAATCTAAGTTAAGGTTGGGGAGCGATGTAAGTTCCAGCCCCTTATTTGGGCTTAACATGTCCGGCATTATGGATTCAAAGAATAAAATTGATAAGGAAACCGGTCTAATTACAGAATCAAAAATAAAACAAGATATGATCGGTAGCGCAACGATACTAGCGGGAACACCCGCTATGATAGGAGATTCTATCTTGATGCAAATCAAAGGCGAAACTACATTAATAAACACCCTGATCAAATAAATGAGTCCGCCTGCGTTAACTATCAACAAAGATATGAGATCTCCAAAAACTTCAAGTCCAAGCTGAGTGGCGATTGAATTTACTCAAAATATTCTTAAGGTGGGGATTATTCCGCATGCGGCCACCTCTTTCGCGGAACGTGGGTCTTCGTCACTTTTGGTGAAATATACAATTTACAAGCCCGAGCTGATGCGACCTCAAATCTTATCCCTATACTTTTTTAAAAATTCATTACAATGCATGAGAATTTCATCGGGAGTTCTGTCTAAATTATGGACAGAAAAAATGACTTCCCAGTCTTTGCAGTTGCACTTTTTCCCATTGTAGACCAATTGCTCGGAGTAATAATTGAATAACAATTATTTGATCATGCTCTTTTGGAGAAGTGCGAATAATTCAGCTCTTTTGTCGACTAAATTGATAGACTTTGAAAAGACTCTTACTGCTGATATGCATAGCCACCATATCTACCAGCATTTACGCACAAAAACAACATAGCCATGGGGTGTTCTGGGGACGCCTCATTTTAGCAGACACGATCAACAGCAAACTTAAGTGGGAAATTTACCTGCAGAAAAGAACCCAGTCGGTAGGTACAGGCAATATTTTTGAAGCTCCGCATTTCATAAGCGTATGGCCCTGGCTGAACTATAAACTCACACCCAATACGAAGGTTTCATTATCACCAATTGCCTATTTCGACTCTCATGTATTTTATGATGGTCCTGAAGATGTCAAACCAGAGGGTGTTAAGGAATACCGGGTTTCTGCGCGTTTGGAGAATGAACAAAAGCTTAGGTTTTTCAATTATTCAAACAGGTACAGCTTAGAATACCGGATGCGTGACCTGGCTTATAACGGGGACTATCAGCCCAACTGGCGTGCCAGGTATCAAATCAGACTGGAGAAGCCATTGCTCAGCGTCCTTTCAAAAGACAAACCATTGTCGGTCTTTGTGTCCGAAGAGGTTTTTATCCAGTTTGGAAAAGCGGTTAAGAACAACCCCAATATATTTGATCAGAACAGGATCAGCGTAGGTGCCGGGTATGAAGTGTTCAAGAACGTAAAGCTAAGTGCCAGTTACCTGAATATTATTCAGCAGAGGATCTCAGGCAAAGATATAGACAATGCACACGCCCTATGGGTAGTCCTTGCATTTGAGAACCTGTTTTCCCAGTTCAAGAAAAAGCCTGGAACCAGAAAATAACCTTACCCATTGCCGCCGTTAAACGATGTAAAACGGCGGAGCCCTCATGAGAACCAGAAGTAAATAGAAAACACGAATAAACCTGCCATGAAAAAGTGTAAATCACATTTTTTTTCTTATATTTTTAGTGGTGGAACCTTCAGGTCAGGATTATGTCTCATCCACTGTATATTACAAGCGAAACGAATATTAGTTAGCAGCAGACGTTTCCTGTATGAAAATGACAGCAAACGCTCTTTGCTTCAACCATGAGCTTAAAATAATGGCTATGAAAAAGATGTTTTTTTTATTTATTCTTATATACGCCTTCGGCTTTCACCTGCAGGCACAAACTATATCAAGAGCGGGCTTTGATGTGAATGTTTACAATCCGTCAGCTAAACAATTCTTTGACCGGTATAAGAACATTGATCATATTGTCATTTTCTATGACAAAAGAGATATAGCAACAATAGAAATATTTTTCCGGGGTAAACCACAGCCTACTTTTGGAGAGCGTTACACGCTTACCTTTGATGGTGATCTCTATTTGTTTCGTAAAAAATATGGAAAATTTCCGTTCCCAAATCCTACAACAGCTAAGCTGACAAATTTTCAAGGAATCGGAAAAATAACTGATGTCAATGTTATTTACAACTTGACAACAACAATGCAGCGCGATTCTCTCGTGCATCATTTTAATTTTTACACATTCGAAGGAAATACCGAGCCTCTTCTTGGTCCTGCTGATTATCGTCCTACTTTTAAGGGTGATATTCTAAAATTGACAAAAAAACTCGAACAGGATTTTAAGAACTGGAAGCCCATTGCGATAACAGATTCTATGATCATCATTACGGGCTTAGTTGAGAAAAACGGCACAATTGGAAAATTAAAACTAATTGAGGGCAAACCTTCTGTTTATTCAAACAAAGTTTTGGAATTTATGAGTCGGGAAGCTACATCGTGGTTGCCAAGAGTAGATGGCGGTGGAAAAAGGCCTTGGAACGTCAGAATATCCGTACGGGTTAATAAAGATAATTCTATGAAGGTTTCTATATTGTGATGATTTGCGTTCATGTTGTACAATCCGGGAGGTGAAAAATTTAATAGTCGGACTAAAAGAAAAATCCTGCAAATCAAGGATTTGCAGGATTTATAAAGCTTTGATGATGTTTTTAGCAGAGACGGGCGGATTTGAACTTAATTCGTATCTGCGCTCCTGGTGCCACTTTCAGTGTCTTTTTAAGTGAGCCGCGAATGATGCAAGCTTTTAAATTTCTTACCAATCAGTTTTTCAGCCGGAAGACCGGCAATCCTCTAGAACATTTAGAAGTGATTCTCCCTATTATTAGAGGTGTTTACAGAACTAAGCGATGAAAGGATTCAACAAAACACATAAAAACAAGTCTAGCCATAAGAAAATGACACCTATATGCCTAACCAAGAACTACTTACCGGCTAAAATCGATTCCAGCTTTTTATGCAATTCCTCACCTCTCAGATCCTTGGCCACTACTTTTCCATCAGGACCAATCAGAAAACTAGCTGGAACAGATTTTACTCCATAAACTGCAGCTGCTGCATTTGCCCAGCCTTTTAAATCTGAAACATGATTCCAGGTTAAATCATCAGCTTTAATAGCACTCAGCCAGGCATCCTTTTTAGTATCCAGGGAAACGCCAAGAATTTCGAACCCTTTATCATGGTACTTGCGATAAGCGCTTACCACATTAGGATTCTCTTTACGACATGGGCCGCACCAGCTTGCCCAGAAATCGATTAACACATATTTCCCCTTGAAATCAGTTAGACTTATCATTTTCCCATCACTATCAGCCATTGAAAACAAAGGTGCAGGCTGACCTACTGCTGTTTTAGCATTAAGAATCAGCGCGTTATTGATTTGCTTTACAAATGAAGATCGTTTCACTTTTTCGCTAAGTAATGGCATCAGTGCCCTTGCATTATCAAAATAAGGATAGTTAATGTACCTCTCCAGAATAACAATCGCAGCTCCAACAGAACCTGAGTTGCGTTTTACATAAGCGTTAATGATGCTGTCGTTCATCGCGTTAAGCGCTTTAAATTCATTATCAAAAGCTGTTCTGGTGGCAGAATCCAGCTGAACCTTTCCACCCTGATTGGCTTTATCTAATCTCTTGTAAATCTCCCCTGCCTTAGCTGTAACCGGTTTCCAGTCTACTTTGTAAAAGCTCATATAAGTAGTGTTTTCGGGACCTCCGTTTATCTTCGCCAAGTACAATGAGTCTTTCTTTCCACTGAAGGTAATTTCTGCATTCTCAAGTAAAAACTGCGCTCCTTTTCCTTCATCTTTAATGTAAATTTTGCAGAAAATCGGTTCAGCAACCTTGCCTTTAAACTCGAATTTATGATCTATAACGGTTGATGAATCTATCGTGGAAACATCGTTATTGGAATGCTGCAAATAGACTTTACCGGAAGGATAGTCTGTCAAAGTCCCCTTAATAAGATACCCTGGTTTCTTCTGAGCAAAGGAGAAACTGATGGTCAGACATAAGATAGTAGAAAACAATACTTTTAATGTGATATATTTCATGGTTACTTTTTTTAAAATCGTTTATAATAAAATGAATTTTTAGTTTACCACCCGGTATTATTGGGTAGTAAGGCAGGATTTTTCTCCACTTCGGCCTGGTAAATCGGAAACAGATATAGCCGATCTGTAAAATTCCGTTGTACAACCGTTGTTTCGGTATACTGACGAGGTTCTGATCCGGTTTGGATAATACTAATCCCTTTTAATACTGAACCCAGATATTGAGGTCCCATTTTCCAGCGGCGGATATCCCAAAGACGCGTGCCTTCAAATGCAAGTTCAATATTCCTTTCATGCATAATTTTTTCCATCGTCAACCCGCCAGCAGGAATTTCCGGCATATTTACGCTGGGTCTTCGGCGCACCTGATTGATATAGCCCCTTGCTTCCTCCGTTTTACCTAGCTTAAACGCTGCCTCTGCAAAATTCAATAGAATCTCTGCATATCGAAACAGGATGTAATTCTGCCCTCCGCCATAGCTTTTGGAGGTATTCAGAGGATCAAATGTAGGCTCCTCCATTTTTCGAAGGGCATATCCTGTCGCCAATGTGGCAAAAGTCGGATTGTATTCGGATCCCAGTTTCAGATCCAGTTTCTTGCCCAGCCAGGTAGATCCATCGTAAAGTATACTGGCATAAAATCTTGGGTCCCGGTTATCGTATGGCTTATCCGGATCAAAGCCCGATCCCGCTTCACTGATTAACTTACCATTTTTCATCTCATACTCATTCACTATATTTTGAGTAGGCTGATTTAATCCGCTTGGCCCCGGGGGAACAAGCCCCCATGGCAAATTATAATGATGAACATGATAAGCCTGGAAATCTGCTTTATACTGATGATCAAAAATCACTTCCAAATTATTGTCATTGGCCTCATGAAAAAGTGTTTCATAATTGGCGAACAATCCGTACCCCGCCTTTCCAGCAATATCAACTACTTCTTTACTGGCATCATACGCAGCCGGCCAGTTGTTATCGTAACTTGCGGCATAAAGCAATACGCGGCTTTTTAGCGCCAGAGCTGCTCCTATAGTGACCCTCCCCACATTTGCACCGGTATACTTATAAGCAAGAAACTGCCCTTTATTAATATCATCTGTTTCACTCACAATGAATTTGACAACATCCTGATAAGAAGTACGCGGCACATTCAGGTTCTCGTTGAGGTCTTGCGCCTTTGTAATCAGCGGCACAGCACCAAAGTAATTGATCAGGTAGGCATAGTTCAAAGCCCTCAAAAACCTGGCTTCATCCCTTGTTCTGCTTTTATAAGCAACACTTGCCGGCAAGCGATCTATATTACCGATTAAAATATTGCAGCGTCTGATGGTAATATAGGCACTGTTATAGGCATTCTGAATGCCGAACGGCACACTTGAGGCAATAAATGTATTCTGATAGATACTTAGGTTACTGCTCGAATACAGCTGGTCAGTAAAAGCATCACGCATTGTACCGGCAAATTCTGTAGGAATACCTGCATAGAGGTTATTCAAAAACAGACCCGTCAGGGTAGAGTCCTTAAATACATCTTCGTCGCTGTACCTGTCAAGTGGCTGGCTGTTTAAAAAATCCTTTTTACACCCAAAAGCAAAGATGATTAAGGAAAGGCATATAATTATAGAATATCTTTTCATTTTAAAGAAGATTAAAATTTAACACTTAAACCAAGGTTGAATAACTTCTGAATCAGATAGCTTTCTGCACCGAATGAAGACACAAAGGATTCAGGATCTACATCTTTGAGGCTGGTAATGGTAAAAAGATTGGTCCCGCTAACGTAAAAGCGCGCGTTTGAAATCTTTAATCCACGCAATGCGCTTGCCGGAACGTTATAACCCAATTCCAGGTTTTTAAGACGCAGGTAAGAACCATCTCTTAGCCAGTAACTGGATATTTCTTTGTTGTTGGAGTTGTTTGAAAACAAGCGTGGATAGGAGGCGTCGGTATTGTCAGGTGTCCAACGATCCAGATGCTTTTCTGATGGCACGCTATTTCCTGCGAATGCCCATTCTCCCTGACCCGTCATATACTTCTGCACTTTAGCTGCACCCTGCAAAAGTATGCTCAAATCAAAACCTTTATAGCTCCCACCCAGGGAAATACCATAAACCATCCTTGGATAATCCCCCTTTCCAATTACTGTCCTGTCGGCACTTGTAATCTTACCATCGTTATTGATGTCTTTATACCTGATGTCACCGGGTGCAACGTTGGCATATAGAGGTGTTGGTCCGCTGGCTATTTCTGCTGCAGACTGGTATAAACCTTCGGCAACATAGCCCAGATTGGATGTTAAGTTACCTGAGGCAACATAAATGGATTGCCCAATTGAACTCTGATAAGGCAATAAACCACTTGCCTCTGGCATATAAATTACTTTATTGCGGTTAAAAGTAACATTAGGTTTAATAAAATAAGTTATTGCGCCCAATGTATTTTGGTGTTCCAGCTGGAATTCAAATCCACTGTTGTCAATGGTAGATAAATTCTCCCTTGGCAAGGTACCGCCAATGGTTGCCGGGATACTGAAACTCCTATCTCCAAGAATATTTTTTGTTCTCTTATAAAAATAATCAGCAGTTAACCCCAGCTGGTTATTAAACAACCTGGTTTCGAATCCAACATTCGTAATATTTGCTTTTTCCCAGGTAAAAGACACATTAGGAATAACACCCGGAACCAGGGCCTGAAGATTTGTATTGCCAAAGATATAGTACCCGTCAAGACCAGTTCCCAGTGTATAAGTGTTCAAATATAAAAACTGCCCAATCCTGTCGTTCCCCAACTGACCATAAGATCCTCTGATTTTCAGGAAATTAATTGCAGAGATATCCTTCAGAAAGGATTCTTCACTTAGCACCCAGCCTGCGGATATTGAAGGAAAGAAACCAAATCTTTTATCTTTTGGAAACACATCAGAGCCATCATAACGGAAACTAAATTCGAGGAAATATTTCTCGGCAAAGTTGTATGCCGCACGGCCAACCACACTTTGTCTGGCATTTCTAAAGGCAGAACCGTCATTGTCATCATTTGCAGGATCTCCTGCAAATATCTGATCAACCTGAGCTGAAGGATAATTCCCCCTGGAAGCCTGAAGCCAGTTTCCCTGATTTTCTGTTTGTGTATACAAAGCCAGCAGATCTAAACTATGCCTCCCAAATGTTCTTTTATAGTTTAAAGAAGCTTCAGCCAATACAGTCTGTCTTTGTTCCATCCGTTCTGTCAAAGAGGCTTTTGTAATGGATCCATTTATTCTGGTCACATAAGTACCATCATCATTTCTAATTGAAGTTAAATATGGCTTCGCGAAATTTTTGAAATAGGTTTGATACCTGTTATAGGAAAGTGTGCCTTTAGCACTAAGCCCCTCTATAAACGGAAAATTATAGGTTAACGAACCTACACCTTCCAATACATTAAGCTCTGTGTTCCTATAACCTGCCTCTCCTTTTGACATTAAATATGGACTTCCGTTAACCAAAGAAGAGAAACCACTCGGAATACTGATGTAGTTATAAGCCCCATTACTAAACTTGCTGGGGATTAAAGGAGAAATCATACGGTAAAAACTGGTAATGGCAGATCCCGCTGTTTGATCCTTTGTTTTTTCAAGACGGGCGTTGATGTTCAAACTTACCTTAAGGCTTTTTGAGATATCGGCATCTAAGTTAGACCTCAATGAATACTGCTTATAGCCGGAAGTTTCAAAGAGCCCCCTTTGGTCCAGATAACCGCCAGAAACAAAATATCTGGATTTGTCTCCCCCTCCATTTACGGAAAGATTGTGGCGCTGCTGAAAGCTACTGGCTCCCATTATTGCACTATACCAATCCGTATTTGCATACCTGTCAGGATCTGAGCCTGTTCGGATCACTTCCAATTGTTCAGGTGTATATCCCCTGTTTTGAGCAGGATTAAAGTTATTTTCATTGGTGTACATTTCATTTAACAGTGTTGCATACTGATAGCCGTCAACCAAATCTGCTAACTTTGTTGGTTTTTGCCAGCTGCCGTTGAAGGTATAATTCAATGATGTTTTACCTTTCTCACCACGTCTTGTCGTAATTAGAATAACCCCGTTTGCCGCCCTGGCACCGTACACGGCGGCTGTACCCGCATCCTTTAAAATAGAAATACTCTCGATATCGGAAGGATCTATATGCGGCAACGTTGCATTAATCTGACCTCCTGCTGCATTAACAGCCTCCTGAGGTACGCCATCAATAACAATTAAAGGCGATGAGTTGGTTGGCGAACTTATTCCCCTGATCAGTAACCTGGAATCATCTCTTCCAGGTTGTCCCGATCCCTGAAAAGCAATTAATCCCGGCAGGCGTCCAACCAGGGAATTGCTAATGTTGGCCGCGGGACTTTGCCTCAACTCCGCTCCGCTAACGGTTGCCACCGAACCAGTAATACTGCTTTTCTTCTGTGCAGAATACCCCAGAACAACTACCTCCTGCAAACTTCCCGGAGCAGCAACCATCGTTACCTTTAGCGAGGTTGAGGTTCCTACAGGCACTTCCTGTGTTTTGAAACCTATGTAGCTAAATACCAGTGTCTGGTTTCCGTCGGACGGGATCGTAATGTTAAAATGGCCATTTAAATCAGTTGCAGAACTGGAACTATTGTCACCTTTAACCATAATGGTCACCCCAGACAAGGGATTACCTTCATCATCCAGTACAATTCCGGTAACCTTAGCATCGGCCTGTTCGCCCGCAATCCCATGACTTTCTGCTCTGGCAATCAGAATTTTATTGTTTACTTCGCTAAAGGTCAACCCATTTCCCCTTAAAATCAGGTTTAAAGTAGCTTTAACAGACCGTGTATCTAAAGGAACGCTTAAGTTCTTTGCGTCTTTGATATCGCTGTTCCTAAAGATGAACCTAAAATTGGTTTGTTGCTCAATCTTCTTTATGGCCGATAAAACCGACTCATTTTTAAGTTCCATGGTCACCTGCACCTGAGCCGAGCCCTGCGCTTTTATATTGGAAGCAAACAGGATTTGGAAGGTTGTGGTTATTAAAATAGTTATAATTAGGCTTAAACGCATAATCTGACGAATTATATATCGCGACTTATTGGAGGCAGAAAAGCATAAATAGCTTTCAGCACCCTCTGCTGGTTTTGCAGAAAATTTCATAATTTTAAATGTTTAAATGATCCTCGAAAAATTGTTTATAACAATTTGCTCCAGTTAGCGCTAGAGCAAAAACAATCAACAGCTCCCTGTTTAGCGACAGGGAGTTTTTCGTCAAATACGCAGGTAGTAAATTTCTCTCATAAATGTTTAGTTAATGGTTTAGGTATATTAAATTGATTAATTATTATTTGCATCCATTACCGGAGATAATGATTTCCCCTGCCTTTTTTTGATATTCTATATGATTGAATGAAGCTATAACCTGCAATATTTCATCCAGACTTTCTCCCTTTAAGAAGGTAGCCGTAAAACGACAACCCTTACTATAATCGTTGGCAAACCTTATTTTTATGTTGAAACGTCGGGCCAGTTGCGCCATCGCATCATCCATGGTTACATCGTCAAAAAACAGGTCATTTTCCTGCCATTCTACAATCCTGCGTGCTTCTACTCCAAGGACTTCGGATTTATTTTGTTTTTGGTTAAAAACAATCTGCTGATCGGGCAGAATAACTCCCAGCGTTTTGTTTTCTTTCTGCACCATCACTTTACCGCGGGTTACAGTTACAATGACATTATTTTCACGATCAACGTACTTAATGTTAAATGCCGTACCCAGCACTGTTGTTTTAATCTTCCCGGTATGCACCACAAACGGTCGGCTGGCATCATGCTTAATATCGAAGTACCCTTCCCCAATCAAAGAGACCTCTCTTGTTTTTTTATTGAAATGAGACGAAAATATCAGGGTACTTTGCTTGTTAAGCACAACCCTACTTCCGTCAGGAAGTGTAATACCCCTGTGTTCAGCAGTTGCACGCTCCGTGATTAAAGAACTTTGGCCATTAGCTGTAAAATGACCTTCATTAACTCGTTTATTTCCAGCAGGTGTGAGGTATAGGAAAACAAAGAAACCAATGACCAGCAGGGCGGCAGCCCATATGACTCTTCGCAGTATAGGCCTTATCTTAATCACCTTCAAAGAGGGGGCAATTTCTTTATCCTTATCGGAGGCCACCACGCGGTCAAAAATCTGTATGGCACTGTTTTTATCCAACACTTCTTCTGTAAAATGTTTCTCCCATTCACTATCCATCAATTCATCGAGTTCGCTAACCGCATTTCCACTGTTAACCAGTGCCATAAATTCGGCATGCTCTTCCTTGGTACAGGTGTGATCGGCATATTTCCGAAACAAATACATTAATCGTTCCTTATTCATGGGGATATATATTTTTCGCAGGGCACATCATCAGGCCTTTAATTAGATGACAACTGGAATTCAAAAAGGGAGTAGTCGAAATAAAAATTATTTTGCCAGGTGAAATAAAATAACCAGCAACAGGGGTAAGTCTGCATGATTGTCCATAAGCCCCCGAATGGTTTTGGTCGCCTCGCGAAGATGCACTTTTACCGTCAGCGGTGAAATGTGGAGGCGTTCAGCAACATCTTTCTGTTTCAACCCTTCCATATGGCACATCCGGTAAATATTCTGTTGCTGAGGAGGTAACTTTTGAATGGCCGCGTTTAACAAAGCCAATGTTTCCTTAACCATAATACCGCTTTCAGTTGTGTTATCAATATCGTTCCACTCCTTCTGACTTATCTCATTGGTCTTAAAGTCAAGTGCCAATTTTTTCAACGCATTAAGGGTAAGATTTTTGGAAACAACCCGTAGGTAAGCTCCGAAATTATTGATTTCCGGAAGTTTGTCTCTTTTTAACCAGATATTGGTAAAAACATCCTGCACAATATCCTCAGAAAGCTGTTGCGATCTTAAAAACCGAAAAGCATAGGCATAAACCTTAGCACTGTAATGATCGAAAATCCGCCCGAACGCTTGCTGATCACCATCAGCAACTTTAGTCATCAATGGTTTGTCATCACCCGGTTCAAAGACTTTAGCTCCCATGTAACTAAGTTATTATTTTAGCCATAAAGTTACATAAAGTTGGTCACAAGTTTTAATTCTTATCAGCTAAAGCGTCTTTAGCATCACAAATCAGAAAGCATTTTAGTAAAAAAAGGTTTTTTTTTGCCGCTTAACTATGGATATTTTTATTAAATCGGATATGCGGTAACATTTTTAACCACTCTTAGCACAAAAGAACTGTTAACTCTGGATACATTAGCTAATTTTGCCAGTTTATCCCGGAGAAAATCCGAATACTCATCCAAATCACGGGTGGCTACCTTCAGAATAAAATCACTATCACCAGACATTTGAAAGCATTCCATCACTTCATCAAATTTAGAAACTTCCTGTTCAAATTGAATCAGAATCTCTGCAGTATGGCTACTCATATGGACATGGGGAAAAGTAATCAACCCCCTGTCTATTTTGTTTCGGTCCAGAATTGCAACGGTACTTTTTATATACCCCTGGTCAATCAGTTTCCTTCTTCGTTCCTGAATAGCCGCCACAGACCTGTGCAGCCGAACCGCCAGTTCCTTGTTGGTAAGGGTGGCATCATGCTGAAGGATTTTTAACAGTTCAAGGTCAATTGTGTCTAATTGCATATCAATAAATCAGTTCAGGTGTAAAAAAAACGCCAAAAGAATATTTACGGTAACCAAAACTAGCAAAAAAACATAAATATATTGATTTTACAAGTAAAAAAACTGAAAATGATCGTATCTATTGTGCATTAAAAGGAGTATATAGAGTTTTGGCAATCACTTCAATAAAAGTTATGCTGGCTGAAACCAAAGAACAAACCTGTTTAAGCACCACCCTGGTAAATAAATTCGACCACCTCTGGCATTTGGTGGGCAACACCCCTATGTTGGAAATCCATTATACTTATAAGGGAATTCCCAGCAAGATCTATGTGAAATGCGAACATTACAATCTTACCGGAAGTATCAAAGACAGAATGGCGCTGAACATCATTTATGAGGCGTATAATCATTGTGCAATAAAACCCGGAGACACCATTATTGAAGCTACCAGTGGAAATACAGGGATTGCCTTTGCCGCTATCGGTAAGGCCCTTGGCCACCCGGTGAAGATCATTATGCCCAACTGGCTAAGTAAGGAAAGAACAGACATCATCAAAAGCCTTGGGGCAGAGGTAGTCCTGATCAGTAAGGAAGAAGGCGGATTTGTAGGCAGTATTAAACTTTGTGAACAGCTGGCTGCCGAGGGTAACGTTTTCCTCCCTCAGCAATTTGAGAACAAGTACAATGAGCAGGCCCATGAAAAAACCACGGGACAGGAAATATGGGAACAACTGCAAACCAGAAATCTGGTGCCGGATGCATTCGTAGCAGGTGTGGGTACAGGTGGAACTGTGATGGGTGTAGGTAAAAGGCTAAAAAACTATCATCCCAGCATCAAAATCCATCCACTGGAACCCGCCGAAAGTCCAACACTGACCACAGGCTATAAAGTAGGGAGCCACAGAATCCAGGGGATTTCTGATGAATTCATTCCGCAGATCGTTAAACTGGACAAACTGGACAAAGTCATCCAGGCTAATGACGGTGATGCCATCATCATGGCTCAGAAACTCGCGAAAGAACTGGGACTCGCGGTAGGCATTTCCTCGGGGGCGAATGTAATCGGGGCAATTAAACTAAAACAGGAACTGGGAGCAGCAGCAGTAGTGGTCACCCTACTTTGCGACAGCAATAAAAAGTACCTGAGTACTGACCTGGTTAAAGAAGAACCTATCAGGGACTTCTATATCTCAACAGATACCATCTTTACAGGTTACGACCCCATCTGCCGACTCAGCTAACACTAAAACAATCAACCAACCAAAAAACACATAAACATGAAAAATCTATTTGTATTTGCCCTGGCGCTTTTTTTAAGCTTTTCGGCCAGCAGCCAAATTCTCAAGCCCGTGAAATGGAGCTATGCAGCCAAGAAAACTTCTAAAACAGAAGCCATCCTCTACCTCAAAGCCACTATAGAAGACCGCTGGCATATCTACTCCCAAAATATGGCAGATGGCGGACCTGTGAAAACAAGCTTTAGCTTTGTACCTTCAAAAACTTACAAACTAAGTGGAAAAACCGTTGAGCCCAAAGCAATTACCAAATTTGAAAAGTCTTTTGAAATGAATGTCAGTTATTTTGAAAAATCTGTCATTTTTCAACAAAAGATAAAATTGACAGGAGCTAAAGCGCTAGTTAAAGGCACCCTCGAATTTATGGTTTGTGATGACCAGCAGTGTTTGCCACCCGAAACTGTTGAATTTTCGATTCCTGTAAGCTAGTCGAAATGAAACCGATGTACTACCCAACCGTCATCAAAACGCTTATGATGACGGTGCTATTTATTATGGCGTCCCTTTATCCTATTTTTTCACAAGAATCGGATACTTCAATGGCTAATGTTGAATTTACCGAGATTGTACCCGACACTACACTTAAGACCGATACATTGACTACTGTTCAGGCAGGGACGGCTGATACTGTAAAAAAAATAACAGCAACCAGCACCCAGGTCAAAACCAGTAAGGCAGAAAAAGAGAAAACATTGTGGGAAACGTTCATTGCAGGATTGGCAGGAGGTTTTCTAGCCTTCCTGATGCCATGCATTTTTCCAATGGTACCACTTACCATCAGCTATTTCACCAAAAGAGCAGGAAGCAAAAGTAAAGGTATCGGTCAGGCCCTGATCTACGGACTGTCCATCATTGTCATTTATGTAGGACTGGGCTTACTGATCACTGTTATATTTGGTTCTGCGGGACTAAATGCATTAAGTGCCAGCGGGTTGTTCAACTTTTTATTCTTCCTTCTGCTAGTGGTGTTTGCGATCTCTTTTTTTGGGGCATTTGAAATTACCCTACCCAGTTCATTTGTAAACAAAATAGACAACAAGGCCGACAACAGTAAAGGTCTTGGCGGTATTTTCTTCATGGCAGCCTCCTTAGCATTGGTTTCCTTCTCCTGTACAGGACCTATTATTGGCACCTTGCTGGTACAGGCCAGTTCCAAAGGCGAACTACTGGCTCCAGCTATAGGGATGTTTGGGTTCGCCCTGGCTTTGGCCTTACCATTTACCTTATCGGCTATATTTCCCGGTGTTTTGAATAGTATGCCCAAATCTGGCGGATGGCTAAACAGTATAAAAGTATGTCTGGGTTTCCTGGAACTGGCCCTGGCCTTAAAGTTCCTCTCCTCAGCCGACCTGGCCTGGCACTGGGAGTGGTTTGATCGGGAAGTTTTCCTGGTACTGTGGATCGTCATCTTTATGCTCATGGGGATTTATCTGCTGGGCAAGATCAAGTTTTCACATGACAGCGATGTGCCCTATGTATCTGTACCACGTTTATTTTTCGCCATCCTGTCCTTTTCATTTGCCTTATATATGGTGTCCGGCTTATGGGGGGCACCTGTCAGCGTATTAAGCGGCCTTGCACCACCAATGAACACCCAGGATTTTATCCTGAGCAGCAATGGAATTGTTCCGGTTACAACATCAGTCAATTTTCCAGCAAAGGTGAAGCATAGTGAATCATTAAAGGCCCCATTGGGTTTTCATCCTTTCTTTGACCTGGAGGAAGGTCTGGCGTATGCAAAGAAGGTGGGTAAACCTGTGCTGCTTGACTTTACCGGGCATACCTGCGTGAACTGCCGGAGAATGGAGGACCTGGTGTGGGTGGACAAGGAGGTCAGTAGGCTGATCAATGAGGAATATGTACTGATCCAACTCTATGCCGACGACCGTAACATTAAGATGCCTGCAAACAAAATCCACTACTCTAAAATTTTAAAACGCAAAACTGAGGACCTTGGCTATTGGAACCTGGATTTCCAGGCCACTAAATATGGTTCAAACGCCCAGCCTTTATATGTTCTGGCAGGCCATGACCTGGTTCCTTTGGTGGAAACACAGGGGGCCAATTTTGATACCAAGGCCTATGCAACCTATCTTAAAAGCGGATTGACAGCACTTAAGAATAAATAAACAAGTCTACTTATAAAAAACAAAATAGGAGTTAATAATTAACCAGGATCGGTGGATGCCGACCTGGTTTACTTACAAAAAAGATAAAAATATGAGATATAAGTTTCTAATAACGTTGTCGCTTTCAGGACTTTTCCTTTGCGCCAGTGCACAACAGGTAAAATTTACCGAATACGACCTGGCAAATGGCCTGCATGTAATCCTTCATCAGGATAAGACTGCCCCGGTAGTGGCTGTATCGGTCATGTATCATGTAGGTTCTAAAGACGAGGATCCTCAAAGAACAGGTTTTGCACATTTTTTCGAGCACTTACTATTTGAAGGCAGTGAAAACATGAAACGTGGAGATTTTATGAAGATCGTTAGCAGCAACGGTGGCCAGAACAATGCAAACACCAGTCAGGACAGAACATTTTATTACGAAGTATTTCCTTCTAATCAGCTGGAACTGGGTTTATGGCTGGAAAGCGAGCGTATGCTCCATCCTAAAATTGACGATGCAGGTGTTAAAACCCAGCGCGAAGTAGTTAAAGAAGAAAAGCGTATGCGTATGGACAACAAACCTTATGGGAAATTTGCGGAAAACATCTTCAGTCATTTGTTTGATGGCCATCCTTATAGCTGGCAACCAATAGGATCAATGGCGCATCTGGATGCAGCAAAACTAGATGAGTTTATTGCCTTTTTCAAAAAATATTATGCCCCTAACAATGCGGTGTTGACCATCGCTGGAGACCTGGACATTGAAAACACCAAAATACTGATTGCCAAATATTTTAACGAAGTGCCTATAGGAGTTCCGGTGATCAAAGGCACTTTCGAACTCAAACCAATCGCTAAACAAATCGTAGATACGGTTTATGATGCGAATATTCAAATTCCCGCGATATTTGCGGCTTACCGTATTCCCGGAATGAAGAGCCGCGAGAACAAAGTCCTCGAAATGGTCAGCACAATTTTATCTGGTGGAGGAAGTTCAAGGTTAAGCACAAAAATGGTCGATCAGAAAAAAACGGCCCTGGAGGTGGCAGCCTTCAACTACACACTGGAAGATTATGGTGCGTACATTACGCTTGCCCTACCCAACAACAATACTCCTTTAAATGGCCTTTTAACTGATATTGACGCAGAGGTTACCCGATTACAGTCAGATCTGATCACAGAATCAGAATACACAAAACTCCAAAATCAATTTGAGAATGGGTATGTCAGTGCCAATAGTAAAATGATCGGGGTTGCAGAAAGCCTTGCCAACGGATATACCCTTCATAAAAATACGAATGACCTGAATGAGCAGCTGGCTCAGGTGAAATCAATCACCAAAGAAGAGATCAGGGATGTTGCCCGGAAATATTTAACTAAAGATCAGCGTGTAGTACTTTACTATTTACCAAAGAAATAACATGAAGAAGATATTCATATTCGCCGTTTCAGTCCTGTTTACTCAAGCAGCTATGGCACAAAAATTAGATAGAAGTCAAAAGCCGAAACCAGGGCCTGCACCAGCTATCACTTTCGCCGATCCTGTAATTTATAAGCTGTCAAACGGCATCACCGTTCTGGTCGTAGAAAATCATAAATTACCAAAGGTTTCAGCAAGTTACAGTATTGATGCCGGCCCCATTACTGAAGGTTCAAAAGCCGGAGTTATCGGATTACTGGGCGGCATGTTGAATGAAGGAACAGTTACAAAAACGAAGGCACAGTTTGATGAAGCTGTAGACCAAATGGGCGCAGAAGTAGCGCTTACCTCAGGTGGCGGTCAAGTCTCTGCCCTAACCCGCTATTTCAGTAATGCCTTTCTGTTAATGGCAGATGCCCTGAGGAATCCTGCTTTTCCTGAAGGTTCATTTGACAAGCTAAAATCACAAAGCCTTACCAATTTAAAATCCACCGAACGAAGCACTACTGCAATTTCAGGCCGAGTAGTTAATGCAATATCATTTGGTTTGAAGCACCCCTTTGGAGAGTTTGAAACAGCGCAAAGCATTCAAACCATCACGCTGGAGGATATTAAAGTTGCTTATAAAAAATATGTAACTCCTTCAAGAGGTTACCTGACTTTTGTCGGCGACATTAAACCGGAAGCTGCAAAAGCATTGGCCTTAAAAGCATTTGGAGACTGGAGAGGATCTGTTCTGACCTTCCCTGTTTTGGATAAAGTTAGTAACCCTGCTAAAACAGAAGTAGATGTTGTGGATGTACCTAACGCAGTTCAGTCTGAGCTCACGGTAACCAATCTTATTGAGCTTCCAATGAGCAGTCCGGATTATCACGCAGTATTGCTTGCCAATCAGATTCTAGGGGGTGGAGCTGATGCAAAGCTTTTTAGAAATCTGAGAGAAAAACACGGCTTTACATACGGAGCCTATTCGAGAACCGGCTCAGGAAGAGGACAATCAACTTTCAGTGCTACAGCTTCAGTAAGAAATGAAAAAGTGGATAGTGCTGTAGTCGAATTTTTAAAAGAGATCACAATCATGCGTAACGAAAGAGTCAGCCCGGAAATCCTTCAGAATGCGAAAAACTTATACAACGGTTCTTTTGCCCTGGGGCTTGAAAATCCAGCGCGAAGTGCAGGTTTTGCCAGCAACATTCTGATCAACAAACTTCCAAAAGATTTCTACCGTACATACCTGCAAAAACTCAATGCAGTTACTGCAGCGGATATTTTGCGTGTAAGTAAAAAGTACTTCAACCATGATAATTCCAGAGTAGTTATTGTAGGACAGGCAAATCAATTTCTGCCAGGCCTGAAAAAAACAGGTTTTATCATAAAAGAATATGACAGCTATGCCACACCAATAGTGAGTAAATAGTCACCTATTGAGAAAAGAGAAAGCGGTTGAAGTTGTTTCAACCGCTTTCTTGGTTACAGGTTATCGTGTTGCCCTCTACAACATGTGTGGGGGTCAAAGGCAATACCAGGGGGCTTTCCCCCAATAAATATAGAGGCAACGTGATTGACGGATAGACCACAACCCATCTCTTTAACGCTGCAATTAGTTTCATTTTTGTTTTCATACAAATTACTTTTTTGAATACTTATCAAAGGTAATTTCGATTGTAGCCTGCGGGATAGGACAAAAATGAAGTTGAATAGGACTTATTTGATTTTTTTTTCAGAATGCCTCGGGCGAAGTGCCGGTATGCTTTTTGAAAAATCTGATAAAATAGGAAATATCTTCATAACCCAGGTAACAGGCTATCTGGCTGACCTGACTAGATGTGGCAAGCAACTGTCTTTTAGCTTCCAGGATAATGTATTCGTTAATGTATCAATTTGAATGTACATCGAAATAGTATCGATCTTCACATAGGTAACTTTTTCAGAGAAAAGAATGAACTTATAGGGAGTTAGAGTTTAAAATTATGCTTATTGGTCCCATAAAATAAAAATATTCTGTAATTTAAAATCCGGACTGATCAAACAACTGAATTTATGGACAACTATTTTATTATCCAACCACCTTATACCAAAGTAAGACCTAACCCATCGCTTTTAAAACTTGTGAAGGTTTTGAACAAGGCTTTCAGGAAGCTAAAGCTTGGCCTGGTGATTAGCCCTATAGATACCACTGTAGACATGAATACAATTGAACAGCGAATCAATTACTATCATCTACTGAATACGGTAATACAGAATGGTATAGCGGGTGATGTGGTGGAATTGGGGTGTTTTTCCGGACAGTGCGCGCTGCTTTTTGGGAAAGTTATTGAACAGAACCATTCTGATAAAAAGCTCCACCTTTATGACTCCTTTGAAATTAAGTTTGCGGAGAAAAGAAATGTAGAAGATGTTTTGAAGGAAGGTTTTAGCCAGGCTAAACTCAGACTACCTGAACTGCACAAGGGTTATTTTGAACAGACTTTACCAGACCAACTACCCGAAAAGATAGCTTTTGCACATATTGATTGCGGCCATGGCGGCGATAAGCTGCAGCATAAGGAAATTATGTTATTCTGCCTCGGTCAGATTTACCCTAAAATGTCGCCAGGATCGATATGCGTACTGATGGACTATAACGACCCCAAAATCAACGGCCCGGGGCATGATGCCAACCCTGGAGTTAAACTGGCGTGGGATGAGTTTTTTAAAGGTAGGCCGGAGCAAATTGTGCCTTTATATGGCAACCAGTATTTTCATGCCTATTTCACAAAACAATAAATAAGGTGTGTATTTCTTCCCCAATTTTGGTGGTGAAAAAGATAACAGACAAGCAATTTCTTTTTTTGTAAATAACTGTGTTTTAAATCGATACAAGCTTATTATCTCAGTGGTTCCTTTGTATTATTTTTGCAGGAACTAACATTGATCATGATTCTCGTCTATATGTTAGAGGACCCTACGGCTTTAATCACCAGCAAGCTTTAATGAACACTTAATTCACTTATGAGCTCATAAAATCATCCTACCACAAGCTGTCTGATGGTCCAAAGAACAGCCTATACGGTAAATTAATTGATAAGAAGATTAAAGCAAAAGAAGAGCAGCAAATATCCAAACAGAAAACCTCTCAACAAGAGATGATCGGCATTCAGTAATTAATTCTATTGATGCCATCATTTCAGATTTTTATTAGGTGAGAACAAAAGCAACAGAGAATTACTAACCAATATTCTGCAAATATTTTCGTGATTTTTATGCAGGTGTGTGCACTTTGCAAAATAATGAGTACTATTTTGCAAATCCGTATCTTTACATCATCAAGTACCAGCTAACTACCATTCACAACCCCTTTGATAAACTCCTTCAGCGTGGTCTTTCCCTTTACCGGGCTGACAGGCATCTTATAATCCTGTTCCAGCGTCAGCTTGGTCATCGTCGCCATAGACTCCGCTGCTTCCAAAGAAAAACCACCCTTTTGCAAATACGATACCCACTCTGCCTCAGGAACAACCGCAACCTCCACCGGTTTACGCAATGCTTCAGCAAAAGCCTCGGCCACATCACCAGGTGAATATGCTTCGGGCCCCTCAATGTAATAACTATCCGTTTTTTCCAAAGGTTCCAACATCAGACCAGCTCCAAACTCCCCAATGTCTGCAGGCGACACCATCGGCAATTTAAAATCCGCCGGGTAAAAACTATATAACTTTCCCGTTTCCCGAGCCTGATCCGTCGAAAAAATCCAATTGCTCATATAATAAGCCCCATGCATCACGCTCGCAGGAATACCGATCCTACTTAATGACTGCTCCATCTCATATAAAACCCCCAGATCTCCAATCCCTTTACCCGGCTGGGCCCCATACGTAGATTCCGCGACCACCTTCTGAATTTTAGACCCCTGCAAAGCAGCAAGGATCGCCGTTACAGTTTTCTCCTCCTCTTTAACCGTGTCGGTAGAAGGATCAGCAGGCGGGTTCAATAAAAACAAACGTTCCCCGGTATCAAACACCTTCCGCAATTTATCCACCTCCAGCACATTGACCACCGCCACCTGCGCTCCTTTATCCTCCCATTCTTTTTTCTTTTTCTCATCATGAGAAACAATCGTCACTTTTTCTCCCCGTTCCAACAGCCTGGCAGCCAAAACAGATCCGATATTTCCGGTACCTCCTAAAATGATATGCATAAATCTCGTTTTTAAATGAACACTCTCGAAAAAACAAAGCATCCCATTAGAAGGTTTATATTTAAGATAGGCAAAAAGAAAAAATGACCATGGCCAAACCGAAAACCTCCATAGCAGCCATCTACGATAAGGTTGCCAAAAAATATGCCGTTCAGTTCAAAGATGAGTTGCAAGAAAAGCCACTGGACAGATTACTGCTGGAAGCCTTTGCCAAAGACAACAAAAGAAAAGGCACCCTGATCGATCTGGGATGTGGGCCGGGACAAACCACCAGGTTTCTAAAAGACGCCGGGCAAACCGAAATTACCGGGCTAGACCTCAGCCCGGAAATGATCAGCCAGGCCAAAAAACTGCACCCGGACATCGACTTCCAAACCGGAGACCTGCTGACCCTCACTCTACCCGAAAACACCTACGGATCCGCCATCGCGTTTTATGCCATCGTCCATTTCTATCCGGATCAGCTGCCACAGGTATTCACACAAGTCCATAAAATCCTCAAACCAAAGGCTCAATTTCTCCTGTCCTTCCATTGCGGGGATAAGTTCATTCACCTGGACGAATGGTTCGATGAAAAAGTAGACATCGACTTCTATATGTTTGACCCGGACCAGGTCATCCAAAGCCTGAAAGATGCCGGATTTGAAATCAAAGATGCGCTCGTGCGTTATCCCTATCCGAGTGAACACCAGACCCAAAGGGCTTATATCAAATGCGTGAAAAGCCGAAAATAACAAGAAAAAATACTATGAAAATCATTCCCCCTCCTACTGACCAGCAGCTACTCAAAGAGGAACCGCCCCTAGCCAGACTCATACCCGATCACGATCTGTTCCATCATCTGCAAGAAAACATCAAAAAAACCTTTGCCCAGCTACAATATTTAACCGAAGCGCAGCTTCTTTTCCGCTATGCACCCGGCAAATACAGCATCAAGGAAACCCTGCTGCACATGACCGATATGGAACGCATATACAGCTACCGGATCCTACGCACCGCAAGAAATGATCAGACTCCGATGGAAGGATTCGACGCAGAAGTCTATGTAAAGACATCCGGCGCCGACAGCAGAAACATCAAAGACCTGCTGGACGAATTCGCCAGCCAGAGAAAAGCCACCATAAGCCTACTCCAAAGCATGCCCGAGAAAAGTTTAACCTATACCGGATTACTTTATGGAATCCCAGTCACCATCAGCGCCCTGGCCTACCATATTGCAGGCCATGAACTTCATCACCTGGAGATCATACGTACCCGCTACCTGAATAACCATCGTTAATTAGAAAAAGATATACTTATGAAATCCCTGACACTGCTCAACCCCGCCCAACTCGGCCAAACGATAACCGAAGATTACAGCAACCTGCCAATCAGTCTGGTAAACGACCATGTGGTGCGGCTAAGCATCATGACCCAGCCCTATTACTGGCACTTTCATCCTAATTCGGATGAAAGTTTCCTTGGGGTAGAAGGAATATTGGTTATAGAACTGGAAGACCAGATAATTGAACTCTATCCCGGTCAGCTTTTTACCATACCCAGGAACACCCTTCACCAAACACGTCCGAAAGCAGAGCGATCTGTCAATCTCACCTTCGAGCACCAGGACATGGAAACAGTCAAAAAAGAATCTGATCCCAAAAGCGATAATTCTTGAATTACCTCAGGGATAAAATTTGAGCAGGATTCTGCACCAAAACAAAAAATTACCCGTAATATGCAGCAACCTGGCATACCAACCCCTGCCCGTTAAAAGTCATCACCTCTGCTGTTTTTTTACCTGAACCAGTATTCAGGTAGTATAAAGTCAGTCCATCGGTACCGACTAAAACATCCAGTAGCTCAAAATGCAGGTCTGGCATTTTCTCCAGTGCACGGATCCAGTAAGCCCTGACAGCTTCCTTTCCCGAAACGACACCATCCTGCAGATCCAACAGACGGGCTGCCACCGGAGATTTAATGACAAAATCCGCTGAGTAATGACTTAACACCCTTTCCAGGTCATGCGCGTTAAAAGCACTGATCCATTCCTGCGCAAATTCCAGCGCGAATTCTTCTGTTATTTTCATAAAGTATAGTTTAAAAAACCTGCATAATTTAAAAAATTAAACCAGTCCTTAATAGAAAGTTTGTTAGGTCGGTTACTCCTGCCTTTTAGTATAGGTATCACAGTCCACTTTTGGTTCGAAATTTCCTCGATGTTTTTGTAGTGATTGAAGTGACCACAAAAACCTTCTCTGGAATTAGCCCGTTATGGGCGAACGCATTTTCCATTGAAAGGTAGCTTGGTCCAAGTATGTGGTTGGCGAGCAGTGCGCTTTCAGGTCGTCCAGAACCTAGGTACCTACCTGCAGTATAAAGTCTTTTTTGGCCGGTTCGATCAGACCGTCTGCTTAAAAAAACAATATCTTATCATTTGGTCGTTTATAGTCTTTCAAAAGACCTACCAGGAGCTGATGAGTCAGCGCTGGTTAGATAGTGCGCTTAACGCTGCTTGAATATCCATTGTAAAATATCAATAAGATAAACGATTTAATTTCGTTTATCCTCTTTTATTTTAACAAACCTATCGAATGGTGAAAGTCTAATGTCATAAAGCAATATTTCTATATAAATTACCCGCCCACATGCGCCTTTGTTGGGAATCACCATTATTGTCATCTTACTATTGATCTCGCAGAGGAATGGGATCATAATAAAAAAATTAAAGCAATAATAGTTTATCCTGACATAAGTTCGGAAATCCTGAAATTTGTTGCAGGCCCGGAACAACATTGGTCATTCTTCGCAAAATCACGTGTACAAAGAAGATCGTTAATTACCATGTAATTTGACAAATAAAAACTTACTTTACAGGCATGAACGAGCTCAGGAATGGTTATTACGAATTTGACATAGATATTTACCAGGAATGGAAAAGAACAGGCTATCACTATGTGGCTATCATTACCATTAATGCAGACATGTATGAGTACTTGGACGAATCAGCATTTGAAATTATCCCACATGCCAACAGACCAGAAATGGTTGAACAGGTATACGCAATGGACTCGGAGTATCTTTTATCTTGTGCCAATCAAAAGCTTCTGGCAACAACCTTCATCGTACATAAGCGTTACTTATGATTTTTCAATATCTGGTTGTGAAGTCTGTTACTTTAAAACTATTTACGATTGGTTACAGTCCCAGGCAATCAAATGCCTAAATTATACAAGTGCTACACGGGAAGCCTAATTTGGCTACACAACATAAATGACATTAGGCCAGGGAAGCGGCTGGAAGTGTCAATCCGGCTTTTACAGAATATTTTTTCAGCTTTTAATAAAGACAGCAACAACGGAATCATTCCAAAACCAGTCAGCGTAACTCCAGGAAGATTTAATTAATTTTCATGGATTGCCTTAAATTACAAAATTACGAATTGAAACAGGTTTACCTGTACCTTTCCGGTTGCCTGATTACATTTCTTACTATATACATTAAATCCTTAACAATATCTCTGAATCTGGTAGATGTCCCATTGTGTTCGAAGGTATGATAGAGTTCTTTGACAGGGTCATAAATGGTAAACAGATGTCGATTCTTTTTAGGTTGATAATAAGCCTCATATCCGTCAAAGGGCTGATAGGCTACTAGATGAGTGGGTTTAGCCTTTGATCTTTTAATGAATTTAAAATTGTGCGTATCCATAATATAAACATGAATTGACTATACCTAATTTACTAAATCCCTGCGAAATTAGCGATCAAACCCAAACAAATGTGCTGACCCCGAGTTTTAACGGCTAATCTTTCAAAGTCGGTCCATGCACCATTAACCTACCATCTTTGGCAACCTCCATTTTGTCAATGAATACCAGTCTTTGATGTCCTGTGGCCTCAGTACGCCCATGATACACGCAAAGCATCTGCTTGCCGTCAGGCGTATAGGTTATGCTGTTGTGCCCGGTTCCGCTTACCTTTCCACTTCTCTGTAAAACAGGATTGTTATCCGCCTTTTTAAATGGCCCTAAAGGACTTTTTGAGGTAGCATAACCTATGGCATAATTCTGCCCGTCAAAGTTATTTGCCGAGTACATCATGTAATAAATTTTATCTTTTTTAAAGATGTAAGAGCCTTCGGTCCATCTTCGGTTTACTTCCTTTGCAGTTACCGAACGGCTTTCCCACTCCTCTTTGATGCTGCCCATTTTAACTGGTGGACGCAGCAGCAGCACAGGCGCCCCTATGGTGCCCGAAAAATCCGTTTTCAGCTCTACCCCATACACCCAGCTTTCTTCCACCTCATTATACCATCCCCTTTTTTTCGCCCACTGCGCGACCTCACTAGCCACCGGGTGCTTATAGCAGCATCTGGAATAGTATAAATAGATTTTACCATTTTCAACCAGCAAATTGGCATCGATAATCGGGTACCCCGGATCAAAGATGGGGCGGTCATTCAGGTCGATAAAAGGGCCGGTCGGTTTATCTGAAACGGCTACTCCGATCTTGAAATTTTCTTTTTCCTGATTGGGATTTTGCTTCCACTGGGCGCTATATAACATATAATACTTACCACCTTTCTTGTACACCTCAGGCGCCCAAAAGGAATGTATGCCCCAGCCATTGGGATTATCGTGATGATAAACCTGTCCTTCAAATTTCCATTCTTTTAAATTACTCGATGAATAGGCGCCAAATCCGTTTTTTACGTCGCCTCCGGT
The DNA here is from genome assembly GCF_056395985.1 of Pedobacter sp. 05T44. NCBI lineage: Bacteria > Pseudomonadati > Bacteroidota > Sphingobacteriia > Sphingobacteriales > Sphingobacteriaceae > Pedobacter > Pedobacter sp. 05T44. Next base: position 196,916 of record NZ_JBFTKO010000004.1, read on the forward strand.
GCCGTACATATAGTATTTCCCCTGGTCATACATTACATAAGGATCTCCAAAAGGAATGGGCAAAGGGTTTGCGATAAACTGCGCTTTTGCACCGCCAACAGCCATCAGCAGAGATAACAGGCCAATCCAGATCTTTCTCATCATCTTATTTAAGTTAAATTCGGAAATTTAATATGGGGATATTTTCCCGGATTTTCATCCCTGATCGCATTTTATTGTAATCAGCTTGTCTGATTTGAGATAAAAAAGCAAATTTTAGCTGACGGATGGCACCCCTTCAAAGCGGCACGCTTCAATCCTACTTTTAAATTGGTTAAGTATACTTTTTAAAATTTTGCTGTTCGCCTTTTGGAACCGGCATGTTATATTTTTTCCTGATACATTTACTATTGTGGCGAATAACCTCACCAAGCACATTTTTTAGTATCTTCAAAGTTTGCCTGACTTTTATAACCATTTATTAAGATCAACCAACAGAAATAATATGGCAGGAATCGTCAGAACGCTCCTAACACTATTTTTTTACTGGCAGCTTTACATTCCCAGGCACAAGATCCGACTATAGAAAAACGGACACAAAAGCAATTTGAAGGGCTTTGGGAAAATAAAAAAAATACCAGACGCCTGAAAATATCATTCCGACAGGGTTATGCAATGATTACCGACTGGACAGACAGAATCCAAAAGCCGGAAAGCGGCGACATTTATAAAGCATTCTTAAAGAACGGGAAACTCATCATGCCCGAAGAAACCGATCACCGTGCACCATACAGCGAAATCATCTTTAAGAACAACAGACTGATTTACCTCACCAAATCTATACTCCCCCAAACCTGGAACAAAGAAATTTTCACAAGATAACATCAAAGCAGCGGCATCGAAGGTAAAAAACCCACCCTAAACTTGCTGTACTGATCACTAATCAGTGGACCTGGCTTTACGCACACACCAGGTAGTCATACTTCTCAGGTTCTGAACATTGGTAGTTTTTATGGGTTCGTGAAGCTCCCCACCAATTTGGCTGGTCAATCTAAGCAGCATCTGCTGATTGACCAGGAAGCGTTCCGATCCGTCGGGAAGAATATACCTCCCATTACCGATGAACCTGACCAATGATTCGATGCCAATTTCTGAGGCCAGCCGACAGAAAAAATACCCGCCGGGTTTAAGCACCCTCCACATTGACCTGAGCATACGATCAAACTGACCCTGGTTTTCTGCAAAATGTAATACGGCGCTGCTGATGACCAGATCAAAGGTTTCACTTTCGAAGGGTAGCTCTTCTACCGATGCCACCAAAAAGTGTTCATCCGGGTTGACCTGCGGAAATGAGCCAGTAATACTTCTTAGCTGCGCGATCGCATCCGGGTTCCGATCGACACCAAAAACCACTGCACCTGTACTTAAGGCATAAAAGATGTTTCTACCTGTTCCGCAACCAGCATCTAAAATCATCTCACATTCGTCATAGGTGCCTTTAAGCATCTGGTCAAATAAATAGATATCTATGTTTCCGAAAGTATCTCGAATGTGCTGGTTTCTCATCGTCAGGCAAAGATAATTACATTATTTCAATTCAGATGTTAATCCTCATCGGCGACACCGGTATCAAATCTAATGCACCCGCTGTTATACTTTTCTCAACTTTTCTATTATGCTCTTTTCTCCCATTTAAACTCTCCATCAGCTGAGCATATAAGTCCTCTTGTTTCTCTTGATGTGGCTTAGGTTTTTTGATGGTTGGGCACTTACCTTTAGCTCAGATACGTTTACCATTACCTGTCCCAGCAGCGAATAACCGGCATTGGAGTACTTAAACTCAGCACCCGGTTTAGTGTTAATTTTCTTTATCTTTAATTCTGAAAGAAGACGTTATCTCTTTAATGATAGCGTTTCGATTGGACTGCCACTAGCGGAGACTATATTTGCTTTACCGTAATGAAAACTAACTGAATAAAAGACAATCTCTAACCTATGAAAAATCAAATTTGTTTAGCTGGGATGCTCGCAATTTTCACATTAAATCTATTTGGCCAGACCAAGAAGCCGGCAGCTGCAAATTTCACAAAATACGTTGATCCATATATAGGCACTGGTTTTCACGGACATGTCTTTGTGGGTGCCAGTGTACCGTTTGGGGCCGTACAATTGGGGCCGACCAATCTGTCTGAGGGCTGGGACTGGTCCTCTGGTTACCACATATCCGATTCCACCATCATCGGCTTTCAGCACACCCACCTGAGTGGTACGGGTATCGGCGACTTGGGCGACATATCCTTTATGCCCACCACAGGCGCAATTAAAGTGGTCAAAGGTACGATCGAAAATCTTAAAAACGGTTACACCTCCCTTTTTAGCCATGAGGATGAGATTGTAAAGCCTGGTTATTATAAAGTTAAGCTCAAACGGTATGACATTGGTGTAGAACTGACGGCTAGTACCCGGGTAGGAATGCACAAATACACTTTTCCGGCATCGAAAGAAGCGCACGTGGTCATCGATTTGAAAGAAGGGATCGGCTGGGACGAATCTTCAGAAACTTATATCAAGCAAGTTGATCAGCACACCATTGAGGGCTATCGTTTCTCTAACGGCTGGGCTGAATCCCAGCGGATTTATTTTACTGCAGTCTTTTCAAAACCGATCAAGTCCTTTACTGTCTACGATGATTCTACACAGAAGTTGGGTAACGAACTTAAAGGTAAAAAAGTGAAAGGTGTGTTGAGCTTTCAAACTGTCAACGAAGAAATCGTATATGTTAAAGTGGGTATCTCTCCTGTCAGTACCGCTAATGCCCTGTTGAATATTAAAGCCGAGATCCCCAAGTGGGACTTTAATAAGGTGATTCAGGATGCTGATCAAGCCTGGAACAAACAACTGGCTAAGATTGACATCAAAACGGATTCATTAACACAAATGAAGAAATTTTATACGGCATTTTACCACACCATGATCGCTCCTTCCATTTTCAATGATGTCAATGGAGAATATTGGGGAACGGACAAAAAGGTTCATAAAAATACTCGTTTTAATAACGTGACTACATTTTCGTTGTGGGATACCTACAGGGCAAACAATCCGCTGTTTACCATTATCCAGCCTAATCATGTCCATGACATGATCAATTCAATGCTGGCGATTTATCAGCAGCAGGGGACCCTGCCTGTTTGGCATCTCATGGCCAATGAAACCAACACAATGCCTGGAAACAGCGCACTGCCCGTTGTTGCCGATGCATTGCTAAAAGGTTACAAGGGTTTCGACACCAAGCTCGCTTACGAAGCCTTGAAAGCCACCGCTATGAACGATTCCCGGGGCCTCAAGTTTGTAAAAAGCCTCGGATATATTCCGGCCGACAGTGTTGCTGAATCAGTTTCAAAGGGACTGGAATACGCTATCGATGACTGGTGTGTCGCACAAGTAGCGAAAAAGATGGGCAAACAGGATGATTATACCTATTTTAGCAAACGAGCTGAAAACTATAAAAATTATTACGATCCGCAAACAGGTTTTATGCGTGGCCGCCTTTCGGCAAATCAGTGGCGTACTCCTTACAGCCCTTTCATTTCTATACATGAGCACGGTGATTTCAGCGAAGGTAACGGTTGGCAATATACCTTTATGGTGCCACATGATGTGGAGGGTTTAATTGAGCTATTGGGGGGTCAAGACAAGTTCAATAAAAAGCTTGATTCATTGTTCACTGCAGAAGGTGATATGGGTGAATCCAAATCGGCGGATATATCTGGTTTAATAGGCCAATATGCACATGGTAACGAGCCGGGACATTCCATGGCTTATTTATATGACTACTCGGGCAAGCCTTGGAAAACAGCCGAAAAGGTGCGGTTCATTTTAGATAATTTCTACACGGATAAAGTCGATGGCATTATTGGAAATGAAGATGTTGGTCAGATGTCAGCCTGGTACGTCTTATCGGCCTTAGGCTTTTTCCCGGTAAACCCGGCAAATGGCATGTACGTTTTTGGAAGTCCGACGATTAGCGAAGCTACACTGACGATAAACGGAAACAAAAAGTTCCACATAACTGTGAAAAACAACGGTCCGAAGAACAAGTATATCAATGCCATGAAACTTAATGGTGTTGACTTTACAAAAACGTACTTTAAACACACTGACATCATGAACGGTGGCGAACTGGAAATAACTATGGGTAGCAAACCGGGATCTGTTTGGGGCGTGGGGGATGCCAATAAAGCGGTATCTGTTTTATAGTCCTTGTGATCGGGATGAGCTGAGTCTAAAGCACGAATTTCACAAGCTGACTTGGTAGATATGACATAACTTTACCTTTATGATACCACGATAATAAAACCGCTATGAGAAAGATAATATTACTGATGCACGTTTCCCTTGATGGGTTTGTTGCAGGACCTAGCGGAGCGATGGACTGGATCCGTGTAAGCGAGGAAATGTTCGATACGGTTGGCAAACTTACCGACAATGCAGACGCTGCATTGTATGGCAGAAAGACTTACCAAATGATGGACAGTTACTGGCCAACAGCAGCAGATCAGCCCAATGCATCAAAACATGACATTGAGCACTCACAATGGTACAAAAAGGTTGAGAAATTGGTAATCTCGAATTCATTGAAAGATACCAATGCGGCTAATACCCGGTTTATCGGAAATGATGTCGCATCGGAAATCAAGCAGATCAAAGGGCAACCCGGAGGTACTATTCTAATGATAGGAAGCCCCTCTACTTATCATGAACTTGCAGCACATAATCTGGTTGATGAATTCTGGTTATTTTTAAATCCAATATTGATTGGAACCGGGATACCATTATTTAACAATATTAACCACAAAATTGATTTGAAGCTTTTACAAACAAATTCTTTGCCTTCAGGGGTCATCGGCCTGCACTACGAAAAGGTATAGTCATTAAACAGCGCCTGGCCAGCACTTTGGGGAGGCCTGTGGTCTCGAGGAAAATGTCGCGTATTCCGAAGGAAATCAAGGCTGGTTGACTGCAGACTTTTTACCTATGATCACCCTAAATCAACACAAATTTTTAATACGAAAAGGTATCGCGACCAACAATTTGGTGGTCAGCCATCTTCCACGAAAAGTGTAAAGCAGCAGAAACAATCCGATCTACGCCAATCCCAAAGTCGATTGTAAAAGAAACTACGACTAATCTAGCCTATCACTTTTTAAATTAAGGTAGGCATTGAACACTAACCAAACGGGAAGACTGATTTCCAACGAATCCAGGCAAGACCGTAAAGTCCAGCCTGAATAAACCAAAAAAAAGCAGTTAGATTAACCTGCCTTCAAGGTCAAAAATTCCATGAGATGCTGTTCCAGCAACTCGGTATTGTAAGTGCCATCTGTAGTATGGTCTATAATCTCAAGGTTATTGTCACCGACTGTAATCGTGTACGCATTTCCGTCAATAATTTCCGGGAAGCTAATATTCACAATATCAGCCACGTGGGCAAATTCCACAGCCAGGTTGCTACCAAGCTGCTCATTCACGTAAGCAGGAAATTCCGTTTTTAAAAGCTCAAATAAACTTTCAGGGCTTAAAGGTTGTACATTGTCAATTGCTATCATAGGTTTTCCTATAAGCTTCCAATAATGGTGCCCAGAAATCATAAACCCTCCATCAGTGACCAAAGGCAGATAATAGACAACGGCTTTCAAAAAGTGTACGATCTGGACTAACTATTTCAGCTGGCAGTTGTTTAACTTATAAACCATCACAGGTCATGCAGGAAGAAGAAGAAATATTTAACGTATCGGTAGCGATCAATACCGGTCTTGAACCCTTAACATTCACGATCACCATGTACTATCCGTCCTCTGACCCAAATCATGAAAGGAACTACCGTGTTGCTCGTGACAACGTAACACTAGGCGTCCTTCATCAAAGTGCAGATGATTGCTGGCATTTACTGGAAGGCAATCTGGAACAGGAAGAAATCCAAGCGATCGGACAGGCAATTGACGCACATTAAACCCATAAGCAGTCCCCACCTCCAGATGTTTCCTCATCATGATGTCCGTCTGCCCGTCAACTCCTATTTTTAAGGTATGTGTATCAAAAGCCACAAAACCATTTTTCTCGTAAAAGCCGATGGCCCGCGGATTCGTTTCTCAAAAGCGTAGCCAAACCGATAATTTCCCAAGACTGGAAGTAACTTCCAGCATTTGCTCATACAACATTTGACTTAATTTCTTTCCATGGTACGCATTCAGCATATAAATCCGTTCAATCTCCAACCTGAAATTCTCTTTTTACTTGGGTCAGGGCTTGTCTAATATCCTCAGCATCAAGTTCTATATACGTGATGATCTGTTCATTTGCTTTGCATAAACCATCATTTTACCCCAAAATATGCATGGATAAATAAAACGCCCCGGCATAATTTCAGCATACCTTAAGAACAATCCACCCGCCACCGTAGAAGAAATTGACCGAAAACGAAAATTCAGCCCAAAAAAAACACCCGCTAAAAGCAGGTGATTAATCAATTATGAAGGAAATCTAATTAGCTGATTTTAACATTAATTGCATTCAAGCCTTTTTTACCTTGCTCGATGTCATAGCTTACTGAATCATTCTCACGAATGTTGTCCATTAAACCAGAAGAATGAACAAAGATTTCGCTATCACCATTAGCTGGCACGATAAATCCAAAACCTTTTGTCTCATTGAAAAATTTTACTGTTCCTTGTTGCATTGTATTATATATTAATTGTATCCAAAGATACAAAAATAGTTGAAATATAAAATTTTATTTCGATATAAAAAAATAATTAGAATTATATTTCACGTTAAAATTATCTGTCAAAATATTTTTCCGAGATCAAATTCATAGCTAAATCTCTAAATTCAGACGTTTAAAGACCTCTTTGGTAATCAGCCGTACATTCGCTGAGAGCTGCTCATAACTACAATGCCGCAGTCCCTGAGGGAAAGGCACACCACCCTCCCGCTTTACCAGATCCATAGTAATTACCGAATCAACAGAGACCTCATGGTCTGCAAGCAGGGAAGCGTAAAGCCTCCGGGCAAAAGCCTCATCATTACCAAGGTGAAAACAACCATAAGTTTCGATGCCTTTAAACGTTTTCATGTTCAGAGATATTTCATAACTCGTTTCCATAACAATAAACAAAAATGAAATAAAAGAGCCTCTTCCAATAATTTGATAATTTAAACCTATTATTTCTGAATTTGGTTAATTATAAAGTATTTTGGCTAGGCAAAATTAAATTGAATGAAACTGATTTTCCATTCTATAATTCTGCTTGGTTTGTTCTCGTCATGTAATACCCATTCTTATATCTATAGAAAACCGGTTATCGGATTGGTATATGATAAAATGCCTTTAGCTGATGCTTCAGTTGCTTATGATTCATCTGATGCATTAAGCCGCAAAATATTATAACCAATAATGAAGGACAGTTTATTTTACCGAAAATTGAAATAGACAACTATGCGGACTTTATTAATTCTGTAAAAGGGATAAATTCAGTAATACTCATAAAAAAGAAGGGATATGCGCTTAAAAAAATATGATACAAGTAAGGACACAATTAGGGTGGGAAAAATTCATTTAACAAGGAATTAAGGATGATTGATGATGATCACCGAACTTCGCTATTTAGACAGAACAGAGGATTAAATTAATATTTCAAGACAATAGCATGAAAACAACGAACATCTTATTTTCTCTGGCATTCCTGCTGTTTTCCTGTGGGGCAAAGCATGGTGATAAGCAACTTGATAAAACGAATACCACTGATTCTGTTAAACAAAATAAGATAAGTTCTAAGCCTCCTGAAATAAGTACGCTTGAAAAACTGGCCGATAATATGGTTGCTTCCAGAGAAAGTTATTTAAATAATGGAAATACGGAGGCGGAAAAAATATTCATTAAAGCACTTATAGAGACATTAAAGCAGCCTGCTAGCTTTTATGATGATTTTGTCAACCTAAGAAAATATGAGATTAACCTATTAAGTGCCAACGATCATAAACTTAGGGTATTTTATTGGCTTTCACCATATTCAGGTTCCATGTGGCACGTGCAGAATATTGTTCAGTACCAAGATGAAAATAAGGCAGTAACTGCGATTTCATTTAATGATCTCTATGAGGATAAAGCCGATGAAGGCAGCCCAACTCCTTTTTTTCAACATATATACACCTTAAATACTTCCCCTCAAAAAACATATCTGCTTACAGGTTATGGGCAAATGAGCGGTACTGAGCCTTATAGTGTAAGCCACACATTAGTGATCGATCATTCAGAATTCAGCATCAACAAACCCCTGTTTAAATTGGGAAAATGGTCTAAAAATCAATTATTTGCTTCCGCGACTCTTAAGGAAGATCAAAGCAAAGAAAAACTCACCGCACAGTTAGCAATAATCTATAACGCTCAAGATAAGACCATTAGCTATCCGGAGGTTAGCGAGACTAAAAACGGATCCATTTTTAATGGAAAAAGGAACGTTTTAACCTTTCGGGGCGGAATGTTCAAGTAATAACCAAATTATTGCTGATACTACGAGGATGTATCTGGAAAACTCCATCAACCTTAGACAAGCTCAATAGACCGAATCAATCAATAATGATCATTAAATCCGGTTGTTTATGCGTTTGATGTTAGCGGTAATCTTTATTCAGGTACTTTGTCGTAAATGGTCATGTTTACTGGGATTTTTACTTCTCGTTTAAGTCTTCCAAAAATATTTCCGGGCATTTCAAATTCGATGGTAATGTATCCTTTCAGTCTCTCATAAGTTTTATTAAGCTCTATATCAATCGCTAGATTTTCACATAGAACATTATTGTGTTCCCACAGACCACCTTCTCGCAAGTAGACAGCTCTACCCTTATCTACAAATTGTAGTTTTTCATTTTTTTCATTTACCAAGTTATAGCCTTTAAATATATAAGTGGCAAAATCGGAAATGTCGTTGTCTTTATTTTTTAATGAATGATTATTCTTATTATACTCATCAAGTTTTTCCTTTGATAAAGGATACCTTGTTACTATATATAATTCATCTGTTGGCTGCTTTTCAATTTCTGTAATATTTCCGATTGTCACTTTTGCGTTTTTTACAATTTCATCTAAGAACTGGTTGGTTTCCTGTTTAGTGTATTTGTAAGCGGGTTTACCGCTTCCATCACAACCGATAAGAACAACGGACGAGATGATAAAAAGTAATAGTCGATATATCTTCATTCTTTGGTTATATACTCGGTTTATAAATTTAGTTTACTGTTAAAAGCGCTGAATGTATTTATTTTTGGCAATGGTTTTACAGTGTTTTTTTTAATCGTCTTTTTAAGAATTTTCTCCGAGCCAAGTGCTTTTGTAATCTCAATTCTTTTTCCTGTGAGAAGATTAAATTCGGTTTCGGTTGTTAAATTTTTACCATCCCAAGCTACTGAGGATATATTTTGTAGTTCAAAATTCCCATTATTGAATTTGAACTTATGAATAAGGTGATTTTCTTTGACTTCAGAAATCATATACAAGCAGTTATCTTTAATATCAAAATTTGGTATTTGATTTCCGCAATATTTCCCATTTGGATATTGCGGTTCTATTAATTTTTCAGTAGATACGTTAAGTAAATATTTTCCATTTGGTTTTAAAAAAAATATTTGTAATCTCAAAGGCTGAGTTTTATTAATGGTATCCATTGTTACTATAATTTTATCAGTTAAACCATCGCTATTTAAATCGCCTTTTTCAGTTCTAACTGGGTAAGTAAAATTACCTTTTAATTTTTGTGCATGTAAATAGATACTAATTTGAACAAGTGCAAAAATCAATAAAAATATTTTTTTCATCTTTTGATTAGGTTTTTATCTTTTCATCAAACCAGGTACTCAGCAAGCCTTCTCGCTTGAGCTGGCTCATGTGCACTTCCAAGCGATAAACTACCTGTGCAGCAGAATGACTATAAGAAATAAATGCGTGTGCCATATTAAATTTTTAATAGAATAAATAAACATAGGTATTTTTTTCAAGCTCCGCATGATTCGACAGTGAGGCTTCTGCGATAGCTCGGCTTGCATCCTGCCTCGTGTCTGAATCTAAAGATATGGGTCTTATGAACCGTGATATAATTTAAGGGGTTATTATTCGAAACACCTTAAATAGCTATCCGGTTTCAACAGGTTTTCTCAAAGTATCCGCGTAAAAAACAGTAATTCCAGGAATTAATCACTTGAGAGCGACTTAATAAACACCATTAAGATTACTACTTTAAAAATCCAGTCTTCACTAAATTAAGGTAGAAACACACCCTTTTTTTGTCGTAAATTCCCCCTGGAAATTTACCTAGCAACAACCATATTTACAGGTAGATTAGTCAATTGTATAACCAGAATATTGCGTCATGAATACCCAACCTTCAACCAAACTCGGCATTTATATCAACTACCCCGGACATTGTGAGAAAGCATTTCAGTTTTACGAGCAGCATTTAGGGGGAAAAATACATATGATAGTGCCTCACCAACTACCACCGCCTAATTTTCCGAAAGAATGGAAGAACCCGATCCTCCATGCAATCATCGAAATAGGCGGCACTAACGTGAGGGGTGCGGACATCCCTCATGCCGAACCGATGCGCAGTGCTTACCTAACACTAGTTCTTGAGACAGCGGAAGAAGCAGAACACATTTATAGTTTATTGTCCAGTGAAGGCGAAGTGTTTATGAAAATGGAGAAAACTCCTTTCGCAAACCGCTTTGCGATGCTCCGCGATAAATTCGGAACCTCCTGGATGCTCCTCAATGAGAATTAAGTATGATGATATACAGAAATGCAAAAAACAAGAAACCTGCATAAAATCCTGGTGTTGATCCTATTTTGATTTACTTTCTAAAAGTAACGCCAATACCCAGGAAAGAAGTTATAAAATTTCGTATAAGCCAAAATCCGACGAATAGAGAAAATCTTTTTTCGCAATCCTTATTGTTTTTGGATAGGCCATATCCGTACACTTAAATTTCAAGCCATCAAGCTGGTAGTAAGAAAGATAAGCGGGCGTAGGTAATTTACCATTTCTCCAGGCAATCAAAAGATCATCATCAAATTTTGGGATATCTTTTTTAGGCTTTAGGAAATCGACTTTAAACAACTCACTTTGCCTTACAACTAAGGCGTCATTTCTAATCTCAAAAACATTACAGCTTTCTGTATTTACCACCTGGTATTCACAGGGCACTAAGCCATAAGGCTTTAAAAGGTTTTTCTCATACTCATCAACAGCTTTTGCCCGCAGGCTATCACTTAAATGACTCAAATCTGCCCATTTATTATCAATGCTGTCTTGAAAAACGACAGTTTTAAATTCCTGCATCTTTTTATACAATGGATGAAAATATTTCTTCTGGTTGATATATAGATCGCCGTGGTCATCAATATAAAAAGGAATCTCCCAATCATATTTAGCTTTAAAAATTAGCTTATTTTCGACATCGATTATCTTAAATTCAAGGTTGCTGTTATCAGGCTTCAACAGCACCCGGCCATCTTTTAAGACAATGATTTCGCTTAGAGCGGTCAGATCCATAACCTTCCTGAATTTTGTTTTGTCTTTCAACAAATCGCCAATCATCGGAACCTCTGGATGCGCATCTTTTTTAGGGAAAGGATTACATCCGAATAAAAACAGCAGGCTTAAATACAGAAGTGTCAATATATTACTTTTCATAATAATTCATTTAAGCTACCTAATTGGGCTTGACAAGCTACTGCTTGTTTTGGATGATTAACCGTTCCAGTTCATCATCCAAGCTTTTGGTTTTTCCGCCACATACATTGAGAATCACTTTTCCATCAGGCCCAATCAATATCTTAGATGGCGTACAAACGACATTTTCCTTCAGCTTGATTTCCTTATTCATCGCTTCAGTATTATCAATTTGTTTAAATTGTAATCTCGACTCCTTGAACAGCTTTTGCGTTGCCTCCTCATCGTCAGAAAAACCTTCGGCTATGCCAATTATCGGAAATTTGTCTCCAAACCGCTGAAAAGTCTCATTTAAATCTGCTACCATATCATAGCCTTCTGATTTTTTAAGTCCCTCTATTTGGTAGACAAAGACGATCCAATATTTACCTTTATTTACTTCAGAGTTAAATATACTCCCATCACTGGTCTTTACAGAAAAATATTTCGGTCTACTCCCTATATTAAAGTCTATGTCCGCTTTGTTAGCAGCGATGAATTGCTTCAAGCGCTCTTCTTTATTTTGCCCGTTGCAACTTAACAAAACAAGGAAGAGTAAAACTGGCATAAAAAGGGCTTTCATTTTCATTTCTGGTCGACAGTTGTGGCTGCTGTAATAAATAACCGGGCCCTAAAATCCGATAATATGATCGCTTGTATACCAAAGGCTGATATCCACTGAGAAGATCACAAATAAGACCAAACTAATGACCGGTTTTTAAGCGCTGTTCGCGCTTATCATTTAGCTTTATCCAAGATAGAGATTTTATTTGAAGATCGAAATATCCATACAGATTATGCTTTAGGAAAGTTTTTCTACTATGCGATTTTATTGACAGCTGAAATGTGTAATTTGTAAAAACTAATTATGATATAAAACATGGTGTTGGTAAAATCAGATGGCTTATGAATAATAAAATTCACATACTCTTCGCATTATTCATTCTTGCATCTTGCCATTCTCAAGACAATAAAATTGTTGATCTAGCAAAAATATCTAATGATTTTGATGCCTCAGAATTTTATCGAAACAAGATTAAAAAGACCAATGAGATCATTTCGAAAGACCCTAAGCGTATGGAAAAGAAAGAAGCCTTAAATCTTTTGGACAATTCTTTTTTCGTAAAAGATACTTTAGGTTATTATAAAACGGATGGGAGATTCCCCACAGACCTGTCTTTAGAGCCAACCAATGACTGGATGGTAAGAGATAAAAAACCGACCGAAATATTTGGCTATGGTTACAACGCGGTAGCGTATGATCCTGAAAAAGACAAGATAGCTATTTTAAATACAGTAGCATTTCCTAAAATGGACATGGTAGAAGACCGTAAAGGCAACTTAATGTATCTTGAAGTGGGAAAGACTTCAAAAAATACAGATGATTTCAATAAGATCAAAGCATACCTCAGTAAAAACTGTAAGCGGGTTGCTGTTGATGATAACGACCCCAAAGCTTCTTATTGGGAAGGTGAATTTTTCTATTATTATCTTTTTAAAGACGATCGAAAAGAAGAGGAGGTCTCTTTTGATTCACAGGGAAATAGAAAATCCAGATCGGTACACAACACAGAAATTAGATTAACGATGTTCGAAAAGTCTTACATTAAAAAAATGGAAGAACTGGGGATTTATTCGGAGGGATATAAATTTTGGAAAAAAACGTTTTGATGCAAACGAATTCATCAAACATAGGTGAAGATAATTATCATTATAATCAGTAATGCTTTTCTATTTCTCTTATAAACTATATTTTTTGTATTTTGACTTGGTGTCACTTCATGAGCATTAAACGATACCAAAGCAACACCATATAACATCATCCTTAACGAAAACAAATTCATATGAAATTTAAAACATTGTTTTTAACGGCAGCAATTGCAGGAGCATTATCAACAGCGAGCTCCTGCTCAAATTTTGAAAGTGGAAAAAACCGTGAAAAAGGAACGCCAGTCGAATCGTCAAAGACGGCAGTACAAAAAATTTTGGCTGACAAAGAGGCTAACGAAGGCAAACGTTTCTCTATTACCGGCTATCTGAATTATTCGGCAGGAATGACGGTTTATGTTGACAGGCCCCAATCAGTATATGTAAATACAGCACCTGGGGATGAGGGAGAAACGATTACTCCCCTGGAGATGAAGTGGGCACAAAATGGTTATAACAGCGTTTTTGTTCCTGAAAATGCGGGACGTGGATCTGATAAAACGATATTTTATGACAATGAAGGCAAACCACTCACAACGAATGATAAGGTAGAAGTTTCATTTGAAGTTGGGAAAGCGTCAATTTACCCTTTTGAAGTGCGAATAGACAAAATAAAATAATACAAAATTGTGGTTTATAGGGTCTATCCGATATCAATAAATTTAACATTATTATATGCAGGTCAATTATTTTATACTCTTATTTACAGGTCTTTTCTTAATAGGCACATACATCAACTATAGGTACACTCAAAAGAAAGGGATGGTATTCACGTACAAACCTATTGCTTTAATTATTATAGCTGTTTTATTTTTGATTTCATGTTATGGAATTATTGTTGGAAAACCATTTAATGAAATTCTACCTTTTATAGGGTAAAATAATTTTGCGAATTTGTTATTTAAAGTTAACCGTTACCCACGGTGGCCTATCTCCTTTTATAAAATACTGCCAACCCGTACATTCGCCATTGTTGTGGTCTCATACCCCTATAGGTTGACAGTTTTGGAATAAAACCTATTCCAAATGAAAGGAAAGATGCTGGAGCAGTTTAGACGAGTTTAACGAAAACTGGTATTATTATTCATGTATCATAATCAATCGGTAAAAGAAATAGCCAAAAGTTATAAATTGCCGAATACTTCTATTTTGAATAATTGAATTATTGTCAGTTTAAATGCGGAAAGAGTGACCATTATGGTCGAAAAATCCAATTTAGACCGCTTAGAGATTAATCGATTAAGAAATCCTTCCAACATCAAAAAACCCTTAAAAAGACCTGCTGACATAAGGATTCCCAATACATTATAGTCCACAGTAAAAATAAATTCCCTCCTTCCCAGGTAAAAATCTCAAAATTCCTGACAGTTCTTATATATTGTTGTCCTCCTTTTGTAATTTCAATCGTCATCAGCAGAAAAAACAATTAATTATGAAAGAGTTCGCATTAATTTTCAGACTAAACAATACCACAGACTTCAAACCTTCGCCCGAACAAATGCAGGAGAGAATGAACTGGCTTGCCGGCATTGCCTCACAAAACAAACTGGCAGACAAAGGAAATACCCTTTTGCCAACGCTTGCAGGTGCCAAAACAGTCAGACCTAACAATGTGATATCGGACGGGCCTTATACCGAAATCAAGGAATTTATAAGTGGCTACATTGTGATCAGAACCGACACCATTGAAGAAGCTGTAGAAATCGCAAAATCTAATCCCATTTTCAAAATTGGCGGAAACATTGAAGTGAGAGAAGTTTTAAAACGTGATTAATGAAGCCCATCGTAAAATCGTCTGAGGAACTTTTACCGCACCTATTCCGGCAGGAATATGCTAAAATGACGGCAGTATTGTGCCGTCATTTTGGTTTAGCCCATATTGAACTGGCCGAAGATATTGCTAGTGAAACCTTTTTAAAAGCTTCGGAAAACTGGCCCATTAACGGAATACCGCAAAACCCAACGGCCTGGCTTTATACGGTTGCTAAAAACAAGCTCAAAGACTACTTTAAACACACAGCTATTTTTGAATCGCAGGTCAAAAAACAAATCATTGCATCTCCAATTTCAGACCAGCAAGATTTTGAATTCGATCCTAAAATTATAGCAGATAGCCAGCTAGCCATGATCTTTGCAGTATGCAACCCCGGTAATCCAATGGAAAATCAGATCTGTTTAGCCTTGCAAATACTCTGTGGTTTTAGTGTGGGAGAAATTGCAAATGCCTTTCTAACCAAAACCGAAACCATCAAGAAACGCCTGCTAAGGGCGAGAAACCAGCTTCGAAAAGACCATTTTCGAATCAAAGAGCTGAATGAAAAAGAAATCAGACAACGCCTGGAAACCGTATTGCGAACCTTATACCTGCTTTTTAATGAAGGGTATTTTTCAAAAACCAACAATCAGTTGATCAGAAAAGACCTTTGTTCAGAAGCCACCAGACTTGCCCTGGTGCTGACCGATAACCCGCTGACTAAAACCGCTCAAACTTATGCCTTACTTTCTTTAATGTGTTTTCAGAGCTCAAGACTGGAAGCAAGGACAAATCCTGAGGGAGAAGCCATTCTCTTTGAAGACCAGGACAAAAGTTTATGGGACAATGCATTGATAGAAAAGGGCAATTATTATTTAATCCATGCCTGTAGCGGGGCTGAAGTTACAAAATATCACCTGGAAGCGGGTATTGCTTATTGGCACACCACACCAACGGACCAAAAAAAATGGGAGCATATTTTACAGCTATATGATCAGCTCATCCTTATAGAAAATTCACCTGTCACTGCGTTGAACCGGCTGTTCGCGTTGGCCAAAGTCTATGGCAATGAAAAAGCGATAACTGAAGCGGAAAAAGTAAATGACAATCATAGCAATTCTTACCATGCATTGCTGGGCTATTTACATGCAGAGCGCAACATTGATACTGCTATCGAACATTATCAGCAAGCAATCAATCTGACAAAATCCGGCACAGAAAAAAAAACCTTGATAAAGGAGATTAAAAGGTTGACCAAAAAGAAAACACACAATAAGATCATCTGACCCCCTGACCTTGTCCCCATCCGGCCTGCCCGATCGTCATTAGCCCAGATTCACTTAAAACTTAAAAAATGAAAATGAAATCTTTAAACTATTGGCTATATACAGGCCTAATGTCCGCTTTTATGATCTTCGCTGCATGGTATGCCGAGACACATCAGGCAGAGTTTACCAGACGCCTGGGCTTTCCGGCTTACTTTCGGATAGAACTGACCATAGCCAAATTAATCGGTGCCTTAGTACTACTAATACCCCAGGTACCTCAAAGGATCAAAGAATGGGTATATATTGGTTTCTGCATCTGTATGGTCTCTGCTTTTATTGCAAAATGTAATAGCGGTTACGGATTTATTGGAGCCGCACAGCCTGCGTTTTCTTTGATCTTCTACCTGGCACTTATCTTGCTCCTCTATAAGCTACCCAAAAAAGAAACTATCCGGACAGCATAGGAAGCTAAGCGGGATTATTCGATAGGAGGCCACCTATATTCGTATAATGTAACCTCCTAGTACGGCCAGGTTGATCAGTCGATTTCGCTTTGAAAGGGGTAATTTTGAAAGTATTGTACATCTAAAGCACCGAACGCTTAAAAAGGGATATCATTTTCAAGTCTAATTTTACAGGATTGCATTTGCAGTTATAAAAACAGAGATGGCGGTGAGTAATTTGGTGAGTTGAATTTCCCAGGTCCACTCAGACACTAAACAAGACGGTTTTTAAGCTTAGGTACAAATTCCCCACTCTGCACCAAAAAGGTATCAGAACCGACAAAAAGCCTGCAAATCGCACGAATAGCAGGCATTTTCCTTTTTAGAACATACTATTTAGTGAAAATGCGTAATTTTATCATATGACCTTTTACAAGAAATGTGTTTTGCAGTAAACAAATCACCAATTCTGCCCACAGGATTAACGCGTCTTTAAATATCAATATGGAATCCATAACTATAAAAAGATCAACTCAGCCCTACAGAAGTCTTGTGTGGTTATTTGTGACGTTGATACCAGTTGTCTTGTTTTCCTATGCAATGTTCGAAGCCCATGGAAACAATGATCGTATTGTATTTGGAATTATTGCAATGGTCTTTTTACTTCCTGCGATCGTTGACTTTATTGCAAACAAACTGATTCGGTTAAAAGCAGCAATTATGATATCAGAGCAGGGGCTGATGTTGTCCTCCAGCAAAGGTTTATACGACAGCTTTGCTTTTCTGCAAATATTTCAGTTCCAACGCAAAAAGCTAATTCAATGGCAGAATATCACTGGATTTAGATTATTAGTTCATTATAAGTATCTTACTTCTTATCCAAACGAAGGTGAAGGTACAGCTTCAACAACCTATTCGGTAGCCCAGTATCAGCTCTGTGCTGAAAGTGAAACCAGGAATGAAGACGTCATTTTTTCTGTCCATAATTTAGACAGAACTCCCGATGAAATTCTCATGCATTGTAATGAATTTTTAAAAAAGTATAGGGATAAGATTTGAGGTCACATCAGCTCAGGGGTGTAAATTGTCTATTTCACCAAAGGTGACCAAGAATCATTATCGCCGAAAATACACTAAAGCCCATGCACGGACTGCACTCAATAAAAGCAAAATTACTACATGTATCTGTGATCTCATTTTTTTAATGTTTTACTAAAATTCGGATAAAATTTTGTACTTAAACCGTTCCCCAGAAATTTCGCACTTTTCTTAGGTATCGTTTTTTGAGTTAATTTCGTTGTGATCAAATAGGCAACGAGCAGATTTGGTATCCACGACAACCAGGCTACAATTATATAGGACGTGTCGTAGATACCGATAACTAAAATCAAAATAGGCAGCCAGATTCTTAGTGTAACAGCAGCAAAACAAGCCGCATAACTGTAGATCATCAGTAATTGATGTTTTCCGATTTGTTGTTTCCTGACGGTTAAGTATGCTATTAAGGTGGTACAAAACCAGATTATGCCTAAACAGCTAAATCCAAGTGATGCCCAGAAACCTCCATCCGAAAAAAGCGCTATGTAGAAACCGGAAAGGGAACTGAATAAAGCCGAAACAACATATATTTTTCCAGTAAGCCTGTGTACTTTGATATTTCTGGACCTAAGTTTTGAGCTAAACTGGAGCCATCCCACAAGTAATGCAACCCCTCCAAAAATAATATGTATATAAAAAGCAATATACCAGACGAGGTTGTTTAAAAGCCACTCTGGTTTGTCATTCATTATTCCAACCTTTCCATTTATTAAAAAATATTTAAGTGGATAAAGTCCAATAATAATTGAAAAAAAGCCAAATAAAATCCACAGGATTTTCTTTTTCATATCAGCGTACTATGTTTAAACTAGTGGGTGCTGCAGGTACAGCATCTTCCCAAACATTATGCAACAAAAATGTACACTAGCGGGCAAAAAATGGTTCCACTTTGTAAGGTGGCACCTATTATTGTTTAGATTGTAGCTTGCAGACTTAATTTCTGCTGTTTTAAATAGGTTGTTGGCGACACTCCTATCTTCTTTTTGAAGTTTCTATTAAAGGAAGTTTTAGAATTAAAGCCAACCTCATATGCTAAAGCTAATAAGGTGAATTTATGATTTCCGGGCCGCATCGAAATGAGTTTAAATTCTTCAATTCTAAGTCCATTGACATAATCATAGAAGTTTTTATCTTCCAGTGTATTGATTACCTGAGATAAAGCATTTGGATGGATGTTCAGTCGTTCCGCAAGTTCATTCAAGCTCAGTTCAGGATCTTTAAACAACTTTTCCTGCTGCATTAACTGCGTAACTTGCAAATGTATTTCTGACAAGAGCGTGTACCCCATTGTCGATTTTTGATATTTTACCTTTGTAGTTATTGAAGATTCATCTTCAATGACACCTAATAATCCCATCTCCAAATGGTTAGCAGGTAAAGTAATGACGTTATTGTTGAAAATCCCAACTTGTTTGATGCCAAAATAGCCAATAGACAAAATAAACAGGTCTACTAACGTAAAGGTAGAGATGTCATTGCCCAAGAGAATAGATAACCAGATCAGGGACATGCCGATCATCAGATTTCTTAACCAGTTCAGATTGATCTTTTCCAGATGAGAAACGAGGTTTGAAATATTTTTGCGGTGTCCTTCTATCAGATAAAGCGACATTATGATATAAGCAATACCAGAAGGTAAAATTGCGAAATGGACGATTTTTAATAAGCCCAAATAACCAATGCCATTGTTTTCGTAAATAAATATCTTCTCGCCTGTGGCCAACAAAAAGAACTTCGACAAAGCAATATATGCTAACACTGCAGGAAGAAAATGAAAAGAACAGTACAATTTCCCGATCTTCTTTCCAGTTAACAAAGTAGCATACAAATACAAAAATGGGCCATGAAGCAGTGGCATGGGAATCTCAAGACCCAAAAAGTACGGATATTCCAGAAATTTATCTGATGCAATTAAGTAATAGCAAAGCAGGTGAATAGAGATCAAAAATAGCCAGAAGGCCAATACCAAATCTGCCCTAGATTTACCTTTTTTTGTAAAAAGCAGTATGGAAAGAAATAAAGAAATGACAACTCCAACAATATGTATCATGGCCTATACTAAGTATGGGCTAAATATAAAAGAAAACGGTAGATTTTGAATTATCATCTCTCTTATCTAATCATTCAAATAGTTAATTCATTCATTGTTAGGCACCCATGCAATTAGAATAAAAAGCGATGGTTTGGACAGCACCCCTTTATATGATTTCATAAAACACAAGGAGGAATTTGATATTTTAAAAGCTGCAGAATGGGTTTCCGTTCACCAGCTGGTCCCGCATGACATCTTGACGTTGATTTAGTATAGCGCAGCAGCTGGCACAAAGACAAATCAGGGCAAAAGGTCTATAAAATAAAAGGCGCCAATCACGTTTATGACGCCTCCCATCCTTATACTTCTGACCGCCTGCCTAATCATTTACAGCAGGCAGGCGAAAAACGTTAAATTTTATTTTACAGTAAACGGCACTGAAATATTGCCCCATTCTAAAACAACCTTACCTGATTTATCGATGGTAAAAGTCATTTTTTCCACGAAGCTTTTTGCTTTTCCAGTTTTGGCATTTACGCGAATGACGTCAGCTGCTTCCTTGTATTCATAGGGACCCGCCGGGTTTGCGGTCTTGTTAAAAATCCACACCCAGTCCTGCGCGCCAGGAATCGAGTGCAATGAGTACTTTCCGGCTGGCAAAGCTTTTCCGTCAATGGTCACATCTTTACCCACTTCAAAAATAGTGGCCTCGTTTGCTCCGGTTCGCCAAACTTTACCGTCAAATGGTGCGATTTCTTTACCTACAGTACGGCCTTTTACCGAAGGTGCGCTGTAATCGATCGTGATTGCTGTGCCTGATTTAGTTGTTCCTTTAGCGATTGCAGGCGGACTCGGGCGTTTACTTTTATCTTCTTTTGGTTTGTCCTGAGCAAATAAAGTTGCTGAAGTAAACAAAGTCACAATTAGAGACAGTACAAATATTTTTTTCATAACATTTAATTTTTTGATTGCTACTAATATAACAAATTTTCATTCGACTGTCATTTGTCCTAAATACACCTTCAATTAACCTAATCATGGAAAAACAAAAAACCCGGCATAGACTGGGTATTATTCCATATGAGGCCACCTCTTTCGCAGAACGCGGCCTCATCTGACAGTCCAAAATTGGGAAAGAACCATATTATGACCTCAGGAATGCTGATTTGATCTGCATACTGGAGAAACTCGTGAAAAGCCTTTTAGTGATTGAGAGAAGCTTGTTTTTAAGCCCGACGAAATGCTATGCTCAGGGATGTCAGATATAAATAAAATTCGTCGCCTATATTTGTAATTCGACCACGCAATTTTTGGTAACGCCCGGCAGTCGCTCAGGCGACAATTTTGACCCGAAATGAATGATTCATAAAAAAGTGTTAAAAAACCTCCTACATATTTTCTTGTCGAAAAACTCAGACACGAAATAAGACGTTTTTTTTTTGCGCTTAGGTACAAATCCCCCACTCTAGGATTTCTGTAATAATATGCTGTTAGCGTATATCCAATTCTTACGGGATAACCATCATGCTCCTTTCTGCAGACTAAAAGATTTTCTTCCGGATTTTTAACTCTTCAAATCCCTCGATTTCTACAAGTATATGCTTCCTATGTATCCGCTTCTTCAGTTTCATCGGCACAGATCTGCTGGTCAACCGTCTGGCAATCCTTTGCATTATAGGCATGTCAAATGAAAGCTGCCGGAACTTTGGATGTAGTCAGTTATTCGAAACTTTCTTACCGTAAAGGTGTTAACTAATTAAACAATCAACAGATGAAATTACTAAACAATGATCAAGCGCCGGCTCCAGGAGCTGGTGTACTTTCAGTATCTTTAAAGGAAACAGAAGATGAACAGTTTGACTCGATTAAAAATCCAGTAAATGAACATGATCTTTGGGAGCTGATCAACCAAGAACTCGTCAGCGATGGTTCACCTGTATGGCGGATGTGGTGCTAACTGAAAAAACTTCCAGGAAATGAGAGTTACCGGGGCAAGCAACAAATTAACTAAGCCTTAAACTGTACTGTTTTTCTGGGCTTTTCTGGGATGCTATATAGGCTTGTTCTGCAGGTAATTTTCGATTTGCTCTCCAAGATGCTCGAGTAAAGCTTCAACAGCCATTCCTTCACCGCACCAGCTTTTGCCACTTCCACCCAACTCCTGCCACATCACACCCAGGGTGGTATGCTGGTCGAAAATGGCATATTTAGGCTCTTCCAAATCAGGAACTACAAGTAGTGGTCTCAGCTCCCCTTCAATGATCACCTGAACCTCAAATGGCTCCCATCCTTCTTCAATATTTCCCATTTAATTAAGTTTTTTCATCACAAAATAAAGATACTTGATATTCAGATCATGGCAATAGCAATCGTGGATTGCTATTGCCCCGAATCTTCGAACAGATTTACCAGCTGTCGGCGTAAACGACAAATAATTTTATCATCACACTGAAGCGCTATTTCCTTGAGCCTGGCTCACCCATACGTCTGAACGGAGCAAGTGCATCAGCTGGTGGGCTATCGTCATCCGTATCTGTTTTCGATTCGCTAGGGCTGTTAACTTTACTGTCTTCAAAGTCAGATAAACCTTGTTTTTTACGTTTCTCTTCCAGCTCCTTTGACTGCTGATCTCGAATTTGCTTTTCCATAATAAATAGCTATTAATTAGAATCCTATAAATCGATAACACCTAAATGTTTTTAGAATTGTAAGCCCCATTTTCCCGATCGCTTTTATAGTTCATGGCATCGTCTTCTTTGCCATTCTCCTGCACGCCTGTCTGATCTTTCAGTTGGTCTGCTTTGTCTTTCTGTCCTTCTTCCTGCATTCGAGATATGCTCATCTTAGCATTAATATTATGCTTACGCTTGTTATCCCTGGTTTTCAGTGGCTGTACGGAAGAGGATTTAAGGCTCGCATGAGCGGCATCATTATTAACGTTAGCGTCCTGACTATTTTTGAGGTTTTCCTGGATATTCATAGTGAAAATGTTTAGGTGTAAATACAACAATCTTAAACACTTATGGTTTTAATATTTCAGGAGCCATTGATCCTGCGTTTTATTTTATGCTTTGATGCCCACTTGAGCTGATGAGAGGAAAATCTACTGGACTGCAAAGCGGAAATCTATCGAAATTACAAAATGAAAAAAAATAGGTCAGTATTTCTAGCAAAACGGTAATTTTGGGTAATGTCTTCCAAATTCCAAATCCTTTATTTTTTTGAAAATGCCCGCCTAATGATTGCGGAGATCAAGCGTTTGGATCTTCCAGAAAACGCAAGCTATACTGAAACTTGTCATTGGCTTTATTTCGATAAACAAACGGGCGCACTGATGAAGCTTTGGTTCCATACGATGGATTCCTCTGGAGAAATCGAAGAAAGGTATTTTGAGCAGGGATTTTTGAAATTCAATGGCACCCAGGCCACCTTTATTGAAAAGTACAACTCAGCTCAACATACTCTGGACAGACGTAGTACAAAAGAAGCATCACCTGAACTCATATCGGTGCTGGAAAGCTATTTTAAACACCCTGAAGGGAAAAAAGATTGATTATTTTGCTGAGGCACTGTTGGGGACATTGCCATTGCCTTGTGCATTACCTTAATTTCCTGCAGTCGGCGCTGAACAGGTCGCGGAATTGCTCTTTCCCATGAACCCCAAATTAATAATAGGCATCAGGTTAAGACCTGTCCAAAGATCCACTATCGAAAGTTTCGCATAGCGATGTATGCTTCATCAAAAAAACATCCTTTACCTTACTTGATCTTGCCAAAACTTTGGGCAATGATAGCAATATGTTCTTTTATTTTTACTTTCTGAAGATGCTCCACTTTTTCCTGCCCACCTAAACTAAGCAAAGGCACATACCCAAAACATTCGTCGTATTGCAGGGCTCCATGGTTTTCCTTGGCGGTGAGGTAATTATGGTCGCTCAAATTAGCCCTTAAAAAGCCCTCATCCGCTAAATCCATATCAAAAAACCATTCCATGTCATCCCCACTTTCTATAATGGAATCCTTGCCATTTCTAAAATATACTGCCCGGATCGCATCACCTGTCCAGGTCAGGAAATCTCCAAGGGCAGTAACCCCAAAAACGATTTCGACATCCGTATTGTCATAGGCTTCATCAAACACAGGTTGAAACTCTAACGGATTAATCAACTTCAGATAGCCATTCATAAAGATTCCAAACCCATAGCTATTCCAAAAGTCAATAAGCTGAGGAGGCAGTTTGCCCTCGTACTTATCCGATACATCGCCTGTTGCCTTTAGTACAATCGAATAGTTCGGGTATTTTTCAAAAAATATATCAAACATAGGCCGAAGGGTTGTTTTAATCAGATGAACCATTCCAACAAGAGGTTTACTACTAAAGAAGGGAAATAACAAACATCGCTTTCAACAAATATTCTGAAAACTTCATGAAATATCAAGGGTTATGCTTAAAAACGTTTTGCAGGGCAGCTAAGGCGGAGTACGGGAAAGATAAACCCATCCAGGGTAACAATACTAAGGATGGTACGGCAAATGTGTGCACGCCTTACGCTGACTAAACGAATAAATGATTCGCTAAACATTTTTTATAAAGCACGATGAATCCAGCGTTGGTAAGTCAATTCAAATTTAGTTTCGCCATTGGAATAGCTTCCGACCTGAGTCCAGCCTTGAAGTGGATAGAATCGTTCTGCACGTGTATTCGGTGCTGTCCCTAAAACTACCTTGTCCTTAGTCTGCTGAAAATACCAAT
Source organism: Pedobacter sp. 05T44 (assembly GCF_056395985.1). Lineage (NCBI taxonomy): Bacteria > Pseudomonadati > Bacteroidota > Sphingobacteriia > Sphingobacteriales > Sphingobacteriaceae > Pedobacter > Pedobacter sp. 05T44. The sequence continues at coordinate 221,711 of NZ_JBFTKO010000004.1, forward strand.
CGATCATTAGTCGATGCAATTCCTTTCCAATCCCTTTTTCTGCAAACTCCGGATCTACAAACAATGCCCAGACACTCTTTTCCAACAGGTCAATAATTGAAAAACCCACAACCCTACCATCCACCTCACAAACCCACCCCTTACCTCTTTCGGAAATGTAATACGCCACATCTTTATCAGGAACAAGATCGGGATTGCTCAAAGTATTCTCTTTCACCAGATGCCGTACTACCTGCATCTGTTTAATATCTGAAAGTTTCGCGGTTCTAAAAATCATAAAGCAGGTTTTCAATTACAGGTCAAAAATTTTTACTACGCCCTTTTACATGACCTGTCTCATCAGGCAGTCAACCAGCGTATCCCTTTCATGAATTTTGTCATTTAAGGTGGTTTTTATATTTATTTTCCGGTGTTGTCGGAGAATTATGAAATCCGGCTGCGTACATTATAAATAAGATGTTCGCTGCAAATATAAAAAACAGCCGTGTTCCTTTCAAATATTTTTGGACAGTCTATTCGTTTCTTGCTGAATGCACAGAAGTTTAATTTGTAGTGACAAGTCAAATACCCTGTGTTATTAGTGGAGATTTTGTTTCCTTAATTTTTGTGTGTCTAATCCTATTTTATTGCAACGAAATCAAAATTTCTTATCCTACATCAACTCAATGGCCACAAAAATTTTAGAGCTTTGATTTATCAACGAAAAGCACAACTTAAAAACTAAAATTATGGCTAAGATTATCACAAAAGACGGAACTGAAATTTATTACAAAGATTGGGGAACAGGTCAACCACTGGTATTCCATCATGGCTGGCCACTATCAGGCGACGACTGGGACGCGCAGATGATGTTCTTTCTGCAAAAAGGATACAGAGTAATCGCCCATGACCGCAGGGGGCATGGGAGATCAAGTCAGGTTTCCGGTGGACACGATATGGATACTTATGCAGCAGATGTCGCAGCCCTTACCGAGGCGCTCGATTTGAGGGATGCTATACATATCGGCCACTCAACAGGCGGCGGCGAAGCGATTCATTACGCTGCAAACCTGGGGAAAAACCGCGTCGCTAAAGTTGTACTTATCAGCGCGGTAACACCATTAATGTTGCAGACAGAAAACAATCCCGATGGTGTACCGATGGCTGTATTTGACGAAATACGTCAGGGTACCGCATTTAACAGGGCACAATATTTCCAGGACTTCACCATCCCCTTTTACGGCTATAACCGTGAAGGTGCCAAAATATCGCAGGGCATCAGGGATAATTGGTGGAGACAGGGAATGATGGGAAGCGTAAAAGCACATCATGGTGGTATTAAGGCATTTTCAGAAACAGACTTCACAGAGGACCTTAAAAGTGTGGATATTCCGGTACTGGTTTTGCATGGAGAAGATGACCAGATCGTTCCATTTCCTATCTCGGGAGCAAAAGCCATCAAATTACTAAAAAACGGGAAATTGATTTCATATCCTGGTTTTCCTCATGGCATGCCGGCTACTGAGGCACCCACTATCAACAAAGATCTTCTGGCTTTTATTCAATCTTAAACAGATTTCAATAACTGGAAATTAGCACATTCCGCAACCCAGAAAAGCTGTCATAACTTAATTTGACAGCTTTTTTTTATTGGTAATGAGCCGATTGTTAAAGCAACACTCATGAATAAGATTAACTTTCCCTACCAGATGAGATTTTCAAAATAGCCAAGTGTGTTAATGTCCTGTTTATTAAAACAATTCTAAAGTGTGATCGTTATATAACTGAAGGCTAATGTATCAAGCTTAATTTATTAACCTAAATTTAGAACAATGAAGAACAGACAAGATGCAAGGCATAGCAGTTCGGAACAGGGCAAACCTACTTCAGATCGAATGTATCACAATGCCAAAGACGACAAAAAGCAACAGGGAATTACCAATGGCGGAGGTCAGAGGTCAGACCAGACTTCCAATAAAGACAATCAACGTAAACGAGAAGGTCATTAAAATACTTTTTGCGTTTTCGGGTAAATATTCTATTAGCTGTAAAAAGGTGTTCAGGTCAGAACACCTTTTTTTGTCTTCTTAGACTTTCAGCGTTTTTAAACATGGAAGCTGAAAATAAGTTAAGAGCGATTTTCCATGAACCAACTGGCGATTAAGCAATTTGAAAAAAACAGGAGCCGGCCGGTGCTTAAACGTACTGGAGCTTCTCCGGTTTTTAATATTAAAAGCGGCTTAATTGTGGGTAGGAAACGCGAGTTGAACTAAATAAGAATATAAGCAAGATTAGATTGTTATTTTAACGGAAACAGATTTTTTCAATAAAGAACGCTTGGGTCAAGTCGCGAACCCCGAACCACCCTGGCCACTGTTATATAGAGATAAGCGCTGGTTGACATCAGTGCTTATTAATCTCCTGGCGATGAAAAGTACAGATTTTTCAGGATTCACTTCAGGGAAATGCTATTCAGCAAGAGAAATTAGGTAATATTCATTTATATCAATTCTGTTTGAGAAGAACAAACCATTAGCATCATTCGTTTCACGCTGTCAAAAAGCGGGAACAACAAAATCTAAAACATTCTGTATTAACCATTGTAGTTATTAAACAGAAAACTAACGTTGAACATTAAAACAATAATCATGGGACAATTAAGCAATCGAACCATAGCCGTTTTATCGGAAAACGGTTTTGAAGAAACAGAATTGACAAGCCCTGTTGAAAGGTTAAAAGAAGAAGGTGCCACAGTTCATATCATCTCGTCTAAATCAGGCAAGATACAGGCAATGAAGGGCGACCATCAGTGGACAATTGAAGTGGATGTAGACAAGACAATCAATGAAGCTAATGCTGATGACTATCATGCATTAGTAATTCCCGGTGGGGTATTAAATCCCGACGCATTAAGAAAGAATGAGGATGCCGTCGACTTTGTAAAAGCTTTTTTTGACCTTGGAAAACCAGTAGCAGCGATCTGTCACGGCCCGCAAGTGCTGATTACAGCTGAAGTTGTAGAAGGTAGAAAGTTGACTTCAACAAAAACCATAAAAATTGACCTGTTGAATGCTGGTGCTGAATGGTATGACCAGGAAGTTGTAGTTGACGCGGGTTTGGTCACCAGCCGAAGCCCAAGAGATCTCCCTGCTTTTAATGACAAGATGGTAGAAGAATTTGCAGAGGGTGTCCATGAAGGGCAACATTCCTAACCCATAAAATTAAGCGGGTATCTAAAAGGTCCCGCTTTGTGTTATTACTGGAAATATCACTCTATACTATTTACCATGACAAAACTTAAAACAGCAGTTCTGGTGGGCAGCCTTCGCAAGGAATCCTGGAACAGAAAAACAGCCAATGCACTCATTGCACTTGCTCCTGACTTACTTACATTGGAGATTATCAGTATCGGCGATCTGCCGCTTTACAACGAAGACCTGGAAACAGCTCCACCTTCGCAATGGACAACCTTCCGTAAACACCTGGCAACTTTTGACGCAGTACTTTTTGTCACTCCAGAATATAACAGGTCTGTTCCCGCAGTACTCAAAAATGCCCTTGATGTCGGCTCTCGTCCATATGGGAAAAGCTGTTGGGATGGAAAACCTGGTGCGGTGATCAGCGTATCTCCTGGCAACATTGGGGCCTTTGGGGCAAATCATCACCTGCGCCAGTCCCTTGTATTTCTGAACGTTCCTGCTATGGCTCAGCCGGAGGCCTATATCGGGGGTGCCGCTAGCTTATTTGACGATAAGGGTATACTCACCAATGAATCTACCAGGGCATTGTTAAAGAAATTTATGGATAGTTTCCAGCTCTGGATCACTAGCAATGTAAAAAAGTAAGAAGATTTTTGTTGATCCTTCATATTACGCCCATGAGGAATATAGACAAAGGTAAATTCCCCTCTTATGCTATAAGCTTATTTTACATTACCTTCAAACTTTAATTTTTCAAACACATCATGCCCGAAACCCATTAAATTAATCACAATCAATCCTTATCTATGAATGCGCTAATTATTATCGATGTGCAGTATGATTTTTTACCCGGAGGTGCTTTAGCTGTTAACCATGGTGACGAAATCGTCCAAACCATTAACGACTTACAGTCAGAATATGATCTGGTAGTAGCCACGCAAGATTGGCATCCAAGGGGTCATAAAAGTTTCTTTACTTCCCACCCAAATAAAATACCATTTGAAGAAATATCGTTAAACGGATTAAATCAGGTACTATGGCCTGAGCATTGCATACAGGGAACAAAGGGCGCAGAACTGGTTCCAGAACTTTTAACGAATGCTGTTGAGGCTATTTTTAGAAAAGGGGTGGATAAAGAAATTGACAGTTACAGCGGCTTTTTTGACAATGGCAGAAAAAAATCTACAGGCATGGCCGATTACCTTAAAGGAAGAGGCGTTACTGAAGTAGCCGTTTGCGGAGTGGCCGCTGATTTTTGTGTGTATTATACTGCAAATGACGCGTTAGACTTAGGTTTTAAATCAAGTATTATAACGCGCGCCGCTAAACCGATAGACCGGGAAAGATATGAACGTGTTAAAAAAGACTTTCAGCTAAAGGGGGGAACTGTTATTTGATCACCCGAACGATCATGCCTGCCGATTGTTAACAGAGCAGTAAATTATTTGACGACAATGACAAAAGAAAATCATTCTGCCACCAATCTAAAAAATCTTGCACGGATAATCTTGGGCCTATTTATGATATTGGCAGGTTTGGGGCATCTAAGTTTTCAGCGGGAAGAATTTCAGGCACAGGTACCAAACTGGATCCCAATGAACCAAGACCTGGTCGTCCTGCTTTCAGGAATCGTGGAGATTTTACTGGGAGTGACAATGATCTTTTGGCGCAAACAAAGAATTAAAGTCGGCATAGCACTTGCCATCTTTTATATACTGGTTTTCCCTGGCAACATTGCCCAGTACACTGAACATCGCAACGCATTCCGGCTGGATACCGACACCAAGCGTCTGGCACGGCTTTTCTTCCAGCCTGTGCTCATCATTTGGGCACTATGGTCCAGTGGTGGTCTCAAACGACAAACCGCACCCGAGCGGAAAAACTAATCGTTGCTGCAACCTAAAACCAGACAGAGACCTGAGCTACACCTTCAATTAAACAATTTTTCATCTATTCTTTGAAGAAAAGCGCAGTCTTTTTGAGCTTTGCCAATGTTCATGTTCCCTTAATTTTCTGCAAACACGCGAGGTGTAAGAGACTTTGCCACACCCTGTCTCTCCACTCAGCCAATCGACCTTTTAGAATTATTGGCAATTAAATTAGCAATGCTAATGCAGATAAGTTAGATTATTTTGGCATAAACCAGGCGATATCTAATTGCGCTGGATGAGAACCTTGAAAACCACGATGTCATCCATAAATTAAAATCCAATGACAAACCTTTTCAATAAGCGTATGTTATTTGATTATGTGCCACTAATTTTTAAACATGAAGTCTAAAGCAAAAGAACGTAGTACCTTTGATTCAGTCAAAAATGCTGCTATAAGCAAGCACACTCATTATTTTCATGCTGATGAAGATTTTAGAGAAGACCGGGACTGGGGAAAAACGGAAACAATTGAGTTCCCCGACAAACAGGATACCTTAAAAATCCATAAAAAAAGAGCATAGTTAAAGTGCTTATTTAGCATCTGAAACCTGAATTTCTGATCAGGTCTTATCCCTATATGGCAGGGTTTATGAGCCATCTGACTGCCCCCCACATCTCAGCAAGGAATCAGGATAACTATTGCTATTCAGCAAATTTTACCCTAATTTGAAAAGAAATTAGACGATGAAGCAGCATAACCTGGAAAGATATATTACAGCACAAAAATCGGTCTTTCAAACCGCTCTGACTGAAATTCAAAACGGCAGGAAAAGCAGTCATTGGATGTGGTATGTATTTCCTCAAATCCAGGGGCTTGGTTATACGGAGATTTCGAGATTTTATGCCATTCGAGACATTGATGAGGCCAAAGAATATCTGCAGCATCGGACATTAGGACCTAGACTCATTTTAATGTGCAATAGCTTACTGGAACTTAAAACCAATGACGCACATCGAGTATTTGGCAGTCCGGATGACCTGAAACTAAAATCATGCATGACCCTATTTGCCTCGGTTTCACCTACAGATCCGGTCTTCGAAAAAGTACTTGATAAATTCTATAACGGTTTAAAGGACCACATCACACTGAAAATATTAAACCTGCAACTAAGGAAGTAAGAATCGTCTCTATTTTTAAAAAATCGCAGAAATGACAGCGATGATGCCCCATTCTCCGCCAAAGTATCAAAACCTGTATAAAGCCTGCAAATCAATGATTAGCAGGCTTTATTGTTTATATCAAGTTTCCCCTCCCTGATTTATGGAACAACAATTGTTTTACGCTGAACGGTATGGGCACTAAAAAAGCCTAATGCCCCACCATTGATATTAGTAACCGGATTTGCTGGTGCAGCCCCATCGGATGAACCGTTGGCATTGGAGAGGCTAAACATATAAGTGTATACAGAAGCATCAATACAATGCATTTCCGCTGTTAAACGATCTCCTTTAACAATATTTTTGCCATGATCTTTGGTTGTGTTTTCAAAGACCAGATACTCATTTATTTCCTGTCCACTGGTAAATTCATCATTGAGCACTTTATATTCACGTTGAATTTTATCATTGATATATTGCTGGAACCAATAGTAGTTTGCCACCCCGGGCGTATCTTTGAATTTCACCATCGGCGTGGTACGGGTTGAATCGTAATCCTTTGGTTTAAGTGTAAAATCCAGGAAAGGTACGTGCTCAGGCATCGTGCTGGATGCGGTGAACATTTCGCCCTGAATGGTTACAGACAGAAAATAGGTTTGACCAGGAGTACCATTAATCGCGGTTGTGGTATAAATCCCCTTACTGATCTCGTTCAACAATACTGAGGTGCCATTATTATCAACCTTAACAATAGCTCCGCTGATGCCGTTAAACTGGTTGTCATCACCAAAATTCTTTGTTTGACTCACATTCACCTGACATACACCTGGTTCGTTGGTAATCATACCCTCAATTACGTACTTTGGGGTATTGTCCTTAAGTTTCAGCTCTATGGCATCTTCACAGGACCAAAGCAACACCATCATAGAAAGTAACAGAAAACGATATATAGAATTCATAAGTTAAAATTTAAAATTGTAAGATACGGATGGAATAAAGCGGAATAAGGTGGTTCTTATTGCCTCGGTACGGTTGGGGTCTGACTCACTATCCTGGAAGGTAATGCGGAATGGATTTTTCCTGCCATAGGCATTGTACAAGCTAAAGCTCAGTTCAGATGAGAATTTCTTGTTCTGTTTCAACATTCGCGTAGCACCCAGGTCTAATCGGTGATAAGCAGGCATACGATCTGCATTGCGTTCAGAGAAATAAAAATAGCTTTGACCAAGTAATCGGTATTTTCCATTTGGAAAAGTAACAGCATTTCCAGTAGAATATACCCAATTTGCAGAAACACTCCATTTTTGGCTCAGTTTATATACGCTGACAACAGAAACATCATGAGTTTTATCCTGACGGGCATTATACCATTGATTGTTGTTGATGCCATCGATTTTTCTTTCCGTTTTTGATAATGTGTAACCTAACCAGCCGCTAAGCCTGCCCGCTTTCTTTTTCAACAGCAGCTCCATACCATAAGCACGCCCCTTGCCAAACAGCAACTGCGTTTCAATTGGTCTGTTTGTAAATATATCAGCACCATTGCGGTAATCAATCTGATTTTTCAGTGTCTTGTAATACGTTTCGACCGTTAGCTCATAAGCAGAGCCAATGTTCCGATAGTAACCCAATGACACCTGGTCACTCAATTCAGGTTTAATAATGTTGGTACTGGCCACCCACCTATCGGTTGGAGAAGCGGCATTAGAATTAGAAATCAAGTGCAGGTTTTGCACATTCCTCACATAAGATGCTTTAACCGATGCCCACTCACCGACTTGCAGTGCAGCGGCTAAACGCGGTTCTAAATTAACATAAGTTTTTACCAGTTCTCCCCTTTTGTAAGCAGTTGAGCCGATTACATCTCCTGCCTGGTTGATGCTGTAATAGTCACCAGGGCCCAATATGGTGAAAGCTGATACTCTCAATCCATAAGTAAGGGTAAGCGCACTACTGGCCTTCCAGGTATTACTCACATAGACTGCGTTTTCCAATGAGTATCTATTTTGAAGGTTCTGTGAAATGAAACCGGAATTTCCTGTGGCCTGCACTTCTCCAGGTTTTATGGTATGGAATATTGAGTTCAAACCAAAGCTAATCGTATTCTGCTCATTAGCATACCACTGGATATCCTCCTTAACATTCCAATCACGAATCTGCGAGAAGAGTGTCAGTGAATTTTCGTCCGTATTAGCCTGCACCTTATAATTGTAGTTGCTAAAAATTACCGAGGTATTGGAAAATAGTTTATTGTTAAAAACATGATTCCAGCGCATGGTTGCGGTAGCATTACCCCAGTTGATTCCAGAAAGGTTATCCGAGGCCAATACATCCTTTCCAAAATAGCCGGATAAAAACAAACGGTCTTTATCCCCTAATATATAATTGGCCTTGGCATTAACATCATAAAAATAAAGCTGTGTATTGTTGATCGAAGTATCGCTGGAGAGTTTTAGGAACATGTCTGCATAAGTCCTGCGGGCAGAGATGAGAAACGATGACTTATCCTTTTGAATTGGCCCTTCTACATTTAATCGTGCAGCAATAAGGCCAATTCCCCCGCTTACCCCCAACTTTTGATTGTTTCCGTCATTCATTTTAACATCCAGAACTGATGACAGACCACCACCATATTGAGCCGGCATTCCACTTTTATACAGCGTTACATTTTTAATTGCATCAGAATTAAAGGTCGAAAAGAAGCCCAGCAAATGGGAGGCGTTGTATACTGGCGCTTCATCTAATAAGATCATATTCTGGTCTGCCGTTCCGCCGCGCACAAACATACCACCATTTCCCTCTCCGGCAGTTTTCACGCCAGGTAATAGCTGCAAGGTTTTGATTAAATCCGGCTCTCCCATGAGTACAGGGACCAATTTAGTTTCGCTGATGCTCAATCGTTCCATTCCCATTTGCGGATTTCCGATATTTCGTTGTGCGGAAGTACTATTGATTGTAACCGTTTCCAATAAATTCTGATCATCAGTTAAGGTAGCATTCAGATTCGTATTTTCTTTCAAATCAATCCGGACTCTGTAGGTTTTTGAGCCGACAGCGCTAATCTCCAGATCATAGCTACCCTTTATCAGGGTAATGGAATAAAAGCCATATTCATTGCTGGCTGTAGCTAAATTAGCGCCCACGATCCTTATGGTTGCGGCAATTAAAGTTTCGCCTGTACTTTGCGATTTAACTGTTCCGCTTAGTGTATACTTTTCTTTGCTTTGTGCCGGATTTGCCGCCGGACCGGCCTCGTCCTTTTTTGTTTTTTCGGGATCAAGGCGAATGAATACTTCTTTATCCAGTATACTGAATTGCAGCGGCTTGTCAGCAAAAGCCAATGTCAGAATCTCTTTCAGGCTTTTATCCCAGGCGGTAATGCTGATCTTAATAGAACTGCTTGCAATCTGTTCATTAAAGGTGAATTTTGCACCGGAAATGGAAGTTATTTTATCTAGTGCTTTTTTAAGTTGTTCGTTTTTTAAGCTTATACTTAACTTTTTATCCAATGGACTTTGGGCATGTGCCCGCGACTGTAGGACTATCAGAAATAATAAGACAACGGCAATAAAGGTTAGGAACCCAACAGGTTCTAGTTTTTTCATTGATATGTTTGTTTGACAGTTATGGATTCATAACTTTATAATTAAATATTGATTTCTTATGTCCTGTAGTTCTCAAGGCTCGGACATTTTAAATTAGTTCAGATACTTGCCTGGTTCTGTATAACAGAATCGGGCATTTATTTTAGGATCACATAATGCCCTCCCTCTTTTCGCCATTTAGCTTCCACAACGGTACTTAGCTTGTTTAATGTTTCATCCAGCGGAGCTGACATGTTCAGATTCCCATAAAATATTGCTTCAGATAACTGCTTATCTAATTTAATTTTTATGTTATACTGATTTTCAAGATCTCTGCTGACTTCCTGAATTTCTGCTCCTTTGTATTCATATAAACCTAATCGTTTATTCATAAAGGTAGCAGCATCAGGATAGTCCACTTTTGAAATACGCGAGGAAATTTTATCAAACACGATACGCTGATTAGCCAATATCGTGTCTCGTTTGCTGCTGTTTGAACCATTAAGTGAAACAGTTACTCTCCCGGTCACAAGGGTCACATTTATTATGTGTTGTTCTTTGTAGGCGGTTACATTAAATGCAGTGCCAAGTACCGTAGTATTGATTTGGCCACTTTTAATGATAAATGGATGTTTGACATCATGTGCTACTTCAAAAAAAGCCTCCCCTTCCAATGATACTTTACGTTCAGTTCCTTCAAATCTGTCGGAATAACTAAGCTTACTATTGGGACTTAGCCACACTTTGGTGCCATCTGACAAATCAAATTGTTTACGCTCGGTTGATGTTGTGATTGATTTGGATTCCTGCGGAGGATTAAATATCCGAGACACATCGGACCAGTAAAAGCAAATTCCTATTACAATTAACAACGTTGCAGCAATACCTGCAAGCCTCTGCATGCCAAAACTGTTGCGACTTGATATCAGTCGATGTGTGGTCTTTTTATCAGGAAATGGAGGGGTTAACCCTTTCTCTGGACTAATGGCGGTTTGATCCCATGTTGCCGACATTAGCGTCATTACCTGTTCATCATCTTTACTTTTCTCAAGCAACCTGAAAAACAATTTCAGCTCTTCTGCTGTACACTGATTGTTCAGGTACTGATGATACAAATATTCAAATTGAACTTTTTCTTCCACAGTTTAAAAATTTACCGGAGGCTGCTTACCCGGCCGGTTTATTATAATACAACTGAAAAAGATGATAGGACTAGTTGGAACGAAAATAATTTGAGGCAATCAGAAAACAAACGATACTTCCATGTTTGCTGACATAGCTGCGAATAAACTTCGTAGCAACAACCATATGATTTTTAACCGTGTTTTTTGAAATATTCAGCCTTTCGGCAATCTGTTCATGAGTCATCTCTTCATTACGGCTCATTTGATAGATCAATTTCTTTTGTGCCGGCAAAAGTGCAATGGCTTCATCATAGGTTTTGAGTAACTCTTTCTCCAGGAGGCTGTCGTCAGTTGAGTGGCGAATAGCATCCATATAATTTAACACCTCTTCCTGCAGCACCTTGTCGCGTGCTATTTTTTTGAGGTGGTTAAGCACATGGTTTAGTGTAATTTTTCTGATGTAGGCATCAAAATTGAGTTCAGGGTTGATCTGGTCTTTTTTCTGCCAGATCCTGATGAAAACTTCCTGCACAACTTCCTCTGCCGTCTCCGCAGACTTACAAAGGTTGCAGGCATAAAGGTATATTTTACTTCTGTACAGGTTATAGATTTGCGCAAAAGCCAACTGATCACCTTCTCTGAGCTTTTTCAGTAGTTCAATGTCCTCAGTGATATCCGGCAGATGTGTAGGCATAAAAATCTATTGCGCCCAATGTTAGATAAAAATTCTTAGAATTGGAAACAATCGGGTCAACTGTAAAACTTTCCGATCATATGGTCAATACAAATGACAAACCACTTTAAAACCCTTTTGCATATTTTTTGTCTCTTTTGACCAGTTGGGAGCTTTTCTGATAAGACACCTAAATTTTACCCTAAAAAACCATTAAAAGTCAGATCAATAGTTTTCAAAAAGAACAGAATCAAGGGTAGAGAATTTGTTACAAAGAATTAACCCAATAATAACCTAAAGTTGGTATTAATCAAAACCAGCATTCCTAATATTACCCAGACTTTAAATTACTGGAGTCACAAAATAATTCTAGTTCAAAACAAATGAAAAAAATCCTGCTTTTTACAATCCTTCAATTGCTGATCATCAAGGGCATCGCCCAAACGATTAATACCGTAAATTCCGGGGACCCATTTGGAATGACCTCAACTCAGCCATTCTTATTTTCCATAAACACCCTTACCCCTCAAAATACCAGATGGAATATCCATTATTCAGGAAGTTATGGGCAACGGACGACAGGACAGTTCGGATACGATGGTCTGGGGCAGCAGTTTGGCGTAAAAGGCTATTTGGGTAACCGTTTCACTTTATATGCCACTGCGGCAATCGGTTTCGCAAACCGTGGTGGGATAACCTCTGCCGAGCAAGCTGAAGTAATTAGGGATTTAATTGGCGGCACACAACTCAGTGGTTTTAGACTCGGCGCTGGGTTGGGGGTAAGTCGGGATTGGTCAAACGTAAAATCAGCCATCAGTAGGATAACCGCCTCATTTGATCAAATCAATTGGCGTTTGCTGGGTAATTTAAGGTTTGAAAAAGCATTCGACAGTAATAGAGATAAACTGGATTTTATTACCAGTCTGGGTTACCAGCATCGCATTTCTGGCGGACTATATGTGGGTTTTGAAGCCGTAGGTCAGGATCTGGAAGGATTCTGGGAAAAAGATGAAGCAGAAGGAGGTGCCAAAGTATTAGTCGGTCCTGCGATAAACCTTGAACCCGCCCATTCAAAACTATCGTTCTCGCTTTCCGGTGGACCGGTATTTTATGCAACCAGAAGCCAGGTAATCCCATCAGAAGCCATTCGCGATATTGGCACGGTAGCATCAGGAAACGGATATACCATCAGAGCTTTGATTAACTTCAACTTGCGCAATCATTAAAACCTTATTCAATAGTAGTATGAAAAAATTCATTATATTTTTTGCATTTGTATTTGTGATCAACCAGACTCAGGCACAATGGCCGGGAAAGATTGAAAAAACAAGTCAGATCTTATTGCCGAATGGCTGGAAATTAAGTCCTGCAGGCCGCTCGATCAATTTAGGAGATCTGCCACTGAACATGCAACTAAGTTCAACAGGTAAATTCCTTGCAGTCACTAATAACGGGCAAAGCATACAGTCGCTACAGCTAATTGATCCTAAAACTGAAGCCATACTTGACGAACAGGTATTGGCCAAATCCTGGTATGGACTGGCTTTCAGTAAAGATGAGCAACATGTGTATGTATCCGGAGGAAACGATAACTGGATTCTGGACTTTCGGATCGAAAACAATAAACTGGGGAAAAGCGATACCATTAAGCTTGGCCCAGTTTGGCCGAAGGGAAAAATAAGCCCTGCAGGTATTGCCGTAAATAAAGCAAATACGCGGCTATATACCGTAACCAAAGAAGACAGCACCCTTTACATCATCAATCCTAATGAAAAAAAGGTGTTGAAAAAAGTGCAGTTACCGGCAATTGCATATAGCTGCCTCCTCTCTCCAGACGGCAATAAGTTATACATCTCTTTATGGGGCGGGCGGGCTGTAGCGATCGTCAGCACTGCATCAGAAGAAATTGTTCAGCAGGTCCTGGTCGGAGATCATCCAAATGAATTGCTTTTAAATAAAAAAGGTAACTTTTTATTTGTTGCCAATGCGAATGACAATACCGTTTCGGTGATCAATACCCTAACCAATAAGGTAAGTGAAACCATTGCGACAACCCTTTATGCCACCCAGTTAACAGGCTCCACAACCAATGGACTAGCCTTAAGCACCAACGAGAAAACACTTTATATTGCCAATGCCGATAACAATTGCCTTGCAGTTTTTGATGTCAGTCGCCCAGGCAGCAGTCAGAGCCTGGGCTTTATACCCGTAGGATGGTACCCGACCAATGTAAAAACCCTGGGGTCAAAGATCCTGGTTACAAATGGCAAAGGTAATACCTCGCTAGCCAATCCGGAAGGTCCACAGCCCATATCAAAAGCGGATAACAGTGGCTATCAGATGGGCGGTACAGCTAATAATAAACTCCAGTACATCGCCGGTCTGTTTAAAGGAACCTTATCTTTTATTGATGTACCTAAAGCAGAGCAATTAAAATCTTATACAGCTCAAGTTTACGCAAATACGCCATTTAGCGACAAACGAACAATATTGGCCGATGGAGAGGCCGGAAATCCTATTCCGCGAAAACAGGGGCAGAAATCCCCCATAAAGCACGTGTTTTATATCATTAAGGAAAACCGAACCTATGATCAGGTTTTGGGCGATCTCCCTCAGGGTAACGGCGATTCTTCCTTAACACTTTTTGGCAAAAAGATTACGCCTAATCAGCATGCGCTTGCAGAAGACTATGTGCTACTGGATAATTTCTATGTAGATGCCGAAGTAAGTGCCGACGGGCACAACTGGAGTATGGCCGCTTATGCTACTGATGTTATTGAGAAATCCTGGCCAACCGGGTATGGAGGCCGGGGAGGTACGGGGAATTATGAGGGTGGCCGTCCGATAACGTATCCTAAGGATGGATTTATATGGGATTACTGTCAGCGCGCGGGTATTACCTACCGTAGCTATGGAGAGTTTGGGGATTATGCCAAAGCGAATATCAAATCACTTCAAGGGCATATGTGCCCTGCATCTCCCGGTTTTGATATGGACATTACCGACCAGGTGAGAGCTGATGCCTGGCAGCATGACTTTGATTCTTTATTAAATGTCGGTGCAGTTCCGCAATTCAGTACGCTAAGGATTTCAAACGACCACACCAGTGGACAGAAAAAAGGCAAGGTATCTCCTCAGGCCGCTGTTGCAGATAATGACCTTGCGGTTGGGCGCATCTTAGAACACCTATCTCACAGTCCGATCTGGAAAGAATCAGTTGTTTTCATTTTAGAGGACGATGCGCAAAATGGACCCGACCATGTAGACGCCCATCGCTCACCGGCTTACGTGGTAGGACCTTATGTAAAACGAAATACAGCAGTACATACCATGTATTCTACTTCGGGCTTTTTAAGAACCATGGAACTGATTTTAGGCCTGCCACCAATGAGCCAGTATGATGCCGCAGCGGTTCCATTATTCGAATGCTTTACAAGTACACCTGATTTTAAACCCTATACGGTAAAACAGCCTTTAATAGATTTGGACACCCGCAATGTAGCCAACAACGAAAGCAGCCGACGTTCTGAGCAGTTTAATTTTGCAAAAGAAGATGCTGCTCCTGATCTTGATCTGAATGAGGTGGTCTGGAAATCTGTAAAGGGTGAGCATTCAGTGATGCCAGCTCCCAAAAGAAGTGCTTTTGTAATCCTCGAAAAAAAGAAAAAGGATGATGATGACTAAAAAACTAGCGAGCTATTTACTTTTCAAGATAGCTAACGGGTTTAACTCGAATTACATCACGATCTTGAATTCTGTCCATTCACCAATAGTTTGCAAAGAAAATTTAAAATTGTGGTTATAAAGGATTTCCCTTGTCAACATCAATCCAATACCTTGTCCATTTTTGGTCGTGCTAAAAAAGGGAGAGAAAAGCCGACGGCTGACCTCATTTGGGATTCCAGGTCCGGTGTTCGAAATGGAAATCATTTGATCTGGTGAAGCAGTTTTGATGCGTATGGTTCCCGAATAGTCCACAGCCTCAATCGCATTTTTCAGAATATTTATGAAGACCTGTTCCAATTGCTGGTAATCAGCAAAGGTTTCAAGCACCAATGCATCCAGGTCCCACTGCCAGCTGACATTTTTTTTTCTGGCAGTAGGTTCCATAAGGAGCACAACTGAGCGAAGCAATGCGATCAGGTCAACAATATGCTTAACGGGTTCAGGAACACGCACAACCCTGGCAAAATTCGACATCAGATCACTCAGGCTATGGTTGCGGCCTATGGAAGTATTTAGGGCCGCATCATAATCTTCCTGATCAGCTTCATCCAGTTGATGTTTGTAATTTAGGCAGCTGTTAAGAATTGAATTGATGGCACCGATAGAATTGTTCACCTCATGAGACATCATCTTAATCACCTTCTCATAAGCATTTTTTTCCTTCAGGTAGATCTCGCGACTAAGTTCTTCAATCGTAATAAAAGTCCGTGAATACCCAAGATCTGTGAAGGTCGATTTGTGGCATTTGTAGGATTTTATTCCATTCAGATTAATTACTTTAGCATCATTCACTTTTACCAGTACCAGTTCTTCAGCAAGTCGTCCGCCAATTTGGCTCAATGATTTACCTAAAATCTCACCACGCTGCAGACCTAATATTTCTGTAGCGGCAGGATTCACTGCCCCAATAATTCCGTTAAACTCAAATATAATGATCCCCGAAGGAGAGGCTTCAATAAGTTTTCCTAAGAAGGAACTTTTCTCCGCCTGAAGCAGGCGCTCATGTCTTAATTGTCCGATCATCATGTTATACACATCGATCAATTCATCCATCTCGGGATGTCCAATCTGGTTCAATCTGGCACTAAAATCCTTGTCTTTCAGCGTTTCTATTCCCGAGGAGATGGTATCAAACGTCTGGCTGATCGAACGATACAACCAATAAGAAAAGATCAGCGAAACAAAAAGCATGCCCTCCCCGATCAGGAAAGCAGTTCTGCTTGCCGCATATAGTTCCGTAAGCAGGTAGATAAATACCGCATGAACAACAAGTGCCACCAATAAAACTTTAGTTTTGAGCTTCATAAGGGATGTTGTATTTCTCCAGTTTACGGTATAGCGTGCCCCTGCTTAAACCCAGTGCTTTGGCCACTCTGCTAATATTATTTTGATGAAAAGCCATTGCATTCCTGATCATGGAAAGTTCCATTTCATCAATTGATAAAGTTCCCACAGCAGGTAACGTCAGCGAGGCATTTGGTAATCGTTGGGCTTCCAGGTGTTGCTCAAAATCCTTTATATACAAGTAATCCCCTTCGCTGAGCAATACAGTACGTTCAATCAGGTTTTTAAGTTCTCGGATATTACCCGGCAGCGGAAGTGATTTTAACCAGTTATAGGTTTTTCTATCTATCTGAAGCTTCGGCCGCTGATAAATTTCTTTAAGGTTTTTCAAGAAATAATTGGCCAAAATCGGAATATCTTCTGTACGTTCCCGAAGCGGTGGCAAACGGATAATGATCAGGTTGATGCGGTAATACAAGTCCTCCCTAAATTTTGCAGCAGAGATCATTTCCCTTAGATCGCGGTTGGTGGCACAGACTACCCTAAGGTCAACGGACCGGGTCCTGCTGTCACCCAACACCTCATACTTGCGGTCCTGTAATACTCTCAGCAGCTTTACCTGGCTGTTTAAATCCAGGTCACCTATTTCATCTAAGAAAATGGTGCCTTTATCGGCCAGTTCAAACCGACCTACTCTGTCGGTGCGCGCATCCGTAAAGGCGCCACGTTTATGACCAAACATCTCACTTTCAAATAAGCTGGAAGAAATTCCTCCAAGATTTACTTTTACAAATGCTTTATTTCTGCGGGAACTGTTTTCATGAATGGCTTCCGCTACGAGTTCTTTCCCAGTGCCACTCTCTCCAATAATGAGTACTGAGGCATCAGTGCTACTGACCCTTGCAATGGTCTGTAATACCTCCAAAAGTTGTGGATCTTCACCAACAATATTCTCAAAACCATATTTTTCATTCAGCTTCTTACGCGTCATTGCCCCTGGCGTATCCAATTCAATTGATAAATCCAGTGCTGTTCTTAATGCCCGCATTAAATGTTCGTTGTCCCAGGGTTTATTGATAAAATCTGCTGCCCCGGCTTTCATGCCCTCCACTGCCAGTTTAATCGATCCCCATCCGGTCATTAAAATAACTGGCAGCAGTGGTCTTGATTTTTTGATCTGCTGCAGCATAGCCAGCCCATCTTCCCCTGTAGTTTCCATAGAAAAGTTCATATCCAACAATACCGCATCTACTGGCTTTTCTTTAAGGTGCTTGAGTGCCTCTTCGGGACCATTTGCCTTGATGGATTTAAACCCATTCTGTTTTAACAACAGGTTTAGGGAAGCACATACAGCAATATCATCATCAATAATCAAAATCATAGGAACAAATTAAATTAGTTTATTCTTCATGTAATGCATCCGAAGGATTCAGCCTGGCTGCTTTTAAACTTGGATAGAAAGCGCAACTCAACATCAGCAAATACAAAAACAATGCAGCCCCCAAAATACTTAAAGTTCCATAATAGGCGTCTAAATATTGCATAATTAACATCTGAATCGCAATTAGCAAGCCCGGTAAAATACCTAAGGTAGTCAGCACTATGGATTCCAGGAGAAATTGCTGCAATATATCAGCCGGGCTTGCCCCCATGGTCACCCGCAGGCCAACTTCTGCTTTGCGTTTTGACAGGTTATAACTAAATACGCCAGAGATTCCCAGGAAAACATTGATCAGCAAAAATGCAAATACCAGCAAGGTAATACTCAACTGAATGTAATCTGTTTTCTGTGCATATTTTTTGACCAGCGTTAAAGAAATATTCTGCCTGATCAGAATTTCCGAAATGCCAACCGAGTTGATGGTTTTCCTGATCTGATCCTCCAGCAACTGGAAATTATCCGTGTTTTTTGATTTAAGCAAATAACTTGTTGCAGCAGTTTTCAATGGGATAAAAAATCCCGGGTTCAGATCAGCTCCGGTGTTCTCTCTGACCGCTTCCGATACCCCGACGATCAGGGCCGGCCTGTCGCCAATCAGGATCGTTTTTCCGATCGGGCTCCCCTGTTTGAAATCCCGTTCCGCTAAATCTTCAGTGAGGACCACCGGAATGGCATTTAACACATAGTCTTTTGCCGTAAACCATCGACCTTCGACTAGTTTAATGCCGAGTACCGTTGAATAATTCTCATCTACCTCAAATCCCAGAGCCTTGCTGGTTTGTTTGTTATAGGTGATCTTTTCTTCATTACCCCATTGTTGAAAAGGAATTACCTGAGTGGCACTTACCAACTCGATTTCTTTAACAGCCTGAAGCTTCTGCTGGATTAGCCTGCTGAACTCCAATTTCTTTTCCTCCGGCAGGTGTTGAAAATCGAGTACCACCAACCAGGAATCTTCGTACTGATAACCCAATGGTCTGAAATAGTTACCTAATTTTTTCAAATTCAAACCCAAACAAAGAAAAAGCGCGGTAAAGGTGACAAATAGTTGTAGTAACAGGAAGAAATTCGCTTTTTTCCTGTTCATTATCATTTTAAACAAATGCAAAATCATAAGCTGTTTCCTCCTTTCAATGCGTAAATAACATCCATTCGCGACATTTTCCAGGCGGGATAAATCCCCGAGACCAATCCAAGTAACAGACAGCTAAAAAGACAGAAACCAAACACCCGCCAGCTGATGATAAAACTATCGGTCGGCATTTTGAATAGCGGATCAAAGGTGTTGATAAACTGTACCAGCAACTGTGAGGCGTAAATGGATAAGCCTAGGCCGATCAATCCACCAATTAAGGTAATGATGATGTTTTCTGTTACCAGTTGCCCCACAAGGGTACCGGAAGTTGCACCGAACGACTTACGGATACCGATTTCCTCTGCCCGTTCTCCAATCCTGGTGACATTAATATTCACCAGACTGATTGCCGGGATCAGCATAAAAAGGATCAGCACAATACTAATTACAATCGCGGTTTTCCCATATTCAGGTTCATCATCGTTAAAGGAGCTGCTTTTCGCAAATTGTTCCAAAGCGGTGAATGCATGCACTTTTACCGAATCTGCACCCGAAACCAGATTCGCTTTTTTTAGAATCCCTCTTAGCTCGGCACGCACCTTTTTCAGGTCGTTCGTCTTTGCTAACAGCAGCGCATTATAAGTGCCTTCCAGCGCTTTTTCTGTTCGCTGGGTATTCACATCAGTGGTGTAAGGAACATAAACATCGGAATAAATTCTGCTGAAGGGCGTTGCGGGCTTTACTACACCAATCACTTGGTAAGCTATTCCTTGTATCGGAAAGGTCTTCCCCAGGGCAGCGCCGTCCTTAAAAAAGTATGCTTTTGTTTTTTCACTGATCACGGCAACCCGGGCACCTTTTCTGACCTCGATAATATTAAAGGGTTTTCCTTCCAAAAATTCAAAATCCGTGATCTTCCAGAAATTTTCATCGGTAAACTTAAGGATATGACCCGCAGTTTTTCCATTTAGGAACGAAATAAACTCTCTGGTCGTAAAGTAGGAAATGGTCTCAGTGCTTTGCAAAGCTCGTATATTTTTTTGAAGGAAGCTGATGCTAGGTGCCGCATCTGTCTTTTTATCCCCCTTATAAACAGATACTTTATCAAGGATCAGCGTTCTTTCCCGATGAATTTCCGGCGGATTCGCACTCACAATCTGATCCAGAAAGGATGCGAATACCGTGATGACCATAAGGGTCAGGCTAATGCCCACGAGGGTCAGCGCGGTATAATACTTCTTGCGAAGCATAACTTTAAAAGTGAGTTTTATATAATTTTTTAACATGATTTCTAGGTTATACAGATTAACTGACTTGCTGGCCGTCAAAAAAGTGAATGATCCGCTGTGTTTTTTTTGCCATCTGCTCATCGTGAGTGACCATAACGATTGTTGTACCATCAATTTTATTCAGATGAAGCATTAAGTTCATCACCTCTTCTCCCATAGCACTGTCGAGGTTCCCGGTTGGCTCATCTGCAAGCAGGATTTCGGGATCCCCAATAATAGCACGGGCAATGGCCACGCGCTGACGCTGTCCACCCGAAAGCTGATTGGGGTAGTGCTTGGTGCGGGCACTTAATCCTACTTTCTCCAAAGCGACTAAAGCTCTTTTGCGCCTTTCAGTACCTGAAATACCCTTGCGGTATAAAAGTGGTAGCTCCACATTGTCTATAACCGAAAGGTCATTGATCAGGTGATAACTCTGAAAAATAAAACCCAGCTTAAGATTTCGGAAGGTTGCCAGGCGTTTGCGGCTGAGAGAAGTGACAGGCTGATTGGCAATTGCAATGGATCCGGCAGTGGGCGTATCCAATAGTCCCATTATGTTGAGTAAAGTACTTTTGCCGCAGCCAGAAGGGCCCATAATGGCTACAAATTCCCCTTTGTTAATGTTAAGATTAATGTGGTTCAGGGCAGTGGTTTCGATAGTTTTGGTACGGTAAACTTTTTCTATGTTTGATAATTGTATCATTTCGATTTGAGTTAATAATTGTTATTATAGGATTTTACATTCCGTGACGAGAAATTGAAGCTCCGCTCCTGGTGGTCTAAAAGTTACCACTAATTTTCCATTTTCACCCTTCAAAATAAGTATCAATTGGTCTTGGGGTCATCTGGCATTTTATTGGCAAAGGAATTAAGTTTTTCATATGATTTTGTGGTTTTATGGTGTCATTTATTGATTAGAAGGCTTATATTTTTTTATTGGTGGTAAAATCATAAAGCGTCAGCTGCCGAAGGTTGAAGTAGGCACTCCAAAAGCTTCTTAAGGCAAAGATATAATCACGGCGTGCCTGATCCTTTTCCTGCAAAGCGATGTTCAGATCGGTAATGCTCAAGTCGTTCAGCAGGTATCTTTTCTGCGCGATTTCATAGCGCTGGGTTGCAGTGAGATCTGCTTCTGCGTTGGTTTGCATTTGTTCTTTGATCATCGCAAACTGTCTCAGAATGGTATAGATCTCTTGCTCAAAGTTTATTTGTGCCTGCTTAACGGTTGCGGCTATCAACTTGCGATTGGACTGTGCCGTTTTAATTCTCGAAGCCGAACGTCCCCAGTCCAGAATAGGGATCTGAAAACCCAATCTTATTTCCTGCTGGTCCTTAGCACGGCTATATATTCCCGGAAGCCGATCCGCTACATTGGTCAATCCAAATGTTCCAAAGAGGTTTACTTTCAGGCCGTTTTCTCCCCGTGCTTTGGCAACGTCCTTATCCGCTTCAAGCAAAGCCCGTTTAAACTCTATGGATTTCTGACGGTTATCTTTTGCCTGCTGGACAGCAATTGCAGGATCTACCTCAAAAGTCAGCAGATGTTCAGGAAGGATAAGCTTAATCTGGTTATCCGCAGAAAAACCAATAAAGGATTTTAACTGAAGGTCAGCCGTTTCTGCATCCACATTGGCCTGAGCCACAGCTTTCCTTGCGTTCAACACCCCCAGTTTTAATCGTAGCAGTTCGTCTTTGGACAACCGACCCAGGGCTGCTTTGCCTTCACCGATTTTGTAAATGGTCTCATTGTTCGACAGATTTTTAACGGCGATATCCTTGTTGATCTGGGCAATCAGCAAACCAAAAAACAGTTCTGAGGCATCTCGTCCCACCACTTCCATGTCTTCTTTGTACTTTTTCTGTGATTCTTCATAACGCAAAGGTTCGATCTTCTGATCCCACAATAGAGAATTGAAGGCAAACAACGGCTGATTCAGGCCGATGATCAATGGATTCCCATTGTAACGGGTTTGTTTGCGGTCGAAATCTGAGAACCTCAATACATTGGAGCCAAGGAATACTTGTCCGCCGGTTAAACTGATATTTTGTGTGAGGCCAAGGTTGATTTGAGAATTATCGTTAATCACGGGCTTAAATTCTACTGTTCCATCTGGCTGGATCACCGGGATATTGGTTTTACTAAATTGTGGCAAAGTCCCATCCAGCGTAAGTTGTGGATTATAATTTGATTTAAATGTTCTATACTGCCAATACTGATTTTCACGAATGGTCTCGGCCTGTACAGCTGCTGTAGAATGCATTTTGGCGATACCGATAACATCGTTCAACTTTAATTTTACGGTATCACTATCCCCCTGACCTTTCCCGAGAATGGGCGTGAGAATCGCTGAAAATAATAGGATGGTTTTGAACATGATTTTGTGTGTCATTTGTTTTAGCTATTTGATCTTAACTTTACTGAGATGAATAAAGTCCTGCATCTCTGAGGTGATGACTTTTTCCCCTGCTTTAAGACCTGAAAGAATTTCCACATAATCGCTATTGCTTTCGCCAACTTTCACCTGGCGGGACACCGCATTGTCGCCCTCAATCACAAATACCTTTTGTTGTTCGGATCCATTAAACGCAGCGCCATTCTTAACTCTTATGGTATGCTCCTTGTAAGAGGTGACGACAAAAACATCAACCTTCAGGTTAGAGCGGAGCAGCTTTGAACTTTTATTGCTTAAGTTAATTGAAAATTTCACGGTTCCATCCTCCACAGCTGGCTGTACATTGCTAATATTCCCGAGCAAGTCCGTTTTAGCGATCCTGACTACAGCCGTTCTACCTGATTTAACCTCATCAGCATACGTATCAGAGATGCTGGCTTCAACCTTAAAACTGCTCAGGTCTGCAATACGCACCAACTCTTCGCCTTCATTGATTTCTGCACCGATCTTACTATTGACCCAGGTGATTACCCCGTTTCTTGGCGAAGAAATGGACGCATTTTTCAGTTTATCACTGATTCCTTTGATGTCCTTCTCCCGAATGTTGATTTCATACCCCAGGCTTTTCAGATCGGCCTGCATTGTTGCCTTCTGATTATCCATTTGGTTTTTGATCTGCTTCAGTTCGAGTTGTGCCACATTTAAGGTTAGGCGGGCCTGTTTGACATTTTCATCCGTACTCCCGCCAATCGCCAAGAGTGATTGTTCGTGATCCAGTGCCGTTTCCAGACTACTGATTTTCATTTGTTTAATGGAATACTGAGTCTTTAACTCATCGAGGGTTTTCTGCAGGCCCAGAGACAATTGGTTTATTTTGTTACGATTGACATGCTGCTCCTCATTCAGTTTTTCAAAGGAGAGCAACGCTGACTCCTTGTTCAGGCGCAAAATGGATTGGCCGGCAAGTACCTTTTCGCCAGCATTAAACATTACCTGCTCAATCCTTGCATCTACCGGTGAGCTGATGGTGAATTCATATTCGGGAGTAATAATCCCTGACGCAGGCACGGTCGCCTCCATCCTGCCTACCTCTGCAACTGAGGTACTGAGCGCACTTCCTTTTACTGCAGGCTCAACGATACTGCTAAATTGAATAAACCCAAAAGCGATTGCCAGGGCAACAACACTACCGATAATGTATATCCTGGTTCTTCGCCTGGCTTGTTCTTTGGATGAAATTTCACGGTCCATATGTATACTAATTTGAACCCTATGTTCCAATAGAAATGCCAGAAGTAACAAGCTAAAAATAAGCAAGTTACAATTAAGCTATAAAATTCAACTGTCTCATTGTGGACAGTATGTCTTAAAATGAACAGGAAATGGGCGATTTATAGGAAATTCAAATGGACGCGTCGAGGTAGAGACATGTCAGACACTACGCTTGCTTTTTTTTTCATCCAATTGCTGAAGAAATTTCTGAAAGCGGCTGATTTGGCTATTCAAATTATGCAGAATTACTTCCTGTTGTTGATTTAATTCGGTTAAATCAACGATCTTACCTTTCAGTTGTTTGATCGTCTCCACATTCAAAGCGATATCCAGTTCTTCAGGATCCAGGTACTGAAAAAAATTTCTTTTAAGCACCCCGGAAATCTGCACCAGGAGATATACATCAATCTTTTCGCTTTTAAATACCTGACTAAGCTTAAGGCCAGGTACATCAAGTTTCTCGGTCAGTTGTAACTGAGTATACCCCTGTGTTTTCATTTCCTTCCAGATGAGATTACCGATTTTCGAATACATTTGATTGTGTAGCGATTATTTTTATTGTCTATAGATGCAGCCCTACCCATAGTAAAACTAACATTGAATTTAGGAGAAATTCTGAAGTTGGATTTGAAGCCTATTTTCCGTTGACCTGGAAAAATCAAGACAGAATAAGATTTAGGCTAAGGCTATCGGAAAACAATGGCTTATAACTATATTTAACATCAAAGCATAAAATATGTGGTGGATATATGCATTACTTTCTGCATTTTTTGCAGCGCTGACAGCTGTCCTGGCAAAAATTGGAATAAAAGGTATCGATTCAAATCTGGCTACAGCAATCAGAACCGTTGTCATACTGTTATTGGCCTGGGCAATTGTTTTCTTTAAAGGTGGACAGACCGGCATTTCCGGCCTGACCAAACAAAACTGGGTATTTCTGATCCTCTCAGGTCTGGCAACAGGACTGTCCTGGATATTTTATTTTAAGGCCCTTCAAATGGGCAAGGTCTCTCAAGTAGCCCCTGTAGATAAGGCCAGTGTTGCGATCGCCTTAATCTTATCGGTTATCTTTCTTGGGGAGCCATTGACATACAAAACTATAATTGCGGTACTCATGATCATTGGCGGCACAATCATCCTCATTTTTCAATAGCAAAAATTGATCTTTTTCTGGAAATGCCGGATTGATCCAGAGTGCTCTTAGGAACTAAAACTTATAACTGTAACCCAGCCTAAAAACCTGGGTTTCCAGATAGTCGGTGCTGATGAGGCTAAACCCATTGCCCCTCACTTCTCTCCTTGGGTTAAGCGTATTGAACAGATCGGTACCATTTAAAAATAATTCACCCCTGCCATTTTGAACCTGCTTTTTCACACCCATATCAACTGAAAATCTCGACCCTATTTTTCCCTGGGGAATGATATCAGGCGCCAAGTAAACGGCGGAAAATTGCAATTCTGTTTTTTTAGGTAATTTAAACATCCCATTCAGCTTTGAATTCCATGAGGTAATGCTCTCCCTTGGCATGGTATATTGTGTGGGAACAGGGTATCTGTTGTTTATTGTAAATGCATCTATCGTGTTTCGGTATAGGGATACACCCGTATTGAACGAGAACCAGGTGGCCACATCCTGCTGATAAGTAATCTCCCCACCAGTATTCCGGCTTTCACCTGCATTTTGAAAAATATTGTAGATTAAGGTATTACCAGGTACCACTGTGGCAATCCTGGTAATAGTTGCATCAATCATCTTATGATAAATTGCAGAGTATACACTCCCCTTATTCCATGTTAGTTTATGCCCCAGTTCTATACTTTTGGTAAACTGCGGACGCAAGGTGGGATTGCCTACCTTAATCACCTCTGGTTCATCGTACTTAGGGAAGATCCGGATATCTACTTCATTTGGACGGTCGACCCTTTCATTGTAAAATACCGAAATCTTATTTTTATCGCTCAGTTTATAAGATAATCTCAGATTGGGAAAGGGACGCGTATAGTCATATCCATCACTGCTATATGTATTATGATTTGGGTTCACGTCATACTCGACCTTTACATATTCAAATCTCAGGCCTGCTTCCAGCTCAAAACGATTGCTCTCAAATATATAATTACCATACACTGCAGGAATGGTTTCCTTATAATCGGCCCATCCACCCGCATTTACGTCTAAAGGAGAATTCAGACCAGGAAAGAACTGCATATCCGTGGGGATGGTCCTTCTTCTAAATTTGATTCCGGCTTCCAGCCGGCCATGTTTCAAAGGCCTGATATAATCCAGATTTAAATCTGCTACATGTTCGTCAGAAAGCAGCTTAAAGGAATCCTCACCTGTGAAGCTGGGCATGATATTCGTAAAGAAATACTTTTCATCTTCCCTGTGAAACGTATAGTTGAAACCAGCATTCAGTAAATGCCCTGGCTGAACAAATTTGTGCTGGTACAAAGCTGAGGCTGTCGCGGTATATTTTACCTCGTCTTCGAGGAACTGCCAAAGGCGGTTCCTTACTGAGAAATCACTATTAAAGTAGGGAATATCTCCCCTGTCCAGAATCTTCTCCCTGTTCAGATAAGCTGAAAGTGTGAAGGTATTTCTATCATCCGGGTTCCAGTCCATTCCGGTCTTAATCGTAGAAAATGTAGTGGTCCTGTTCCGCTTCACTTGCTGATTGATTACCGTTCCGTCATCGTAAACACGCTGAGCGAAATCATTTCGGTTCAATGTCTGGGTGTACAACCAGTCGCCCTGCAAAAAAGTATTCATTTTATTTTTACGATAATTGAGTGAGACTGATGGGTTCAGCTTTGGGGTTGCCTGGTATTGCGGACGTATGGTAGGCAGGTTTTCCTTCCTGATCCATAAGGCACCCAGCCCGGTGGTCAGACCTATTTTCCCATTAAACCCTTCCTGTCTGTTCTTTTTATAGATGATGTTAATGATTCCTGCATTCCCATTGGCATCATACCTGGCTGAAGGGTTATTGATAATTTCAATGCTTTCGATTGCAGATGCAGGGATATTGTCTAAACCCGTCTGACTGCCGAAACCTGTTACCGCATTTTGTTTCCCGTCAATCAATACGGCCACCTTATCATTTCCCCTGAGCTGCACTTTTCCATCCTGAATAGTAACCCCGGGAATATTTTGCATCGCCTGCAATACTGAACCTCCGGTTTGTGTTGCATTATTGGCCAGAGTAAAAGTCTTTTTATCCATTCTAGCGGAGACCCCATCGGATTGCCCGGCAACGATTTTTACCTCATTCAGGACCTTGGCATCTTCTTCCAGTTCAATTAAACCAAGATCCAGGAAATTGCTCAATGTGCCCGCTGTAAAGGGCTGTCTGATCGTCTTAAAACTCACCATCGATATTTCCAAGATGTAATTTCCGTTTTTTACGCCGGCCAGGCTGAACCGACCTTCATCGTTTGTAACCGTACCAACTACAAAGCTGCTGTCCTTAGCTGCTTTAAAAACCACATTCACATACGGAATGGCAATTTTATTGCCATCTCTGATCATTCCAGATACGGTAACGCCTGAACTGGTCTGCGCACTGACAAAGAAAGGAAGTATTAAAAGCAAAAGGGAAATAAATCTATACACGATTATCTTTTTACCCAAAGCTGCATCTCAAATCTGAAGAAATGTTGAACCACATCTTTTTTGTTTTACTTTAGGAATTCTTCTTTTTCCTGAGACTCGAGAATAGCAATATTTTGCGGATCGAGACCATATTTTGGCATGATAATATCGTTTTCGATGCGTATCCAATATTACTTCTCAACTTTTGTTTTCAGGCTAACTGTTATAAAAAAGTTGTATTTCAACGGATTAAGCATTTATATATTCCCCATATTAATTTAATATGAAATATATGTGAATCTTAGTTTGTAGAATCAATTTGAGTTTGTACTTTTGCGCCGGAGAGCTGGCAGAGTGGTCGAATGCGGCAGTCTTGAAAACTGTTGACTGTCATAGGTCCGGGGGTTCGAATCCCTCGCTCTCCGCAGTAAGTACAAAAGCGCGTGTTTTAGAACACGCGCTTTTATTTTTACACAACACTGATAATCAATGATTTATATAACAACAAAAAAGAACAACCTGTGATAGGTATTAACGATTTGAGCTAAAATAGACCCTTAAACCCCCAAAGAGCATTAGGGATTCGAACACCTTCAATTGACATCCTCAGCGGTCAAAAGCGCAAATTTCACTTAAAAATTAAGTACTTTTCTGGCCTTCTACTCTTGACATCTTTTAGTTATTACAAAGGATTTGTAAAAATGCAAATAATATGTGGCTGATATATCATCATTAATCACATCAGCAGGCAGTTTCTCCCCGATATTAGCCATTATTACTTCTACACCCAGCAATTAATTGTTGCCTAAGTGGGCATTTCGGCAGATCTGGCCATTAAATCCGCGTTTATCGTGACAGTGGATTTC
The DNA here is from genome assembly GCF_056395985.1 of Pedobacter sp. 05T44. Lineage (NCBI taxonomy): Bacteria > Pseudomonadati > Bacteroidota > Sphingobacteriia > Sphingobacteriales > Sphingobacteriaceae > Pedobacter > Pedobacter sp. 05T44. The sequence continues at coordinate 250,220 of NZ_JBFTKO010000004.1, forward strand.
GCTTCAAGATTTACCTAATGCACAATACAGGCTTCAGATAAGTTCCGTTTGCACAGCCATTTTAACCAAAGATGCAATGTTACGCGCCTGAAATTTAGAAAGTAGGTTTTTTCGGTGTGTATCAACTGTAGTTACACTCACAAAAAGTTTAAGCGCAATTTCGTTATTGGTTAGGCCGTCGGCGATAAATTCCAGCACTTCTTTTTCTCTCCGGGTAAGGATAATTGTTTTATTTTCCTGTTCACGGAGTAGCTGAAAGGCATCACTACTCATATAGGACCTTCCCATCCTCACTGTAAAAATAGCCGCTAACAATTCGTTTTTTGTGGCATTCTTAAGCACATAACCCGATGCTCCGTTTTCAATTATCTTTTTGATAAAGCTTTGCTGATTAAAGGTGCTTAAACCAAGAATATGAATAGCGGGGTACTTTTCTTTTATGATTTTACAGAGCTCTATTTCACTTTCTTTACCTAAATTAATATCCATTAATATCACATCGGCTTGGTGATGCTTTAAAAAGGCCAGGCAAGATTCAGTAGAAGTAGCATGTCCCAGCCACTCAATACGCTTTTCATCCTGCAGCAACGAACGAACCCCTTCAATAACCAGGTAATGATCATCAACAATTAAAACACTTACAACGTTCATATCTTAAATTCAATTAACACCGAAGTACCCTTTTCTGGCTCGCTTTTAACATCTATTTTTCCCTTTAAAAAATCAACCCTATTTTTAATATTGGCCCAGCCAATTCCGCGCGTTTCAGTTAATAAATCCGGGTTAAATCCTTTGCCATCATCTTCTACAGTTACTGTTATAATTCCGTCGCTTTTAGCCAGTTGCACAATGGCAGTATTAGCCGAAGCGTGTTTCATGGTGTTATTTAACAATTCTTGCACTATTCTAAAAATGGTTATTGCTGTTGTATTATTAAGGTTAGCCGTTTCCATTCCAATAGACTGATAATCGACCTGCAATGCTCCAGTAAGATTTATATCTGCACAAAAATCCTTTAAAGCCGTATCCAAACCAAATTTTACCAAGGCTTCCGGCATCATATTGTGAGCCACTCTGCGCATTTCTTTTATGGAACTGTCCAGCATATCCATACTTCTATTAAATGCCCTTGCGTTTTCCGGCGTCATTACTAAATTTCCTTGCATATGTCCAAATGAGTGTTTTAAACCTGAGAGCATACCGCCCAGGCCATCGTGTAAATCTTTAGCCAAACGCGTTCGCGATTTTTATGCAGGCGCGTACACTTTGCAAAATAATGCGTACTATTTTGCAAATCCGTATCTTTACATCATCAAGTACCAGCTAGACTATTCAAATGAAAAAAACACCTACTGTTGAGCGCCTTTTAAAAAACATGGGCAACATGCATGAACTTGGACGTCAGCGCGCCTTCGAATTGGGAAATCCCTTTTACGCTCAATTTGAAGAATATGGCAAATACTGGTGTAAAGAGCTTCCAACAGGCGAAAAATACCTGGTAGAGATCGAAATCATAAGCGATGCTAATGGCATACCTAAAGAGATTAAGGATACAGTTATTAAAAAGCTAAATTAAGGTATGCCAGAACTTATCTTTATCACGGGCTGCAATGCTGCAGGCAAATCTACTTTTATCCGAACAAGATTGAACGAACTGGAGGGGTTCGAAATTCTGATGACAGATGTTTACAAAAGCCGGACTAAAGAACTTGCCTTAAAAGCCATAGCCGATAAAAAAGACATCGTTCTGGAAACAGTATTTAATGACAGTTCCTTTATTAACATTGTTGAGGCAGCAAGGAAAGTTTTATATTTATCTGGCTTTTCTTATTTTGTAAACAAATCGACTTTTACTGATGTGGTACTATGTTTACATCCTATTTTAACATGACATCTATTGGATCATAAATTTCACAATCAAGCTCCCTGTCTTGCCCATACTTGACGGCTCATACATACGGCGACCATAGTTGACGGCGGCGCTGATGTACATATTTCCGGATGGGTCGAAAGTTATGCCGGTATAGCTCATAGTGAGAAATGAAAACGTACCTGTAAGATCGTAAAACTCTGAGGAATTTAATGCTTTGTTTACCATGAATACCGGGCCAAATGTACAGCAGCCGCCTGATGCGACCGTGCCGTTATTATAGGACGATCCGGGTAAAAATAAATTGCCGGCTACATCTACCGCAAGCATAGATGTAAATCGTAAAGTTACAGACCCTTTGCCCCCCGTCCAACTAGCCATTTGCTTTGGTATCGGCCCAATAGTGCTTACAATGCCGGCGGGTGTTATTTTACGAATGTAATAAGCGCTACTCTCGACACCCCTGATATCATAATCACCATCGCTTACATAAACATTACCAGAGGCATCAGTGGCAATATGATTCAGGTTGCCATAGCTTCCAAAAGCGGCTGAGGTACCCTGGCCATCCACTTTTCCGGCTGTTGCCTTACCCGCAAAGGTACTTACCTGCCCTGCCGGGGTAATTTTACGAACGCGATAAACATCCGTAACAAACAAATTTCCAGAAACGTCAATAGTCATACCTGCCGGAGCGGTAAACTGGGCTGCAGTACCAAGCGCATCAGCATACCCTGAAACGCCGCTGCCCGCAAAAACGCTTACTGCTCCAGCAGATGTAACTTTATATATTTTAAAATCATTAGTTCCCACCGTATAAACGTTGCCTGCTCCGTCTACAGCTATGCCACCCAACTTAGTGCTGCTGTTGCCCACTTTGGTCAGCATACTTTTAACTCCAGCCGGGGATATTTTAAAAACGGTGTCCGTATTGGTATTCACATAGACATTTCCGGTGACGTCGGCAGCCATGTTTACGATAGAGGCACCATCAAACGCATTATCGGCCGGAATTTTAGTGATAACAAAGGATCTAACCGTAAAATTTGCAGGAAATAGGATGACCGTATCCTTATTAGTTACCGTAATCTGACCGGTGGTAGCTTCTTCAGGTACTACAACGATCATTTGGGTAGCTGTTATTGACTTTATGGTGGCAGATTTACTATTAAATTTTACACTGGTCGTACGCAGAACGGTGTCAAAGCCAGCACCTGTAATCGTTACAATCGTTCCCTTCATCCCCTGTAAAGGACTAATATTAGTAATAACAGTCTTTATCGGAGTGGTATTTATGGGCGCGCTTTTTTTGCATTGCACTGTAAAAATGGCCGTAACAATTATACCGATTATAGCCAGGTAATTTCGTGATTTTTTCTTCATAGTTTTCAAAGTTTATTCTCATTGAGTCACGAGTACAAGTAAACTATCAGCCCAGCTTTTGATCCTCCTTCTTGCATTTATAACATCATTTAAAGCAGTATGTTCGCATCACAATAAGAGGGGGATAAAATTGCTTTATCGAGATTGATCTTATACGAAACTACGACTTTAGTAAATAGGCTACAATACCCATATTTGGGTATTGTAATCATAGCAGCGACTCAGATAGTGCTGCTTCCTGATCACAATAGGTTGTTCCATTGAAATACTTTTCTTTGTAGTACTACTCACACAAGTCGTTAAAGGCTTCGTTTATTACTTTCAATAGCTATGAATTCCGGCAAATAATTTGGAGTACATCCATCTTTTATAAAGGACGATGAATCCAGCGTTCGTAAGTCAATTCAAATTTAGTTTCGCCATTGGTGAAATAGCTGCAGCAAGATGACCCGTATCCTCACAACAGACGGCATGGAAATTTAACCTCGCTTTTCCCAGCAACCTTTTTCGTCAAGAATTTTTAAATACCTGTTATATTCCTCCTTAGCATGATAAAGTAGATATAGATGATTGGTTAGCGCTGTGAGAAAATTAAAGAAAATTGAAAACTCTTCTTTCGAATTATAAAGCCCACCCCACTCATTTAATATCCATTTTAATGTTTTTCCATTCCGAGTGGTGACCGAAAATTCCAGGTAAGGCATATCAGCTTCAGTTTTTTTGTAATAGTCGAGCTGTAGCCCCCCCAATAGTCCTATTTCCCTTACAGGAACCCGAATGGAGTGTATTTCTAAAAACAAAACAGAGCCGAAACAGGAGCTGGTAAAGCCTTCTTCACTTAGTGAAACGATGTCTGTCGACTTCCTTTCAGATACCACTTTAAACAGTCTGTAAATAGCTATTAACATTAACGGCAAGGAGATCAGTAATAGCCAGGTCGGGAAAAGTGGGTTCGGATGCGACGGTAAAACGATGGTTAGGACTGTTAGTGAAAGGGTCAGCAACGTGGAAAAAAACCAAAACAGAATAGTTGAACTTTTTTGGCTATTATTAAAATGGAAGCGATAGGTTTTCATAAATGACTATTTTGAAGTAAACTTGTCCGCTATAAGCTCGGATCAAATTCCACGATCCATTCAATACCATATTTGTCTCTAAACATTCCGGCGTATGTATTCCAAGGGCTGTCACCCATAGGCCCTTCAACCTCGCCCCCTACAGATAGGCCGCTAAATATCTGGTCTGCCTCTTCTCTACTTTCAGCACTGACCACTATTTTAGATCTGTTTTCGTTCTCGTTTACCTGTCCCATAAATTCGGGAACGTCATTGGCTATTAATACATTCTTTTTGCCAATAGGCAAAGCAATATGCATGATTTTGTTAGCCTCATGTTCTGCTATCGAAAATTCAGCACTTGCTAAATCTTTAAAACGAATGATCTTTGCGAACTCTCCGCCAAAAACTGATTTGTAAAAAGTGAATGCTTCTTCGGCATTGCCATTGAAGTTTATCCACGGATTAATTGCTCTCATAGTTATTCTATTTAAATGGTTAAATTTTATACTAGTATTCTCCGGTTTTAAGCATTCACGTTGCGAATGTGCCCCACCATTTTCTCCCTATATCTATTTCGGTAAGGAGACCAGCAGTTCTTCGAGGTTTTTCAAAGTCATAATGAAGCCTATTTTGAAGCCCTCTAATAATTTCTCCAGTCGTTCAAACGATTCATTAAAGATGGTAATATTCACTTTAGTGATGCCGTTTTTTTCGCTGAAACTGTAATCCCATTCAGAACCCGGCAATTCACGGTTTTCGTCTTTATCAGCAAACGTGTTGTACATCTTAAAATTGATTTTCGGGGTAATAGAAGTAAATTCCTGCACCGCCCAACGCTCCTGCCCATCGGGGCTGATCATGGCATAAAACCGGCGTCCACCTTCTTTAAAATCCATGTACTTGGTTTTGGCACGCATCGGCGCAGGCGCCCCCCATTGGTCCAGCAGCTCAGCCTTAGTAAAGGCATCCCATACTAAAGACTGTGCGGCATTAAATTCTCTGGTGATGTATACTGTTTTCGCCGTTTTATCAACGTTAAAATCAAATAGCAAATCGTTGTTCATTATTCCTTTGTTTTAATTATTGTTAATAATTGGTCCAATTGGTTAAATTGAGTTTCCCAGTTTTGTCTGAATTGGGCTAACCAATTATCAAATTCCTGCATTTTTTTCGCGTTAAAGTGATAGTAAATTTCCCGGCCAGTCTGCTCAGGTTTTATCAATTCACATTCGTATAACACTTTAATATGTTTTGATACCGCCTGCCGGGTCATATCAAATTTTTCTGCCATTACATTCGGCGTCAAAGCCTGAATGGCAAGTAAAGTCAAAATAGCCCTGCGTGTAGGGTCGGCTATAGCTTGGAATATGTCTTGTTTCATTTTGCAAATATTTAATCAGCAACCTTCAGGTTGCAAATATATGCGCAACTTTTGGGTTGCGCAAATTTATTTAAGTTTTTTTGGAAGAGGAATCGAAGTTTTAAAAGAGCATGTTGAGAAAGACCAAATGAGTTTTATAATAGTTTGCTTCCGTTCCTTCATATTCGTTTAAGCCATCTGCTGTTCAAAACTGAACAACGCATGTCCACTATCGGACAAAGATTCACAAGAAAGACCCAAATATTGTATTTACACCCCATATTATACGTTGTGGCATAAAAATGGAAACCACAATCACGAAATCAAACCATGCAACGATGTTTCTACTTAATTTCAAACTATCCCTGCGCGGCCTTTTGGAAAACCAATATTCCTCGCTCATCAACATCATCGGTCTCCATGTAGAGTTGGCGGGCCGTCTGCTACCAATCACCATCCAACCCAAAACTATTAAAGCAATTAAAATATGAACAAGTTTACCTGCTATCTCTTTGCCTTGACCCTCAACTGCCTATGTACTAAGGTAGTGGCGCAAAATAAGCCAGTATTTGACGGCCCTTCCTGGAAGCCACCCTATCAGCTTGAGCTGGACGGCTGGGGAATCGAACGTTTTCCCATCCCAATAGACTTCGCACCATCCATTACATACACTGGTGTGGAAGATATCCGGTTTACCAAAGGCTGGAGCAACCAGAAAAGCCCTGAATATTGGTCGTATGCGTTCCTATGGCTGCTGGACAATGCTCCTGTTCAAACTACAGTGATCCTCCAAAAAAACCTGAATGCCTATTATGACGGCCTTGTAGACAGGAACATCACCAAGCGAAACATTCCCAAAGCCCTAATCATCAAGACTGAGACCAAACTCCGGGCGATAAAAACAGAAAAAGGAGACATGCATACTTTCCAGGGAACTATCCGTATGCTCGATTATATGGCACAGAAACCAATACTACTTAATGCAAAAATCCATATCAAAAAATGCCCGGGAAGCATGCAAATAATTGTTTTTTACCAGCTATCTCCCAAACCGCTTACTAAACCGATATGGACGAAGCTAAATGCGCTATGGAGCCGTTTTAAATGCGGAGGATAAAAACGCGGTTGATCTCATACCTTTTACAAAAAATTAATAAAATATTGAAATCTCTGCTCCAATTCGGCCACCTTGCATCCCATAGGCAAAACACTACCCCTTGAAGAGGTCAATTCTATGGTAAATTCCTACGGGGCCTTTATACCGATCTCGATGCCGAATACACAACCTTATTTGATGGTGTAATAACTCTATTGTCGAGCCTTAAAGAGCAAGACAAAATTGTGATCGTGCTGAGCAACAAAGACTTAAGATTTCAGCAAGGTATTCGGTTCATAGTTCGCTAAAAGACACATAATTTATCGTTCGTTTGGATACACAGGACTTCATGAAACAGCACAAGACCAAATCTTTGGAATTGTATGTGAATAAAGCCAGCATGTATATAATTTGTCTCCTAGCTTACTTTCACCATTGGGTGCTGGAGGTAAATAATAACTAAGGACAGCAGGAAGAAAGGTACTTCAATCATCACCCCTTTAAGATCTCTGCCCAGTAAATGAAAACAGATAATTAACAGGATACCTGCTGCCATCAGGAAATTCCCCCAGACGAAAGTTTTAGGAATGAGCATCAGGACAACACTCAACAGCGTAAAGAAACCTAAAGCCATCACCCCCTGCTTGCCGATGCTCCATTTGCCAAACAGTTCCAGCATTTCGGTTTTACCCGAAAACATCGCCCAGCCTTGTTTGGTTCCCATGTAAGCAGCAAAAAGCATGAGTATGGTGTTTATAATTTTGATTATCATGATTTTAAGTTATGGATTTATCCAGGCAAATAAAAATGCAAGAGCAAAAATCCTATATCACTTAGGACTTTTGCTTGAAACCTCTATCTTGTAGTGTACCCTCCGTTCGCAAAAATGGTCTGCCCTGTAATCCACCAGCCATCTGTTACTAAAAATTCCACCAGCGGGGCAATGTCCTCAATCCGGGTAAGCCCCCCTAAAGCTGATGCCGATTTATGATAGGCAACAGCATCCTCCGACTCCTGTCCATAAAAAAATGGCGTATCCATTGGACCAGGAGCAACCGCAGTAACTGAAATCCCCCTATCTCCAAACTCTTTTGCTGCCGCACGGGTAAAATCCTCAACAGGTGCCTTTGCACCAGCATATGTCGAGTAATAACCCGTAAATGCAGCCAGTAATGAAGTCACTATAGTACAGATCTTACCATTATCGTTCAATTGTTTTCCAGCTTCCTGTAAAAAGAAATAAGCCTGTTTTGAATTGATGTCGAACATGCTATCGTACTCTGCTTCGGTTGTGTCTAAAAATGGTTTTTTCAGCACTTTACCCACCGTATTGATCGCAATATCAATACCACTAAATTTGGCTTTTGCTTCCGCAAACAGCTTTACCACATTTTCCACCCTGGTTAAATCGGCCTGGGTAAGGTAAGCCTCGCCACCAGCTGAGATAATATCGGCCAAGGTCTTCTCTGCATCAACTCTTGTTGACTCACTATTGTAATGGATCACTACCTTCGCTCCTTTTGCCGCTACATTTCTGCTAATTAAGCCACCCAGGTTTTTTGCACCTCCTGCGATCAGCACTACTTTACCTTTTAAATCGTTCCTGCTCATAATAAATTTTTTAAGATTATTGATAGTATAAAATTCAGCTATCGCCCTTTAAATAACATGGTGAACTTTTCGGAGCTTTCAGGTATTCGCTATTTTTTATGCAGTTTTCTAAACGCCCCAGGTGTTTGTCCGGTAAATTTTCTGAAGAATTTTGAAAAATTGGAGGGATCATACGTCAATCTCTTCGCAATGTCTGCAATAGAACGGTCCGTATGGAGCATCATTTCTTTTGCCTGTTCTACGATTTTCAAATCATAGAAATAACAGGGATGGTGACCCATTGTTTGCTGAATGGTATCGGTCAGGTGGGTATGAGAAACACATAAGGCGCTTGCGATTTCGTTCAAGGTCAACATTTCAGTGGCCTCACCGCTGACAATTTCAGCTAGATGAAGGTCTAAAAAATCAAAATAGGTCCTGGTAATTTCATCCCCACGTTTCATTGGCTTATTTGCGTTTAACATAAATAGGAAATTGCAAAGATTATCATAATTTAAGGTTTTCGCATGGTGAACTTTTCGGTATCGCTTTTTACTCAATTTACAAATCAGGTGGCATTAAAAAAGACAGCTATCTAAATTGGGATGTTCAACAGTCTTAATTTCCCCCTTGTCGTTTCTGCATTAATTTCCTGTAGAAATTTCAGGAGGCTACCTTAGGGTTGTCAGTGGGCATGGTTTATTTTGAATAAAAAAAATCATGAAAAAACTTGACCTGGCAAAAAAATACAAGCCCTACTATACCGCAAAGTTATCCAATCGGTATTTTAAGCAGTATACTTCAAGGTATACTGTTTTACCGGAGAGAACTATCAAAAACCGGCCAAAGTATGCCCGAAGTATACTTCCATCCCCGTTTGCAATGCAATAAGAGGGGTTCAACCAGACCTTGTAGACAAAATGGGTTCTGCTTATTGGTTTATCCATGCCTTTCTCAACGAAAGTTGACCACTGGAGGGGTTATTCATTTCAAAAACAGTTTTTGCGGCTTCATCATAATCGAGTCCTACCTTCATCAAACTCTCTTTTAAAGAAATTGTTTGTCCCTCTTCGACATAATCTTTAAAAAACTGACGAATCTCGGGGAATGTAAATGCAGTAATTACATTAAACAAGTCTTCGTCTTTAAAAGCTTTTTCAGGACCATATTTTTTAACCAGCTTTTGCATTAATTCCTGTGTACCAAGCTTTCCATTGGAAAGTTCTCTTAAGCGAATGTCAAGGCATAAACCTATCAAGGCACCTTTTTGGTAAAAATTCATATACTGATCCTGCCTTTTGATCGCATTAGTGCTCATCACAGTCATAGACAAGTTATTATCGAATCCTTCCATACCCTTGATTTTGGCTTCGATCTTTTTAGCAAACTGCTGAAGGCTGATCATCCGTTGTTTTATGGGCATATGCATGGTCGCATATTCAGTCATACCTTCATAAAGCCAGAGGTGCCTTGACAATACAGGGTTAAGAAAATTAAAATCCTGTACTTCCTTAGAATGGATATTGAGTGGCGTCAGAATATGAAAAAACTCATGAGAAGCAACATCAATTAATGCCTCGGGAAGCTGGTCTAAAGTTTCCGAACCGTACAGGCATACAGTGGAATTGCTGTGTTCAAGGCCATCAGCCATCAGTCCCCTTGGGATTTTTTCATGATAGATCAGAAATGCATACTCATTAACAGGCAATCTCCCGCCAAGGTATGCCTGCTGACTCCTTAAAATCGTGTCCAATCTGGAGGCTAAGGTTTTTGAATAAGATTGATGCGACTGCGAATAAAAGGAAACCAGGACTTTCGCATTCCCCACTGTGATCCAGGTGGTGTCTGGTACGCAATACATGACAGGTGCATCGACCAGATGACGGTAATCTTTTGCTGAAACCACATCTATAGTATCGTTCTGATGGGTGTATTCCAAGGCAGATGAGGGATAGAATTCCCGGTTTTTCTTTACCGTCACCTTGTAGCCTTTATTTCTAACTTTTTCAAAGTAACCGACGAGCGCATTATAGTTTAGGATAAAAAGTTTGTCTTTTTTAAAGGTACTTTCGGCAGATTTTGCTCCCGGAGTATTTTGCGGCAGATCCTCCCAACCGCTGGATACTTCATAGGTTATTCTAGCAGTATTCTTCAAGTCAGGCACGATCCAGGTATTCGTATCTAATCTTTTAACGGTGATTGGCTCTCCCTTCTTATTAAATGCCTTAAATGCGGAAACGTATTGACCAAAGTTCATCGCGTCATAGTAGCCCGGAATTAGCTTAGGCATTACAAATTTAGCTTCTCGCTGATTGGTTTTGGGTGGTACAAGGGAAACCTGCACCCTATTATCTCGCATATTCAACAAATCGATTTTATATTGATACTTATTGGTTTGAGACTGCGCCGATAATCTTGTTGAACAGATGAGTATTGCTACTATCAATAGGAACTTATTCATAGACATAATTTCTATAATATTTGACAATATATTCACTTTCTGTGTTATCCAATTAAAATTAATTACTATAAAGGCCATAAATACGAAATAAAGCTGCATTTAGAGCTGGGTTCGAAACCTCCACTCTTTGCCAAAGTGGTATCATAACCAAGAAAAAGCCTGCAAAATCATACGATCTTTGCAGGCTTTTTTTGTTTCTCTTCGAATGAGGGAACTATACGCCCCATACAAAATCTTATATAATTAACACCCCAGACAATTAGCGGGGAAACAACTGGACAAGATCATAGAACTCCAGAAAGAATTTTTTTTCTGTACCACTCGGTATCTTGTTCAGATATAGACTCTGCACCTTACCCGGAGAAACCCCGTCGTAAGGAATTTCCATATTAATTGTACTTTGGTCCCTATTCTTATTGACATAATAGTCTTTGGTCTTTGCATCCCTGACCACTACAATCGGGTAAAGTTCAGTGCCACTTTGTTGCGGGGTGGCTATTGGTACTTGAACTTTCAGGTAGGGCGTCCATGCTCCTGCCTTAACATTTTCTGCAATGGGAATGGTCGTGGTATTTACCACGATAATAGGATCTGGCTTGGTACCGTCAAAATAGTACTCAAGTACCTCAATATTAATATCTACCGGGGGAAAACCGCCAGCGGGATCCACATAAAAATTCGCTGTATATTCATCTCCCTGCGGATCCGGGTAAGTATATCCCTTGTTGAATTTCAAGCCGTCGAAATAAAAACGAGGAACAACATTTTGCTTGTCATTGATGTTAAATGTTTGACGATAAATGGTCTCTCCGTTACTTTTTCTTCTCAATTCCATGTTAATCTCGTCCTTTTCAAAGGCAAGCTGGTTCTGAAAAGAGACAGTCCTAACCTGTCCGTAATAATCCCGCATTTTAACACCGTCAAAATATTGTTCAACAGTATCGCCTACAACAAAACCGCTTATGCTAAATTCTTTGTTGATGGCTTTTATCTTGGGCATCATATGGATACCATCTTTTTCACAGGCACTGAACAGCAATATAGGCAAAATAGCTGCCAGGTAAATTATTCTAAATGTTTTGATCATGATCATTTAAATTAAAAATTATAAGAAATAGAGAGACTGAAAGTACGGCCAGTATAACGGGTAGAAGTTTGTCTGTCACCGACCAGCCTGTTTGTAGCCGGATCCATATATCCCTCTTCAAATTTCTCCGAGAAACCAAATTTATATTTGTATTTGTCGCTCCATTCCAGGTCTAACTTGCCCTCATTTCCGGGTTTTAATTCATAGGTCGTTGGATCATTAATAAAATAACGAAAAGGTGCGTCAAGCAGGTTGCTCATGTTTAATTTGGTTTCTAGTTTTCCTTGAAGAAATCTATAGCTGATCTGTGCATCCATTTGTGTTCGCGGCCTTTCATATTCAACATAAGAGGGCTCTATCCCCGTGATAAAAGTCTTATAACCGGAATGGTTCAAGCTAATGTTTAAACCTAGTTTTTTACCAGCGTATTGTACTCCTGCATTATACAATACTGGAACTTGCCCATATAAGGCACGGGGATATTTCATGTATTTATAATACATCGTATCGATTCCAGCAGCCGTTTTTTCATATTGCACCTCCCGTGCCCTTACTTTTGATTTTTGAAGCGTAAGGTTGCCGCTAACGTATACGTTCTTTAGAAAAGCAAGTCCATCGTACACAAAACCTAAACTTTTACGAAGTTCAAATTCCCATCCGCTTACCTTTGCCCAGTCAGAGTTTGAAATGGTAATGTAACCCCTGCCATTGTTTTCATTGTCTATCCTATAATATTCTGCAGGCTTATCAAAATATTTATAAAAATAGGCTGCCGACAAGAGTTCTCCTGCGCCGGGAAACAGTTCGATCTTGGCATCGTAATTATCGATAAGCGTACTGCTAACCCCATTGCTCCTCACAACCGATCCATAATTGGGGTTATAACGAGAGAACCTTGAATTTTCCATCAATCCTGGACGAACAGCTGACTTTGCATAGGAGGCACGTAGGTTCAGATCTTTTAAAGGGGAATAAGTAATGTTCGCCGAAGGCAGAAAATACCAGTCTTTCTTTTCTTCAAAGAAGATCTTACTATTTTTGTCCCTGAGCAAACTGGCAGAGTTTGTTATGGTATCCAACTTAAAATATTCAGCCCTGCCTCCCCAAACCACCCTAAGGCCTGGTAACAATTTGTGATCTAACATTACAAAGCCGCCCTTATTTATGCTTTTAGCTTCAAATTTATTTGAAGTGTAATCTTGCTTGAAATAGAACAAACTGTTTCCCGCGTTTTCCATGCTCATGTAATTGCCCCAGTCCTGAATGGGAATCAGTTCTACTGGAACAGTTGAATTTGTCCCTTTTACGATAGGAAGCACCTCCCAATCGTAAAACGCATGCTTTTTTAAATAATTCACTCCAGTTTTAAAGACATGTCTGGTTTTGCCAAGCCTAAAATCGTATGCAGCACTAATCACACCATCAAAATTATTTTCTTTGTAGATATATTCATCACGGTGCAGTGGGCCTGAACCAGGATCGCTTACGGTGCCTGGCTGATAAATGTAAAGCACCCTATTTCCAATTTCCCTGGGGCTCTGCGAGGCGGATATCGCATCCTGCTCAAGCGATTTTAAAGATGTCCTCGCTAAACTCCAGTCAATTGTGAGCGATTTAAAGTGATGCGTGCCACTTACTTTGTTTTGCAACAAATCTGTAAATTTAGGTCGGTCATCTTCTAAAATACCCCCATATTTCGTGTCCGTATCATTTTTCGGAGTTTCAAAACTCCAGCCGGTATAGCGGCTAAACCTATTGTCAAATATCCTTGTATATAAATTGTAGGTATTGATCTGGTGATTTTCTGTTTTCAAGCCCCCGTTTAGCAGTAATCCCAAGGTTGTATTAAAACCATATATATTCCCGGTATTTACATCAGTAGGGTCATCTTGGCGAGCAGGTTCATGGGCCCAGTCTCCGCGGCGCATGGTAGAAACATAATCATTGGTTTGCGTGTTCCGGTAACTTACCGAACCCACAAAACCGAGTTTGCGTACTTTAGCTTCACTAAGCGAATATGCCCTGCCCAAACTCAGCTGGTAATTTTGGGAGGGCATAGACTGAAAACTGCGTGTACCTAAACGCCCTGTCCCTCCTATACGCTTGTTCTGCTCACCAACCTGTGGAGCTTTGATTTCGTTCTGACTCTCATCCTTTGTTGGATCAAATTTACCCACAAGATTCAGCAGGTCAGCCGGAAAATGATCTCTGTTTCCATCATCAAAACCCAGGTAATCATATTTGCCACGACCATATCCCAGAAAATCTTTTCCAATGGTGCGGGTGTTAAAAGAGGTTCCGGCACTTATGGAAAGAAAATTGCTTTCCGGTACAGATTTAGTAGTGATCTGAACCAACCCCCCGGCAAATCCATAAGGCATATCTGCAGTGATCGACTTGGACACCACAATGTTTTCGACCAGGTTGGTGGGGATCAGGTTGAACTCAAAATCGCGTTCCTGAACATCTGTACTTGGTAAAGTGCTCCCGTTGAGCAGAGATACATTGTAACGCTCTGCAATACCACGGATTACTACTTTTTTATTTTCATTGGTGGATACCCCGGTAATGCGTTTCAGCGTTTCACCTACATGTTTATCCGGTGTTGCAGCAATTTGCTCTGCAGAAATCCCATCTGAAAGATTGGACAGATTTTTCTGCTGCGCATATAGCCCCGCTACCGATGCTTTTTTATAGGTTGAAGTTATCATTACCTCTGTTAAGCCTTTCGAATCAGGTTTCATGGATATATCCAGTGCTGTGTTGCTTCCTGCTTTAACCACTACATCTGTAATACGCTGCTTTTGATAGGAAATGTAGCTGATTTCCAGGGTATACGTTCCCGGCTTAAGACTAATGCTATACTTCCCATCTACTGAAGTTTGTACCGTCTGATCGGTTTCTACAATTTTAATCGTTGTGCTGGGCATCGCTTCACCCCTGTCGTCAGTGATTTTACCAGTAATACGCCCAGGCTGTTGCGGAACAGGTTTAGCATCAATAACAATGTAATTTTTAAAAAGTCGATACGTAAGATTGGTTTTCTCCAGGATGCTTCGTAAAACAGCTCCTGCCGTAATATCATTACGGTTTAACGTGATCTTTTTACTTTCTTTCCGGAGCATATCATCAGCATAGGAAATCCTTATGCCACTTTTTTTAGAAAGCGCAATGAGGCCTTCTTCTATAGAAGCATTGTTAAGTTTAATCTCGATCTTTAGCTTGTCGAGATTTTGACCCCATACATCACTGGCAAGCAGGACTCCGACAAAGGTGAGCTGGAAGACGGCAATAATCAGGGATAATTTCATTATAAATCGAATTGTTGGACGTAGTTTTACTACATTATGCATATTTTTGAATGTTAATGTTGTTTGATAAAAGCACTTTAATTTAATCCAGGCCTGGCCTGGAACATTTCACCTGCGGTACAGCGTCTTGGTAAACATGTTATTGCGTGTGATCACATTTTCCGTTTCCGGTTTACCGGGAACGGATTTTTTGTTTAGTAAAGATTAACCCTTCATTTTTCTCCTTTCCATTTTATTCTTTGCCGGATATAATAATTTCCTGTCTTCCGTTAAAACGGTATTTCAGGTCAGCTGTATTGCAGATGATATCCAGCGCATCCGAAAGTGAGGCTTTCCCGTCAACACTCAAGGAGAGGCGCTTACGAACCGACGCAGACCCTGCAAATCTGATTTCAATATTGTACCAGTTTTCCAGTTCATCCGCAATTTGTGCCAGAGAACGATTTTTAAAGGTAATTTCCCCTGATGACCATCCTTGGATTGCCGAGACGTCAACAGGTATTATTGATGCCTTTCCTAGCTGATGATCCCATGATATTCCTTCTCCTGGGACAAGCACCGCAAGTTCTGCCACTTTTGTATTTTCCTTCCTGGATACCCTTACTTTACCGGTTGCCACTTCAACAAACAACGGATCATCTTTAAAGGCCGTGATTTTAAAAGAGGTGCCCAGCACAGTGGTCTGTATCTCGCCAGTATGGATCACGAAGGGCCGCTTGGGATTTTTTGATATTTCAAAAAAAGCTTCCCCTGTAAGTGTTAAGTTTCGTTCGTTCGCGGCAAATTGCTGAGGATACCTGATACTACTTCCCGCGCCCAGGTAAACCACAGAGCTGTCCGGTAGCGTCACCTTGGAGCGGATACCCCTCGGATTGGTTTTCTCTATCATCACCTTAGCTGTTGTAAAGGCCGGTTTGGTCTTTACCAAATGTTCGCCCAGCAAATATCCTCCAATACCCAGAACAAGGAGGCAAGCGGCAGCATAACCTATCCATTTTGTGTACCACAATTTCATCGGCATTTTTTTGAAATACTTATCTCGAAACTCCTGGTTCCACTCTTCCAAAGTCGTCTCATCAGCTTGCGGCGCAGGCTCAACTGTAGAAAAGTCGGCTTCCAGTATTGCTTCCAGTGCATGCTGCCATCCGGGATCCTGAAGAAAATGCTTTACATGAAGTAGTTCATCAGCAGTACACTTGCCATTGATATATCGGACTAAAAGTTCTCTGTCTATTTCTGTTTTCATGCCTTCGGTATTAGAGCAAGTGCGCTATCTATACATACCGTAAGAAACAGAACTTATACCCAATGCAAAATGCGGGTATTCGTCAAAAACAACATAAACAACTGATAATGAGAAGGAAATATTTAACAAAAAATAAAGATTGCGATGGCAGGCAAAAACAAAAGAGTGATATCCCCCTTTTTCCGCACTAAACTTCTAACCGTATGCACTGCATCTGTAAGGTGTCGGTTTACCGTTTTAGGAGAAATGTCAAGTTCATCCGCTATTTCCTTGTAACTCATTCCCTGTTGCTGGCGCATTTCCAGTACCAGCCTTCTTTGGGGACTGAGACAGTTCAGGCTTTCCTGATACAATGAACTAAGTTGGCTGTAATTGATTCGATCATCGGCTCTTTCTCTGGACTCCGGCTCGGCAAGCATCTGATCAACTGGTAAGAAGAGAATACTTTTCCTACGGAATTGATCCACCATAGCTCCTTTAAGCAGGTGAAAAAGAAATGGCTCCAAACTCTGGCTTATGAGTTCTTCTTTCTTTTGCCATGCTTTGAACATGACGTCCATTGTTATTTCCTTTGCCAGCTCACTATCGTGAATATACCGGGAAGCAAATCTGAGTAATTTATGGAAATGAAGTTTAAATAATTTGTCGAATGCGCCTTCATCCCCGTTTTTCCAAAGATTGATTAGTTCATGTTCGTTCAGACTTGGGGACATTTGACCAATATTTATTTGCTCTCAAAAGTACATTAGAGAGATACAATAGCGCATTAAATGTATGTTAACTATTTGTTATATCTAATCTTACCAGCATGTACCTCGACTACTTGGAGAAGAATTACAAATGAGTTTTAATTTTGAAGAGTGATTTGGTTTTTGCTAACAAATGGCATAAAATTGGCTCTAGGCTCAGCATCATTTGTAAGCCATTTAATATAGACTGAATGTCACACCGCGCCTATTTATACAATATCAATACCCCATCAGTTGCCGAAAATACCGATAAGATGATGATGGAATGGGGTTACGAAATGCCACTTATGCTTCATCCATTATTAGTAGAGGGAGGTTTCATTTCAGGTAATAATTATAACAATCATGTGGAATCTAATGATTCCGGATTATATTTTGATTCCGAACCTGGAATTGAAAATCTGAAGCGGTTTTATAAATTTCTAGAAGACCAACCTGGTCTGATCACAGATATAGAAAAGTTTAATGAAGCCCGCGACAAGCTGTTCAATTACCTGGATAAGCTTACAGGGCGCTATTTTCACCTGGACATCTGGGACGTATTGAATATGGAGGATACGCCTCATGCGGAACAGGCCCAGCTTTGGCTGGCTAACATTGCCCATAACAATCAGATAATTACCAGAGCGATGGACGCTGGGGATATCAGCCTGCTGAATTATAAAGATCTTAATGATGTCAGTCCTGGTTTTAACGCTTTCCCTGAACTGTTAAATTATGAAGGCTACGATTACGGCTGGTCCTGTATCTGGGTGGCTGATGAAGAGAACCTTCCCTATGAAATATTTGAAGAAAATAACCTTTGGGGACTAAAGGATAGCGATGGCCGGGTTTTACTAAACGCTCAATTTGATGAATTTTACAGCTTTGGATCGCAGGGCTTGGCAGTAGTGTCAAAAAATGGCAAATACGGATATGTAAATACCGCCGGAAGAATTGCAATTCCGCTAATCTGGGAAGATGCCTTTGATTTCGAATATTCAGGTGTTGCAGTAGCTACACTCCAAAAAAAATCAGGATTGATTAACACAAAAGGCAATCAGATCACTCAGTTTGTTTATGATGAAATAGAAACGATTGGAAATGGGAATTGTTTTAGTGCAAAAAAAGAAACTTTCTGGGGTGTCATTGATGCTTCAGGACGTATTGTAATTGATTTTGAACACACAGAGGTAATTGATTCCGGATATGGTTTTTATTACACCAAGATTAGTGGACAGAAAAACCAAAAGATTTACAATGAGTTTTTTAAATACCTTGGCGAATTTCCAATCGATTCTATAGAAAACCTGGATAAGGGACTGTTATTAATTAAGCCTCATAAAGGTCTTAATTCTAGTTTATTGTACAAAAAAGACGGAAGCCTGCTGGATAGCGGATTTGAAAAAATAAACAGACAAACAAATTTCAACGACTTGCTGGTAATCCGAAAAGATAAGAAACACGGCCTCATCAGCAGGAAAAACGAAAGCTATGTGCTGCCCTGCCTGTATGATGCAATTTTGGATATCCGTGCCAGAGTTAATGATGGGATAAGTGACATCGCACTAATCCATCAGGCAGAGAAAAAAGGCATTTATGACGGCAATCCGAAGCAACCATCCTGGTTAATCCCACTTGATGACTATCAACAAATTCTTTGGCTTCATGAAACCGTTTTCACGTTGCAAAAAAAACAGATGTGGAGCATCGCTAATACGGCAACCAGTGAGTTTAGCGATTTTGAATTTGACCTGGTTGTTCAGAAACCTAATGAAGATGGTTTTGCTTATGCATTTAAAGCAGACAACGTTTATTCCGTTAGCGAGACTGGCATCACTCCTACCCCCAAATCAGTTGCGCTGGAACATGCCGGCGAGGATTACGCTTACTATTTTGAGTTTGAAAGCAGGAAAAGACTTTTAGCCTACGCAAAAGGGCTGAGCAGAAATGGTGAACAGACAACCGATGAACTGACCTCTGTCCATGATCTGTGCGTAAAGGCCATAGCGGCTTACAACGCCAGGGATTATGCAAAATCAATATACTACGACACCATTGCATCCGAAAAAGGATATGCACTTTCCATGAATAATCTTGCGCACCTTTACTATAATATTGAAGGATTTCTTGACGACGATAAAGCTTTCTATTGGTACCATAAAAGTGCCCTGTCTGGCAATGAAAATGCAATGAATGGACTGGGAATGTGCTATAAGCATGGAGTGGGTACCCCTGTAGATATAGAGAAGGCGCTGTTCTGGCTAAATAAAGCCGCTGAAATGTCACTGGCAATAGCAAATAACAATCTTGGTGATTTGTATTCCGAAGATTTGCTGCTTCCCTCCGATAACGATAAGGCCCTTCAATACTACCAGACTGCTGCAGATCTGGGTGAACCCATGAATAACTGGTTAGGTTATCTTTATGATTTAAAAGGCGATTATGAAAAGGCGCTGCATTATTATCAGCTTGGCGCTGATGAGGGGATTGATGTTTCTGCCTACAATCTGGGTATTTTTTATTTAAATGGGTTAGGAACCGACAAAAACGTGATCAGGGCAATCGATAGCTTTAAAAGCGCGTTAGACCGTGGGTATCAGCAGGCACATATCGATCTTGCCTTGATTTATCAGAATGAAACAGGCTTTAAGGATAAAAACAAAGTACAGCAGCATATCGATGCGGCCAAAGCAGCAGGTTTGGAAATACCAGAAGACCTTGTGGCCAAAAAGAAAGGCTGGTTTGGTTTTTAGGACCATAGATTTTTCCTGTTTCTCAGTAAGAATCAATGATTTTAAGGGCCTTTTTGCTAAATTTCAGATAAGTAACAACAACTTTAGATCCTGCTTTGTAACGATTGTAATCCTCTTGCTTAACCTCAATCCTTATTTTTTCATTTTTAAATGGTCCGGCAAAGGTTAGGTATTCTGCATGTTCTGTTTTATCACGGTTAATCACTACACTCGTTAATTTATTTTTTCCGTTTAGTTTATCCTTCTTCCAGTTGTACTTGTTATACCTATCGGCCAGCATGGCAATGAAATAGCAAAAACTAAAAAATAATAATGCTATGCAGGAGAAAGCGATATAATCATAATACTTCAGGTTGTCTAAGGTTTCCTTTTCTACAGATAAAACAGCAATTATCCCCAAAAACAATATGCCAACAATGATCGTAATTGTAACAATTCTCATGGTTGCTTTTTGTCCTATCTCCATTTCTTTTATTTCCTCCTCAGTCAGTGGAATATTTTCTTGCAATCGTATTTGCGAATTTTCAATTTGACGACTCTCCATTTACTCCTTAAAAATTGTTAAACAATCACTCTCAACTTACGACATTATTTTATCGAGCTGTAGCCACACTGACAATACAACTCATTCGACTTTTAAACTTATCCTTATCAGCTGGTGGTATTTCGACTTTAATGGTAACAGGAAATTTTTCAACCATTTTCACATAATTCCCACTCTGGTTGCTAGGTGAACTAAAAGGAGATTCATTTTTTAGTTTGCCGATCTCTGATACTTTTCCCGAAAGACGAATTTCAGGTAAATCATCCATAATAATTTTCACAGCTTGCCCCTTAAGCAAATGCTGCATCTGGTTTAATTTGAAATTGGCTGTAATATAAAACTCATCAATCCCATTAATTTCCTGGACATCAAGATAGGCATCATCAGTGAGTTCAAAATTTCCATCTTTTGATGGGATGATCCGGCTACTTAGCAAAATTTCAGACCATTGAGTTAAAAAATCGGCTGGAAATTTGTCTGTTTTCATTGAAACAAGAACCGTATGCCTGCAGGTTTTGCCATCTATAATATAAATAAGCGTAGAAATGGGAGTTTGCTCAGATTTAATCGTTCGGTTTTCCAGACTGATCAGCCGATATGGAAGAGGGTTATTTTTATTTTCCGCCAGGAGCGTAAAACGAATGCCTTTGTCTGCTGATAAGTCATGTGATATATTAATACTATCCAGTGGCTTAGTATTTTTTGTGATATCATCATTTAATATCATCAGCATTTTTTGCCAGCTTTCCTTCTTGTCGTCTTTAACATCCCACTTCTCATGACGACGAGAAAAATCAGTTTGGATAGATAATTTCTTGTCAAGGTCCCATCGCTCGGCTTTTGGCCAGCGGATCTCTATATCTTCCCGATTAGACTGCGCTTTTGCCAGCCCGAACATTAACACCAGAGCGCTTAAAGCAACTATGTTTTTCATTTGTATTTTTCAGTCATGCAGATGCATTAAAGTTAGCACATTATTTTAAATCAACGTCCAGGTAAACCGAATGTCTCCCATAAGTATCATAAAATGGTTTAAAAACAACATCGTCAATCCTGAATTCTAAACGGTTAGGATCACCTTTAATCGTCTTGCTAATATCGGCAGCGTTCAAGGTAATTTTGCGCCAATCCCTTCTTGCTTCCGGTTCCTGTGCGGCGAGCAAAATAGGTCCATAAAACAGACTGGCTATGTTCTGCTGATCCATTACCGGATCAAGATGAAACTGAAAAGGCATTCGAAGCTCAATGATATCCCCGTCCTTCCAGCTCCGGCTCAACCTGAGATAAGTTCCGGGATGCGCCTCCAATTTTTGAGCCTGCCCATTAATCACGACAAAGAATCCCCTGGTAGCCCAACCAGGAACTCGAACATTGATATCAAATTCCCCACTTCCTTTAACTGTCAGTTTGGTATGATCTGCTCTGGGAAAATTTGTAGATTGTATAATGCTTACCTTACGTTCTGTCCATCTCAATATTGAAGGTATATAGAGATTCACGTACAAGGATTGATCATCAGTGCTTTTAAAATAAATTGAATTCTGCAACTTAGTGCTGCTTTCTATTGCGGTACCATTACAGCAAGTAAAGCCGGTCATCTTCGCATTCCCAAATTGCTTTAGGGATCCAGGTCTGAGTGGCACATGATAAGTATTTGCAGGAGAGTGTTCATCAACTGACGCCAGAATATGGTTATACAATCCGCGCTCATAATAATCCATAAACGCTGCACTTTGATCAAAAAGAAAAAGTTCAGTGCTTAATTTTAGCATATTGTAGGTTGCACACGTTTCATTCTGACCGCCCTCTGAGAAACCATTCTCATAAAGCGTTCCGGGTTGAGCAATGAAACATTCGGCATTGGCAGGATTCCGTGCACCAGCAACTCCGCCTATGCTATACATATAACCGTTAACCACGTTATACCAAAAGTTGTCAGCAATTCTATAATAGTCTGGATTATTCGACACCCTGTACATTTCGATACTTCCAACAACCTGAGGAATATGCTGATTGGCATGCAATCCACGAAATACATCCACATTATTTACCAATCCGCCAGTATGATTTTTATCCCCGTAAAACACTCTGATGTTATCAAACTTTATCGCGGTTTGAAGATAATCTTGATTACCCGTGATCCTGTACAATCTTGCCATGGCCTCATTCATGCCTCCAAACTCGCCGGCAATATAAGTGTTCCACATCTTGATAAGGGTATCTGTAGGCAATACATTTAAGCGCTTATGAACCCAGTCGCCCATTCCCTTGGCTAAATTCAAAGCCTTTTTATTGCCGCTAACCTCATAAACATCCATCAGACCTGCTAAAATCTTATGTAATGTGTAATAAGGTGCCCAAACCTGATTGTTTTGCCCACCATATTTAGCGCCTTTCTCCAACATAATAAACTGATCTGGCGGATAGGCACTGATGAATCCTGTACCCCAGTTCCAATAATCTTTGCGAATTCCCAGATCACTAAGATCAGAATCAAAACCTGTTTTACCAGGGCCAAAGGGTATTGCAGCAGGATCCGATACAAATGCACCTCCAGCTACCTTAGGTCTGCCAGAAAGTTGTGACAATTCATATAAGGTATTAACCATATACTTCATTTTATTGGAAAAATTTTCATGAAGTGTCTTATCATAGCTGGTGCTGGCATAAGCCTGGGCAATTGCGGTAAGATAGTGTCCTGTAGCATGTCCTCTGAGTTTGGTGTCCTGGGAATCCCATACGCCAAGTGGCACAGCCCCAACTGGTTGTTTCTGTCCGAAGGCATGTCGGAACATGTAGAGAAAGGAATTCGGATCAGTTTTGGCCAGGGTAGAGATGAACTTGTCTCTGTTTTCGGTAAATTTAGTTTGGTGACCCAAAAGATCATTTCCTAAAGACACCCGATCGAGACCAAAAGTCTCCAGTTTTAAAACCGGAGCTGTTGATTTTTTTTCTGCACCTACCGTAACAATCGCTTTGGCTCGAATTTGGGTACCAGGAATTTGCCCGTAAACAATATACTGCCCTTGGCTAAGCACCGAACTGTTGTCATTAGGCAAAGGCCATAAAACCCTCACAGCCGGCCCATTTTTTAATTGTCTGTATGTCCCCTGAATATAACTGGGAAAGCGTGGTAAAACTCCCACCTCGGTGGCAACTTCTATATCAGCTACCTTTTCCAGATAGGTATTATATAGCTGCGCTTCTGTTTTGGGAAACTGCTGAATATCCTCTTTAAAATTACTTACATTTACCCCATTGTCGTTCGCAATTCCCGCAGGATTGACTGAATTCTTGTAAATAGTCAATACCTGTGTTTTACTTAAGGCAACCCGATAAATACGAAAATCATGAAGCAATGCATTCAGATTAGACTTTCCGGACTTCAAAGATTTTCCGATAAAAAGCGTATTCCGGTCATCCGGAAGTTGATTAAAAACCATCTTCAACTCAGAGGGAATCTCCTTGCTATTTCCCACGAGTTTACCATCAATATAGGTCATGATAGATTTAGATGAAACATCAATAATTATTGCAACATGAAGCCACTTATTGAGCTCTGGAGAGGGGCTAACACCCCCATTTCCCCCACTCTTCTCTGAACGTATCGTGGTCTGAAAACCTTTTTCATCATCTATGCCAAACGGAGCAGCGAAAAAATGGTTTGTTACACTCTTTCCAAAATCAAACAAATATTGCCCAGGTTGATCGGAACGCAGTTTTACCCACGTGGATAAACTAAGTGACTCTATATCCGCCAAAGATGCAGCAGGCAAACTAATAAAGTCATCACTATCACCAGACAATGATAAAACCTTACCAAATTGTATATCATTTGCAAAATGAGACTGCACACCTTCAGCTTTGGCATGAAGGTTATTTCGAGACCAGTCTTTAAGATCACCGTTAAAAATATAACGCGCAATCATACCGGTTTCGCCTATACCATCCAGTATCTGATCACCACTTTGTGCTTTAACGTTGTAGATGGACTGGCTAAAAAAAGTGATGCATAGCGCAGCGTAAAAAAGTAGAGAATGGACTTTCCTTCTTAAATTATATTTTTTAACAATACACTTATCAATATAACAGTAGCAATTCATGACGTAAAACTATCAAGAATTAATCGTCGATAGTTAGTGGATTTTAACTTATGAAACCATAATATTAACACCCTACCAATTTTTAAAGTGCAATCATCTCTTTAGCCCGGCTTTAATACTGGAAATATTTGGTTTTCAAATAATGGGGAAATACACGTGACTGGCTTATTCTTGATATTGAATAAATGATACAATTAGACAAATTTTTGATCAGAATTGAATGTATGGAAGCAGTAAATTAGATTAAACCAATTATAAAAATCGTATGAAAATCATCTCAACGGGCCGTTTGCGAATAGCAAACAATTTATTCACCTATGCAATAATTATTGCTTCAATTTTTTCAGGATGTGCAAAAAAAGATCCTGAGTCTGTTTCCAAAGCCACGCTCAAAAGTAATGAGGCAACACAGAAATTACTATCTGTGGATTTAATGAGTGGTAATCCTATTTTACCTGTCGCGACGGCAGATCCCGATATCATTTATGCAAATGGAAAATATTACATTTACCCAACTGCTACCGGACCAAATGCCAGCCAATTTCATGCTTATTCATCAACAGATTTACTAAACTGGACCGACGAGGGCATTGTATTAGATTTAGTAAACGTTAGCTGGGCGCATACAGATGGTTGGGCACCATCTGTAGTTGCACGAAATGGGAACTACTATTTTTATTATACTGCTGCAAAAAAAATCGGTGTGGCTGTGAGCAGCAGCCCAACAGGTCCATTTGTTGATAAAGGGAGTGCTCTTGCAACTGGTGATGGAACTGACCCAATAGATCCGATGGTGTTTGTAGACACCGATGGGCAAGCCTATATGTACTGGGGAAATACCACGATAAACATTCAGCAGCTTAATAATGATATGATATCGCTAACAGGCACGAGAGGACATAATAAGCCGTCCAATTATTTTGAAGCACCGTATATCATTAAAAGAAATAGTATTTATTATCTGATGTACTCCATTAATGATTTCAGCAGTGATGATTATCATGTAGAATATGCGACTTCATCTAACCCAATGGGTCCATGGACAACTAAAGGGCGTATCACATCACCACTTGGAGCGATAAAAGGACCAGGACATAATGCCGTATTAAGAAAACCGGGCTGCAGTGATGAGTATTTCTTTGTTTACCACAGACGCACGAGTACGAATATACATGAGCGTCAAGTGGCTATTGACAGGATGTTTTTTGATGGGGCAGGTAATATTATGCCAATAAACATTACCGTTTCAGGTGTAACACAATCATTGGGTTCAGCACCTTGCCTGATACCTAACCCAATACCTAACGGGCAGTATGCAATCAGATCAAAGGTTAATACAGTTTCTGGTGTTGGCTTATATCTGGATATTGCAGGGTGTGCTGTTGGCAATGCCGATGTAAGGACCTGGACTCGTACTACCTGTAATGGACAGAAATGGAACCTTACTTATTTGAACAATGGGTTTTATAAGATCATATCGGAACTGCCTAATCATAAATCATTAGATCTGGATGCTTGTGCAATTGAACGCGGGGCAAATGTCCAGGTTTGGGACGTTTTCCCTAATGATTGCCAGCAGTGGCGCATTGAATCTGTGGGAGGAGGCTGGTACCGTATTATGGCAAAGGCGGGAAATAATGTGCTTGATATTGTAAATGGAGACCCGGCACCGGGGGCAGATGTAAGGTCATGGACATGGAATGGGGCAGATCCTCAGCTTTGGAAGTTTGAAAATCCTTAATATCTTACCTTTTATAGTTAGAAAAGCAGTAGCTGTTTTTCTAACTATCGAATTCAAATAATGATTCGTCATCAATATGTGAGCTTTTGGCCTTGCCAACCCGTAGTCCGTAGAAACTCTTCCCAACTAAGGGTATCGAGGTCTATTTGACGGCTCCATAGCAAATCGCGATCTTTGCCGAAATAGCCATATTCAACTGCATACTCAGCCATTCCCAAAATCTCACGTACCAAAAGCTCGTTTGACCGAAATTCCGGGAATTGATAAAGGAAATCCTCCCGTGTGAATGCTGAGCCATACCTGGCTTTCTTACCTGTGACCCGAACAAAAGTATCTACCATTTCCTGTGGTGAAATAATATCGCCAATTACTGGCAGGGACTTACCGGCATATCGACTGGGGTTCGAAAGAATTTCCAAAACGGCGGGGCCAGTAGCTGTAAGGGGATCAACAAATGGTGCGCGAAAATCTTTTGGTAAATAAATCGGAAATACAAGTGTATCACCCACTAAAACAGGAGTATAAAACTCCATAAAATTAGTGTAAAAAAAAGCCATGTAGATAAACGAGCTTGTGATGGGAAGTGTGCGGATATATGCTTCAATCATAGCCTTGTCTGTAAAATGTGGAGCAAACTTTTTCCCTCCTGTAATTTTATCTACATTTTCCAAACTGCTAAAGATAATATGCTGAACCCCTGCTTCAACTGCTGCGTCCGCTAACTCCTTACCCAACTCCATCTCGTGGGTTTGCGGAGGGGCAATACTTGGCGTCATCATGAAAATACCATTCGAGCCCCGAAACGCTTCCACGAAATCTTTTTTATAACCCAGACAAAGTGGTAAACTCACAAGTTCAGCTCCTTGCTCGACCAAATCAAGGGCTTCTGGTGAATCTATACGTCGAGTAATTCCACGTACACGATAACGCCCGCTCTGTAACAATGTACGTGCAGTGCTGCGCCCCTGCTTGCCCAAAATACCAACTATTGTGATAAGCGGTTTGTCCTGTTGTTTCATTGCTTCATTTACTTTTAAATTCGATACCATTCTTTTATTATTTAAGTGAAATGTTATACTATAAAAATTATAGTTGCAAAATTATTTTTAGCATACTACATTTACAATAACTATCCAAACAGATAGGTTAAAACAAAATGCCGGATGAAAACAGAATGTATAGGTGATTACGTAAAACTAAAGGGAAGAGTTTATCCCTGCACAATAAGTCTAGCGATGGATTTAATAGGTGGTAAATGGAAAGCGGTAATTCTGTATCATTTAAAAGATGCTGAAAAACGCTACAACGAGCTTCGGAAAGAAGTACCGAATATTACCGAAATGACATTGAGTTTACAGTTGAAACAATTAGAAAAGGACGGCTTAATATTAAGGAAAGTATATGGTAAAAAACCGCCTATTAAGGTTATATACAGCCTAACGGATTTTGGAAAAACATTTATACCAGTTTTAGAAACAATTACGAACTGGGGAAATCAGATCGTTTCAGAAAAGGGTGAATTTGTTAACAACACCATTTAAAATATAAATACGGCAATAAAAATCTCTTTTCACCAGCTATTGGTGACTATTATTGATCAATTCAATCAGTCTGTTTAACCTCCATCGCACCGGTTCTTTAACCCGCTCGTTATTACCGAATTTTAATATAGCCAATTCTTTAGCCACAAATAAAGGAACATCCGTAACTATTGCCCCCTGTCCTATTTCAATTGGCCCTTCCGGAAGCGCAATCCCATGGAATGCCGCTTCGTAATCTTCTGCTGTCATGGCGCGAAGATATCACATTGACTGGAAAAAGCGTTACGTTTATTTTAAGCCTACAGGAAATCAACTGACAGTCAACCTTAAGAAAAGCAAAAGATGCTTGAGGAACCCAAAAGTTATACAGAAATTACACTACCTGGACCGAAGGATACCTAAGGTCTGATACTGGTTTTTCGGCGAAATGTAAGGTGAGCAGTATTAATACAATTAATACGCACCAATTGCTTTTGTTTTTTTAATTTTAAAAACTACTCTCCTGTGGAACATCAATTCTAGGGGGATCTGCGGACATCTTTCGTCTTATCAAAAGTTGCCAGACAGCTATCCAGTGGTTGACCTTGCTTATAAATGCAGTCGCAGAAAATTTCGCAAGCCGCGGGGTTTTTGCTGGAAGCGCATTGATTTCTGCATTCAGCTTCAGAGTTGCCCGGTATGATCTCATATAAATAGAAAGTACCTACAATAATAAAGGCCACAGCTGCGAAAGAACCACCAAAAAATATGACCCGAAGACGTACACCCAGGGGCTTTTTTAACACATAAGGATCTGTGTTGGGCTGCTTAAATGGCAAAATGTATTTTAAACGGTCATAGTCCCAAATTAGTAAAAACAAACTTGCCAATAGCATGATCGTAACGATCCGGGTACCGTCAAAGCGGGTAGCATAAGTGAGTACACATATGTTCACGATGAGGGAAAAATACATCAGGGCACCAAGAAGGGATGTTCTCGGGATCAATAATAATATTGCTGTTACTATTTGAGCAACTCCAATAAAGGTGTAGTAATACCCTGTGAGATGTAATGCATCAAAATAATGTCCTAAAGGATTATTTGATG
This sequence comes from Pedobacter sp. 05T44, assembly GCF_056395985.1. NCBI lineage: Bacteria > Pseudomonadati > Bacteroidota > Sphingobacteriia > Sphingobacteriales > Sphingobacteriaceae > Pedobacter > Pedobacter sp. 05T44. The sequence goes on from NZ_JBFTKO010000004.1 coordinate 279,182, forward strand.
GCAGGCCCGCAGCGAATCGTTCACCTATGATTTTAATATAACCTGCGGGAATAAAACTGGCTGCCAGAGCGAGACGGCAAAAAATAGCAAACCGCTGAAACCAATTGTCAGACTTTGCTTCATAGTATATTTCTTCAAATCTATTCATGTTTCTTGCGAAAGATAATTTTACTTAGGATAAAATGAAGAACGATAGCTATAACAGTCCAATATAGCGCACAAGCAAGTGCCCGAACTGGTGGTGCAGGATCCGGATCGTTGAGTATAGGGGCCAAGGGCCCTACTAAAACAACTTTGACAGGATATATGATTGTGGCTACGGTGCGTTTCCATGCTATTGGCGACCCAGTTCCAGGGAACCAATCTCCGTTTACAGGCTGCAACAGTAAATTAAAGATAATCTGAAAGGCAAACGCCGAAACAAGAAAGATGATAACAAATTTTGTTCTTGAGATCTTCATACTATTGAGTTTTCACAAATAAAAAAGCACTTTGCAATACAAAGTTAACCAACTCACTTTGTATTGCAAAGTATTTTAAGAAAATTATTACCTGCTCCTACGATTCAAGTTACCTTGTTTATCTGTTGGTCGTTCAATTGTCCTTAAGAAAAGCGGGTTTTGCGTTTTTGTAATTAAGTGCAGCTGTTGTTCCTGCAGTAACATCTATAGTAACACCAGTTATTTTCCCTGCCAAATCTGATCCTAAAAAAACGGCAGTATTTGCAATATCCTGCATCAATGGCAACTGATTGAGCATTGTATCATCCACAATTTTTTGCAAGAAAGATTCAGCCTCATCACTTCCAGTAGCAATAAATTCTTTAAATGGACGTGAATCTGGTGAACCCGCCGACCTGATATTAACAACTCTTACCCCATATGGGCCAAGTTCTGCTGCCAGATCCCTGGAAAGACTCTCTATTGCGCAGCACACCGGACCAAAACCACCAACCATTGCATATCCAATACCGCCTGGAGTTGCTGTTAAAGAAAGTATTACTCCCGATTTTTGATTTTTCATAATTCTACCAGCCGCTGTCATTGTCAGAAATTGAGTATGCATTGCATCATGAACAGGTGAAATAAAATCTTTGAGTGACATCTCGATTAGTGGAATATTCTGAACATTTTTAATTCCTATTAAATTGAAAGATATATCAACACTACCAGCCATATTATGAACGAATTCAATATGTGTTCTGATGGAATCCTCCTGCATTGCGTCAACCATACCGGCATAGGCTTTACCACCGGCCGCAATAATTTCATCAGCAACCTGCTGCGCAACCAATAAGTTTTTATTGGTTACAAAAACATTGGCACCGGCTGTGGCCAGTGATTGAGCAACAGTTCCTCCCAGGGAGGAACTTGCCCCATAAACAATCGCATTTTTATTTTGAAGTATCATAATTCCAGTTTATACATATTGTTCAATACAAAGCTATTGTTTGGCTCATTCTAATTAGGGGTGTAAAACGGACAATATTAGGTGGAGAATGCGACAAAATCGGTGATACAATCCTTTATGGCTAAATCTTACTGTTTTGTTCCCCTGAAATTGTAGGTAACATCACTTGAGGAACTGGAAAGTGTAACAATAGATATGTTTTTTACCGAGTGTTGATATACCAGTGTACCTTCAGGTGTTCCAATAGCCTCAGCATCATCAGAATTCTGTATTGCTTTTACGGTGATAATTTTTGGCGTTACATTGGAATATGGTTCGCCTTGTTTTGGTGTAATCTTTACTTTGTTACCATTTTCTTTGGTAATAACAATAATTGCGTTAAAATATTCCTGGGTAGCATCAAGTGTTCCCTTATATGTTCCCACAACTCTTTTTGCAGCTTCCTCATCTGAATTTACAGGTGAACCTCCTTCTTTTTTCTTACAGGAAAACAATACAGTTAACGCTAATACTGATAATACTAATGATAAGTTTTTACTTGCTGATTTCATAGATTGATTTTTTAATACCTTATTAAATAATGTCGATTTAAACTGATCAAAATTACCCGGTCGGTTTTACTAAACATGTGCAAGAATGCTCAATTCCAGAAATGCGCTTTTCAAACAGTAATAGTTATTGTATTTTTAAAGAAGACCATTTTTTTGCATCCAATTCAGACAACTCGGAAACCAGTTACTTTTGTTTTCCGAATCAGAAATCCCAAATCCATGTCCACCTGATTGCAGGATATGCAACTCACCCGGAACACCAGCTTTAAGCATTGCTTCATAGAAACTCAGACTATTTTTTACTGGAATAACGTCATCATCAGCAGCATGAACCAAATATGTAGGCGGTGTTTTGGCACTTACGTGCCTATTGGTACTGTATAAATTTAATGCCTGTCGGGAAGGTGTCTTTCCGATTAAATTTTCCCTGGTCCTGAATATATAGGGGTCATAAATAATGACCGGATAGAGCAAGATCATAAAATCTGGCCTAAGCGATATGTTTTCATTGTTTTCAATCACTACCCTATTTAACTGAGTACCGGCTGTAGAAACCAGATGCCCCCCTGCCGATAATCCCATCATGCCGATTTTGAGTGGATTTATGTTCCATTCGCCAGCTCTTTTGCGTACGATCTTAATAGCGGTTTGCGCGTCTTGCAGGGGACCTATTGTTTTATCTTTCATGATTTTGTCACTGGGCAAACGATATTTCACAACAAAGGCCGCAACTCCAAGTGCATTAAATGCATTTGCAAGCTCAACGCATTTTTTTGGCGCCAGAACAAAATAGCCGCCACCTGCAAAAATAATTACAGCAGTGCCATTGGCCTTATCTTTCTCCGGAAAGTAGGCCTGCATAGTCGGAACACTAACGTTGCTAATCAGGCCAGAACTATCAGTCTGCTCTATATAATCTGGAGGTACTTTTTTTGAATTTGGGATACCATACGGATAAAGTGGTATCACCTGATCCTGGGCTTGGCAAAGGGATATCAATAAAATACAAAAGATTAAGGTTATTGCTCGTTTCAATATTACTGGAGTTAGCGTGATCAGATTTAAAAATTGATCTAAATTATTCCGTCATTTGTACTAAACGTATGCAAGAATGCTCAATTTAAGCGTAAGCTTTTCTAAATATTAAAGGCTGGGTGCCGTAAGCAGATTTAAAGGCCCTACAAAAAGCACTGACATTTTCAAAACCACATTGCCAGGTGATCTCATGTACAGGTTTATTGCTGTTTTTAAGGAGTTCAACAGCCCGATCAAGCCTGATCTGGATCAGGTACTGATACGGAGTGGTTTTAAAAACAGACTTGAATTGCCTTACGAGCTGAGGAACAGATAAACAGGCGTTACTGCTGAGTGTATCTAAATCATGCTTTTCCATAAACGTGGAATGAAGGAAATCTTTGGCAATACACAGACGTTTGTATATCTCCATTTTGGAGCTTAGCTTTACCGCGGAAACCTCGGCCGCCTGTCTTGATTCTGATTTGAGCGTGCTTATAAGATAATGAAGAAAAAAAACAAGATGTTCTTCGGTACCTCCATTATAACCATGGGTTTCAAGATCTGAAATCAGCCTTGCAAGTTGAAACTGTACTTCAGGTTCAATAGCATTAAGCGTCTGGAAAAACTCAGGTTGTGCATTGTGAATGAGAAAAGGATTGTCTAATAACTCATTATCTTTTTTTAATGTGTCGTTGAAGACTGAAGATGCAAATTCCTTTTTAAAGAAAACCGATATCCCTCTAACCCTTTCATGGGTATCAATATTGCACGAATAATTCTGTTCATTGTTAAGGATCAGGAATTGTCCGGGCCTTATTGCCAGCCGGCGATTATTAATGCCATACCACTCTTCACCTTCCAATATCGTCTTGAAAGACAAACATCCTACATGGTCATCACAAAAACTAAAACTGCTTGTAGTATTGAAAATAACATTGTGTTCTTTAAACCTGCTAAAGTGTAGCTCTTCGTTAAAATCTGGGCTGGAGTGATCAGGAAGCGAAGTTAAATACATAGGTATGATGATTATCTTAATCTGTAAAGACGTACACAATATAGCAATTGCCCCATAAAAACAAGGGAATTGTTAATAAGATAATATTGTGGAAATCTTGTGAATAATTTATTGAATACCAATCCGATTTACCTCGTAAATTAGTATAGTATTTAACAATTGTCAGTCATGAAAACGGTCTTCTTTCTTTTGTTAAGCTTAGGGATTTCTGCCAGCGCATTATACACTGCAGCCAATATGTCCAATCCCTTTCCTGTATATGGTTTAGTTCTGAGTATCTGGGTTTTGTTTTACTGGAGTTATACCCGCAGATCACGCCGTATAGCCAACAGACGATTCCGGGAAAACATGTTTCAGGAATACATGCGCAGCACCATGCACAACCAACGTCCATAGCCAAGCCATAAAATCTGTTATTTTTGCCAAAAAGAAACCGGCTATATTCATGGATGAAACACAATCTTTTACCTTTAATCTGATTAATTCACTGAAGATTTCGGAAGTTAAAAAGACCTTTTCCAAAGGAGAATTTATTTTAAAGAAAGGAGAAATAGAAAGGAACATATACTTTGTTGAATCAGGTGCAGTTCGGGTTTTTCTTTTATCAGAATATGAAGAACAAAGCATCCGCTTTGGTTTTGAGGGCTCCATAATCAATTCTTTAGCCTCCTATTTTAGCGAAAGTCCATCAGAATTTTATATTGAAGCCATCAGGAAAACAACTTTGCGAGTGCTCCCTAAAGAAAAGGTATCAGCGTTAGTAAATGGAGATCTTGATAGTTTAGCCGGCTATAAATCTTTATTAGAAACAGTAATTATCGAACAAATCGAGAGGGAAGTTGATCTGCTCACAGTTTCTCCCACAGAACGTTTAAAACGGGTCTTACAAAGAAGTCCCCACCTATTTCAGCATGTTCCATTAAAATATATAGCATCCTATCTTAGGATGACTCCTGAAACTTTGAGTCGCATTCGAAATTCTTGATTTCAATCAACAGCCAATAAATTGTTTCTTTTCATTTTTGTATAAATTAATAACAACGATGAAGATAATAAGTAGTCAACTGATAGAGAATCTTTTAATTATAACCGCAAATTCTACCGAAAAAGTTAAGCAGCTCAGAGAATTGAATATTGATGAGTTGAATAAAAAATCTGCACCAAATAAATGGAGTATTTTAGAATGCATTGAACATTTAAACCTGTATGGCGACTTCTATCTTCCGGTCATTGAAAGCGCGATTCGTTCCCAAAAGGTGACACGCAATTCAGGGATTTTTAAGAGCGGTATCATTGGAGATTATTTTGTGAACCTGGTAAAGATAAAACCAGACGGGATCAAAAAAATGTCTACAACAAAGGAAATGAACCCCTTTGGAAGGCGCCTGACAGTGACAACTATTGATCGTTTTTTAATGCAGCAAGCACATTTAAAGTCATTATTAACTCAGGCAGAACAGGTGAACATGACCAAAACTAAAACACCGATCTCGCTAACCAAACTCATCAAATTAAGGCTTGGAGATACCCTAAGGTTTACAGTACACCATATTGAAAGACATGTTGCTCAGGCAGATAACAATAGATATTAGATGAACATCTCCCCCGGATGATTTATTTTATTTTGCCCGATGATAGGCTACCAGCTCCTCAATTAAAGAGGGAATAATTAGCCCGGGCTTCATATTGAATTCAGTTAAAACCTCCAGCAGTGCATTCTTGAAATGATAGGCAATTGAGCCTACGCAATTGAATGAATAAGCTGTATATCCGGGATAACAGCTAACCAGATTTTCGAAGAATTGCTGAAAAGATGTTTTTACTATCCGATAACTGTAATCTGCATCCACTTCCGGATGATTAAGGAATTTAGCAAATTGGGCACAAAACCGATTTGGCATTGGTTCGATATACACTTGATGGATAATCTCTTCAGCTGAAAAACGGTATAGCTTTTCGAATTGGATACGAACAGACGATGGCATTTTATTCCTTAAGTAATCACTAAGAATCCTTTTTCCAATAGCACCTCCACTTCCTTCATCCCCCAGTATAAACCCCAGTGAATCAATATTTTTAACAATATTTACTCCATCATAAATGCAGGTATTTGTTCCTGTTCCGAGTATCGCCGCAAAACCGGATTTCTGTCCGAGCAGCCCCCTTGCAGCTGCAAGCAAATCGACATCTGCATATAACTGTTTGCAATTACTAAAAACTGAACTCAATACCTCATTCATCAACCCGGTTTTGTCGGCCTCACAGCCTGCACCATAGAAATAAAGCGTAGCAACTTCCATTGGATCAATATGCACAGAAATGCTACTGCGAATGGATTCAATCATAGCTGATTTGGCAAAGAAATAAGGATTATACCCTTCGCTTTTAAAGTAAAGGCTCTTGCCCGAGTTCTTGATCAGGCACCAGTCTGTTTTAGTTGAGCCACTGTCGGCTATTAAAATCATGCTTCCGTTGTTTAAATAAATCAGCTATTCTTCTTTCCCACTTTATGACCGGCGATTGCATAGTAACCCACTGCCAGATAGCATGGGATCACCATCAAATAGGCCTGCTGGGGGTTCATATGGTCTGCTAAGTACCCATACAAAAGTGGCAGTACTGCCGCGCCGGAAATTGCCATCACCAACAGTGAAGACCCCGCTTTGGTAAATTTACCCAGGCCTGAAATGGCTAATGGCCATATGGACGGCCACATCAATGAATTTGCCAGCCCTAGCAGGGCCACAAAAACGACTGAGGTTAAACCCGTGCTGAACATAGCCAGTACTGTGAATACAATACCTAATACTGCAGAACTCTTAAGTGCTGTTTCCTGACTAAAATACCTGGGAATGCATATAATCCCTATCAGGTATCCGGCAAGCATGCTAATCAGTGTAAAAGAAGTAAAAAATTTAGCCATTGTCAGTGGAATACCCTGATAGGCCCCATAGCCAATAATGCTATTCCCTGCGATTACTTCTACACCAGTATACCCAAACAACACTAAAACCCCAATGATCAGGTGCGGAAATTGAAAAACGGAAGTCTTTGTACTTTTTTCCAGATCATTCTCAGCTGCATCCAGTTCTTCCTCGTCAATTTCGGGTAAAGCAGAAAAGTAGATCACCGCCGACAATGCGATAAGCACCAATGTAATAATTGCATATGGCAGAATTACCTTAGCCGCCAGCCCATTTAATTCGACAAGCTTTTGGGCACCATTTAAGGAACCCAGTTTACTTTTCAATGCGTCTGCATCATTTAGGATTACTGCACCCAGGATTACAGGGGCCATTGCTCCGGCAATACCATTACATATCCCCATAAAACTGATCCTTCTTGCTGCGCTCTCCCTGGGACCCAGAATGGTCACATACGGATTTGAAGCCGTTTGCAATACAGTAAGTCCCGCACCTTGTACAAAAAGCCCGAGCAAAAAAATAGCGTACTGCCTGTTCAAAGCAGCGGGGATGAAAAGCAAGGAGCCTGCTGCGACAAGCAGCAATCCGAGCGACATTCCTTTTTTAAATCCGGTAGCTTTTAAAAGCCATCCGGATGGAACACCCATCACAAAATAGGAAATGTAAAAAGCAAAAGCTACCAGGTAGGATTGGAAATTATTGAGCTCACAAGCAATCTGCAAGTAAGGGATCAGCACTGCACTTAGCCAGGTCACAAAACCAAAAATAAAGAACAATACACCAATGATGATCAATGGGTTAAGCAGGTTATTTTCTACCTTGACGGCAGGAATTTCTTTAGTCATGACATCCATACCCTAACGATTTTCATTCTTTACTTTATCGATTACAGTTTCATAAACTGATTCCGGAAATATAGCGGGTTGAGCATACCAGAAAAATGAGCCGAAACCTTCATAAGTACCGGATTTGATATGCCGGGAGGTAGGCAAATAGCTAGACACGTCATTACAATAACCAGCTACACTTACCAGTTTGCCTGGCCAAAGGTTCTTAATACCCAGGCTGTAATCAGTAACTACCTCACGTGACAATCCAATCAATTTCCAGTTACCGATATTGAACGTCTGAATATAGACAGGCATGGACGCCGGTATTTTCCCAGCCTTATTCAGATCAAGCATGCGGTCGGCCCATCGAACATTCTTTTCTTCTTCTACATTTTCGTTATGCTTATCATTCTCTTCCCTGAAAGCCAACATTTCCTGCTCTGTCCATTTTTTTACAGGAAAATTGATAGAGTCCATGTAAAAGCTAATCTCACCATCCAGTTTTTGCAGTGGGCGATTTAAGACAGATAGTACATCAGCGGCGAGTGATGCTCCTGTTCTCTGATGATTTTCATCAACCGGGTTAATGTCGCCCCCACAACCCTGAATAAACATGGCATTGGAAATACTGTTCTTATCGGTAAGTAACTTTCTGGTCACCCCCGGAAAATTAGGACTAATGGTAAACATCTCGGCGCCCTCGTTCTTGAAAACCGCATGACAGCCCGTTAAAAATAACAGCGTTCTCTGTTGGTTCTTTTTATTAACCACACTCAATACATCTACATCATTATCATAAGGCACATGTGCTCCGGTAAGTGCTCTATTTGCACCTATCGCAGTTTTTCCCCTGCCAAAATATAGGTCGGCCGGTTGCATAGCTTTGATTGCTGCTCCTATCGCTTTCACAATGGCAGGTCTCAATGTTCCATTCATGTATAAACTATCTGGTTGCTGAACAAACTCAGGCCAAGCTGGCCAGTGCTGTGCTACGGGTCCAAAATGTGTGTGCGAGGAATTTACCATGACTGCTGCTGCCGGGATGCGGTATTTTCTATAAACCTCCTGTTTAACTGAAGTTACAAAGTCATAACCAAGGCCACAGAGATCTGCGCCCACCACAACCACCGTTTGCTTGCCTGATGATACTGCCAGTGCAGTAACTGAAAGATCACCTGTTGTTAGGTGTTTACCGGCAAACACAGAATTATCCTTAGTTAGGCCATACAAAGTATGGTTTCCTACTGCTATGGATTTTAGGTGTACATCGTAAGATACACCGTTGTATCTCGCAATTTTCGTCCAGGCTGCATTTCTATGTTTAAGATCCAATTTCATCAGATCGTCGCTTGCAGTTAATCCATACAAAGCCCCATCATAAGAAACCATGCTGACAAGGCTACTTAAACTGCTCAGCTTTGTCCAGTTTAGTGTTTTGCTTTTTAAATTCGAAAAGCTGATTACCCCATTTTGATCAGCCACATAGAGAATGTCATTAAAAATCGTAATACTTACTACCCCCTGGAGGGCAGCTAACTTTTTCCAGCTTAACGTACCGGAAAAACCGGACTGTAAAATCTCTCCCTTATCATTTACCGCATAAAGTAGTTTTTTTCCGGCAGCAAGCGCGGTTATGCCATCGCTCTTCCCAATGCCTTTCCAATTCAGGGTCTCTGCCGCCTTTGTCATCAGCAACTGGTTATTGCTTATTACAAATAACGCCTCATTATTTCCAGTAAAAGCCGTGCAGTTCTGCAATGCTGTTTTTTTTATCCAGTCGAGGCTAAAACGTCCTTCCCTGGGGTAACCGTAACCAGCCAAAGTCAGGGAAAACGGATACGTTGAGGGCTCAATGCTGGTTTTGGCAAAGCCCGATTTGTACAGCACCTGGGCATTGCCAGTAAAACTGATGCAACACAAACTGCAAATGAGCAGACGGGTTATTTTATTTAGGATTTTCAGATACATTAGAAGAATATGGTTAAGGGTTTTTGAAAATAGTTGTCGTATTTACACTTCGTTTCCCAGATGGGGTGATCACAATAGACTTTAAAGCCCTGCGCTCGCCCTTATTTAGTATAATCCGTATTGGTTTTTCATATACAAAATCAGTTTCCCTGGCATCCTGACCTTCAAAATTATAATAGATTCTCGCGCCCTCAACAGGGACCTTAAGTTCCAGGTTAAAATCCGCTCCAATCAGAGTAGTATCCGAAAGACCTATTGGACCAGGCACCCGGTATATTTTATCTGTTTTATCCAGAACGGCAAGATGCTTCGGTAGCCTTTCCTCAAAAAAGCTAACCGAATCCTTCTTTTCAAGAGGTGTCCAGGCAATCTCAGCCAATGCCATTAAGCGAGGATAGAGCATGTATTCTACCTTGCGGTGTGTATCCATGTGTTCTGTCCATATGGCTGCCTCAACCCCGATGATGTGTTCTTTCTCTTTATCAGAGAGCACTGCAGGTGTAGGATCATAGTTATAAACCCGCGGCAAAGAATTGTAGCCCCAACCGATGGCCAGGGGTTCCAGCTCCCGTTTGCCCTGTATAAAATCGAAATAAACATGTGAAAGGGGTGACATTACAACATCATGTCCCTGTTTTGCAGCTTTGATCCCTTCCTCTATGTTACGCCAGCTCATTACTGTTGCATTTGGTGCAAGACCACCCTCGAGGATCTCATCCCAGCCAATAATCTTTCTCCCCCTGGAGTTCACAAATTTCTCGATCCTTTTTACAAAATAACTCTGCAGCTCAAATTCATTTTTCAGGTGATTGTCTTTAATCCGTTTCTGGCAAAATTTACAGACCTTCCAGCGTTCTTTAGGGCATTCATCACCTCCGATATGAATATAAGGAGAAGGGAATAACGCCATAACCTCTGTGAGCACGTCTTCCAGGAATTTAAAGGTATTTTCTTTGCCTGCACAATACACATCTTCAAATATGCCCCAGTGCTCAGCGACTTTAAATGGCCCGGGATTGTCACCACAAGCCAATTCCGGGTAAGCCGCCAGCGCTGCCAGGGAGTGTCCTGGCAGTTCAATTTCTGGGATAACTGTGACATGTCTTTCTGCTGCATAGGCAACCACCTCCCTGATCTCGTCCTGTGTATAAAAACCACCATAAGGCAGGTGGTCATTACCATTAAGCGAATCTGTGTAATTACTGATTTGCGTACCGGCACGGAAAGCACCTACAGAGGTAAGTTTGGGATATTTTTTAATCTCAATTCGCCAGCCGTGGTCTTCGGTAAGATGCCAGTGATATACATTCATCTTGTATTTTGCCAGCATCTCAATCTGGCTTTTAATAAAGGAAACCGGATAGATATGGTAGCCTACATCCTGCATTATTCCTCTGTAAGCATAGCGAGGGCTATCGCTAATCTCCAAACAGGGAACTTCAGGTTTCTGATCCTTTACGCTGATCAACTGAAATAGCGTCTGTAAGCCATAGAACATACCTGCATCGTCGCCCGTAATTTCAATTACTGCCGCACCTACCCTAAGTGTATACGACTCCTTGACCCTTGCCTTTGCAGATACAAAAGAAATTACCTGGTTCGATTTTTCAGGCTTTCCGGAAAGAAGTCTCAGGTTAATGCCATAGTTTTCGTACAAGTATTCATGAAGCTGAACGGCGCTCTTCTTTGAGGTAGCATCTGAATAATGAATTACAGTATTACTACCGACAATAAAGCTCCCTCTTTTCAGGTTCAACTGTGCAGGCGCTGGAATCAACTGCACTTTAGGCGCACCAGACTGCGCATAACCAGATATGACCAGGAGCGCCCACAAACAACAAATAAAAATGTATTTCAAAGTTTTATATTTAGCGTTCTAAAATAATCAGTCGTGATTTTTAACCAGTTTTTCCATCGCATTTTTTACAGTACCATACTGTAAAAGCAATGACTTAGCC